>JANLTP010000083.1:0-40620 GCA_031363055.1 Burkholderiales bacterium | reverse complement strand
TAAGGCCGCCTTCCGCGATCTGTTCGAGCCCAAGGTCACAGGCTTTCCGAAAGCCACACTCAACGATCTCGATTCGGTTACCCGACTGATCAATCCGAAAACCGTCGCAGTCATGCTCGAACCGATTCAAGGTGAAGCGGGTGTATTTCCGGCCAGCGATCACTTCATGCGCGAACTCCGTGAATTGACCGCACATCATCAATTGCTGCTGATCGTCGATGAAATTCAAACCGGCGTTGGCCGGACCGGCAAGCTCTGGGCCTACGGACACAGTGGCATCGAGCCCGACATCATGACCCTGGGCAAGGGCCTGGGCGGTGGCGTGCCGCTGGCAGCGTTGTTGGCGACCGAACGGGTGTCGTGTTTCCAGGCTGGCGATCAGGGTGGAACATTCAACGGCAACCCGTTGATGACGGCAGTCGGATATGCGGTGTTGCAGGCAGTATCGAATCCGCTGTTCCTCGCCTCAGTCATTCAGCGCGGCGAACAATTGCATCTCGGACTTGAACACCTGTCGCGTCAATACGGACTGGGTGAAGTGCGTGGTCAGGGACTTCTGCAGGCATTGGCACTGAATCGTCCGATCGGCGCCGAGTTGGTTCGCCGGGCGCTCGAGCAGGGACTGCTGATCAACGCGCCGCGAACCGATTGCTTGCGACTGATGCCGGCATTGAACGTGTCGGCCGATGAAATTTCGACGCTGCTGGCTATGCTTGGGGAGGCGCTGTACGGTGTGAAATAAAGTACGCTCGGAACGTACGCCGGAAAGGTACACTGGAGTGATGCGCTTGAAACCTACGGATCTCCCGATCGGCCACACGGCCGACATCGATCAGGACTGGCTTGTGCTGGCTCGTAATCTGAGGCCTCTGCTCGACGCTGCCGGTCCGCAAATTGATGCCACTCAATCCCTGCCATCAACCGTTCTCGACGCGCTGTTCAGTGCCCGGATGTTTCGCCTGTTGCTGCCGCGCTCACAAGGCGGCGCCGAGCTCGACTTGCCGACCTATTTCCAGGTCATCTGCGCGATTGCCGAGGGCGATGCGAGCGCCGCCTGGTCAGTGAACCAGAGCAATGGCTGCGCCCTATCGGCCGCTTATATGGACTCAGACGCGGCCAGCGATGTGTTTGGTGATCCACGCGCGGTCTTGTCCTGGGGCTTTCCGGCCGGCGCGTGCGTAGCCCGGCAGGTCGAGGGCGGCTGGCGCGTCACGGGCAACTGGGGCTTTGGCAGCGGCAATCGACACTCGAGTTGGCTCGGTGGTCACTGCCAGATTCAGGATCATGAGGGCAACGCGATCAGGGGCGTCTCCGGCCAACCCGCAGAGCGCACGGCGTTGATTCGTCGGCAAGACGTCGACATTACGCCGGGCAGTTGGAAGGTTCTTGGCTTGCGCGGAACCGGCAGTGACACTTACTCGGTCAATGAACTCTTTGTACCGGCCCGATACTGCATCGTGCCGCGCGCGGTTGCGCCTGATTTGCTGGCTGCTGAGGAGGGTGTGGCTACTCGTGCTGTCGACATGGCCGTGACAGATCCGCAATCAGAACGCCGCGAATCTGGCCTTTTGTATCGCTTTTCGCCGACCATTGTTTATCAGGCCGGCTTTGCTGCGGTAGCGCTGGGCCTGGCACGAGCGATGCTCAATTCGTTCATCAGTCTGGCCAATCAGAAGACCTCGAAGAGCGCCAGTACGATGTTGCGCGATAACGCCGTCATCCAAGAACATGTTGCGGTTTCACAGGCGCGACTGGAGTCGATGCGCATCTGGTTGATCGACAGTTTGCGCAGGTCCTGGGACGGCAACATGGAGACCGGCAGTCACCGTTTTGACGATCGCATCAACATGCGCCTAGCCGCCACCTACGCCATTCGTGAAGCAGCCCGGGTCGCGCAGGATGCCTACACCGATGCCGGCGCAACAGCGATTTTCGAGAGCCAACCCTTCGAGCGACGCTTGCGCGACATGCACGCGGTGACACAGCAGGTGCAGGGGCATTCGATCCATCTGCAAACGGCGGGGCAGCATTACCTTGGTATGAAGGTCAGTTCGCGGTTTATCTGAGGCCATACGTGTTGGATGATCTGAGCTCGGGACGAGCCGAGCGTCGGCCGAGTTCAGTCAAAGGTCGCCGCCGGAATCAAGGTGTTGCGCATGCCGCCCTCGACCGGTTCGTCGATCCGATACATCAAGGTGCGCCAGGCCTCGTCAGACTGCTCCAGGTAGCGACGGGTTTTCATATCGAAGCTTGCCATTGTGCTGCGCCTCGGGAGGACAGAAGGTTGAGAGAGACCCGAATACAGGCTCCAGTGTTTAGATCCCAATAGCGCAGCGTCCCATCATCGGAACACGCCTTTGATCGCGCTTGCCAGATTGCGCAAGGTCCGGGGGTAGCGCTGCAACGAGGCAGCGTCTGGGACATCGTGACCCCCGACGCTCACCCGATAAGTAACTCGCGCAATCGACACCTGCGCGGCTTCAAGTCCGATAAAGATCAGGATTGTGTGAAAGCCGGCCTCATTGCGCGCGCTGGATGAATCTAAGCTTTCGGCGGTCCTGATCCGAAAAAACGGTCTCGGTGATCATCGAAGTGAGGTTCTCGATGCCCTGATCCCGCAATACGTCAGCACGCTGCGCGGTGAGCAGCGCTACCGAGTTCGGATTGTCCGGGGCCAGTGCCTTGGCGATCTGGTCGGCGTTGATGAACGGAAGGCCGAGTCCGCCCAGGATCCGGTCGACATAGGTCGTCTTCCCTGCCCCATTTGGGCCGGCTACCAACAGCAGCAAAGGCTGCTCGTTTTTATCGGGCTGACTTCCTGTCGGCTGGGTCATCTCGATTCACCTCCGAGCATCAAACGACTAATTACGGATAAATTACAGTTTATAAAATGCAAAAGCTATAAATAGTTGACCTACCAAAGTCCTGAATTAACCCGGTACAAAGCGTCGGTTGATCAGACGGCCGCGCTCGCGCCGCCCGTCTTCGCCCACCTGCACGATCCGCTCGGGGTCGGTCGGGTCGGATTCGTACTGCGGCTTGGGCAAGCCGGCAAGACGCTCAGCAATCGCGCTTTGATCATCAGAGTCGACAAAACGACGAACCGCACCCATCACGGCCGCCCTGGCCTGGAGCGCCGCTGCGCCCGTAAGCGCAGCGCCAGTCTTGATCGGCGTCACCGATGCGCCCTGGAGAAACGGTTCAATTCCGCGCCCCAGCTTCGCCCAATGCTCAATTTGACCCGCAACCGAGCGATCGGCAGCTTCGGCATCCTGCTTGGCGGATTTGATCAACTCATCGGATAGCTTGACGGATTGGGGCATGGTTCGACAGTTCAAGTGCGTTAAGTCGCATTTTGCGACCTAACGCTCAAAATTGCAACCATTTCGCGAGCATCAAGCGCAATCCAGTTAGGATACGAGCATTGATTCATCCGTGAGCCGTAGCGCAAAAAACTCCAATGAGCAACAGACACCGTTTCCCTACTGAGCCTCATCAAGACCTATTGACCAAAACCAAAGTCATTTTTTCAGAGCAAACCCGTCGCCGTGTACTCGGCACATTAGCCGCCGGTATGGCCGCCAGTCTTGGCATCAACGCCGAACCTGTCAACGCACAAACCATCAGCCGCTTTCCGAATAAACCGATCCGGTTGGTGGTAGGGTATCCGCCTGGCGGCTCAGGTGACTTCATCACCCGCGTCGCTGCCGACGAACTGAGCAAGGAATTCGGCACTCAGGTGCTGGTCGAGAATCGGCCCGGTGCGGGTGGCACGATTGCCAACGAAACCGTTTCCAAAGCGGCCGCAGATGGTTACACCGTACTCAATGCCGGACCGTTTGCACTGACTAATGCGCTGTACCGCAAGCTCGGTTACGACGGCACGCGTGACTTCATTCCGGTCACTCAGTTGGCGGTTGGCCCCATGATCATCTGCGTGCACAACGAGTTGCCGGTGCGAAGCCTGAGCGAGCTGATTGCTTACGCCAAGGCCTATCCGGAAAAGCTCAACATCGCTTCATCGGGCAATGGTTCGACGCCGCATTTGGCCGGCGCGCAATTCGAATCGGTGGCGGGTGTGCGTATGATCACGATTCAATTCAAGGGCGGCGCCCCGGCTGCGGCGTCAACCATTGCCGGCGACACGCATGTGATGTTCGCCACGCCACCCACCGTCATGAATTTCATCAAGGCCGGTCGTTTGCGCGCTCTGGCACTGACCACTGCGACTGCCAGCCCGGCGATCCCGGGCATACCCGGTGCTGCCGAGGCCGGCTTGCCAGGTTACGAGTCGAATTTCTCATTTGGACTGTATGTCCCCGCCGGTACACCTGAGGCAACGGTGCGGCGATTGCACGAAGCCACGATCAAGGCAATGGCCAAACCCGGGGTGCGCGAGCGAGTGGCCAGCCAGGGCATGGATGTCGCGACGTCGCCGTCACCCGGGGCATTTACAGCGGCGCTGCGAGCGAGTGTCGGTTCAGTCGAAAAGGCGGTGCGGGACTCGGGGGCGAAAATCGAGTAAGTATTGACAGTGACCCGACACCGAATCGTAACGTTACACAACGTAACCGAGGTACATCAAACCTCGAATAAGATTACTGCTGTTGCAGCGCCTTGAGCGCAGCAATCCGCTGTTCCATCGGCGGATGCGTACTGAACAACTGCCCGATACCACCAGCGATGCCCATGGCCGCTACACTCTTCGGCAGTTCACCGGGTTCGAGGCCACCCAGGCGCGCCAGCGCATTGATCATCGGCTGTTTGCGGCCGAGAATCTTCGCCGAACCGGCGTCGGCGCGGAACTCGCGATGGCGTGAAAACCAGGCGACGATCAGATGCGCCAGGAAGCCCAGGACCAGATCGAGCACGACCGTGGTGATCATGTAACCGATGCCCGGGCCGTCATTGTTGTTGCTCTTGAAGATCGCCTTGTCGACCACGTAACCGATCGCGCGTGACAGAAACACGACGAAGGTGTTCATGACGCCTTGAATCAGGGTCATGGTGACCATATCGCCATTGGCAACGTGGGCGATTTCATGGCCGATGACCGCTTCAACCTCCTCGCGGGTCATGCTTTCCAGCAATCCGGTGGAGACGGCAACCAGCGCCGAATTCTTGAATGCGCCGGTGGCAAACGCGTTCGGTGCACCTTCGTAAATGCCGACTTCCGGCATGCCGATGCCGGCCGTTGCAGCATGTTTGCGAACCGTGTCGAGGATCCAGACCTCGTTGGAGCTGGATGGGTCGGTGATGACCTTGACGCCACTGCTCCACTTGGCCATCGGTTTGCTGATCAGCAATGAAATAATCGCGCCGGTGAAGCCCATGACCAGCGAAAACGCCAGCAGGCTGCCCAAATTCAGTCCATTGGGCCCGATGTAGCGGTTCAAGCCAAAAATACTTGAAATGATGCCCAGTACGACCACGACAGCAACATTGGTGCCAACGAACAGCAAGATACGTTTCATGGTTTCTGACTTTCTACGGAAGGAACCCGGTTCGCAGAATACTCGAATATCGGCAATCTGGGGTCGACGAGATGGATATCAAGACCGTCGCGGTCAGGCAATCAAAGAATCAAAGAATCAAAGAATCAAAGAACGAGAAACGCTAAAGCCGCAATGGCCGTCGGCGCGAGCGCTCCGACTAAAAGACCCAACACACCGATGGATTGGTCCGAGAAGCCGCGCTTCAACAGCGCTGCGCCCGCCGGATTGGGCGCGTTGGCGATCACGGTCAAGCCGCCGCCGGCCACTGCGCCCGCCACCAGCATGTACTTCGACGGGTCGGAGATATCCGGGATCAATGAGCCCAGATAGGTCAGTGCGGCGTTATCAGTGATGGCGGTCAGTCCAAGCGCTCCGAAGAACAGTGCAAGCGGTTGCAGGCTGGAGACAATCGGCTGCAACCACCAGCCCTGCATGCCGCCCAGAACCACCAGGCCGGCGAGGAAAAATCCCACCAGCAAAGCCTCCTTGATGATGAGCGGGCTTTGATGTCGCTCGTAGGCCTGCGTGAAGCCCAGGAACATCAGAAACAGCCCCAGGAAAGCCACCGGGTGGTGGGCGAGCACAACAACACCCGCGAGCAAGGCAACATGTACCAGCACGATGCCCATGGGCACGCGCTCGATCTGCGGCGTCTCGTCGGCTGCGGGTTGGCCGTCTTCGCGGTGGCCGTCTTTGAGCTGGCCATCTGCGAGGTGCCGGCGCAGCAGCACGGCGGCGATGGACGCGTTGACCAGCACCGCCAGGGCCGCCTTCCAACCGAACTGAGTGAACATGAAGGCGCTATTCCATTGCCAGGTGTCGGCCACCATCAGTACCGGCGGCGCCGCAAACGAGGTCAATGTGCCGCCGATCGAGATGTTGACGAACAGCACGCCCAGTGCCAAGTATTTGCGCGACTCGGGTATGGCCGGGTTCATGAAGAGTTGCGGCGCCAGCAACAGAGCGGCGATGGTCATCGCTGCGGGCTCGGTGATCAGTGAGCCGAACAGTGGCACCGCCGCCAAGCCCAGCCAGACACTGGCCAGCGTATTGGACATCGGCATCCAGCGCGCTGCGTGCGCAATCGCGCACATGACCGTCGAGACGATCGGCCGCGACGCCGCAATGACCATCACGACGAAGACAAATAATGGCTCGGTGTAGTCGCGTGACTCCGCGTAGGCAATCGCCGAAGCGCCGCCGGTCAGCACCGACAGGAACAGAATCAGGACGATGGCCCAGAAGCCGAACACAACCTCGACCTCGCCCAGCAGGTGAAAGAGGCCGGCGTGCCTGGGATAGCGCTGGGCCAGTTGTTCGAACTGCTTGGCCAGGAAGGTGTGAAGCAGGGCCAACGCGAAAATCACGGCAGCGATGAATTGAATTGAAGTCTCAGCCATGCGCAGGGGTCGTGTGTGAGCCGCCAGGCGGCCCGACCTTGGCTGTGTCCTGCGGCTCCCCCGAGTTGAGCACCGCACCCGGGGTTAGTATAAACGCCCGTACGATAGATTGGGCAATTCAGATTGGGCAATTCAGATTCAGCAGCTCAGAAAAAGGTGATTCAAATCTCGACCATGAATATATCGACCATGAATATATCGACCACGAATTTAGCGACCATGAACGCGCGAGATCCTGCCGACTCGACCGTTCAGGTAACGCAATGGCTGCATCAATTTGCATCAGCACTGACTACGCAAGACACGCTTGCGCTCGGCGATCTGCTGGCTGCCGATGCACACTGGCGTGATCTACTCGCGTTCAGTTGGAATATCGAAACTCACAACGGCTTTGACGCCATCACATCGATGTTGGGTCGCAGGTTGTCGGCCGTCAAACCGTCTCGGTTGCGACTGGCCAAGGGACGCACTGCGCCACGGCGCGTCATGCGAGCCGGGCGGGAGGTGATTGAAGCCATTTTCGAATTCGAGACTGCCGACGGCCATGCCGAGGGTGTGCTGCGACTGGTACCGGATTCGAGCGCAAGCACCGGCCTGCGCGCATGGATCGTATTGACAGCTTTGCGATCGCTGGCGATTGTGCCCGCCCAGCCCGGCGCACACTCACCCGCCATTAACGACTACTCGCGCGACTTCGGCGGTGAAAACTGGCTCGACAAGCGCAACCGAGCGCGCGCCTATGCCGATCACGACCCGGCCGTCCTCGTCATCGGCGCCGGGCAGGCCGGTCTTGCGGCGGCGGCTCGTTTGAACGCACTGGGCATTGATACCTTGATCATCGATCGCAACGCGCGTATCGGGGATAACTGGCGCAAGCGCTATCACGCACTGACCCTGCACAACGAGGTCCACGTCAACCATCTGCCGTTCATGCCGTTCCCGGCGAATTGGCCTGTATTCATCCCGAAGGACAAATTGGCGAATTGGTTCGAAGCCTACGTCGAAAGCCTGGACCTGAACTGTTGGACGGCTTCTGAACTGGTCGAAGGGTCGTGGCACGAGGCCGATCAATGCTGGCATGTCATCGTCGAGCGTGGCGACGGAACCCGGCGTTTGCTCAAGCCCAGGCATCTGGTCTTTGCAACCGGCGTCAGCGCGATGGCGCAGATGCCGGCTCTGCCAGGACTCGATACCTTCGGCGGCACGGTTCTGCACTCCGGGCAATACACCGAGGGCGCAGGCTGGAAGGGTCGTAACGTGCTGGTTCTGGGCACCGGCAACAGCGGCCACGACGTTGCGCAGGATCTGCATTCGAGTGGCGCACACGTCACCCTGATTCAGCGCAGTCCGACTTATGTGGTGAGCATTCGGGAGGCACAACGGGTCTATGCGCTGTATGCCGAAGGCATCCCCATCGATGACTGCGATCTCATCGCAACAGCCATGCCGTATCCGGTGCTGCGCGACGCTTATCAATTCTCGACAGCGGTGTCGCGCGAGGCCGACCAGGCTTTGCTCGAAGGCCTGTCGTCGCGCGGATTTCGTCTAACCTTCGGCGATGATGACACCGGCTTCCAGATGATGTATTTGCGTCGCGGTGGTGGTTACTACTTCAACGTCGGCTGCTCGGACTTGATCGTAGACGGTCGCGTCGGCCTGCTGCAGTTCGAGCAGATCGACCAATGGGTGCCGCAAGGCGTACGGCTGAAGGACAGCAGTCTGCTGCCGGCCGAACTGCTGGTCGTCGCGACCGGCTACAAAAACCAGCAGGAGGTGGTTCGTGCAAGCCTCGGCGACACGGTGGCGGACCGCGTCGGGCCGGTCTGGGATTTCGATGAGGGTGGCGAATTGCGCAACATGTGGCGCCCGACCGCCCAACCGGGACTCTGGTTTACGGCCGGCAGTCTCGCGCAATGCCGAATCTTTTCGCACTACCTGGCGCTGCAGATCCAGGCTCGCCTGCGTCAGAATACGGGCAAGTAGCGGCCAGCGCAGCTAGGTCGGCTGCGCTGCTGGCGACGCTGCTACCGTAGCGCCCGCACCTGAACGGAATCGCGACCACACTGCGTTCGCACCCCGGCACCGCAACTGCGGGGATTCAATTGCAGGTCAACACAAAAGCGGACCTCCTCGAGTTCGCCGCCTGAACATCGAAGCGTCAGGCTACCCTTGGGTAACGCTGGGTTCGCTGCGTTGAACTCACTCAGAAGCTGCTCGACGGACAAATTACGAGACGTCGATGGCGATTGAAATCCGCCAGGCACCCGCAATGCGGCGAATGCGCGGTCAGCCAGCGCAAAGTATTCATCCGCCGTCAGGCCGGTACAGCTACCGTGTTTGGTCCACTCGTGATTGATCAGCCGTTCACTGGGCATGAACGCCAGAGTTCGCTGCACAGTCGCTGCGCTCGGTTTGCTGTTCGCTGGACAATCTTCCGGATAACCACCGGACGATTTTTGCGGCCAAAGACCGTGCAGCACAAAACCGAATCCGCGGTCACCGCACTGGCGCTTGTCTTGTGGGTGCGCCACACAGTAGGCCGGCGACCAGGACAGGCTCACCAGGTAATAATCAAACTCGCCTATCGCACCGGCTGGTTGCCCTTGGCGCGCAGTACGGTCGGCGCCATCTTTTACACCGCTGTCGCGTTGATGGTTACCACCCTTATTGTGATGATGTGCCGGCTGGCCGCCCTGCTGCTGCGCCGACTTGGTCGCCGACTCGGGAGCGGTTTGCGAGTTTCTCAGTTGCCAGGCGCCGATGGCCGCAACCAGAAGCACGAGCACAATTCGAATAATGGCTTTATTGTTCATTGCGGATATTGTACGAACTTCGATTTCGTATATCTCGTGTTCACTTCGGCCAGCATGTCTTGCCGTGAAGTCAATCGGCCGCCACCCCACCAGAGCTCGATCACTTTGCCTTTGGAATCTCGAACGCGGCGCACGTCCTGGGCTGGACTGTTATAAGCCGACGCCCTCCGAATGGTTCCATGATCCTTGCCAATCAACACCAGTTCAGAGTTGCTGTCGTCAAACGGTCGGGTCATGGCGGGGGAAACCTGACGCAGCGCATCGCCCATTGCGACCAGATCGGTCGCGCCCCACATGCTCCACCAGCGCCCGTCCCAATCGGCGTGCCGCTTGCCCGGCGCGCCATATTGCCGGAATGCCCAGAGGATGCTCGCGATGCCGTCAACCCAGTCGTAGGACATGCCGTCCTGCGCGTTACAGAGCACGCTGAGCGTCATGTCAAGGCTCGGAAAATGCGCGGTTCTCGAGACGAAACCCTGAAAGCCGCCGGTATGGCCCCAGAACTCCTTCGGGCCGGGCGCATTCATCATGAGGCCAAAGCCATAGTGCGATTCCTGAGCGTTGCAGTTATCGCGCCAGCGTCGTTGCAACATTTCACGGCGGCTAGCGGCCGACAATACACTCGCCTTGTTATCCGGTGCCAACTGCGCAAAGAATCGTGCGACATCGGACGCCGTCGCGACGAATCCGGCGGCCGGTGCGATGGCGTCGCAGACGTTATCACCGGCAACGATCAGCCGTTGCACAAACGGAAACTCGGCGCTATGGCCGCGTGCCACGGCGGCTGACTTTGGCAAGAACGGCCAATCACAAACCGTTTCCTGTAGCCCGGCCGCGCCGATGACGTTCTTGCTGATCCAGCCTGAGTAGCTTTGGCCGGTGATCGCTTCGATCATCATTCCCAGCAGGCCATAACCGTGATTCGAATATTTGAGTTGCAGGCCGGGTAACAAGGGCTGCTTGCGTGACAGTGCCTCGATTAATTCCGGGCGCGACAGATACGGGCGCCGATCGGCGAACTGTCCGCTGTCGACGCCATCTCGAATCACGCCGGCGCTGTGCGATAACAACTCGCTGACGCGTGCTTTGGCCAGATCCTTGTGCAAACCCGTAACGTAGCGACCGATCGAATCATCAAGGCCCAGTTTGCCCTGCTCTCGAAGTAACATCACAGCGGTGGCAGTGAAGGTCTTCGAATGCGATGCGATTCGAAACCGGTGGCCGGTGGTCAGCGCCTCACCGGTGCTCAGATCGGCCACCCCGAAGGCCAGCCGCTCGATGACTTTCGAGCCCTGAACAATGGCCAGCGAACAACCGGTCTGCCGGTAGCGCTCCATTTGAAAACTCAGCCACTTGGGCAGATAAGCGAGTGCAGCGCTGAGCCAGCGCCGGTCGGTTTTGCTTGCGGTTTTGCTCGCAGTCGCCATCTTGAACTCCGGGGCAAAAGGAATCAGCGCCCCGGAGTGTAGTTCACTCGTAATTCGGGTAACTGTGCTGCTTCTACTGCGCCACTTCTACTGCGCCACTTCTACCGTGCTATTTCTTTTGACCTGCGACGACCCAGTTCTCGATCGGCGTCTTGCCTGACTGCACCATCATGACCGTTGCATCAAGCTTCTCGGCTCGAATGACCCCGCGCCATTCGAGCTTGCCGTACTTGGGGCTTTCCGTCTGCGCTTCAAAGCGTACGGTATCGCCCTCGGGCGTCGCCACATAGCTGCCGTCACCGTAACCGTACTGATCACAAGCCGATGAATGCAAACGACCGCTTCGAAAACTGATCGTGTCCGCGTCGCCGCGGGTCTTGCCACGTTGCAGAAACACCCCTTCGAAAACTCGTCCGTCCAGCGCCGCCTGCTGCGCCTGTACGGCAGGCGCGACTAACATCATTGAGGACCCCATCGCCAGCGCGATGGCCAGTCCAATTCCACTTGATTTGAACCTTTTCATGATTGGCACCTCGGTAATTCTCGCCCGATCGAACCGGGATTGACTCGACCGAGGCGAGCCGTCCACTATGAAACTCGGCGACCCTGACGTCAAGAGGCGGTCTGACAGTAAAACCCTGCCATGGTTAGCCAGCTATTGAAACTCGACGACGTCTTGGCGCATAGACGGCGCCGGTCGCCCTGAATAGAATCAAATTTGGGACTGATTTGAGTCCCGACGTCTTCAGGGCGGGGCGAAATTCCCCACCGGCGGTGTACAACGCTCGCAGAACATCGCGAGAATAGTGAGCCCGCGAGCGCCCGCGACTTGGTCCCTCAGAAATGCTTCTGATGAACACAGGCGCGGGGTCAGCAGATCCGGTGAAATGCCGGGGCCGACGGTTACAGTCCGGATGAAAGAAGATGTCGGTGCCTGTGCGTTCACGCGCGTGACGAGCCAAGTTGCGCAAGCGTGTTCGTGCGGGTGCCGATCGCGGTCGCCATCAGGGCGTCCGGCTTGGGCGTGTGCCTGCCGGTCGCTGTGGGCGTTCGCTGCCCTGAAACGTTCATCGTCAACAGTGGTTCAACGAGGAGCGTTTTTGTGTCATTAATTTCTACCCCAAGCGTCATCAACCCGACTGCCAGCAGCGCGGTCCTGATTCCCCATCTTCGCGTCACGCAAGCGCTCGAGGCATTGCGGCTCGGCCGACCGGTTCTGGTTCAGGACGACGAAGACCGCGAGAACGAGGCTGATCTCGTCGTCGCTGCCAGCCGAATCAGCCGCGAAACGATGGCCACCCTGATCCGCGATGGCAGCGGCATCGTCTGCCTGTGCATTACGCCGGCGCATGCTCAAGCGCTGCGTCTGAAGCCGATGGTCGAAGACAACCGGACGCGCTTTGGCACCGCATTCACCGCATCGATCGAGGCCGCCGACGGAATCAGTACTGGCGTATCAGCGATCGATCGAGTGACCACGATTCAGGCGGCGATGCGGGCCCTCCGGCCTTCTCTGGCAGATTCACTGACAGATTCACAGGCGTTCGAATATGACGGTTCGCGCAGCGATATTGTCAGCCCAGGCCATGTCTTCCCGTTGGTCGCGCGGGCGGGCGGTGTACTTGAGCGCAAGGGCCACACCGAGGCCAGCGTCGATCTGGCTCGATGGGCGGGACTGGCACCGGCCGGCGTGTTGTGCGAGTTGATGAATCCGGATGGCACGATGGCCGTCGGGGCCGGGGTTACCGCCTACTCGAATGTGCACGGGCTGGTCATCGTGCATATCGAGGAATTGGTCGCCTATGCGAAGGGGCATGCCTCGGCGACTCGTTTTTGATCGTTACTTGTGTTTAATCATTTCACCGCACCAGTTCGACGGTGACGACCCGGTCAAGGATTTGACTGACGCGGTAGCCAAGGCCGGTATCGCCCCCAATAACGTACAACTCCAAATTACCGAGGGCGCGATCATGACCGAGGACAGCGATCCAGGACCGATTCTGCGGGCGATCGTGGGTATGGCCAACGGCCTGACGATTTGAAGTCCTATCCCGCCACCTTGTTGGCCGTCCCGAGTCGCTCGTAATCCTCGGGCTTGCTACGAAAATGCCAGTCGTTCACGAGCTTGAAGAACAACGGCACCAGGAAGATCGCCAGAAATGTCGCGGCCAACATGCCGCCCAGGACGCCCGTGCCGATCGATTGCCGCGCTGCCGCGCCAGCACCGGTGGAGAAGGCCAGCGGCACAACGCCGAGAATAAACGCCAGAGAGGTCATCAGAATCGGTCTAAATCGCAAACGCGCCGCCTCCATGGCAGCGGCTACCGGCGAATGGCCTTCGTGCACCTTCATGCTCGCGAACTCGACAATTAAAATGGCGTTTTTGGCAGACAGCCCAAGCAAAGTCACCAGGCCAATCTGAAAATAGACATCGTTGGTGAAGTTGCGTAGATAGACCGCCAGCAAGGCACCGAAAATTCCGAACGGCAAGGCCAGCAATACTGAAAACGGCAACGACCATTTTTCATACTGGGCTGCCAGAATCAAAAAGATCATGACAAAGCCTGCCCCTAGTGCCAGGCCGGCCGCGCTACTGCTGCGCTTTTGCTGGAACGACGCACCACCCCAGTCATAGCCGGTGTCCAGCGGCAAAACCTGCGCGGCCACGCGCTCCATGGCAGCGATCGCCTGACCGGAACTGAATCCCGGTTTCGGTTCACCCAGAATCTGAATCGAAGGCAACGCATTGAAATGCTGCACCGAGTCCGGACCGGCGACAAACTTGACCTCAGCGAACGAGCGAATCTGAATCATCTGGCCGGCACGCGAACGCACATAAAGCGCACCAATATCATCAGGCTTGGAGCGGAACTGTCCTTCGGCTTGCATAAGCACTTGGTAGATGCGTCCGCTCTTGTTGAAGTCATTGACGTAATAGCTGCCCAGGGTCGCTGCCAGCGTACTGTAGACATCGGCCACCGCCACGCCCATCGAGCGCGCTTTTTCGGTGTCGACACTGACAAAAATTTGCGGCGAGTTGGCCTGCCAGAGCGACTTCACGCCCTGCAATTCCGGTTGCTTGTTGGCCTCGGCCAGGAAGCCGGGCAGCAGTTGCGCCAGTCGGCGCACGCCGCCATCGGCCTTGTTTTGCAGATAGAACTCAAAGCCGCCGGTTTGCCCCAGACCCTGGATGGCGGGCGGCGCAAAGGCCAGCGGCAGGCCCTCCTTGATACCGCCGGTCTTCATGTAGGTTTCCATGACCAACTGTTTGGCCGTCTGGTCGCGTTCGGCCCAGGGTCGCAGCGGAAAGAACATCGTCGCCGCCGATGACTTCAAGCCGCCACCCCCCAGAAAATTCAGCCCGACCAGACTGAACACCGAGTCAATATTCTTGTTCGGCGACATCGCCGCTTCGACTTTTTTGACAACCGCGTTGGTGCGCTCCAGCGACGAGCCTTCCGGCAAAATCACCGCGCCAATGTAGTAGCCCTGATCTTCGTCGGGCACCAATGCGCTCGGCACGTTCTGATAGAGCACACCGGTCAATACGCCCATGCCGACAAAGAGAATGAGGCCGATCAATCCACGCTTCAGGAAGAAACCCACGCCCTGGGTATAGCGATACGTCAAGCGCTCGAAGCCGCGATTGAATAGTCTGAAAATGCCAGCACGCTGACTCGTACCGGGCTTCAGCAGCACCGCGCACAACGCGGGTGTCAGGGTCAGCGCCACCAGGCCGGAGAGCACCACGGCGATCGAAATGGTGACCGAAAACTGGCGATACAACTCGCCGGCCAATCCACCGAGAAACGCTACCGGAATGAACGCCGCGCATAGCACCAGCACAATCGCAATCACCGGACCGGTGACCTCCTGCATGGCCTTGACGGCGGCGTCATGCGGATTCAGCCCTTCCTCATGCATGAGCCGCTCGACGTTCTCGAGCACGACGATGGCATCGTCGACGACAATACCAATGGCCAGCACCATGCCGAACAAAGTCAATGTATTGATGCTGTAGCCGAGTAGATACAGCCCTGCCATGGTGCCGATCAATGACACCGGAACCGCCAGCACCGGAATGATGGTCGCGCGCCAGCTTTGCAAGAACAGGTAGACCACGATGAAGACGAGAATCATTGCCTCGCCGAGCGTCTTCAGTACCTCGTTGATCGACTCGGCAACAAACGGCGTGGTGTCATACGGTGTCGAGTAAGTCAGGCCGGGCGGAAACTTGGCCTTGAGTTCGAGCAGCGTTTTTTCAACCGCTGCCCGTGTCGCCAGCGCATTGGCGCCAGTCTGCAAGAAGACACCGACCGGTACCGACGGATGACCATTGACCCGACCATAGAAGTTGTAGTCTTTCGAGCCCAATTCAACTCGGGCAACATCGCTCAATCGAATCACCGCACCCTTCTCCCCTGTTCGCACCACAATATTGGCGAACTGCTCGGGCTCGAGCAAGCGGCCTTTGGCGGTTACCGTCAAGGTCAGCTCTTCGCTGTTATTGGGCGGCGCGCCAATCTTGCCAGCGGCGTATTGCGCGTTCTGCTCGGTCACTGCCGCAGTGATGTCAGCCACCGTCACACCCAGTTGCGCCATCCGGTCCGGGCGCAACCAGATACGCATCGCGTAGTCCTTGGCACCAAAGATCTGTACGTTGGTGGTACCCGGTACACGCTTGACGGCATCGACAATATTTTGGGTCGTGTAGTTCGAAATGAACAGCGCGTCGTAACGATCATCAGGTGAATAGATGGCCGCCACGACCAGAAAATTCGCCGAACTTTTCGCCACCGTCAAACCCTGGCGCTGCACCTCTTGCGGTAGCTTCGAGAGCACTTGGTTAACGCGATTATTGACGTTGACTGCGGCGATATCGAGGTTGGTGCCGACATCGAAGGTGACGTTGATCGTGACCGTGCCGTCGCCCGACGAGGTTGAATCCATGTAGAGCATGTTTTCAACGCCATTGATCGATTGCTCGATCGGCGCAGCGACGGTGGTCTCCAGCACTTCGGCCGAAGCACCCGGATAGATCGCACGGACGTTCACGACCGGCGGCGAAATCTCGGGATAACGCGAAATCGGCAAGATCCGCATGGCCGCCAGTCCCGCCAACACCACCAATAACGACAATACGGTCGCAAATATAGGGCGGTTGATAAAGAACTTTGAGAACATCGGGGTATCGCTCGGCTATTTCGCGGACGACGGCGCAGTGCCCGGAAGTGCGCCGGCAGCGCCAGGCGCCGCCGCTACGTAGGGCACGGGCTTGACGGTCATGCCTGGCGTGTTGGCCTTGATGAACCCTTCCACCAAAACCCTTTCGCCGCTCTTCACGCCTTTGCTGACAATCCACTGACCTTGCGTCCAGCCGTCCAGTTCGACCGGGCGTGGCTCCAGTTTGTTGTCGGGGGAAACCGCAAACACGATCTTGCCGAATGGGCTGTCAATAACCGCACGCTGCGGCACCGTCAACACGTTGATGCGGCTGGCGCCGCCGAGCAGCACCCGGACAAACTGACCTGGGCGCAGGCTGCCATCGGGGTTGGGAATTTCAGCGCGCGCTTCAATGCTGCCCGACTGGGCGTTAACTTTTTCGCTGGCGAAATTAAGTTTGCCGGGACGCGCATAGATGCTGCCATCGGCCAGCTTGACTTGCACGGTAAAGCCCAGACTGCCATTGGCGGCGCGATTGCCGGGCACCTTGAGCTGACCATCACTGATTTGCTTGTTCAAGCGCAGAAAATCGCTCTCCGAAACGTTAAAGCTGACGAACATCGGGTCGGTTTGCACAATGGTGGTGAGCAAACTGTCGGTCGGGGTAAGAAGGCTGCCATCCGATTTATTGACGGCCCCGGTGACGCCACTGATTGGCGCCAGCACCTTGGTGTAGCCCAGGTTCAGACGGGCTTCCTGCGCCAGCGCACGCGACTGCTTGAGCGTAGCCTCGGCCAGCTCGAGCGTCGATTTGCTGTCATCGAACTCTTTCTGGCTGATCGCTTTTTCGGCGACCAGAGGCACCAGGCGCGAATTGTCGCGACGCGCTTGCCGGACTCTGGCCTCAGCGACACTGACCCCAGCCTCAGCGGAATTCAACTGCGTCTGAAAATTGGCCGGATCAATCTGGAACAGGGGTGTTCCGGCGCTGACGGTGGCGCCCTCTTGATACAAGCGTTTTTGCAAAATTCCAGCCACCCGCGCCCGCACCTCGGTTTCGCGCGAACCCGCCGTTTGACCGGTATATTCGAACTGAACCGGTTGATCGGAGGCCTGAACCGTGATGACCGAGACTTCCGGGGGTGGCATGCCGCCGGGCGGGCCGTCGCCAGTGCCAGGGCTACCCGGCTTGGGTGCGGCAGATTTGTCACAAGCGGTCAATACAGAGAAGGCAACAACGATAGCGAGTAAGCGCGCAACAGCGAGCGCGGAGCGGGAATGGGTCAGCATCGGCAATCGAAGTTCCAAGGGGATTTTTTGAGTCAAACGCTGATATTAGTGCAGCGCACAAAACCCTGTGATTTACAAGGATGATAGCGCGCAACCGAGCGAAAAACGGCGGAGCCGTGAATCAATTGTTTCGGAGCGGACAAAGTAAAGTTGGCTACGTTCGAGCCGGTGCCGCCACGATCGTCGATACCGCCTGCGGCTTTCGATGCATACGAACTAGCGGCAGGCACTGCTTCGAATCCTGATAGATGGTCACGCAGTCCTGGCACTGAAAACATTCACGATAGTCGACCTTGCCAGTGGGCTTGATAGCCTGGTACTCACAACGATGCCGACAGGTCTGGCAAGGTGTGCCGCATTCAGCGCGTCGCGGGATCCAGTTCAACAGGCGCACCGATCCAAGAACGGCGAGTGCGGCGCCCAGCGGACACACATACCGGCAATAACCGCGAAACACAAAGACGCTCGACAGCGCGCAGGCTGCCGCCCAAGCCACATAGGGCCAGGTGCGCTCGAAACCCATGTTGATGGCGGTCTTGAAGGGTTCTATTTCAACTGCTTGATCGGTCCACGGACTGAGCAACGCAGCACTGGCGATCAGCATCACCAAGACGCCATATTTGCTGTACTTCAAACGTTGATCGAGCCTTTGTGTCAAGCGGATGCCCTTGATGCCGAGCGCGCGAGCCGCCAGACTCAAAAGCTCCTGCAAAGCACCGAACGGACAGAGCCAGCCGCAGAAAGTGCCGCGTCCCCAGGCGAACAGGGTCAACAAGACGAAGCCCCACAGACAAACCGTCATCGGGTCGAACAAAAGGAACAACAGATCCTCGTTGCGGCGCAGCGCCTCAACGGTTGCCGTCAGGTTCACAACGCTCAACTGCGCTTGCGCATACCAGCCGATAAAGCCCAAGGTAAATACCAGGTAGGCGATACGAAAGCGGCGCAACCGATCCTTGTGGGCGGATAACCAGCGCGGCCGCGCCAAGGCTGCAACCAGCAACGACAGCGCTACCGTCAGAACCGTCAACTCAAGGTTACGCTCCTGCCACGCCGACTGCCAGGTCTTGGCTGCAACCGCATATTCACTGCTTGATGGCGGGCGCTGCGGATACACCAGGCTCCAATCGACGCGGACGCGTTGCAAGGCATCGGTGCCATATCGACGAACGTTCGACAGCGCAAACTCAATAGGCGCGTTAATGTCGAGTGAATGGGCGTCGATCGTGCGGAACAACCGTACTTTTGGCGGCGGATTCGCAGAGCCCAGGTCAACCGGCAATTTGACGGTGTGGTCGAAATCGATTTCGCGTAACTCGTAGGAATTCCCGCCTTGCAACAACAGCGCGCGATTAGCGTCGCTTAAGCGCAGTTGGCCCCGCTCGATCGCCAGCCACACGTGCTGACCGCTCTCGGCGATGGAGCGGACATAAGCCCAGCCTTTATCGTCCAGCAGATTGCGCCCGACTTGCGCATGGCTCAACGGGGTGGCCCACAGGTCAACAGCCCAGGCAGGTTCCACCGGTGGTGCCGACGGCGTAGAGGGAACAGACAGAGCAGGCGGCGCAGGCGAAGCTGCGGGCGTTGCGGCAAAGCGCGCGTCGATTTGAATCTGGCTCAGTTGCAATGACGTGATCCATTGCGCGCTCACCAATTCCTGCCAGTTCATTGGCCGAAAGCGTTCATCGACCGTCTGACGATTCGCGGAACCCTTGCCGTCGGACTCCATACGAGAACGTGCCACCAGAATCGACGCTTGAATGATTGCGCGATCGATTGCCCGAGCCGATACGGTCCCTTGGGTAACGCCAGTCAGATGAGCAGTACCGGCGCTTCGCTGGGAAGGATCCTTGGCACCAACGATCTGCGTGTTGTATCGAAAGGTCAGCCCTTCGTATTGACGCGCAAACTCGACCAGCAAATTGTTGCCGCGCTCACTGACAAAAATTGGTTCGCGATGGGACAGTAACCGCACACCGAGGAATGTGCCATCGCTGGCAAGAGTCACCAGTAAATTGATCGGCTTGCCGGAGTAGCCGCGCGCCGGTTCGAAGTTGACGGTCTCAAATACGTAGCCGCGTAACTCAAGTTGGGTGCCATTGCGCGCAAAAACCGGTCGCACCGGCAGCAGCGGATCAAGCTCACCCGCGATCAGTCCCGGCGGAAGCAGCATTTGCAGTGCATCGCGATTCAACGAATCAGCCTGCGCCGAGATCGGCAGCAAGCTGAGCAGAAAACTCAGTAAAAAATTGAGCAGCCAACCGGGCGCTGCCACATCAAAAGCGCCGCGAATTCGATGGATCAACTCCACGAATTGCGGCGCTCTGCTTAGAGCAATACGAAAACGCCTACTTGCCGACCTTGTACACCATGACCACGCCGCCTTGCGGTACAACGGTCTTGGTTTTGAGCAAGGCATTCATACCTTCTTGCATTCGTTGCGCGTCGACGCCCCAACCCGATTGCACGGCGATGTACTGCTCGCCGCCGATTTCGAAGGACATCGGCACAGCCGTCACACCCGAGGGAGTAGCGGTCTGCCAGAGGACCTTGCCGGTCTTCGCATCGAACGCGCGGAACATGCGATCGTTGGTGCCGCCCGCAAACAACAAGCCACCGCCGGTGGTGAACAACGGCGCCCAGATCGGACGATCAAACTTATGGCCCCAAGCTTTTTTGCCGGTTTTCAGGTCCCAGGCCTGGATCTCGCCAATATGCTTCGGAGTGCCATCGCGAAAGCGCAAGCTGCCCAAGACGCCTTCGATCGGGTAACCGATGTAGAGGTCACCTTTTTTGTACTTGATATCCTCGGCGGCCGGCAACTCGGAGCACAGGTTTTCGTTCGCGGGAATGTAGAAAAGCCCAGTCTTCGGGTTATAAGCCTCGGGTGGCCAGTCCTTGCCACCCCAGAGGGAAGGGCAGAACGTTACCGCTTTACCCATGCCGGGGCGCTTTGCTTCGGCATAACTCGGGCGGCCGGTTTTCGCATCGATACTGGTGAAGACATCGTTGTGTACATACTGCTTGGCATCGATGAAATTGATCTTGCCGTCGGTGCGCTCGAGCATCCACAAATAGCCGTTACGACCAGCGTGAACCGCCGCTTTGACCTTCTTGCCCTTGATCTCGGTGTCGATCAGAATCGGTGCCGATACTTCGTCCCAGTCCCAGGCGTCATTGTGATGATACTGGTGGTGACCTTTGATCTTGCCGGTGTCAACATCCATCGCAACTACCGAGGTGGTGTATAGATTATCGCCCTTTCGGCCTTCGGTCGGCCACGGCGCCGGGTTACCGGTGCCCCAGAACGACAGATTGGTTTCCGGATCGTACGTGCCAGTGATCCAGATCGAGCCACCACCGTTTTTGTGCGTATCGCCTGGCCACGAGTCGCCGCCCGGTTCGCCCGGTGCTGCAGTGGTGTAGGTGCGCCACGCTTCTTTGCCAGACTCGGCGTCGTAGGCCGCTACGAATCCGCGCACACCGGTTTCGCCGCCCGACGAGCCAACCATGATCTTGCCCTTGGCTGCCAGTGGCGCCAAAGTAATGTATTGCAGGGCCTTGTAGTCACCGACCTGAGTGGTCCATAGCACCTTGCCAGTCTTGGCGTCGAGCGCAACCAGGTGGGCGTCTACCGTAGCCAGATAAACACGGTCACCGTACAGCGCCACGCCGCGATTGGTCGGGTGCAGTTGCAGGAACTCAGCCGGAATCTCTTTCTTGTAGCGCCAGAGCTCAGAACCAGTCGCCGCATTCAGCGCAATCAGTTGAGCGCCGGGCGTTGTCACAAACATATAGCCGTTGTTAACGAACGGCGGCGACTGATGTCCTTCGACCTGCCCGGTCGAATACGACCAGGCCAGTTGCAACTTGCCGACGTTGCCGGTGTTGATTTTGGCCAGCGAACTGTAACCCCAGCCCTGATAGTTTCCGCGATAGTGCAACCAATTACCGGGCTCGGGATTTTTCAAACGCGCGTCGGTGACCGGCGTGTATGCGGCCAGTTGCGCCGTCGCGGCGACGGGCGCCGCGAGCAGTGCTGCACAGAAAATTCCAATACGTAACTTGTTCATTCTCAGCCTCCTGAATGCTGCAGATTATTGTGAACTCAATCGGGAAACAATTTCGAGGGCTGCCCAAGCCACCACGATCAGGCGGTGCCCCCAGGCTTGCCGGTGAACGGTCCGGTGATCATCAATTGACCGTTGTCCTCGGCAAGTGGCAGGGCCGGTAGTGCTCGAGGTGCGGGGCCACCATTGACCTTGGCTTGTTCGAGCAATAAGAACTGCGAGGCATGACAAAAGCAGACCAAAGCCTTATCCTTGGCGACCCAGGTTTTAACGTCACAGGCCTGGTGAGTACAGATCGCCGAGTAGGCAACTACACCTTTGGCTGAGCGCTGACGCGTTTCAGCATCGAGATCGGCTTCGGCGAATCGCATCAGCACAATCTTGTTCAACCGTGAATCGTTTTTCAAGGTCTTGCTTGCGCTGGTGTACGGAAAGGCGAGCACCGGTTTGCTGGCCAGCGGAATGTCCTGGACACGCAAGGGCGTCGGTGCGCCTTCAGCATCCTCCAACAGCAGCCGATCGCCCGAGGCGGGTCGCGCAAATGCCGACTCGGCAAACAATGAAGTCAGACCGGCGGCGACACCGGCAGATGCTTGTAACAGCTTGCGGCGCACCGACGAGTCGGGTTCCAACAGAGCCTGGGTATTCAATTCGCTGAATCGACAGTCCGAGCAACGTGTTCGGCTCGCCATAGATCACCCTCACTTAGCGACTGAACTATAGACGAACTTTTTTCGAGTTCTTTTTGTTGGTAATCGCTAGTCTCAAAGTGTAAGCCGACTGGCGCTACTTGTCATATAACTTATTCAGGAGAATTATCGCTGGCCGAAATTCGCAAACCGGCATACGGGCTGGCATACGGGCTGGCATACGGACCGGAATACGGACCGGAAAATCAAGCGGCCAAGCCGTCCAGCCGTCGCTCGCTGCGCTTCTGAAGCCAGGTAATCACACTGTGCCGCAGGCGTGATTTAAAGCGCTCCCAAGCGCTCGGATGATCGATTACGTCAGCCCGGTAGAACGACGGGCAGAGCACGGCCGCATGCGACACCTCACCGCACAAGCCACAACCAACGCAGCTATCAAGTACGGTGGCAACCGGGTCGCGGCGCAGCGGGTCCGGGTTGTCCTTGATGGATAACGACGGGCATCCGGACAGCCGGATGCAGGAGTGATCGCCGGTGCAGGTATCGGAATCAATTCCGAATCGTTCACGCACCACGCGCTCTCCTGCAGCGATCCTGGCGCGTATCAAGGGCTTGACGCGGCGCTGCTTGTTCAACATGCATTCGCTTTGCGCAATCACCACCTTCGGACCCTTATCCTTGGTGGTCAGCGCCTCCTTGAGGGCCGCGCGCATCTGTTCAATGCTGTACGTATGATTGACCGTGCGCACCCAATCAACGCCGACGCCGCGAACTGCTTTCTCGATGGGATTATTGGTGGATCGCAAGGTGCTGCTGGCCTTCGACGAAAGTATGTCCTGACCCCCTGTGGCCGCAGAATAACCGTTATCAACCACCAGCAATACGTTGTCGGTCTGATTGAAAACGGCGTTACCGACGCCGCTGGTCAGACCGTTGTGCCAGAAGCCACCGTCGCCCATGACCGACATCGTGCGTTTACCGGTCTCACGCGTGTTCAACGCGGCCGCGCCGGCCCAACCCAGTCCGTAGCCCATCGTGGTGGCGCCCAGATCAAACGGCGGCAAAATCGAGAACAGATGGCAACCAATGTCACAACTGATGTGGTGTTTGCCGATCTCGCGCTCAACCAGTTTCATCGCCGTAAAAATCGGTCGCTCCGGGCAGCCGGTGCAAAACGACGGCGGCCGCGCGTGAACTTGTTGATTGATGATGGCCTGGATCGGCACCAATGTGTGGATGGGCGACACCACCTCGACGGGCGCCATCACCTGATTCGGCGTCAACTCGACGGATGCTTGCGCCCGAGCAGAATCATCTGCGGACGCACGAGCCAAATCATCCGAGGGCGCACGGCCCAGATAACGCGCCACAAAATGGTTGATGCCCTGGGTCAGCACCGCTGGCGTGTACTCGCCAGCCATGACCAGCAGATCCTTGCCATGGACCCGCGTCTGCACGTCGGCCTTGCGCAAGATGCTGTTCAACGACTGCTCAATAAAGTCGGGTTGCCCTTCCTCGACCATCAGCACGGCGCGCTTGCCCAGACAAAATTGTTTGATCTCCGCGTCAATCAGCGGATAAGTCACGTTGAGGACATAAATCGGTATGTCGCTGTCGCCAAAAACGTTCGACAAGCCAGCTTGTTCGAGCGCGCGATTCACCCCGTTATACAAACCGCCCTGCACGATGATGCCGATATCGGCTTTATCAACCGCAAAAAATTCATTGAGTCCCTGTTCCTGAATGAACTTGACCGCCGCTGGCCAGCGCTTGCCGATTTTTTCCTGCTCGTGCAAATAACTCGACGGCGGCAGCACGATCCGACTGACGTCGCGAACCGGATTCTCGATCGCATCTTTCAAACTGAAATCGGCGCGCTTATTTTCCTTGCAGGTGAAACTGCCGGTGACATGACAGGCGCGAATCCGCAGCTCCAGCATGACTGGAGTCTGACTCGCCTCGGACAGCTCAAAGCCCTTCTCCACGGCACGCACGATACTGGGCAAGTTAGGGCGCGGGTCCATCAGCCAGACTTGCGATTTCATCGCGAACGCATGCGAGCGCTCCTGCATGATGCTCGAGCCTTCGCCGTAGTCCTCCCCGACGATCAACAACGCGCCGCCGGTCACGCCGCCCGAGGCCAGATTGGCCAGCGCATCGGAAGCGACATTGGTTCCGACCGTCGATTTGAAAGTCACCGCACCACGCAGCGGATAATTGACCGACGCGGCCAAGGTGGCCGCCGCTGCCGCCTCGCTGGCGCTGTGCTCGAAGCGAATGCCGAGTTCCTGCAAGATATCGTTGGCATCCGTCAGCACATCCATCAGATGTGAGATCGGCGCCCCCTGATAACCGGCCACATAGGACACGCCCGATTGCAACAGCGCCTTGGTGACCGCAAGAATGCCTTCACCCTCGAACAGCTCGCCCTCACCCAGGCGCAAGCGCTTGACTTCTTCCTTGAACGAACGTTCGGCCATTTAAATCACCTGCTTCAATTAAACCCAGACCTGCAACACGTAATCATACGGTGCCTGGGCATTGAACATATCGACTCTTTGCATGAGGATCCGCAACCCCGCCTTGCTCCTGTGCAAGGTGTGCCGATAGGTGCCGCCAAAATGGCGCACCTGATCGCGCCGCAGCTCCATCAAATGAAATCGGCTACGCACGACAACTTGGCTGGGGCCGACCGATTCGATCGCAATGTTGCCGACGAGATGATTGGTCATCCACATCGGTGCTTGCGACCAGGCGGTCGGGTGGGTAACCCGGCCCATGCGCACTTCCATCATGAGCTTGTCTTCGGCAAATATCGACGCCTCACTTCGCCAGTCGGTCTGCTCGGGCAACACCGGCATCCAGTAAACACCGTCATCGGCAAACAGATCGATAAATCCTTGCCAGTTCTTGCTATCAAGCAGCTCGGATTGCAGGAACAGGAATTGCTCGACCTGTTCCTTGAGTGCGGCGTCTGTCGCCGCACGCACAGTTGCACTCGCCGTGGCACTTGCCGTATCGTTTGCCGCACCTTGGGTCATTGTGATCGCCGGTTTGATCGCGACGCCGGACGAAGTGTGTCGAGTTCTGGGCGAATGATCGGGCGCAATCGCCTGCGCGCCCGTCGTCGCACCATCGATTCGCTCGATGACGATGTCCTGCTTCAAACGAGCCGACCGGGCTGAAGACTTGCTCGACTGCTTGACCGGCGGCTTCGACGCGGTCTTGACGACTGATTTTTTACGCGCGGTAACCATGATCAATCCTTGGCAGCCATGGCTCGAGTGTCGACAAGTCGACTGGCTCGAGCATCGTCGAGTCGACCGGCGCGCTTTTGCAACGATTTCCGGCCGACCATATATTCTGACCAGGCCCTGAACTGACTGCGCATGACCACTTCAGACGTTCCTCGATTCGACATCAGCACACCATTCTCCTCAGTGTCACCGCCGTAGTTGCGATGAAAGCTGACCCAATCACCGCCGTCGGATTCAAGCCCCAACTGGCCCTTCGACCAGTTCTCGAGGTCATCGGCGTTGATCATGGTGGCCGGCGAATTGACCAGGTTGTAGTACCAGAGCGAGCGCTGGTAGATTGCCTCGGGCGCGCCCTTCAAGCGGAAGTGCCAGATCTCGGACAACGTCTTGTTCGCCGCCAATGGTCGCAGGCAGCGCAGTTGCTGCAGCGGCGATTGCACCGATAAATACGGATAAACAAGGACATGGTGAATGCTGCGCGACAGGTATTCCTCAGCCTTGGTGGCGCCATAGGCCTTGACGAGTTGGGCTTCATGCGCCTTGGTATCGGCGTCTTGCGGGCGCAAGCCCATATACGCCTTCAAGATACCGTGGCCACGCGGAAAATTCACCGTCTGCACGGAGTCCCACATGTCAAAGCTCGACGCAAACGTTGACAGGTAGTGGTAGTAAAGCGGTGCCTGGCCAGTCGTGTCTTTCAAGCGCTTCTCGATGCGCGCCGCCGACACCCCGGTCGATTGATGGGTCACTGAAGGATGCAACGAGTCGAGCTGGTTCTCCATGAAGAACTTCCAGTTCGAATGCTGAATCACCCGATGGCAAATCGGCACGACCTCGACTTCACCCACCGGCGAGCGGTCACACATGTCGTCAAACGCAATTTTCGCTTCGCCCAGAAACTCGAGCAGGCTCGGGCCCTCTGCACTCAGACTGGCAAACACAAAACCGCGGTACGAGTCGACGCGCGCCGCCGGCTTGACCGAACAGTCGGGGTTCTCGGCATTCACCGAGGTACCTTCGTAGCCCTTGGGCAGCGGAATACTGCGCAGCTTGCCGTCGAGATGGAAACTCCAAGCGTGGTACGAACACACCAGGGCGCTGCCGGTGTTGCCTTTTTGCGCGCCGCACAGTTGCACCCCGCGATGCGGACAGCGGTTGTACAGCACGTTGATTTTCTGATCCTTGCCGCGCACCATCAACATTGGCTGGCGGCCAATTTGCAAGGTATAGAAATCGCCGGGTTTCGGCGTTTGACTCTCATGACCACAGTAGACCCAGATCTTCTCGAAGATCCGCTCCATCTCTTGATCAAAAATTGCCGGGTCAGCATAGACGCGTCGATGAACGCGATCCGGTTCGATCATTTTTGCCAGTTTCACTGTGTACTACCTCTCGCTCAAATCAGCTATTCTCACCATGAATTCAAGATTATCCTCGACTGAGTATCATGATAAAGATAAAGCGACTGGCCGGCGCCCTCGGTGCCGAATTGATTGGGCTTGATCTGCGCGAGCCACTTTCGGCCGAGCAGGTTGCCGAGTTCCGGGCGGCCTTCCTGGAACACCAAGTGGTCTTCCTGCGTGATCAGGATCTGTCCTGTGCGCAATACATGCGCTTTGCGAAGACCCTGGGCGCGCCGATCGAATACCCGTTTGTCAGTGGCATCGACGGCTTTCCGATGATCATCGAGGTCAAGAAACTCGAGCACGAGCGTAACAACTTTGGCGGTATCTGGCACTCCGACACCACTTATCTCGAGATACCGCCGATGGCCTCCATGTTGCTCGCCAAGGAAGTGCCGCCGCACGGTGGCGACACACTCTTTGCGAGCCAGTACGCCGCCTACGAGGCGTTATCCGAGACCATGAAGCACTTGCTCGATGGCCTGATCGGCATCAGCAGCTCCGCCAAGGCCGACGTCTCCATGACCCGCGAAGACCGCATCAAAACCAGCGGTCGCACCGACCATCAGAGCGACTACAGCGCCGAACACCCGATTATCCGGACCCATCCTGAAACGGGACGCCGATCAATCTATGTGAACGTCGCGCATACCGTCGGCATCAAGGGCTTGAGTGACGCCGAGGCGAAACCGCTGCTGGACTTTCTGTTTGCGCATCAGGTCAAGCCCGAGTTCACTTGCCGCTTTTCCTGGCAGCCCGCTTCGATCGCACTTTGGGATAACCGCTGCGCGCTGCACAATCCGGTCAATGACTATCACGGCTTTCGGCGGGTGATGCAGCGGATAACGCTGGCCGGTGATCGGCCACGCTGAGCGCCAAACCCGGGCCAGTTCGGCTTGGCCGGCCCAGGCTAGTCGAGGCCCGTCGCGACCAGTCCAGGCGGCCCGCTGCGCGCTGCCTCAAGTCGGTGTTTGGCCCTTACCCAGCAACTCGAGCAACATTTGTTCATTGGCGTCGGCCTGGGCGACTAAAAACACGCTGCCCAAGGCATCGTTGATCAAGGAAGCGACCTTGCGCATGGCCGGTACTTCCTGCAGCGCCGTATATTCCAATAATTCGCTTAACGTCAGCCAACGATACGTGAACAGCGCGCTATTGATCGCATCGCGGTAAACATTGGGCCGAAGGCTGCGCGACAGCCGCTCGACTTCTGCTTTTGAGGCGCGCAATCGGGATTTGCCGGGTTCCGACGAGGCGCCAGACGGCCGCTCTTCAGCGGACCGCTCGCCGTGGTCGCGCTCTTCTACCGACCCGTCGTCACTGGAGCGATCGCCCGAACCGCCCTGCGGTTCGAGTGCCAATCGTCGTTGCATGTCTGCGGACGACAAGGCCGTGGCCACTGAAATGGCCAACAACATGTCGCTGCCGCCGCTGGCAGCATCCATGCGTCGGACGGCCGCAATGCGTTGCATGGTCTCCGGGTCGTTGGCGCTGCCCCGCGCATGCCGGGTAATCAGATCGGAATGAGCCGAGCTGGCGACGATTTCCATCTCGAGTGCGCGCTGCGCCAATGGCATCTTGGAGTATCGAATAAACTCTTGAAGTTCATGCTCACTTGCATTTTCAACCAGTAGATCTCTAATCCGATTGACAAACCGGCGAGGCGAATAAGCGCGAGCAACGGCCGCACTCAGGCGCGCCCGATGCTCGGGTTTGAGCCGCGCCAGTTGCGGCGTTCGCGCGAGGGTTTCATTCATCGCCTCAGCCAGCGCTTCCATCACCCGCGCGGTCTGGCTGATGTGCAGGGCCTCTTCGACCAGTCGCTCGCGCACCGGCAAGGTTGACTCGGCCCGCGCCACATTCTGGCCCGCTGACAATCCCGCGCCCAGCCAGATCAAACCCAGCACGACAGCGGTTCGGCAGGCTTTGCGACTCAAACTCAGTCTGAAACTTAGACTCAGACTCAGACTCAGCAGCGTTGGACTCAGCAGCGTTGATCTCATAAGACGCATCCACTCGGGTGGATAAAGTTCCCGAAGCTGCCAGATTGCCCTGAACCGCACGGGCATAAAAGCGCCGACCCACGAACGGCATCTGAGAACCCTTTGGCGGTCGGGGGGGACTCAAGGAAACGCCGGGCCGCTCCCAAGTTTCCTTGGCCCCCTGGGGGAACTGACGCCAGGCGGCAGGTCGGGGGGGACTGTTATGCGATGCTGATCAGCACCTGTCCTTCGGCGATGGTATCGCCTTCCTGCACCTTGATCGCCGTGACCACGCCGGTTCGTGACGCCTCGACCGGAATCTCCATTTTCATGGATTCAACAATGATCAGCACATCGCCGCTGGCGACTTTATCGCCAACCTTGAATTCGATTTTCCAGATCGTACCGCTCACTTCGGAACAAATATCAGCCACTTCAGTTCACCCTTATCATCAGTTCACCTTCGTCACCAGTTCACCGTCACCAGGTGGTATTCCAAAGCGTCAAAGCGGGCCGCGATCGATCACCACGTCGAGCAACCGCGGAGTCCGCGATGCAATCGCTTGAGTCAGGGCCGACGCCAATTCACGCGGGTCGGTCAGGCGCTGGGCGCTGACGCCGAAGCCCTGTGCAATCGCGACGAAATCCGGTGCCGGGTCGCTGAGGTCCATACCGACAAATCGACGGCTGTGGCGCATCGCGAGCAAACGCTCCTTGATGATTCGATAGCCTTGATTATTGGCCAGCACATAGGTGATCGGCAGTCGGAAATGGGCGGCCGTCCAGAGTCCTTGAATCGCGTACAGCGAGCTGCCGTCGCCCAGCACCGCCACCACCGGCCTGCCAGGGTTGGCCAGCGCCGCGCCGATGGCGCCCGGAACACAGAACCCCAGACCGCCGCTGGCCATACCGACATAAGTGCGTTGTTCGGTCAGCGCAACCAGCGCATTGAAGGCCGGCGTCGAGGTCAGCGCCTCCTCGACCAGCACGACGTCGGCAGGCAAGACTTCGGACAAGATGTTCATCAAGACTCGCGCATCGATGGGCTGCTGACTGGCCAGCGGTTCGATGTGCGCACGCAAGGTTTCGCGCCGAACGCTCCAATTATTAGCGCGAACGGCGCGGGCGCGCAGCGCAGCCTGTTGCGCATACTCGGGCGTCACTCGTGCGCCCAGGCGAGGCAAAAGCGCGCGCAAGGTTTCGCGAACATCGGCCTGCACGGCGATTTCGGCCGGGTAGTTTTTCCCGAGTTCCCAGGAGCGCAAGGAAACATGCAGCAATTCGAGAGTCGGCGGCATCGGCTCGACGGTACTGTAGGCCGATAACTTCAGAATGTCGGCGCCGAGCGAAAGCAACAGATCGTGCTGATCAAACAGCGCGCGCAGTTTCTCCTGGCTGCGGCCCGGGTCGCCGATACAGAGCGGATGATCCGAGGGGAATCGTACGTTGTGCGCCACCGGCTCCTGCGCGATCGGCGCACCAAGCAGGAGGCCCAACTCGGCCACTTCGGCGAACGCATGGTCTTGCGCCACTTCACGGCCCGCCAGAATCAACGGCGCGCGCGCGGCCAGCAAACGCTCGGCCATTGCATCCAGGGTGCCATCGTCCGGTCGGGTGGAGGCAATGACCCGAGTCACCTGACCAAGATCGATCTCGGCCTCCTGATCCAGCACGCTGCCGGGCAGGCTGATGAACACCGGCCCGGTCGGCGCAGCCATGGCAATCTTGGCGGCCCGGCGTACGATTCGCGGCAGGTCTTCAATACGCGTGACTTCGACCGCCCACTTCACAAGCGGCCGGGCAATACTGACCAGGTCCTCATAGAGCAATGGCTCTTGCAGGCCATGGCCAATTTCGTACTGACCGGCCGTGACGATGATCGGCGAGCCGCTCATGTGCGCCGTGTAGAGCGCGCCCATGGCATGGCCCAAGCCCGGCGTACAGTGCAGGTTGCAGGCCGTCAAACGGCCGCTGGCGCGCGCATAACCATCGGCCATACCCAACACAATCGACTCCTGCAGACCGAGCACATAAGTCAATTGCGGAAAATCGGGCACGACTTCCATGATCGCCAGCTCGGTCGTGCCCGGATTACCAAACAGGTGGGTCACACCCTCGCTGACGAGGAGTTCGAGAAACGCCTTGCGGCCGGTGACTCGTCTAATTTCAGGTTGCGCACGCGCCATTTGAAAAGCCTACTCGGGTTTGATACCGCCAACCTTGATAACTTTAGTCCAGTTATCGATCTCGGACTTGACGAAATCCGAATATCGTTTCGCACCTTGAGGCGGAACCACAAAACCGACCGCTTCCATGCGTTGCTTGATCGCCGATGAGGTCATGATTCTCTGCATCTCGGCTTCCAGCTTCTCGATAATCGCCGGCGACGTTCCTTTTGGTGCCGACAAGCCGGACCAGGACAGCGCCTGGAATCCGGGCAGACCGGATTCCGCAAGCGTCGGCACGTCCGGGTAGAGCGGATTGCGCTGCAAGCTCGTGACCGCCAGGGCGCGTAATTTGCCAGCTCGCACGTGCGCCAGGGCGGCATCCTGATTGATGAACATGAGTGGGATCTGACCGCCGATCAGATCGGTCATCATCGGGCCACCGCCGCGATAGGGGATACCCACCATGAAAAATCCGTTACAGGACTTCACGCCCTTCGGACACTCACTCTCGCGCTGCTTGAATAGCTCCATGGCCATATGGCCCGACGCTGCGTGGGTGTAGCCATAGTTGAGTTTGCCGGGGTTTGCCCGCACATAGTCGACCAGTTCCTTGAAGCTCTTGTACGGCGTGCCGGGATGCACCACCAGTACATTCGGTCCCGAGTGAATCTGACCGATATGCACAAAATCGCGCATCGAATCATAGGCCAGGCCTGCATCCAGACCGTGCGCGACCGCGTTCGATCCGACACCAATGAGCAGCAAGGTGTAACCGTCGCCCGTCTGCTTGGCGGCGTAAGCGGTACCAATGGTGCCGCCCGCACCGCCGCGGTTCTCGATCAGAAAGGGTTGCTTCAAGGACTTGCCCAGTTCGTCGGCGACCATGCGCGCCATGACATCGCTGGTGCCGCCAACCGGAAACGGCACGATGATCTTCACCGGCTTGGTCGGCCAGGCATCCTGTGCGTGCGCAGGCATAATCTAATACTTCCGAACATCGACTGCCCCCCATGCAAGCCGCATCCAAATCATGAAAAACGACACTGGCCCTGCAAAGGCTGCTGAATCCTTGCGCAGCGCCCGCTGGTTTGCACCGGATGACTTGCGCGCTTTCGGCCACCGCTCGCGCGCCATGCAAATGGGCTATGCGCCGATCGACTGGGTTGGCAAACCGGTTATTGCCATCATCAACACCTGGTCAGATATCAATCCCTGCCACAGCCACTTGAAGCAGCGTGTCGAAGACGTCAAACGTGGTGTGTTCCAGGCCGGCGGATTTCCGATCGAGCTGCCGGCGATTTCGCTGGCCGAGTCGTTCGTGAAGCCGACCACCATGCTTTATCGCAATATGCTGGCGATGGAGACTGAAGAGCTGATTCGAAGTCATCCGGTGGACGGTGCGGTACTGATGGGCGGCTGCGACAAGACCACGCCGGGACTCGTCATGGGCGCGCTGAGCGCCGGGCTGCCCTGCATCTATTTGCCGGCCGGTCCGATGTTGCGCGGCAACTGGAAAGGCAAAGTGCTGGGCTCGGGATCGGACGCCTGGAAGTATTGGGATGAACGCCGCGCCGGCAACATCAGCGACGAAGAATGGGTGGAGGTCGTGGCCGGTATCGCGCGCAGTCATGGCACCTGCATGACCATGGGCACAGCAGCCACCATGATGGGCATCACAGAAGCCATCGGCCTGAGCTTGACGGGCGCGTCGTCAATTCCAGCGGCGGACGCCAATCATCCGAGAATGAGCGCGCATTGCGGCCGACGCATCGTCGAGATGGTCTGGCAAGACCAGACGCCGCAACGACTGCTGAGCCGAGCATCATTTCAAAACGGCATTGCAGTCGCCATGGCGATGGGCTGCTCGACCAACGCGATCATTCATCTGGTCGCCATGTCGCGCCGCGCCGGCGCTGACTGCGCCATCGGCCTCGACGATTTCGACGAGGCCAGCCGCCGTGTGCCGGTCATCGCCAATATTCGACCCAGCGGCGCGACTTATCTGATGGAAGATTTCTACTATGCGGGCGGCATGCCGGCACTCATGAACCGGATTCGTAGCCATCTGGCGCTCGACGCCCTGACGGTGACCGGCCAGAACGTTGCTCAGAATATCGACGGTGCGCAAGTACACAACGACGACGTCATTCGGACCTTGCAGACGCCACTTTATGCCGAAGGCGCACTGGCGGTGCTGCGTGGAAATATCGCACCGAATGGCGCGGTCATCAAGCCCAGCGCCTGCGCGCCGCAATACCTCAAACACACCGGCCCGGCCCTGGTGTTCGATGACTACCCGAGCATGAAGGCTGCCGTCGAAGACGAAACCCTGGACGTGACCGCAAACCATATCCTGGTGTTGCGCAACGCCGGCCCGCAGGGCGGCCCCGGCATGCCGGAGTGGGGCATGCTGCCAATTCCGGTCAAGCTGGTCAAGCAGGGCGTGCGTGACATGTTGCGCCTCTCCGATGCCCGTATGAGCGGTACCAGCTACGGCGCCTGCATCTTGCACGCCTCGCCTGAAGCCTACATTGGCGGGCCGCTGGCACTGCTGAAGACTGGTGATCTGATTGCCGTTGATGTCGCCGCGCGCAGCATCAATGTACAGGTCAGTGACGAAGAGTTGGCGCAACGGCGGGCACTCTGGAAACCACCACCGGTGCGTTACGAGCGTGGCTACGGCTGGATGTTCAGCCGACATATCTTGCAGGCTGATCAGGGTTGCGATTTCGATTTTCTCGAAACCAGTTTTGGTGCGCCGGTCGCCGAACCCGACATCTTTTGACCTGAAAACTATTGATCGGATTCAAGCATGACTTTGAGTGCCACCACCCGCGAACAGCTCGGTACCGTCAGCACCGCAACCTTATGCACGGCGCTCTTCAAACGCGGCCTGCGTAATCAGTTCATCCAGGACGTGCACCCCTTGAACACCAGCCTGCCCAATATGGTCGGTGAAGCGTTCACGCTGCGCTATATTCCGGCGCGCGAAGACCTGAACCCGATCACGGTGTTTCTGGATCGCAATCACCCACAGCGCAAGGCCGTCGAGGAATGCCCGCCCGGTGCGGTGTTCGTGATCGACAGCCGCAAAAATGCCCGCGCCGCCTCGGCCGGCTCAATTCTCATCACTCGACTGATGAAGCGCGGTGTCGCCGGCGTCGTCACCGACGGCGGCTTTCGGGATTCACCCGAGATCGCGCGTCTGGCCATCGCCACCTATCATCACCGGCCCAGTGCACCGACCAATCTGAATCTGCATCAGGCGATCGATATCAATGTGCCGATCGGTTGTGGCGATGTACCGGTGTTTCCGGGCGATGTCATTGTCGGCGATGCCGAAGGTGTCGTCGTCATCCCGGCGTCGATCGCCGACGAGATCGCTGCCGAGGCCATCGAGATGACCGCGTTCGAAAACTTTGTCACCGAGAAGGTACTGGAGGGCCGCAGCATTCTGGGACTCTACCCGCCGACCGATCCGCAGAGTCAGTTGGACTTCGCGAGTTGGCGGAAGGCCAAGGGCAGATAGCAGGTGTAAGCTTAAGTAACTAAAGGCGGTGTGACAGGCGTGGATACATCTGGCAAAGTGCAAGTAACGGTGGTACATGATGACCCCGTAGTCGCAGGCTTCCTCCATTTCCTGGAGGAACAGATGACTAAGCACCCGGAAGATATCGTTGCTGCTGATTCCGACCAACAGCGCCGAATTGGCGAGCTGGTAAATGGCGTGACGGTAAAGTAGCGCAGCCTTGATCGCAAACGGCTGAAGCCTCTACTATTACCGTAAAAGCAGGTCGGGCCGGTTCGCCTGGAGCCAAGTCCTGACGTGAGCCGGCAGTTCCTTCGCACTCGCCACACACTCTACGGCCGCTAACTCGGTCACCAGTTCACCAGAGTAGTCAGCAAGATTGCGCTGTTTACGAAGGGCGTCCAGAACGATCACCTTCGACTGCGGGAGCGCTACGCTCACTGACAGTGTCTGGATCGCCGTCTGGTGATGTCCGGGCTTGCTTTTGAGCGTGCGATAGCCGTTCGCATTCAGGGCCACCATTGCCATTTGCATGATCGCTTTGTAGGCAGCGTCGAACTGGTTTTCGGTGCTCAGCCCCTGCAGTTGCGCGTCTGCGATATTGCGTTCAGCAGCGGCAATAAGCATTGCCACTGACCCCTTGTCGGCGGCAACAGCGTCAAGGCTGACGCCCAGCAAGTTCTTCAAGGTCATCGGCGTTCCCGATCAGGTAAATCTTTGGCTTGGCCAGCACGTCGGCGAGAAACGGTTCGACCGGCGCTTTCGCTGAAAATTCGATGGTTGAATAGACCTTCGGATTTACCTCTCGGCCAAGCGTGGCTTGAACCGGAAAGAGAAGCTCCACAACTTCACGGAAGCTCGCAAACCCGACTAAAATCAAATCGACGTCGCTGCCGGCGGTTTCGCGTCCAAGCGCTACTGAACCGAACACGAATGCGAGACGAAGTTTCGGAGCCAAGGGCGCGAGCGCTTCAATCAGTACGTCGGCCATGCCAGAGGTCTTGCGCAGAATGCTGGCCAGTTCCGCGAAGATCGGCCCGGCGGTGTCGGCGCTGTACAACTGCTGGTTGCCGCGTTTCTCACGTTTCAGCAAACCCACTTCCGCGAGCCTTGTCAGTTCGCGGGTGATCGTGCCAGCAGCCAAGCCGGTCCGACGCGCAATTTCACGTCCATGCAAGGCCTCGTCGGGCCGAAGCAACAGAAGCCCGAGTACGCGGCGCCGGTACTCAGGGAAAAGCAGGGAGGGTAAGGATTGATGCATATTAGGCGTCAATTGTCGCTTTATTTGCATCGTTTTGCAATCTGAACACTGACCTTGGCGCGGACATCAGGTACCAAAACGGTCAGTTCTCAAAACCGTAAAGGAGGTCCGTAAACCTCTCAACATAGAATGGTCCTGCGATGACCCAAACCCTGCCAAATACCGAAGCCGCGCCAACCACGATCTACTCAGCGCGCCGGATCATCACGATGAATCCGTCGCAACCCGAAACGACTCATGTCGCAGTGCGCGACGGCCGGATCCTCGGCACGGGTGCGCTTGAGGAATTGGCCGGCTGGGGCGCCTACACGCTCGATCTGCGCTTTGCTGACAAGATCCTGATGCCAGGCCTCGTTGAAGGCCATAGCCATGTCATGGAAGGCACGATGTGGCGTTATGTTTATGTCGGCTTTCACGACCGCATGGATCCGGACGGTCGAATCTGGCCCGGCACTCAATCGATTGATGCGGTCATTGACCGACTCCTGCACGCCCAGACCTCGCTGACTGACCCGGACCAGTCGCTGCTCGGCTGGGGCTTTGATCCGATCTATTTCGGCGAGCAACGATGCACCCGGCAGCAACTCGATCGCGTATCAGTAACCCGGCCGATTGCGATCATGCATGCGAGTTTTCATGTCATCAATGCGAACTCGCCGGCACTGGCGCGCGCTCAATTGCTGCGCTCCGGGGTCGATCACCCGGGCATTGCATTGGGTACGGACGGTTTGCCCACCGGGGAGCTCAGGGGGCCGGACGCGATGGCGCCGGTCAACGACCGTGTAGGCTTTGACCGCCGACTATTGTCCGGCGACGCCCAGGCGCTCGAGTACTTCGCGAAACTGTGCGTGCGGCGCGGGGTCACCACGGCGACCGATCTGGCCAGCCCACAAACCACCGAGATCGTCGACATCATGCTGGAGGCCACCAGCCGCAGCGACTACCCGACTCGAATCGTGCCGTTGATCCGATTACTCGGCCTGACGCCGCGTGAGGCGATCGACCGCGCGGTCGCCCTGAAGTCAAGGTCGACTCAGCAATTGCGATTGGGCCGAGTCAAGATCGTGGCCGACGGCTCCATCCAGGGATTTTCAGCGCGGCTGCGTTGGCCCGGCTACTACAACGGCGCACCGAACGGTCTTTGGTACACGGCACCCGAACAGATTCGCGAGGCCTACGTGCTCGGCTTGGCGAACGATGTATTGATTCACACGCACACCAATGGCGATGAAGCCACCGAGCTGGCGCTCGATTGCCTGGAGGCCGCGTTGCGCCAACAGCCGACCCCGGATCATCGCTTCACCTTGCAGCATTGCCAATTGGCCGACGCGGCCCAGTTCCGCCGCATGAAGGCACTCGGTGCGTGCGTCAATCTGTTTGCGAATCATCACTTCTATTGGGGCGACGCCCATTACCAGATGACCGTCGGCCCGGAACGAGCGCGCCGCATGAACGCTTGTGCCACAGCGCGCGATGTCGGCGTGCCGTTCGCAATTCATTCCGATGCACCGGTGACACCGCTCGGGCCTCTGTTCACCGCCTGGTGCGCCGTCAATCGACTGACCTCGAGTGGTCGGGTACAGGGCGAACATGAGCGCATTACGGTCATGCAAGCCCTGCAAGCCATTACGCTGGGTGCTGCCTACACGCTCAAGCTCGATTCTGAAATCGGCTCGATCGAGATTGGCAAATGCGCCGACTTCGCCGTGCTGGAAGACGATCCGCTGAACACGCCTGCGGATCGCCTCAAGGATGTACGCGTATGGGGCGTGCTCCAGGGCGGACGGATTTTTCCGGCACCGTGAGCGCGCTTTGATTACACCAGCGCCTGCGCCCGTTACATTGTCTGTTGCCCTGCCTGCCACCTTGCCGGTCACCTTGATTGGCGGCTACCTGGGCGCCGGCAAAACAACGCTCATCAATTATTTGCTGCGCGAAGCCAACGGGCTGCGACTGGCCGTGCTGGTCAACGATTTTGGCGATATCAATATCGATGTCGATCTCATCGAGTCGCAGACCGCCGATGTCATCAGCCTGGCCGGCGGCTGTGTCTGCTGCAGCTTCGGTAACGACCTGATGAGCACCTTGTCGTCGCTCGCAGATCTGAACCCGCAGCCTGAACATGTGTTGATCGAGACCAGCGGCGTTGCATTACCGGCAGCGGTGGCGCGCAGCTTACGGCTGGTGCCAACGCTCAGTCACGATGGTACCGTTGTACTGGTGGACAGCGAGACCGTGCGCGCGAAGGCACAAGACCGATACGTCGGTGAGACCGTGACCGAACAATTGCGCGCTGCCGATCTCATTATTTTGAACAAGGCCGATCTGGTCAGCGAACAGACCCTCGACGAGTTGTACGACTGGCTTGAGGCGCTCGTGCCGCGCGCCGCGATTCTGGACTGTGAACGCGCCGAGGTCGATCCGCAAGTCGTGTTCGACGGCCCAACCAAGGTCGACGCGGTGCCCGGTTCAGTTTCCGGCGCTGCGTCCGACGCCGGATCGCGACGTACACGAAGTTTGCTCTCGGGACGGCTGGGCCGCATGGGGTCGATGAGGCCGGCGCGCCAGCACTTTCAAAGTATCAGTCTCGAGTTCGTTGGCCGGATAGATCCCCAGCCACTGACGCAAGCCCTGCTCGACCCGGCGTTAAACCTGTTTCGCGCCAAAGCGCTGGCGCAGGATTCACAAGGACGCGGCGTTTTGATTCAAATTGTCGGCACCCGAAGTGAAGTCGTGCCCTCGAATCATCGCAACCCGGAGCGCGGTCGTCTGGTCTGTATCGGCGCTCGCGGTGGGCTGGATCAGTCGGCAGTAGAGGCAGTCTTGCAGACAGCACTGCAAAACGCCGCATCCAAAGATGCAACGTCGATAGATGCAACATCCGTAGACGCAACGCCGATTGACGCAACACCGAAAGTTTCGCGGGTCGATTAAACGTACCGCCAAGCGTCAGCTTCGGGCATTCAACCGGTCTTGACGATTTCATTCCTTATGGCCGGTGCTGAGTACTGACCCGCGCATGCTTCGAAGGTCATCACGAAGGGCTGCGATCTCAAGCCTGAGCTGCGCTGTTTCACTATTCGCCAGCGACTTCACCTCGTCGATTTGCTCCTGCTGGATCGCGTTGACGATTACGGCGATGAAGAGATTCAGCAGGGTGAACGTCGAGGACAGAATGAAGATCAGGAAAAAGACCCAGGCGAGCGGGAACACCTCCATGACAGGCCGCACAATATCCATCGCCCAACCCTCCAGGGTCATGATCTGGAACAGCGTGAAAGCACTCGCCCCCAGCGTTCCAAACCACTGCGGAAAGTCGGCGCCAAAGAGCCCGGTGGCAATGACTGCCGCGACGTAGAAAATTATGCCGATGATCGCAGTGACAGAACCCAGCCCCGGCAATGCTGATAACAGCCCGCCGACGACGCGTTTCATGCTGGGCACCAGGGTGATTAATCGCAACACCCGCAGTACTCGCAAGGCACGCAAGACCGCTAGCGGTCCCGAAGCGGGTATTAACGCGATGGCAATGACTGCGAAGTCAAAAACATTCCAGGGATCGCGGAAAAACGACAGCCGATGGGCAATCAGACGAAGCGCAATTTCGATGACAAACACCGCCAGAATGGCGGCGTCGACGGCGCCCAGCCAAACTCCCCAGCGGGCCATCATCATCGAGCTTGTTTCGAGCCCGAGGATCACTGCGTTTGCCAGGATCAATGCGATCAGACAGCGCTGTACGAGCGGCGTCTCGAGCCTGGTATGCAGCCGCTGACGCCAGTCAATGTTGCGTTGCACGATAAGTTCCACGGCAGTCTCAGGTAGCTTTCATGTCAACTACGGGTCACATCAGTGGTAGAAATGGCTAATCGGTCGTGCGTACCTTTTCGCAGGGAAAGAATAATCGAGGTGGCGATGATCGTTGCTACGACGCCGAGTGAAATCAGTACCGGAATCTTGAAGATGTCGATCAGCATCATCTTGACGCCAACGAACATCAGTACGATCGCGAGTCCGTACTTCAATAACGAAAAGCGATCCGCCATGTCGGCGAGCAGGAAGTACATAGCACGCAGACCGAGAATCGCAAATACGTTGGACGTCAGCACGATGAACGGGTCGGTGGTGATCGCGAAGATTGCCGGAATCGAATCAACGGCGAAGATCAGGTCGGAGAGCTCGACCAGCACCAGCACCAGAAGCAGCGGGGTCGCATAACGCACGAGCTTGCCACTCTGTTCCGTCATCACAAAGAAGCGCTCGCCGTGCAACTCGTTGGTCACGTTCATATGCCCGCGAATCCATTTCACTACCGGGTTGCTGGCAAGATCAGGTTTTTTCTCGGCGAACAACCACATCTTGACACCGGTGATCAGCAAGAAAGCCCCAAAAACATCGAGCAGCCAGTGAAATTTCGCGATCAGCCAGACGCCGGCGAAGATCATGATGGTGCGCATCACGATAGCGCCGAGCACGCCGTATATCAGCACGCGCTTCTGCAGTTCGAGCGGCACGGCGAAAAACGAGAACAGCATCAGCCAAACGAACACGTTATCGATGGCCAGGGACTTTTCGATCAGGTAGCCGGTGACAAATTCGAGCGTGGTCTCATTGGCGACGGCGCGTCCCGCGGCGCCATCGAGATACCACCACAAGGCGCCCGCAAAAGCGAAGGACACGCCGACCCAGAGCCCGGACCAGGCCGCCGCTTCGCG
>JANLTP010000069.1:0-24049 GCA_031363055.1 Burkholderiales bacterium | reverse complement strand
TCAAGTCCGACAGGCTCCTAGACGAACCGATAAAACAGTCGCCGATCTTCAAAGTCATGTTCGTCGAGCACATGTCGCACGAAGTCACGGCGCAGCATGCGGCGACCGATCGCGGTCGCGTACGGTCGACCAATGCCCATTCGCCGGACTAACCAGGTCACGGCATCGCGACCGTCGAAGCAGTTCGGGTAACGAATCAGGTGATGATAATGCGTGCCGAATTTCGGACCGTCACGCCCACGCATGGCCTGCACGAGTTCGCGCAACTCCTGTTCACTGATCGCTGTGGCTGCGCTGTCGCCCGGAAGCGCCGCCGCTGATCTGTCCACAAAACGATAGAACAAACCCGAGTCGGCGAAGTCATGCTCATCGAGTACGTGTCTGATCAACCGGTGCGCATGCAAGCGCTCGCCCATCCGCAGTGCTTGCGAACGGGTCAGCGTCAGTTCAGACATCAGCCAGTCGACGGCGTGATCGCCTCGAAAACACTTCGGATAAATGCGCAGTCGATAGCGATGATCGGCAATATGAACTCCGGCCACCCCCTGCATCTGTTGGGCAATCTGCTGCAGTTGGGCGGCGCTCAATTGTTGGCTCAGTGTGCTGGCAACCGATAGCGTTTGTTCGTTATCCCGCATCGGCTTGACTCAGTGGCGAGAGTTGACCGATCCGGCGCGCTTCGTCAGCGCTGCGAGCCCACGCTTGGTTATCACCGAGCCAGACTACGAAGTCCGCGACCGGCATCGGTCGGGCGATCAAATAGCCCTGCAAAGCGCCGACGCCTTGCGCACTCAGATAGGCCCTTTGCGCCTGGGTCTCGACGCCTTCGGCAATGGTTGGCAAATTCAGTCGCCGCGCCAGATCGATGATGGCATCGAGTACCGGTCGGTTCGATGCATCTTCGTCAATGGCGCGAACGAATTCGCGATCAATCTTCAAGCGATCACACTCAATCTTGGCCAACACGGACAGGCTGCTTTGTCCGGTGCCAAAGTCGTCAATCGCAATTCGGTAACCACGCCGGCGTAACTCCTTCAGGCCGGCGCCCACGCGTGCGTCGACCGCATCGCGCTCGATCATTTCAAGCACCACGTTGCGCGGTGGCAAGGATTGCTCATCGAACAAGTGATCGAGTCTTTCGGGGAATTCCGGATCGGCCAATTGACTGACCGTGACATTGAACGAGAAATACAGCTCCGGAAAATTATCGAGCGTCGCAGCCAGCCGATCGCGGGCCTTGCGCATCAGCATGTCCGTCATGGGTACGATCAAGCCGGTCTGCTCGGCCTGGCCGATAAACTCGGACGGCGCGACGAGGCCTCGAACCGGGTGATCCCAGCGCATCAGTACCTCGGCGCCCAGACAACGGCCTGATTTCGCATCGACGATGGGTTGCACCACAGGCTCGAACTGGCGCCGCCGCACAGCTCGTCGCAAGCGCGTTTCGGGACTGGCCCGATGCGCGAGCCGCGTGTTCAATCGCGAGATCAGCAACGCCGCAAGCGCCGCGGCCAACGCGAGGCTGGGCAATAACATCGGCCAAAGTTCGGCAGCAAATCCCTGCACGGACAGGGTAGCGACCAAGGCGATCGGAAACGCTGGATCGGCCTGTCGAACTGTCGCCAGCAGGCGCGAATCGGTGGTACCGCGCGTCAGTATGGTTTCGTCGCTACTCGCGGAGAGGCGGTAGTTGCCGCCCTGAACCAGGCTCAATTGAACCGTGTGACGTGACTGACCCAGATGCGCGCCAATCAGATTCGATAATCGCCGCAGATCCAATTGCGAGACCAGTACATCGCCGGCTTGGGTGGCACGCAGCGCCGACAATCCCGGCGCGATGCTCGAAATCGATTCAAACGCCAAGGCATCCATGGCGCGATCATTGACATGCTCATTTACCGAATCAACGAAGCGGTCGGTGAAGCGATCAACCGCAGCGGCCAGATCGGCACTGGGGCCGAGCAAGGGACCGCACAACCGGTCTTCGCCGTGGCGGCGAACGAGAATCTGCCGAGACAGCACAGAATCGAGACTGGCGCGAATCAGGGCCGGCCGGATCTGCTCACAAGTGATGCCGGACCCGAGTTCATGAACGGCCTTCTCGACGGCAGCCAACTCGCCCAGAAGACCCTGTAGCGCCGTTTGTATCTGCGCCAGATTGACCGTCAATTGGGACTTCATGGTCGAATGCAAGCGCAAAAAGGTCACCGAACTGGCGGTGACCAGGATCAACATCATCGTGAGCGCACAAATGCCGGACATCCCGACCAAGCTGACCCTCGGTGCCAGGGGACTATCGAGCGGTCCCAGGCCGATGCGACGTGCCAACGCGCCAACGGCTGCTCGCAAGGGTGCCAGCACGGGGTACCGGAAGAAAGGGTGCGCCATGGCACCGTTTTACCCAAAACTGCCGGATAGACAATGCGCGCCAGACCGACGTACGGCCAACCCGAACCAGCGGCCCGAAACCGTCAGTTGCCCGTCAGCGCTGCGTACTCGTACTCAGCAGTGTGCGAACCTTGTCGATAATTTTCTGCGGGGTCATTCGAGCCTCGGACTCCAGACCCGGTGAATAGCCGACCGGCACCCGCAAGCCGCCCAATCGCGCAACCTTAGCGGACGTTTCTTCGGCCAGCACAGCCGCGATCTCGGCACCAAAGCCGGCGACCTGTACCGCTTCATGAACGATCAGCGCGCGCTGCGTCTTCGCAACCGAATTAAAAACCGCCTCCCGATCCCAGGGCCAGAGCGTTCGCAGATCAATCACATCGATATGGATTTGTTCCTCAGCCAAGGATTGGGCTGCCGTCAGCGACCACTGCGCCGCCTTGCTCCAGGTGATGATGCTCAGATCATTGCCCGAATGCAGTTTGCGGGCACGGCCCAACTCGACCACCTGATGCTCCACCACCTCGGCCTCTTCGGCCCACAGCTCCTTGTGCTCGAAATAGGCGACCGGATCACCGGACTGAATGGCGGCCCGCAGCAGGCTGTAGTTGTCCTGCGGTGAACCGGGCGTCACCACGACCAGACCCGGTATGTGCGCAAACCATGCCTCCAGCGACTGCGAATGCTGGGCGGCCGACGCCGACCAGATCCCGATCGGCATGCGGATGACGGCGGGTACCCGCCCCTGGCCACCAAACATGAAGCGGTTCTTGGCCGCTTGATTGACAATTTCATCCATCGCACAGAGCGCAAAATCAATCACGCGCATCTCAACCACCGGCTTCAGACCGGTCAGCGCCATGCCCACGGCGGCGCCGACGATGGTGGCTTCGGAAATAGGCGTATCGATGACGCGTTGTGGCCCGAACGCCTCCTGCAGCCCCGCATACTGACCGAAGATACCGCCCCTGCCCAGGTCTTCACCGAGGGCGATGACCTTGGGGTCGGCGCGCATTTCAGCGGCCAGCGCACGCGCAGCCGCAGCGGCATAGCTCATCAGCGCCATTGATTGGCCCCGACGCTCTGAATATCGGCAAACGCCACCTTGGTATCGGGCCACGCCGCGTCGAGCGCCGACGCCACGGCGGCGGCGACTTCGTCACGGGCAGCCTGCGCAATCGCCTCGGCCGCGCTCAACGCAACACCACGATCAACTAATCGACGTTGCGCAATCGCCAGGGCGTCGTGCTGCATGGCGGCCTTCAATTCTTGCGGATTTCGGTACGCGGCGGGATCGACCGACACATGTCCCTTGTAACGATAGGTTCGCGCATGCAGCATCCTCGGCCCCAGACCCTGGCGAATTTCGCTGACCAGTTGTCCTGCTGCCTGGTACACGGCTTCGACATCCATGCCGTCGACCTCCAGCGCCGGTACGCCGTAGGCGCGGGCGCGGGCGGCGGCGCCTTGCCCGGCAGACATCTCACTGGTCCTGGTGGTTGCCGACCATTGATTGTCTTCACAGACGAACAACATCGGTAATTGAAACGATGCGGCCCAATTCAGGCTCTCGGCAAATGGCCCGCGGTTGATGGCGCCGTCGCCGAAAAAACTCACGGCCAACGCATCTCGATTTTGCAACTTCATCGAATGGGCGGCGCCCACGGCAATCGGAATTCCCGCCGCCACCACACCGTTGGCACCCAACATGCCGACCGAAAAATCGGCGATGTGCATTGATCCGCCCTTGCCACCACAAAAGCCGCTGGCCTTGCCGAACAATTCATGCATCATTTTTTCGAGACTGGCGCCCTTCGCAATCGTGTGTCCATGACCGCGGTGGGTCGAGGTCAAATAATCGCTCGCCCGAAGGTGCGCACAGACACCGGTGGGCACCGCCTCCTGACCGGTCGACAAATGCAAAGGTCCGCGTACCTGCGCACTCGTTCCGGCGGCCTGCCCGAATGCGGCGACACCGCCACGACTGGCCGCTTCGGCGGCATCTTCGAAGGCGCGGATTCGGCACATCGAGCGATACAAAACTGACAGAACATCGGCGGTCAAATTCTCATTCATGACTACATTCCTGACCTCATCCTAACCCCAATATGGCAATGCGGCGTCACGACAATACAGCGCCATGACAATGCCCAACTAACGTGCCAACGCGTGTTGTCCACCGTCCACCGGCAGCACGATACCATTGATAAATTTCGCGTCATCCGACGCCAAAAATACGGCCGCATGGGCGACATCCCAACCGTCACCCATCTTGCCGGTCGGACTCATGGCATCGCGAGCGGCGATCATGGCTTCGGGCGAGGCGTATTGGCCAGCGATCTGCTGATGGATCAGCGGCGTGTTCATCAAACCGGGCGCGATCGCATTGGCGCGAATTCCGGCCCGGGCATACTGCAACGCGATGCTGCTCGTCATGTGGACGACCGCTGCCTTGGAGGCATAGTAAGACGTGTACGGGTAGGGTGTTATTCGCAAGCCCGCCAATGAAGCAATGCTGATAATAGCGCCCTTGGCCTGCGCCAGCATGATCGGCAAGACATACTTGGCCGAGAGAAAAACCGATGTGGCATTGGTCTCGAGCACATGGTGCCAACTCGCGAGCGTTTCTTCAACCGGCCCACCCATTGCTGTGATGCCAACATTATTGTGCAAGACATCGATCCGGCGGTGACGGCGATGGACTTCAGCCACCAGATCGGCGACCTGCACGGGCTGGGTGACGTCGGCCTGCATGACCTCGGCGGATAGTCCCTCCTGGCTGATCAGATTGGCCGTTAACTCTGCGGCCTCTCGATGAATATCCACGCAGACCACGACCGTCGCACCTTCGCGCGCATACTGGATCGCGCTGGCCCGGCCATTGCCCATACCCGGACCGCAGGAACCGGCACCCATGAGCAACACAACCTTGTCCTGCACCCGCCCTGCTTTTTGCATCCGACTCTCCATAGGCGCCTTCAGTGCGCCGATCAATTAACGAGCGCCGATCAGACCGGGTAGCCACAATGAAATCGCCGGCACAAAGGTAATCAGCATCAACACACCAATCGCCGCCAGCAGAAACGGCCAGACTTCCCGGGCGGCCTCGGCCGGCTTGCAGCCCGCGATCACCGAACTCAGTGACAGGCAAATGGCCACCGGTGGCGTGATCAACCCGAGGATCAGATTAACCGAAACAATCATCGAAAAATGATAGGGATCAATGCCAAGTTTGGCGGCAATCGGAAACAGCACCGGCACCAACATCACCATCGCCGGCCCGTTCTCCATGAACGTTCCAATGAACAGCAACAGCAGATTGACGATCAGCAGAAAAACCCACGGCGACTTCGACGCAGCCAACAGGGTATCGGCAATTTGCTGCGGAATGTTTTGATAGGCGAGCAGCCAGGCAACTGCTTGCGCGCCGGCGATCACCAGCATGATGACCGAGGTTGTTCGCACCGTTCGCCGCAGCGCCTCGAGCAGCGACGCCCAACTGAGCTCGCGATAAATCAAGCCGCCGACCACCAGCGCATAAAGCACAGCGATGGCCGAACACTCGGTCACGTTAAAGACACCGCTGCGAATACCCAGAATGATCAACAACGGCATCAAGAGCGCCCAAAAGGCGGCGGCGGCGGCACGCAGAATCTCGCCTTTTTCGGGTTTGCCGTGAACCGGGTAACCTCGGCGCACACTGATCACCCGCGCCATCACCAGCATCGTGAGCCCATAAAGCAGGCCAGGGATCACGCCCGCCAGAAACAGTTTGCTGATCGAAAGATTGGTCAGCACACCGATGATGACAAACGCGATCGACGGCGGAATGATCGGCCCGACGATGTTCGCCGACGCAGTCAGCGCCGCCGCGAAGGCCGGACTGTAGCCTTCACGGATCATCGCGGGAATGAGTACTCGTCCGAGCGCGCTGGTATCAGCCACCGCGGAGCCCGAAATGCCTGACATGAACACCGCCGAGGCGACATTGCTCATCGCCAAACCGCCTCGAAAACGGCCCAGCAGCGAGTTACTGAAACGCAACAGGCGGCTGGTCAGTCCACCGGCGGTCATCAAGTCCCCGGCCAGAAGAAAGAATGGGATCGCCAGCAATAACAAACTGTCAACGGCACCGAACAACTGCTGCGGCACAATCATGAAGTTGATATTGCCGATCCAGAGAATCGCCAGGATTGCAGTCAACATCAATGAGAACGCGACCGGCACCGCCAACAGCAGCAGGGCGCTGACCGTCAACAGAATCATCCAGGCGAGATCCATCAGTCGCCTTCACCGATCGCCTTGAACGGCATACCGGCCAAACGCGCCAGAACAATTTGCAGTGCCAGCAAGCCGAAACCCAAGGTCAGCGCGCCATTGGCCACGGTCATGGGAATTTCCATGGCCGCCGACTCCTGGGCGCGATTCAGCCAGGCAAACTGCCCGCTCGCCCAGCACAGGGTCAGACAGAGCGACAGCATCAAGGCATCACGTATCCAAAGCAGTCGGCGACGGCCGGCCGTGGCCAGAACGTCGAAGAATGCGCTCACCGTCAGGTGCCCGCCGCTGCGCAACACCGCTGTTGCGCCCAGGAACGTCAACCAGACCATCAGGTAGCGGGCCAGTTCCTCGGACCAGGCCGGCGAGCGGCCCAGCAGGTAGCGACCAAACACCTGATAACCGGTCGCCAGCACCATGACCACCAACGAGACCATGGCCAGACCCTCGGTCAATTGTTCGATCCGCTTCGCCAGCCACGCCGCTCGGCGCACGGTCGCGCCCACCGCTATTTGACCGCCTGAACCTTGGCAACCCAAGCGCTGAGTTCCGGGAACTCCTTGGCCATCGGCGCCAGCTTGGCCTGAAAAGCAGCGGTATCGACTTTGATGAATTGCATGCCCTTGGCCTGCAAGCGCTTTTTCAGATCGGCTTCCATCGATACCATACGATCGGTCGCCGCCAACATGGCCTTGTCACCCTCTTCCTTGAGCACCACCTGCAGTTCGGCGGGTAATTGCTTGAAGCGCTGGTCGAAGAAAATAAAGGTCATTGCCCCCATGACGTGCGAGGTCTCAACGATATACTTCTGAACCTCGTTGAATTTCTGCTGTTCAATGACTTCGAGGGGATTTTCCTGGCCGTCGACCACGCCGTTCTGGAGCGAGGTAAATAACTCCGCCACGCCCATGGGTGTCGGACTTGCACCCAGATAGTCCCAGGTCATTCGATACATCTTCAAGGGCGGCACGCGTAACTTGACGCCCTTGAGGTCCTCGAGTTTTTCGACCTTCTTGTTCGAGGACATGTGACGGGCGCCCCGGTAGCCAGCGCCAATGATGCGGAACTGCGTCTTGGCGGCTATTTCGTTATAAAGCTCGGTGCCAATGGGCCCCGAATAGACGTTCTTGAAGTGATCAACATCGCGCACCAGGTAAGGATAGGCTTCGATGCCGGCAATCGTGTTGTAGCGATCGAGCGTGCCGACACTTTGCAGGACAATATCGTTAGTGCCGATCTTCAAGGCCTCGATTGACGCAGGCCAGTCGCCGGTCGACCCGGAGTGCGCAACTTGAATTTTCAGCTTGCCGGCGCTTCGCGTTTCGACCGCCTTTGCATAGCCCTCGGCCACTTCGTACCAGATGTTGCCCGGGATATAAATATGCGCCATTCTGAGCGTGATCGGCTGCTGCGCCTGTGCCGAACAAATGACGCCGGGCAGGCCAAAACAGGCGGCCAGACTCATGACTACTGCGACCGCAGCGGCTGTGGCTCTGCGGGCTGTTATGGCTTTATCGGCCGTGGCCGTGAAGAAAATGCATCCCATGATTGCCCTCCTCGATTAGTTTAATTATTGTAAGCCTGTGTACTTTAACCTAAAGCACTTGTCTGGTCAGCCAGACGCCCCATCGCTGCCGCTCCGTCGACGATCTACTTGCCGATGCAGAATTGACTAAAGATGACGCCGAGCAGATCGTCGGCGGTAAATTCCCCGGTAATCGAGGCAAGCTGAAGCTGCGCCAATCGGAGTTCTTCGGCGAGGAGCTCAAGGTGGCGCGCACCGTGCGAGGCCAGTTCCATCGCACGTTCGAGCGCAGCCGATGCGGCGGCGATCGCCTGAACATGGCGCTCGCGCGCAATGAACAGGGACTCGCCTGCACCTTGCCAGCCGGCCAACGCCAGCAACTCAGCGCGCAATAAATCGATGCCGTCGCCGGTTCGCGCCGACAGCCACAGTGACTGACCTGCGATGCGCTGCGGATCGCGGCTCGTCAGATCAATTTTGTTGTATACCGACAGCACCTTTGCCTTGGTCGGCAATCGCGCGCGGATTTCATCGGCCAGCGGCTTCGATTCCCACGCGTCTGAAGTTACGTCCTCCGCCGCGTCCATCAAATGCAGGACAACGTCGGCACGGCCCAACTCTTCCCAAGTACGGGAAATACCGATGCGCTCCACCAGATCCTCGCTCTCGCGCAGACCCGCCGTGTCGATGATATTGACCGGCACGCCATCGATCTGAATCACCTGGACTACCTTGTCGCGGGTGGTGCCCGCCACCGGCGTCACAATCGCCACTTCGGCACCGGCCAAGGCATTCAGGAGACTCGACTTGCCGACATTAGGCTCACCGGCAAGAACAACGTTCAAACCATTGCGCAACAACGCGCCCTGGTTGGCCTGGCGCAGCAACGCGGCGACCTGGCTGTTCAGCAGCGCCAACTGTTGCTGCGCTTGCTCGGCCTGCAGGAACTCGAGCTCCTCCTCGGGAAAGTCGAGCGTCGCTTCCACCAACATGCGCAATTGAATCAAGCCTTGCACCAGCGCGTGCACGCGCTGCGAGAACTCACCACTCAGCGAACGACTGGCTGAACGCGCTGCCTGTTCGGTGCTTGCATCAATCAGATCGGCAACGGCCTCTGCCTGCGCCAGATCGATTTTGTCATTCAGATAGGCGCGCAATGTGAACTCGCCCGGCTCGGCCAGCCGCATATCCATCTCACGGCCCGCCTCGAGCACTCTTCGCAGCAACAATTGCATGATCACAGGGCCGCCATGACCTTGCAGCTCAAGCACCTCTTCGCCGGTGTAGGAATGCGGCGCACGAAACAGGATGGCAATGCCACGATCGATGGGGCTGCCGTCGGCGGCGCGAAACGGTAAGTAGCTCGCCACTCGGGGCACCAACTGCCGCCCGAGAATGGCGGCCACAATCGCTGAAAGATCCTTGCCGGAAGCCCGGATTACCCCAATGCCACCGCGACCCGGCGCAGTCGCAATGGCAGCGATCGGCGCAGAAGCGTTCAGGTGGGCTTTTTCGCTGCCGCTTCGATCTTGCGTGTGATCACCCATTGCTGAACAATCGAATACACATTGTTGACCAGCCAGTAGAGCACGAGGCCGGAAGGGAAGAAGAAGAACATGACCGAAAATACCAGCGGCATGATGGTCATCATTTTGGCCTGAATCGGATCGGGCGGCGTCGGATTCAGTTTGGTCTGGATGAACATCGTGACCGCCATGATGAGCGGCAAAATGTAATACGGATCGGGCGCGGCCAGATCCTTGATCCAGCCGACCCAGGGCGCATTACGCATCTCTACCGAGGCCAACAGAACCCAATATAGTGAGATGAACACCGGAATTTGCACGGCGATGGGCAGACAACCGCCCAGCGGATTGATTTTTTCGGTCTTGTAAAGCTCCATCATCGCTTGGTTCATCTTGGCGCGGTCGCTGCCATAACGCTCGCGAATAGCCGTCATGCGCGGTGTCACGGCTTTCATTCGCGCCATCGACTTGTAGCTGGCCGCTTGCAAGGGAAAAAACGCAGTCTTGATGATCAGGGTCAGCAGCACAATGGCCCAGCCCCAGTTGCCGACGAGTTTGTGGCACCACTCGAGCAACCAGAATATCGGCTTGGCGATGGCGGACAAATAACCGTAGTCAACCGTCAACTCAAGACCTGGCGCAATCTTGTTCAGCATTTGCTGATCTTGCGGACCCGCCAGCAACCGTGATTCAACCGTGGCGTTGGCGCCGGGCACCAGCACCTCCAGAGTCTGTTTGGCGCCAATGCGATACAGGTTGGTATCGACCTTATCGGCGTAGTACTCGCGCGCGGCCTTGTCGGCTGGAATCCAGGCAACCACAAAATAATGCTGTATGACCCCGGCCCAACCGTCCGCCGCCGACTTCTCGAACGTCGCTTTGTTTTTCTCGATCTCCGAAAAATCAACCTTCTGGAACTTGCCCTTGTCGGTGTAGAAGACCGGGCCCGTGTAAGTCGAGTAAAACTGTGACTCACCCGGCGGCTTGTGCGTGTCGCGCGTCAACTGCATATACAGAGTCGGTTGCAGGGCGGCGGCGCTGGTGTTGCTAACGACATCCTTGACCGATAGAACATACTCGCCGGGTTTCAAGGCATAGGTGCGAACGACTTTCAAGCCGCCCGATTCGGCCGCCAGCACGACTTGCGATGGCGACTTCTCGAGGACGGCAAACGGCGAGCGATGATTCGGAAAACTGCCGTTTGCGCTATTGCCCACCCAGCCCGATTGCGCATAAAACAAGGCACCGGGTTTGTCCTCCAGCAACGACACCTGACGCTTCGAATCTTCAATGTCGGTATGTCTGAGCAGCTCAGAGCTGCGAACCTGACCGCCCATCGCGTCAACTTTGAGGCTCAGGACGTCATTTTTGAGCTCGATCAGCTCCTTGCTGCCCACTGCTTGTGATGCGTCCGCCGCCGTCGGCGGTTGCGTTGCACCGGCGGGCGGTGAGACAGCAGAACCATTACCTGGTGAACCAGCAGTGCCGGAAGCCGCAGGGATTGAAGCATCAACCGCCGGGTTCGGTTTATCGCCCGCTTTAGCGCCCGCCGCTGTTGTTGCCCCGCCACTGCCTGCGGGCGTCGTCGCTGTTTTGCTCGGCGCGCCAAACAATGACGGCTGCCCGGTGAAAGCCAAATACTTGTCCCATAACAACAAAAGAGACATGCCAAACACAACCCAAAGGATCGTGCGTTGAATCGGCGTTTGAACCATTTTGAACGCTCAGTCAATCAAATATTTTGGGTTTGGGGAACTGTCGGGATCGTTCATTCGAAACGCAAGTCGCACAAATCGGTACGGGATCAAAGCCACTGGAACCCCAGGGATGGCAACGCAACAAGCGCAACACCCCCAAACGCAGACCTTTACGCGCTCCATGCATCTGAAGCGCTTCCAGGCAATACTGCGAGCAACTGGGCCAATATCGGCATCGAGGTCCCAGAACCGGACTGAGGCCCCACTGATAGGCAAGTATCAGCCCGTTAAAGACCGACCGCACCAGCAGCTCAAAACGACATTTCAGGCTCACGGTCATTCCCTCAGAACAGACATCAGGAAAGACGCCGGATCAACAACATCAAACCCAGATCCAGCTCTTCTCGAAGCAAGCGCTTGCATTGCCGATCAGCCATACTAAATGCCCGAACTGGTTTGCAAGTCAGGCGAACCAGCACTCGAATCGAAGGCAGTTGCACGTCTCTACTCGCTTGTCGCATGAGGCGCTTGACCCGATTGCGGTCAACCGCCCTGGGCAGTAATTTTTTCGATACCGCGGTATGGAGAACGACCGGCAAACTCGCATCGATTTTTTGCCAGCTTAGCGAGAAATGCTCGGTGGCCAAGACGCGTCGGGTTCGAGTTGGATTTTCTGTGCTGGTTCGAACAAGCGGGCGAACAGGCGGACTCAACTTTGCCGGTTCGTAAGTGGCCAATTTCAGTCAGTTAAACAGCCAGCGACTTGCGGCCCTTTGAGCGACGCGCACGAATGACCGCCCGCCCGCCGCGTGATTTCATCCTGACCAGAAAACCGTGGGTGCGCTTGCGTCGCACCACCGAGGGTTGATAAGTACGCTTCATAGATCTTGACTCGCCATGTACAGGGGAAAAGCCTTTCATTACAGCTTAGAACCGACGGCGATGTCAATTGAAGTCTTGGTCAAGTGATCGCGGCTCAGGGTAAAATGGTGGTTTACCGGATCGACAATCCCCATGCAGGAACGCTGGTTAGCGTGCAGCACCCAACTCGAGTCTGAGGTGCCAGCGCAGCTATTCAAGACTTGGATCAAACCCCTGACCTACCTTGGCTATGACGAGGAGGGCCGGGTTTTGCGCTTGGGCGCACCGAACCAGTTCAAATTAAACTGGGTCAAGACTCAATTCTCGAATCGCATTCTTGAAATCGTCAATCGACTGTTCGCGCCGAACACGACGGTGTTCTACGAGCTGATTCAATTGCCGGGAATCAAAATTCGCAGTCGTCCACAGGCGCCGCCCAGCGATCTCCACGCGTTCATCGAACCCGAAGGGGCTGAATCCTGCGATAACTCGAGTCAAGCGGTCAGCGATGCCTTCTCGTATTCAACGGTCAACGAACGCACCCGACTTCGATCCGACCTGAGTCTCGATAACTTTGTCACCGGCAAATCAAATCAAATGGCCCGTGCGGCTGCCTTGCAAGTGGTAGAGCGGCCGGGTACCGCTTACAACCCGCTTTTTTTGTATGGCGGTGTCGGGCTGGGAAAGACTCATCTGATTCACGCGGTCGGCAATGCCATCATCGAGCGCAACCCGCAGGCGAAGGTTCGCTACATTCATGCTCAAGAATATTTTGATGAAATGGTTCGCTCCATTCAGAAAAAAAATCCAGACGGCTGGAAGAGCTCCTACCAATCGCTGGATTTGCTCTTGATCGACGATATCCAATTCCTGTCGGGCAAGCCGCGCACTCAGGAAGAATTCTTCTATACCTTTGAAGCGCTGTTCAGTGCCCGTAAGCAAATCATCATCACCTGCGACACGTACCCCAAAGAAATGTCCGGTGTCGAGGAACGGCTGATCTCCCGATTTGACTCGGGTCTGATCGTCGCCATCGAGCCGCCGGAAATTGAAACTCGTGTCGCCATCCTGCTTAAAAAGGCCGAGCAATCGGCCATTGAATTACCAAAAGAAGTCGCGGAATTTATTGCCAAACATCTACGCTCGAATGTTCGCGAACTCGAAGGTGCCCTATTACGCGTAGTAGCCTATGCCGGCTTTCGCCAAAAGAAAATCACGCTCGAGTTATCCAAGGAAGCACTGAACGATTTACTGAGCCAGAACCGCCGCCCGATCTCGATTGAAACCATTCAAAAGGAAGTAGCTGATGCCTTCAAGGTCAAGGTAGCCGATATGTTCAGCAAGCGTCGCCAAGCGCATATCGTGTTACCCAGGCAGGTCGCCATGTATCTGGCCAAGGAGCTGACCCAAAAAAGTTTGCCTGAAATTGGTGACGCTTTTGGTGGCCGCGATCACACGACGGTATTGCATGCGGTGCGAAAAATAACCCGCGAAATCCAGCATGACCCCGAACTCAATCATCGGGTCACCGTTCTGTCGCAAACCTTGCGTGGCTGAACCGCTCCTGGCACCTGTGATTAACCCCTGTATAGATCATTGGATAACGCTGACTTACCCACAGGGAAATGAAATTTTGAATACTTGTCCACAGCAACACCCTCAGTTTGAGGCCTCCCGTCCACAGCCTTTAGCAAGCTCGAAGCGATTGAAATAAAAGACGAAACCAGAGTTCTCCACAGAAATACTGGTTGCATAACAGCAACAACAAGAGGATTTAGAAATGCAATTCATAAGAGCATCCAAAGATGCGGTCCTCAAACCGCTACAGACCGTTGCCGGAATTGTCGAACGCAGGCACACCTTGCCAATTCTGGCCAATGTGCTGCTTCGCAAGGATGCCGAGAACGTTTCCTTTTTAGCCAGCGACGTTGAAATACAGATACAGACCACTTCAAGCCTGGGTCCTGGCAGCGATTCCGGTGCCATTACGTTGTCGGCCAAAAAGTTACTCGATATTTTGCGGGCGTTGCCAGAAGGTGCTGACGTTACCTTGACGGTCGCCAACAAGAAGGCAACCCTGACGGCAGGCAAGAGTCGTTTTGCTTTGCAAACTCTGGGTGCAGAAGAATTTCCGACGGTCACTTTAGCGACCGAATTCAAGGCTTCCTTCACACTGGCGCAAAAGCAACTCAAGCACCTGTTTTACATGGTGCATTTCGCGATGGCGCAGCAGGACATTCGTTATTATTTGAACGGTTTGTTGCTCGTGACCGATGGCGCCCTGGTTCGGGTAGTCGCAACCGATGGCCATCGATTAGCCTATTGTCAGGCGAGCGTTGAAGGCGCCAGCATGGAGAAAAGCGAAGTCATCATTCCTCGCAAGACCGTTCTGGAGTTACAACGACTCATGAGCGATAGCGACGATCCGGTCAACATCGATGTCGCTGCCAACCAGGTACGTTTCAGATTCGGTGACGTCGAGATGATCTCCAAGCTGGTCGAGGGCAAGTTCCCCGACTATCAGCGCGTCATTCCGACCGGCTACACCAAACAAGTCATCCTCGATCGAGATGTTTTTGCTTCGTCGCTGAGTCGCGTGTCGATTTTGACGTCTGAAAAGTTCAAGGGCGTTCGCTTGAGTGTCTCGGCCTCGGCAATGAAAATTCAAACCAATAACTCCGAGCAGGAGGAAGCCATTGAAGAGCTTGAAATCGACTACCAAGGCGAGACGCTCGAGCTCGGTTTTAACGTCGGCTATCTGCAAGACTTGCTGAATAATTTGAAGACTGAGAAGATCAGCATCGAGTTTGGTGACTCGAACACCAGCGCGCTGCTGACCATTCCAGGTGATGACAATTTTCGTTACGTCGTCATGCCGATGAGAATTTGAATTCCGACTGTCCATCGACCGTTTACATTTTCCGAAAACTGAGCCTACATGACCGAAGCCGAACAAAGCTACGACTCTTCCTCGATCCAGATTCTCGAAGGACTGGAGGCTGTCAGAAAACGCCCTGGTATGTATATCGGTGACACCTCGGACGGTACCGGTCTGCATCACCTGGTGTTCGAAGTGGTCGATAACTCGATCGATGAAACGCTCGCCGGTCATTGCGATGAAATTGTCGTCACCATTCACACTGATAACTCGATATCGGTCATCGATAACGGCCGTGGTATTCCGACCGGCGTCAAGATGGATGACAAACATGAACCGAAACGCTCAGCCGCCGAAATCGCACTGACGGAGCTTCATGCCGGCGGCAAGTTCAATCAGAACAGCTACAAGGTGTCCGGCGGCCTGCATGGAGTTGGTGTTTCCTGCGTCAACGGCTTGTCACAATGGTTACGCTTGACCGTCAAGCGCGACGGCAAGATTCACTTCATGGAGTTCGAACGCGGCATTCCGCAAAATCGTCTGCTAGCCCAAGCCGATGGCGAAGCAATTTCTCCGATGCAGGTAACCGGTACCACCGACAAGCGCGGCACCGAAGTGCATTTCTTTCCGGACTCGGAAATTTTCACAGACATCAATTTTCACTACGATGTGCTGGCGAAACGATTGCGCGAATTGTCCTTTCTCAATAACGGTGTGCGTATCAAGCTGATTGATCAGCGCCAGGGCAAAGAAGAAGATTTCGCCTTTGCGGGCGGCGTCAAAGGTTTTGTCGAATACATCAACAAGAACAAGACAGTCGTACATCCGACTGTGTTCCACGCGACGGGCAGCCGTGATACCGAAGCGGGACTATCGATTGGTGTGGAAGCTGCGCTGCAGTGGAACGATACCTACAGCGAACAAGTTCTCTGTTTCACGAACAATATTCCACAACGAGACGGCGGTACGCATCTGACTGGCCTTAGAGCGGCCATGACGCGAGTCCTGAACAAATATATTGAAGAACACGAATACGCCAAGAAGGCGAAAGTCGAGACGACAGGTGATGACATGCGAGAGGGCTTGACCTGCGTTTTGTCGGTCAAGGTGCCCGAGCCGAAATTTTCATCGCAGACCAAGGATAAGTTGGTCTCTTCCGAAGTACGAGCGCCGGTAGAAGAAGCCATCGCCAAGGCGCTTGAAGAATTCCTGCAGGAACGCCCGGCCGACGCCAAAATTATTTGCGGCAAAATTGTTGATTCAGCTCGGGCGCGTGAAGCAGCGCGCAAAGCTCGCGACATCACGCGCCGCAAGGGCCTGCTCGATGGTATGGGACTACCGGGAAAACTGGCGGATTGTCAGGAGAAAGATCCGGCGCTCAGTGAAATTTTTATTGTTGAGGGTGACTCAGCAGGCGGCTCGGCCAAACAAGGTCGAGATCGCAAGTTTCAGGCGGTTCTGCCGTTACGAGGCAAGGTGCTCAATGTCGAGCGAGCCCGCTTCGATAAACTGATTTCGTCGGAGCAGATTGCCACCTTGATCATGGCGCTGGGTACCAGCATTGGCCCGGCCGATTACGATCTGGCCAAGTTGCGCTACCACCGCATCATTATCATGACCGATGCCGACGTTGATGGCTCACATATTCGTACCTTGCTGCTGACGTTCTTCTATCGGCAGATGCCTGACCTGGTCGAGCGTGGTCATATCTACATCGCCCAGCCGCCGCTCTACAAGGTCAAACACAATCGAGAAGAACGCTATATCAAGGATGACAACGAGCTCAATCAATTCATGCTTCGGCATGCGCTCGATGGCGCCAGTCTCTTGACCTCTGGCGATAACGTGACCGCAATCAGTGGTGACACGCTCGGTGAACTATCGCGCAAGTATCTGCTCGCTGAAGCCGTGATTGACCGCCTGAGCCGAATCATTGACCCCGATGCGCTGCGCGCCATCATGGATGGCTGCGAACTGAGCCTGAGCTCTGAGGCTAGCGCTCAGGCGTCGGCTGTCGAGTTACAAAAAGGCATGGCTAACTTTCTGATGGTGGGCGGCGAACCGTCTACCGTCAAGCCGCGGTTCGATGCCAAACATGAACGCTGGATGCTGGTCGTTGAACGTCGCCACCATGGAAACGTTCGCATCTGCGCGCTCGATGCCGATTTTCTGATCTCCGCCGATTACCAGGCCCTGGTGAATTGTTCGCGCACCTTGAGCGGCGTCATTGGCGAAGGCGCCGAAATTCGTCGCGGTGAAGGTGATAAACAACGTTCTCAATCGATCCGCGATTTCCGGGGCGCCATGCGCTGGTTGATGTCTGAAGCCGAACGTGGCATTACCCGGCAACGTTACAAGGGCTTGGGTGAAATGAACGCTTCGCAGTTGTGGGAAACCACGATGGACCGCACCGCGCGAACCTTGCTCAAAGTGCAGATCGAAGATGCGATTGCGGCCGATCAGATCTTTAGTACTTTGATGGGTGACGACGTCGAACCCCGGCGTGCGTTTATTGAGCAGAATGCCTTGATCGCGCGCAATATCGATGTTTGATCGCGCTGATTGACACCTTGACCATTGACGTTCCTTTGATTTGTATCGTCGAGATCGGTTGGTCACTCAGCCCGGTTTCACCATGCCATACGAAAGCCGGACTGTTCGTTGACGCCCCACCGGCAAGGTGAAACCATCAGGGTATGAAAATTTTCTACGGCTGGCGCATGGTCGCAGCCGCTGCCGGGCTGCAGTTTCTTCAGGCCATGATGCTCTATCAGGCCTTTGGCGCTTATTTCGCCGTATTGATCCAGGAAAAGGGCTGGAGCAAGACTTCAGTCTCGGCGGCCGCCGCGTTGCAGTCGGCTGAGGCCGCCATTGCCGGCCCACTGCTGGGCTGGATCATTGATCGCTTCGGCTCGCAGGGCCTCATCAAGATGGGCGTCCTGACGTTTGGTGTGGGCTTCATGTTGCTGAGCCAGATCGACACATTGCCCGGACTGTACGGCGCGATTATCGTCATCGCACTCGGGTCGTCGATGTGCGGCTACTTCCCGCTCAACGTGGCGGTCATTCAATGGTTCGAGAAAAAGCGTGCGCGTGCCTTGTCCATGGTCGGTCTGGGTCTTGCGGTCGGCGGTGTCTTCGTGCCGATCGTTGCCTGGGCGATTCAAACCTTTGGTTGGCGTTGGGCGGCCTTCGGCTCCGGCGTTATTTCAATAGTCCTCGGTTATCCGTTGGCGCGTGTCTTCAGGCGTCGGCCTGAGGACTTTGGCGAAACCATCGATGGTCTGCCGGCAGTGGACCTTGCCAGCACGACAACCGGCGGCGCCGACGAGCCGGGTGAGCAGCGCCAATACACGGCGCGCCAGGCGCTGCGCACGCGGGCGTTCTGGTTACTGTCGCTGGGACACGGCGTGGCACTGCTGGTGGTGACAGCGGTCAATGTGCATGCCATCAATCACATGAAGAACTCGCTTGGTTATTCGATCGCACAGGCGTCGCTGATCATCACGATGATGACGGCTTCACAAGTGGTCGGTGTGCTGATTGGTGGCGCGATTGGTGATCGAACCGAGAAGCGCATCGTGGCAGCGTTCTGTATGTGGATGCATGCCGCTGGTTTGCTGATGTTGACCTATGCACAAGGCACCGCCATGTTGATCGGTTTTGCCGTGTTGCACGGTACGGCCTGGGGCTTACGCGGCCCGTTCATGCAAGCCATTCGCGCCGACTATTTCGGTCGACGCTCGATCGGCATGATCCTCGGGCTGTCCGCTGTCATCACCGCGCTGGGTCAGATTGCAGGCCCGCTCTCGGCCGGCATCATGGGTGATGCCACCGGTAACTATCGCCTGGGCTTCACGGTGCTGGCAACGATTGCAGCGCTCGGCTCCCTGTTGTTCTGGTTCGCCAGACGGCCGGACTGAGGCTCTGCGATATCATTGCCGCAGACATAAACCGATGCTTCATCTGAAAGAACAATAATCATGACCACACTCACGATGGACATCAACTCGCTGGTGGCGATCGATGTTCACACGCACGCTGAAACCTCGACCCGGATACTGCCGGATGAAGCGTCCAAGGAGTCGCTGGAGGCGCGCGGCAAATATTTCCGGTACGCCATTCAACACCCGACCATCGCGCAGATGGCGACCTACTATCGGGAACGAAAAATGGCGTTTGTGGTGTTCACGGTCGATCAGGAGCGCGGGCTGGGCTTGCGCAACATCACTAATGAAGAAATTGCCGAGTCGGCCCACGAACAAGCCGATGTTGCCATTCCGTTTGCCAGCATCGATCCGGCGCGCGGCAAAATGGGCGTGCGTGAAGCGCGCCGACTGATCAAGGATTTTGGTGTCAAGGGATTCAAGTTTCACCCGACCATCCAGGCGTTTTTTCCGAATGACCACGACGCTTACCCGCTCTATGAAGTCATCGCCGAACATCAACTGCCGGCCATTTTTCATACCGGCCAAACTGGTATCGGTGCAGGCATGCCCGGTGGTGGCGGGCTGCGACTCAAGTATTCAAACCCGATGTACCTGGACGATGTTGCCGCCGACTTTCCCGACATGCAAATTGTCATGGCCCATCCGTCCGTGCCCTGGCAGGACGAGGCGCTGTCGGTGGCCTCACACAAGCCGAACGTCTGGATCGATCTGTCGGGTTGGTCGCCGAAATACTTCGAACCCAAGCTCATTCAGTATGCCAACAACATGTTGAAGGACCGGGTGCTGTTCGGCACCGATAACCCGGTGATTTCGCCGGATCGATGGCTGGCCGATTTCGAGAAGATTGCCATCAAACCGGAAGTCCGGCCATTGATCATGAAAGAAAACGCCGTACGACTGCTCAAGCTCAAATAGTGGCCACGTGCAAACCATTAGCGATCCCGCCCCCTTAGTGGCTACCTCAGCGGTTTCGCCGCGTGCGCTGGCCTTGTTGCTGGTGCTCACGATCTTGTGGGGCACCAATTGGCCACTGTTTCCGCTGGCCATGCGCGAAGTGTCGGTGTGGACCTTTCGCTCGGTTTCGGTGTTGGGGGCGGCGCTGATCTTGCTGCTGGTGGCTTATCTTCGCGGCCAGTCGCTGAAAGTGCCCCGCGAGCTCTGGCCCACCTTGTTGGCGGCCTCCTACAGTAATTTGCTGATCTGGAATATCGCCACTGCTTATTCCTCGATCATGATTCCGTCCGGTCAGTCAGCCATGCTGGCCTACACCATGCCGTTGTGGACTGCGCTGATCTCCGTGCTGGTATTGGGTCAACGACTGACCCGACGGCTATTGCTGGCGTTGCTGCTCGGTGCCTTTGCGGTGGTCTTGCTGATGGTGCCCAACTTCGCGGCCTATGCCGACGCCCCGGCAGGCGTGGCGCTGGGGCTATTGGCGGGCCTCGGCTGGGCGGTGGGGACGTTGGTCATGAAACGCCGAACGATTGATGTGCCGGTGACCGTGTTCACCGCCTGGCAAATGATCGTCTGCGGTATTCCGATTCTGCTGTTCGCGCTCGCGCTGGGCGACCGGCAATGGTTCTGGCCAACGGGTCCGTCGTTAGCCGTCATTGCCTACATCACGGTGATCCCGATGGCACTGGGTAACGTCTTGTGGTTCTCGATCGTCGGCCTGTTACCGGCCAATCTGGCTGGGTTATCGGCGATCATGGTGCCGGTGGTGGCGATGCTGACCGGCGCATTCATGCACGGCGAGCCTTTGGGCGCGCGGCAATGGCTGGCGATGCTTTTCAGCGTCGGCGCGCTGTCGCTGGCCCTGTTCAAACCGGCGCCTACTGCATGACACACGCTGTCGCCTGCAGCACTTCGCCTTTGGCGCCTTGCACGAAGGCTGCGACACCGAGTGAGCGGCCGGTGCTGGGCGCGTCCAGCGTGAGTGTTTGTTTTGACGACAACTTGCCCTGCTCGAGCAAGGCCGGGCCCTGCCATTGCCGAACCACAAAATCATGAGTCAGCGTTTCGCCGCTGTTCTCGCCGCGAGTGACCTTGTTCTTGAGGCCCATCTCGAAGATCGCCAGATGTAATTGTGTGGCGGCTTGATGGGTAGCGGCTTGAGTGGTCTGTGCCTCGGCGACCATGGCCACTTCGGTCTTGATCTGTAAGGCACTGCCAACCGCTGCGGCGCTCAAGGCGATGTTGGCGGTGGCCGGGCGCGTCGCCATGGCCGACAGTTCGCGCTTGAAGCTCGCTCCGTCCCAGGAGCGAAAGTCACTGCCGGCCAACACCACTTGCGGGGTGTACACCGAGTTCGACTGCCGCAGATTGGCATAGGCGCGCTGCCGGTCGGTAAAGCGTTGCTGGGCATACGGATCTTTCCAGCCGATGTAGTCCCAATAGCCGACATGCAACGACAGCGGCACGACCTTGTCGAATGCATAACCGTTGCGCGGCAAATTCTGCAGCCAGCGATCGGCCGGCGGGCAACTGCTGCAGCCTTCGGAGGTAAACAATTCGACCAGTGCAACCGTATGCTTGGGGCTGATGGCGTCACAACTCATTGCAGCAGTTGCACTCATGTGAGCCGCCGCCGAACCGGTGCCCGGGCCATACGGTTTCGCTTGTGCGCACGCCCAAGGCAATCCGCCGAACCCCAGTGAAAGGGAAACAGCAACCAGAAATGGCCCAAGTTTGCTCACGGTGCCTCCAGATCGCATCAGTGTCATGTTAAAGAGATATCAAGGCTTTGATGTTTTGTAGGTCGCGCCAAATTCTGATTCCTGACGAGGCGCGCGCGCGCCTTCCCGTACACTGCGCGCAGACTTGGTCAATCGAGCTGTAGCGCCTTTCATTGATGTCAGCAAGCCCCTCATTTTCAAGCGCCAGACCTGGCCTGGGATTGGCCGCCGTTCTGGTGACCGTACTGATCTGGGGAACGCAATTCCCGATTGCCAAAAGCGCCATGACCGTGATGGACGGCTTTACGCTGTCCTTGCTCAGATATGCGATTGCCAGCACGGTTTTGCTGCTGATCCTTTATTGGCGCGAAGGCCGCGCCTCGTTGTCGATCGCGCAGCGCGTGCCGATCACCGCGTTGGCCGGCCTCGGCATGGCCTCGTCAGCCATTCTGGTGTTCGTCGGTCTCGAGCTCACGCGACCCGAGATTGCGGTGGTCATCATTCAATTGCAACCGGCGATGACCGCCCTGGTCGAGTGGCGTCTGCACGGCAAGCGACCCAGCCGCTTTACCCTTATCTGTCTGGGACTGGCTTTTGTTGGCGTGCTGTTCGCGGTTACTGGCGGTGGTGTCGGTTTGCCCGCTCTGTTGCGAACCAACCCGGTTGAGTTATTCGGCGACTTGCTGATCTGGCTAGGGTCCATGGGTTGGGTGGCCTATACCGTTTTGACCGGTCGAATCACCGGTTGGTCATCGTTGCGGCTGTCGAGCTTGTCGTGTGCGGCCGGTGCCGTCATCATCGCCGCAGTCTGGCCCCTGGCCTGGTTGGCCGGCGTGGTCCGTTGGCCGGACTGGTCACATTTACTGCTGGTCAGCGGTGGCCTGATCCATGTCTCACTGTTGGGCGTGGTCGTGGCGATGTTTTTATGGAACGTCGGTGTGCGGCATATTGGCTCACTGAACGCCATGTTGCTGTTGCATTTGATGCCCATCATCACCTTCGGTTTCCGGGCCTTGCAGGGTGCGCGCATCGGCCTCGCGGAGGTATTAGGCGCTGGTCTGGTCATCGCCGCACTGATTGCCAACAACGCCCATGTGCGCCGACGTGCGGCCGACCTGGCCAGTGCGGGCGTGGTGGCGGACGAACGCGACACGCCGGCGAATTAAACTGGGCGGATGTTTACGCCGCTGACATTTGTGCCGCTGAGCCTTGCGCCGCTGACCCTTGCTGCGGTGACGCTCGCAGCGTTGCTGGCGATGGCGCTTGGGCACGACTGCGCGCGGGCGCAAGCCGGCGCTGAGGAGTCGAACGCCGCCCAGCCCGGTCAGGCGGAAACCGTCGTGGTCCGTGGCCGGCGCAGCTTTGAGGATCGGTTCAACTCAACGGCCTCGACGGTTACCGTCAATCGTCAGGACATCGAAGCGATGGGCGCCAACACCATCGCGGACATCTTGCGGCAATTGCCCGGCGTGCAGGTCACGACCAATGGCAACGGCGGGCTGGAAATTCGCATGCGCGGCATGGGCGCAGAGTCAACCCGCATTCTCGTCGATGGCGCCGCCGTCAATTCGTCGCGACAGAACGTGCAATTGCCGTTCGACGAACTGCCGGCCGACATGATCGAGCGCATTGAGGTCGTGCGGGCGCCCACCGCCGAGTTTGAAGGCGCCGCTGGCGGCACCATCAATGTGGTCATGCGCGGTGCGCAGGCAAAACGCGAAACCTACTTGTGGCTGACCGATCAGCATGTCTGGGGACGCGATGCCGGCGTCATCTTCTTTTCGCAGACCGGCCCGTTGGGCGCGGCGCCTCCAGTCAAGTCGGCGAATGAGCCGGTGAACGAAGCGGTAAACGGACCGACGAACGGATCGACGAACGGATCGACGAACCCGGCAACGAAACAGTCGGCAAGTGAGGCCGTAAAGGATACTCCGCGCTGGAGTTATCTGGTCTCCCTGACCGGTGGACCGAGGAATCTGGGTAACGACGTCAAACGCGATTCGAGCGTCAGCTCGGCAACGCCGGAATCGCAGCACCTGTCCGAAGTTTCCCGGACGCGATTCAATTCATGGACCTTGACCCCGCGCCTGACGGGCCGGCTCAGCGCCACCGATCAAGTCGTCATTCGATCCTGGTTCTCCAGCTTTGATCAGCTCGGCTTCATCAATTCAATCGGCACGGGTTCGAGTTTGGGCCAGGCAACCACCAGCACGACGTCCTCGCCGCAACTCTACGACCGCAAGGCGGCCCAAGTCGCCGCCGACTGGACGC
>JANLTP010000025.1:0-38767 GCA_031363055.1 Burkholderiales bacterium | reverse complement strand
ATCGCGACTTTGTATTCTGTCGGCTGAACCCGCGTGGCATCAGCTTCAACGATTATTTCGGCGACTCGCTCTCGACCATCGACAACATGGTCGATCGCTCACCGGTTGGCAAGCTCGAGGTGGCTGGTGGCGTGTTGCGCTATATGCATCGCTGCAACTGGAAAATGCTGGTCGATAACCAGACCGATGCCTGCCATCCGATGGTTGCGCATGAATCGTCGGCCGGTACCGCCGTCAAGGTCTGGAAGGCGGCTCCCGAGGGCACGCCAAAACCGATGGCAGTCGAGTTGTTTGCGCCATTCGTGGGCCCCTACGATTTCTTCGAGAACATGGGTATTCGTGTCTGGGTCAATGGCCATGGGCATACCGGCGTGTCGGATTCCATTCATGCGGCCTATTCGCCGGTGCCTGGTTACTGGGAGCAGATGCAGGCGGCCTATGGCGACGAACGTGCCAAGGCCATTCTCGGTGAGATTCGGCACAACACGGTTTACTTTCCGAACATCATGGTCAAGGGGCCGATCCAGACTCTGCGGGTATTCAAGCCGCTGGCGGCCGACCGTACGCTGGTCGAGTCGTTTGCGCTTCGCCTGGTCGGTGCGCCAGACTTGTTGTTCGAGCGTACCTTGATGTACAACCGGCTGATCAACGCGCCGACCTCAGTGGTGGGCCATGATGATCTCGAAGTTTATGAACGAGCGCAGAATGCCCTGCGTTCGCGCGGTCGTGAATGGATCAATCTGGCGCGGCTCTACGATGCTGGCGAAGCGGCGGCGGTCAATGTCGTCACCAATGGCACCAGTGAATCGCAGATGCGCGCCCAGATGCGCGCCTGGGTTCGATTCATGGCACCGGCGGCGAGTACGAACGCTGCCAGCGACCAGGAGGCTGCCGACCAACCTAACGCTAGCAGTCGTGCGAACTTGGCGGACAACGAGCGTGTGTTGCGATGAACCGGCCCTCCAACCCGCAACTGATTGACTTCGTCCTGGCCGAAAGCCGGGTGCTCGATGAATTGCGCTTTGACGACTGGCTCGATCTGTTCAGCGACGATGGGCACTACTGGATGCCGCTCGCGCATGATCAGACCGATCCGATCCTGCAAGGCTCGCTGATGTATGAAGATCTGATCCTGCTCAAGGTTCGGGTGGAGCGTCTGCGCGGTGCGCGAACCTTCTCGCAACAGCCGGGGAGCCGATGCCACCACTTGCTGCAGCAACCGACGATCGAGTCGCGCGACGAAACCATGGGTATCTACGTCACGCGTACTGCGTTTCACTATGTCGAGACGCGTCTCGACGAGCAAACGCTGTACGCCGGCTGGACGACACACACGCTGGTTCAGCTCGATGATGGATTGCGAATCCGCCTCAAGCGTGTTGACTTGGTCAACTGCGACGCTGCCTTCGGCAGCATTCAATTGTTCATGTAGATCATTGGTAGACCATGTCAAACCCGGAAGTGATCAGTGCCATGGGGATCGGTGCCATCGGAATCGGTACCAGCAGCCAGACGGTGTCATCGGTGTTTGCCAACACCGCGCAAGCCTTTGGTGAGTTGCCATTTGTTTGCGTACTGCCCGAAACGGCCGCGATCTACGGTATCGATGCAGGCGAGCAAAGCTACGCTGTACTGCAGGCGCGAATCGCTCGCTTGCGATCGCAGTATTTGGCCGCCGGCTACGGTCACGGCCACCGCGTCGGGTTGCTGCTGGAGAATCGGCCGGCATTTTTTGAGCACTGGTTTGCGCTCAATGGGCTGGGTGTCTCGGTCGTGCCGATCAACCCCGATCTGCGCGCTGCCGAGCTTGAATATCTGGTGGGTCATTCTGAAATTGCGCTGGCGGTCGCACTAGCCGAGCGCCATGATGTTTTGCGTGCTGCGGCGCTCGCTGCCGACCGGCCGCTGGCTCTGATGGCTGATGGCGATGCGCCGCCTGCTGCGCCATTCCCGGCGCCGCTCGCCGGTCAGGCACCGAACGAACTCAGCGAGTGCGCACTGATGTACACGTCCGGCACCACTGGGCGCCCGAAGGGTTGCGTGTTGCAAAATCGCTATTACCTGTATGCGGCGCAGTGGTACGCCGACCTCGGTGGTCTGGCCACCTTGCAACTCGGCCAGGAACGCATGTTGACGCCGCTGCCGCTGGTGCATATGAATGCGATGGCGTTTTCGGCGATTGCGATGGTGCTGACTGGCGGTTGCCTGATCGTGCTCGACCGCTTTCACCCGGCAAGCTGGTGGGCCAACGTTCGTGACTCACGGGCCACTGTCGTGCATTACCTGGGCGTGATGCCGGCGATGTTGATGAAGTCGCCCGCTCAATCGGATGATCGACGACATACGGTGCGGTTTGGCTTCGGTGCCGGCGTTGACAAGGCACTGCAGGCACCGTTCGAAGAGCGCTTCGGATTCCCGCTGCTCGAAGGCTGGGCGATGACGGAAACCGGCGCCGGCGCGGTGGTCATTGAGAACCATGAGCCACGGCTGGTTGGCACGAGTTGCTTCGGTCGAGAGCAAGCCGACGTTCAGGTCCGGATCGTCAGCGACGATGGCGGCGAGGCCGGTTGCGATAAACCGGGCGAGCTCTGGGTGCGGCACGCCGGTGACGATCCGCAATACGGATTTTTCGAGCGATACTTGAAGGATGCTGTTGCCACTGATGAGGCCTGGGCACAGGGCTGGTTTCACACCGGCGATATCGTCAGTCGCGATGCGCAGGGTCTGCTGCATTTCATCGACCGGCGCAAGAACGTCATTCGTCGCAGCGGCGAAAACATTTCGGCGGTTGAAGTTGAAAGTGTGTTGAACCAATTCGCCGAGATCAAGGTTTGTGCGGTCGCGGCGACGCCCGACGAGGTTCGCGGCGATGAGGTACTTGCGTGTGTGGTGACGCCGACGCCGATTGCACCATCGGCTCGCGCCGCGTTGGCCACGCGACTGGTCGAACATGCGCTGTCACGGCTTGCGTACTACAAGGCACCGGGCTATGTTGCCTTCGTCGAAGAATTGCCGTTGACAGCATCGCAGAAAATTCAGCGTGGTGAACTGAAGGCGATGGCGCTGGCGTTGCCGGGCCAGCCGAATTGCATCGACACGCGATCGCTCAAAAAACGGCAAGCATCGTGACCCGCAAGGGCTATGAAGGCGTTGCAGTTGCCGTCCCGGTGACGGTGCCGTACGTGCGTTATTCAACGCGTAGCGTCCATTGGTTCCTGGGCCAGGCCGTCCATCAGTTGCTGTCTCACAGTGGACTGAAAAAAGATCAGATTGATGGCCTGACAGTCAGCAGCTTTTCACTGACCCCCGACACCGCTGTCGGTGTGACTCAGCATCTGGGTCTCTCCCCGCGCTGGCTGGATCATATCCCCACTGGTGGCGCCTCCGGTGTCATGGCGCTGCGCCGAGCCGCCCGAGCCGTACAAGCGGGGGATGCGAACATCGTGGCCTGCGTCGCGGCCGACACCAATCATGTCGACTCGTTTCGCCTGATGCTCGGCAGTTTCTCGAATTTCGCCCGTGATGCGACGTATCCGTATGGTTCGGGTGGGCCGAACGCCATTTTTGCATTCATCACGGCAAACTACATGCGCCGGTTCGGCGCGACGCGTGCCGATTTCGGCCGCATCGCCGTCGATCAGCGCCACAATGCGCTTGCCTACGGTTCGCGAATGTTCAAGCGGCCGCTTGGCCTCGACGAGTATCTGGCAGCGCGGCCCATTGCCGATCCGATTCACCTGTTCGACTGCGTCATGCCGTGCGCCGGCGCTGAAGCATTTCTGGTCATGAGCGAAGCGCGAGCCCGCGATCTGGGGTTGCCGTTTGCGAATGTTCGCGGCGCCATCGAGCGGCACAACGCCTTTGGCGACGATCCGGTCATGGAACGCGGTGGCTGGCTGGTCGATCGCGATGAACTTTATGAAATGGCCGACGCCAGGCCCGCTGATATTGACTTTGTGCAGACCTACGACGATTACCCGGTGATTGTCATGATGCAATTCGAAGATCTCGGCTTTTGCGCCAAGGGCGAGGGCCCGGCTTTCGTTCGTGAACATCGCACGACCTACGATGGCGACTTTCCGAACAACACCTCGGGCGGTCAGCTCTCGACCGGGCAGGCCGGTGCCGCTGGCGGTTTCATCGGCATGACCGAAGCGGTTCGGCAACTGACCGGTCAAGCCGAAGGCCACACGGTCGAGGGCGCTCAATTGGGGTTGGTCAGCGGATTCGGTATGGTGACCTACGACCGTTGTCTGTGCACCGGTGCGGTCATTCTGGGGCGCGGAACATGATCGAGCGGCGTGTACAAACGAATCCGGAGCCTGAGCGCGCGTCGAGCATGATTGCGAGACCGATGCGATGACCATGCCGCTGATGAAGCCCAAGCGCAAAAACCCGATTCTGCGCACGCGGCAAATGAACTTGCCGCCGTCGGGACGAAGCCGGGTGGCGCTCGGTATCACGGCTGCGGCCACCGAGGGTCGGTTCGAGTTGCAGGTCTGCGCCGATTGCAGCGCCGTGCAATATCCACCGCGCGAAGCGTGTCATGTGTGCCTATCGTCGCGCCTGCCTTGGCGCGAGCAAAGTGGTGCCGGACGGCTGCTCGCTTCGACCACCTTGCATCACAGCAACGATCTCTTTTTTCGCGAACGCTTGCCGTGGCGGCTGGGGCTCGTGCAACTCGATACCGGGCCGACCTTGATGGTGCATCTGCATGGTGATGTGACTGAGGGGATGACCGAAGGTTCGTCACGGCTACGCGTCGGCGCTCGTCTCGATCGAGCCGGGCAAGCGGTCCTGATCGGATTTCCGGCCGACGACGGAGTTCAAGACGTCAGAGGTCCAGATGTCGAAAAGTTGTCAATGGGTAACCAGACTTTGAGGAATACTGCAGTGAGCAATGAGATGGCTGATGACCCGATGTTGTGCGAAATGACCAGTGACCCGAAGTTTCGAAAGGTACTGGTGACCGATGGCAAGACGGTTGTGGGTCAGGCCACTGTTCGCGCTCTGATCAAGGCCGGTGCGGATATCATTTGGGTCGGACATGCCGAACCCTGGAAGAAGATGCCGGGCACTGACGACATCGCCAATTTGCCGCAAGTCACGATAGTGCCGCTGGACCTCACCAACGGCCGCTCGGTCACCGAGTTGGCCGGCGAGATTGGCGGCAAGGTGGACATTGTCATCAACAACGCCGAGGTCCATCGAACCTTTGGTATCGCGGCGCGGCGCGGCACCGACGCAGCCAAGTCAGAGATGGACATCAATTATTTCGGACTGCTACGACTGGCACAGGAGTTCGGCCCGGCGCTCAAAGGGCGCTCGGCCGATGGCGCCACCAGCGCCTGCGCCTGGGTTAATCTGCTGTCGATCTATGCACTTTCGAACTTCCCGCCGCACGGCACGTTTTCGGCGTCGAAAGCGGCGGCCTATTCACTGGCGCAATGCCTGCGTGCGGAAATGCGCGGCGCTGGAATTCGCGTGATCAATCTGTTCCCGGGGCCGATCGATGATGAATGGAATCAGAACATGCCGCCACCGAAAGTGACGGCCGAGGCGCTGGCCAATGCGATCGTCAAGGCGCTGCGCGATGGTGTCGAAGACGTTTACCCCGGTGATGTTGCACAGGAGTGGCTCGAGCGCTGGCGCGAGAACCCGAAAGTGCTCGAGCGTGAACTCGCGGCGGGAGGCTGAACATGACTAAGACTAGAACGTCTGCAACATCGGGAACTCCAAGAACTCCAAGAACTCCCGTGACCGCTGCCGGCTCTGCGTCCGCACTGTTATCTGCGGTAGCTATCGCCCTGGCAACTGGTGGTATCCGAGTCGTCGATCTGACCCAAACCTTGACCCCAGAGTTTCCGCAAATTGCCTTGCCGCCCGAGATGGGCCAATGCCTGCCGTTCCGGATTGAGGAAGTGTCGCGCTACGATGATCGCGGACCCGGTTGGTACTGGAACAACTTCTCGTGCGGCGAGCACACGGGCACGCATTTCGATGCGCCGATTCACTGGATCTCGGGTCGGCATCTGCCGAATAATGCGGTCGATACCATTCCAGTCCAGCACTTCGTGGCACCCGCCTGTGTGATCAACTGTGTCGACAAAGTCAAAGCCGATCCGGACTATTTGTTGACCGTCGCCGATATCGAAGCGTTTGAAGCCGCGCACGGCAGAATTGCTGCCGGCAGTTGGTTACTCATGCACACCGACTGGTCGCGCCGCGCCGACCCCGAGGCCTATCAGAATTTCGATGAGACCGGTCAACACACGCCAGGCCCGAGCACCGAAGCGGTTCGATTCCTCATCGAGCGACGCAATGTGCTGGGCTTTGGTTCAGAGGCCATCGGCACCGACGCCGGTCAAGGCTATCATTTGCGGCCACCGTACCCGTGTCACTACTACATGCATGGCGCCGGTCGCTATGGGCTGCAGTGTTTGACCAACCTTGATCAGTTGCCGCCGATCGGGGCCTTGCTGATTTGTCCGCCCCTGAAGATCCAGCAAGGCAGTGGCAGCCCGTTGCGGGTGCTGGCGCTGGTGGGTGCCTGAGTTGCATTGATTGTCGCTGCGCGTGCGATACTCATAAGGATACTTTCAGCCTCCGCCGATCTACGGTGTATTCATGCGTTCTCTGCAGTGCCCGGGTTGCGAATACCGCAACGGCGTTGGAGCCAAGTTCTGCAACGACTGTGGCGCCCAGTTGCGGCTGACGCCGTGCCCGGACTGCGGGCATCAACCGTCCTCGGCCAGTGAGACCTGTAGCGGATGCGGCAATCGCCGCGACGAAAAATCGCTGCTCGAAGTTGCACCCGCACAAGACCTGCCGGTGCTTGAAGATCAATTGCTCGAGGAAGCCTATTTCGATGTGCCGTTGCTCAGCGAAACCTGGAGCGACACGCTGACGCTGCTTGAACCCGAGCGCAAGAATCCGGCGGTGTCTACGTCGATTGCGACCGTTTTGCCGATGCCGCCGGCAGTCCATCTAGATTCAACCGTCCTGCTCAAACAAACTCGCCGGTTGCGGCCAGGGGTAATACTGGGGCTGGTCGCGGTCGCGGTGCTCGCTATCGTCGCCTTTGCCTTGTTCGGACGCGGTGTAAGCACCGTTGAGCAGGCCACTTCGAACGTCGAAAAGTCGCCCACCTCGTCAACAGTACCGAAAGTGTCAACAGCGCCAATCGCGCCTTCCGCCGCCGTTGTGACAGTTGTCCCCAACTTGCCTGCCGCACCAGCCTCACCAGTAGCACCAGTAGCACCAGTAGCACCAGTAGCACCAGTAGCACCAGTAGCACCAGTAGCACCAACCGCACCTTTGCCAAATGCGGCGGCCCAAAGTCCCAATGAATGTCCAGCCGCTCTGGCCGCGTTGAGCCTGTGCCCCGAATCGTCGATACCGCGAGAACCCAAGCCATGAACTCTTCTTACGCCAGCCTGTTGCTTGCCTGCGCCGTCTTTGCCGGAAATGGTAACGGTACCGCCAACGCGGCCGCTGCCGACTACAAGATCGTCACCGGCTCCGAGCGCGGCACGTATATTCAGATCGGTCGTGACCTTGCCAAGTTTGTCGGCCCGGCAGCCGAAATCAATCTGGAGTCAGTGCCCTCGGCTGGCTCAACCGAGAACGTGCGCCGATTGCGGCACGAGGCCGGCGTGAAATTCGCGCTGGTGCAGTCGGATGTGTATCAGGCTTACCTTGATCAGGCCGCGAGCGGCAACAAGGAAGCGCGTGATTTGATCAAGCCGCTGCGAGTTATCTTGCCGCTTTATGACGAAGAGATTTACTTCATTGTTCGCGCCGACTCGAACTTGAATTTTGTGCATGAGATCAAGGATGCGAAGATCAGCGCTGGCCCGATCGGCAGCGGTACCGCACTGACGACGACCACCTTGTATCGACAAATGTTCGGCCAGGCGCCGGCCGATGCGAAGATCCAGTTTCAGTCAAACGAAGACGGCTTGGCGAAGCTGGTTTCGGATAAGACTGTCGACGTGGTCGCGATTGTGGCGGGCCAACCTGCCAAGGTGCTGGCCGATATGAAGGCCGAAGCACGCGGCCTCATCCGGATGCTCAAGATTGACCCGAAGGAAGCGTCAATACAGACGGCGCTCAAGACTTATTTCCCGGCGACGGTCAAGGCCAGCAGCTATCCGAACCTGTTGACCGAGGATCTGCCATCGCTGACCGTCAAGGCGTTTCTCGTCACCTACGACTATGAAAAAGCGACGCCCGTGGCTTATCTGAGTGCGTTCGCGCGATCGCTGTGCACGAACTTCCCGAAGCTGCAGGCCGAGGGTCATCCGAAGTGGCGTGAGGTCAAGCTCGAGATGCCGCCGCTTGGTCGCGGCTGGGCCTATTTTGCACCGACTTCGAAGGTTCTATCGGCCTGCGTTGCCCGCAAACCGGCAGTGGCGCCGGTACCCGCTTCGCGCAGTTGTAGTCAGCAGGAACGGGTGCTGGCTTTGTGTAAATAGGGTCGGGCAAGGTTACGTGGAACTACTACGACTTCGGCACCCGAATCCAGCCCTCCATCAACACCCGGGCGCTGCGACTCATGATCACTTTCGTGACGACCCATTGGCCGTCCTTCTGTGTCGCCTCGGCGCCAACGCGCAAGGTGCCCGACGGATGCCCGAAGCGGACAGCGGTGCGATTGCCGCCGCCGGCAGCGAGGTTGACCAAGGTGCCGGGAATCGCCGCCGCCGTACCGATCGCTACTGCCGCCGTACCCATCATCGCGTGATGTAACTTACCCATCGAAAGCGCGCGGACCAACAGATCGACGTCCTTGGTCGTGACCTGTTTGCCGCTCGACGAAACATAGTCACGCGGCTTGGCGACGAACGCCACTTTCGGTGTGTGCTGACGGGTTGCGGCCTCGGACAGATCCTTGATGAGACCCATGCGTATCGCGCCGTACGCACGTATCGTCTCGAACATCGCCAGCGCCTTGGTGTCGCCGTTGATGTCGTCCTGCAACTCCGTACCCTGGTAGCCGATCGCCCCGGCATTGATGAAGATCGTTGGTATGCCGGCGTTGATCATGGTTGCCTGCAACACGCCAATGCCCGGTACCTCAAGCTTATCGACCAGGTTACCGGTCGGAAACATGGCGCCGCCAGCACCGTCTTCGTCGGCGGCGGGGTCCATGAATTCAAGCTGCACTTCGGCCGCTGCAAAGGTCACGCCGTCGAGTTCAAAGTCGCCGGTCTCCTGCACTTGGCCGTCGGTCATCGGCACATGCGAGATGATGGTCTTGCCGATGTTCGCCTGCCAGATACGCACGATCGCCACACCGTCGCGGGGGACGCGACTCGCGTCGACCAGGCCGTTACTGATCGCAAACGGACCGACCGCAGCGGACAGGTTACCGCAATTGCCGCTCCAATCGACAAACGGCTGATCGATCGAAACCTGACCGAACAAATAGTCGACATCGTGATCTGGCCGGCTGCTCTTGGTGAGAATCACCGTCTTGCTGGTGCTCGAGGTCGCCGCGCCCATGCCGTCAATCTGCTTGCCATAAGGGTCGGGGCTGCCGATCACGCGCAACAGCAATTGGTCGCGAGCGGGTCCGGCTACCTGGCATTCGGTCGGCAGATCCTGCAGGCGAAAAAACACCCCTTTACTGGTGCCGCCTCGCATGTAGGTGGCGGTAATCTTGATTTGTGGCGCTAGAGTCATGAGTGCAGCTCCAGAAAGTCCTGCGCAAAGCGTTGCAGCACACCACCAGCATCGTAGATCGATACTTCTTCAGCGGTATCGAGCCGGCAGGTCACGACCACTTCGATGCGCTCGCCATTGGTTCGATGAACCACCAGCGTCAGGTCGGCCCTGGGTTTGCGGGTGCCGATGACATCAAACGTCTCGGTGCCGTCGATGGCCAAGGTCTTGCGATTGATGCCCGGTTTGAACTCAAGCGGCAGTACACCCATGCCAATCAGGTTGGTACGGTGAATGCGCTCGAAGCCCTCAGCCGCAATCGCTTCGACTCCCGCCAGGCGCACCCCTTTGGCGGCCCAGTCGCGCGACGAGCCTTGGCCATAGTCGGCACCGGCGATGATAATCAGCGGTTGTTTGCGCGTCATATAGATCTCGATCGCCTCCCACATGCGGGCGATCTTGCCGTCAGGCTCGATGCGGGCCAGCGATCCTTTTTTCAGCTTGCCATCGACTACGGCCATCTCGTTGACCAGCATCGGGTTGGCGAAGGTTGCACGCTGTGTGGTCAGGTGATCGCCGCGATGGGTTGCATAGGAATTGAAGTCTTCCTCAGGCAGGCCCATCTTGGCCAGGTATTCACCGGCCGCGCTGTCGAGCATGATCGCATTCGATGGCGACAGGTGGTCCGTGGTGATGTTATCGCCGAGCACGGCCAGCGGCCGCATGCCAGCGAGGGTTCGCGCACCGGCCAGCGCTCCCTCCCAATACGGCGGGCGACGAATGTAGGTGCTTTGTGCGCGCCAGGCATACAAGGGGGCGACCGACTCGTTGCTCGCTGCGCGCTGCTCGAACATCGGAATGTAGACATCGCGAAACTGCTGCGGCTTCACGGCCGAGCGAACGATGGCGTCAATCTCGGCGTCGCTGGGCCAGAGGTCCTTGAGCAGGATTGGCTTGCCATCGCTGCTGGTGCCGAACGAGTCTCGTTCAATGTCGAAGCGCACCGTACCGGCGATCGCGTAAGCGACCACCAGCGGTGGTGAGGCCAGGAACGCTTGTTTTGCGTACGGATGAATACGGCCATCAAAATTACGGTTGCCCGAGAGCACAGCCGTCGCATATAGATCGCGCTCGATGATCTCTTGCTGAATGTGCGGATCGAGCGCACCGGACATGCCATTGCAGGTCGTGCAGGCGAAGCCGACGATGCCAAAGCCCAGTTGCTCGAGTTCGCGCATGAGCCCGGCTTCTTCCAGATAGAGCGCGACGGTTTTCGAGCCCGGGGCGAGCGACGATTTGACCCAGGGCTTGCGCGTGAGGCCCAGGCGATTGGCGTTGCGCGCCATCAGGCCTGCTGCAATCACGTTGCGTGGGTTGCTGGTATTGGTGCAGCTCGTGATCGCGGCGATGATGACCGCGCCATCGGGCATCAGCCCGTCAACCGGTTGCGCCCACGGGCCTGCAATGCCCTTGGCGGTCAGCTCCGAAGTCGCTACCCGTGCATGCGGATTCGACGGTCCGGCCATGTTGCGCACGACACTGGACAGATCGAACTTCAGGCTGCGTTCATACTGCGCGCCGGCCAGACTGTCAGCCCAAAGACCGACGTGTTTTGCATAGATCTCGACCAGCTTGATCTGCTCGTCGGAGCGGCCAGTGAGCCGCAGGTAGTCGATGGTCTGTTGATCAATGAAGAACATGGCGGCGGTGGCGCCATATTCCGGCGCCATGTTCGAGATCGTGGCGCGATCGCCAAGAGTCAAGGCCGAAGCGCCAACGCCGCGAAATTCAAGATAGGCGCCGACCACCTTCGATTGCCGCAGGAACTCGGTCATGGCCAACACCACATCGGTCGCCGTGATACCGGGCTGAGGTTTGCCCGAGAGTTCAACGCCGACGATCTCGGGCAAGCGCATCCAGGAGGCGCGCCCCAGCATGACGTTCTCGGCTTCGAGGCCGCCGACACCGACAGCGATGACGCCCAACGCATCGACATGCGGCGTATGGCTATCAGTGCCCACCAGGGTGTCCGGGAAAGCAACGCCGTCGAGCGTGTAAATAACCGGCGACATTTTCTCCAGATTGATCTGATGCATGATGCCGTTGCCGGCCGGAATCACCTCGACGTTCTTGAAGGCGAGCTTGGTCCAGTTGATGAAGTGAAAGCGGTCCTCATTGCGCCGATCTTCGATCGCGCGATTTTTTTCAAACGCCTGCGGATCGAAACCACCGCATTCGACCGCCAGTGAATGGTCGACAATGAGCTGCACCGGCACCACCGGGTTGACTTGGGCCGGATCGCCGCCCTGTTCTGAAATGGCATCGCGCAAGCCGGCCAGATCGACCAACGCGGTTTGTCCAAGGATGTCGTGACAGACCACGCGCGCCGGAAACCACGGAAAGTCACGATCGCGCTTGCGCTCGATGATCTGACTCAGGTAATCAGTCAACATCGCCGGATCACAGCGGCGCACCAGGTTTTCTGCATGCACGCGAGCGGTGTAAGACAGTTGATCCCAAGCGCCTGGCTTGATGTCGTTGATCGCCTGGCGGGCATCGAAGTAATCGAGGGCGCTGCCAGGCAGCCGTTTGCGGTAAAGCTTGTTCATGGGCGAGGGGACCTGAAGAGTGGACGCCAGCGGTGTCGGAGCCGATGCCGCGAACCGCGATTTTACTCAGTATCTGGATCAATGGGATCAACTGGCTGAACGTGACAAACGCCGAAGGCGCGCCGTTGTCCAGGAGGTAGTCGGAGTGATTACATCTACGATTTTGTGGCGTTAGGTATCGTAACCGCATCACCGACCAAGACTTGCGTGAACTCCAATAAGTATATAGTCTTTATATATATTATAAATCGGAATCAAGGAGTAATTGGATGACCACGAACCAGGATTCAATCCTGTTGAAGTTTCGCGCCAAGGACACGCAATTTGGCGTTACGCGCGACACAGTCAGGGCGCTGGCTGCCGAATTGGACGCTTCGGAGACGGCGGTGGTGCACTTGGCGCTGTCAAAGTTGGCACAAGAGTTGTTGCCGACTTATGAACAAGATGCTGGTCCGCTGACCGGCCGCGAATTGTCGATCGTTCGGCGCGAAGCCAAACAATCATTGCCGAAAGGCAAGGTGCGGGACGTCAAGAGTCTCTTTTAATGGCCAGTCCCCGGTTTCCACCCATTGTTGGCGACATAGTGTGGTGTCACTTTCCAGAGTTGCCTGGCCTTGACCTCGGGCCGAAGCCGAGACCGGCACTGGTCGTGCGGGTAACATTTAAAGATGATGGCGTCGAAGTGGCGGTGGTCTACGGTACCTCGCAGCGTTTGAATAGATTAATGTCTGGCGAGTTTGCGATTCGAAAATCGCTGAATCCGGTAGCGTTCAACCTGGCAGGGCTTTCATTCGACACCAAGTTCAACTTCCGGCAGATCGTCGATTTACCGTGGACAGACCGCTTCTTCAAAGTGCCGCCGAAGGCCGCACACGGCCAAACTCCCAAACTCGGTACGCTGCATCCGTCAATGATGGTGGCGACCAGAGCCGCTTACCTGGCTGCGACGAGCGGCTAACGAAACGCCAAACCAGGATGAACTGCTGAGATAGGATTGACGGTGAATGATTCTGCCATTAAATGGTACAAATAACCAGGTAATGTTATATTTAATGGAATGTCAAAATCCTCAAGCCATCTTGAATTTTTACCTCAACAGGCACGCCAACAGTTACTGCTACTGGGCGAAAATTTGACGATCGCGCGCAAGCGCCGACGTGAATCACTGCGCACCTGGGCGGCGCGTCTTGGCATTTCGGTACGAACGGTGCAACGCATGGAAGCTGGAGATCCGGGAGTCGGCATTGGTATCTACGTGAGCGCGCTTTGGGTCATTGGCCGAGTCGGCGCGCTACCGTCTTTGGCCGATCCCGCGCTCGACCTGGGTGCGTTGCAATTGAGTATTCTGGAAGCTTCGCAACGCGGATTGGCAAGAGGCGCTAGAAATAATGACGGTTGATGTTCACTTGGCAGTGCCCGCTGCCAACGGATTGGGCATGCGCAATGTGCTGTACCTCTGGTCGCTTGCAAATCCTGCCCAGAAACGACTCGTCGGAACGCTGCGACTGTTGGCCGCGACTGGCACGCAAGCCAACGGCGTGTCGCTAACCTATGCGCCCGGTTGGTTGACCAACGGATTTGCGTTGAGCGAAGACCTGCCCCTTCAACCCGGCGAGAGAATACCCACCGAGCGTGACAGTGCGGTTGGCGCGGTCGATGATGCACGACCCGACCACTGGGGCGAACGGGTGAGTCGCCACCTGCTGAACCAGCCCCGTTTGAGCACCCTGGACTATTTGTTCTATGCCGGCGACGAACGATTTGGCGCGCTCGGCGTTTCGCTCGATTCAGAACACTATTTGCCCTTCGAGACCAACGCCCTGCCGACGATTGACGATGTACCGGCAATCTTCCGATTGGTGCGTGCCATTGAAAATCGTCAACCGATCGCTCAACATCAGATGCGGCTGATTGCTCCCGGCGCTACCTTGGGTGGTGCGCGACCCAAGGCCCTGGTCGCCTTCGGAAAGCGAGCTTGGGTGATCAAATTCGCCGAACACGGTGATACGCTTGACAGCCCCGCCGTTGAACATGCCGCAATGACACTGGCAAGACGCGTCGGCATTAACAGTTGCGATACCCGGTTACTGAGCTTTACACAGGCGCAACAAAAGTGTCATGCCTTACTCGTTAAGCGGTTTGATCGGGTTGGCGTAAAGCGTCGGCACGCGTTATCGGCGCGGGTTGCGCTCAACGCCGAAGGCCTGTACGAGTTGGCACCGGCCTTCGATGTGTTACCCAGTGGCCTTGGCCTGGGCTATCAGCAATTTCGAGTTGGTAATCGCGGCGCCGAATTCAGCGTGGAAAACGCCTGTTCGGAGGCATCAGCGTTCCGATTGACCCGACCCAAAGCGCGAGCCATTGCGGCGCAGATCGCACAAATCGTCGGCGGGTGGCAGTTGCACTTCAAGCGCGTTGGTGTGGTGCCCAAGGATATTGCGCAGCCTTCACGTACCATCGACGGGCCTCGACTGCTGACGCAGCGTTCGGCTCTGCTCAAAACTTAGGAGCGCTTGAAAACGCTAAGGAACGTATAGGAAGGTTTAGCAACTTTTAGGAACGTTTAGGAACGCCTTAACACTGCTTAAGGACAAGCGCTTTGCACCGCGACTATCCTTCTTTCATGCTTTCACCCCGGCAGATTCGCTGGACGCGAGCAAGATCACGAAGGAGGATCGACATGAACAAATTCGTCCCAGTGCTGTTCGCCGCGCTCGTTGCCTCGGCAGCGCTCGCCCCGTCGGTGTCGGCTCAGCCGTATCCCAATCGGCCGATCCGCTTGCTGGTGGGTTTGCCGCCCGGTGCCGGACCTGACGTCGAAGCGCGTCAGTTCGCCGCGCAACTGGCGCTCGAGCTGGGTCAACCGGTGGTGGTAGAAAATCGTCCCGGCGGCACCCAACTTTTGGCGCTCGAGGCGCTTGCGAAATCGTCGGCTGACGGCTATACGCTGGCGGTCGGGCAGCCGTCGAATCTGGCCGCCAATCCGCGGCTTTATGATCGGCCTAGCTTCGATGTTGAGAAAGACTTGATGCCGGTCAGTCTGTTGGCCGAGCACCCGTGGCTGCTCTACATCAACGCCAAAGTACCCGCGACGACGCTTGCCGAGTTCATTGCGCTCGCCCGCGCAAAACCCGGCGAGCTTACGTATGCGACTACCGGCGTCGGAGGGTTTCAACATTTGACTGCCGAGTGGTTTCAGAAACTCGCCGGTATTCAACTCAAGCATGTGCCGTACGGCGCCACCAGTTGGCAAAGCGACTTGGTGGCTGGGCACGTCGATGCGACCTTCTACCCGTTAATCACATTGGCCGAGCATGTCAAGGCAGGCAAGCTACGCGCGCTGGCCATCTCGAGCAAGGAACGTTCACCTCAGTTGCCGGATGTTCCGACCTTTGCGCAAGCGGGGCTACCGGAATATTCCGCACGTGCTTGGTTCGGATTGGTCGCCCCCGCCGGGACACCCGCGCCGATTATCGAGCAGCTCGCAACCGCCAGCGCGCGGGCGGCCGCCAGCACCAGCTTTCGCGAATTCATGGGCAAGAATGGCGCCACCACGATGGGCAGTTCGGCGGCGGACTTCGACCGCTACCTCAAGACCGAGCGCGGCCGCTGGCGCGCGGTGATCAGCGACGCCAATATCAAGCTGGACTGATGTGAACTCACCGCGGCTGAATGGCCATGGGCCAATCGGGATTGTTGTGTCAGCAATTCACGTGCCGCTCGGGTCTCATCGCTCGTTCCTTCAGTTCAGGGTTATTACATTCGCCGATTGCAGCAATAGTCATCGACCGCAACGAAATTGTCTTTTATGATTCATCTCGCGCCGGTTCAAACGGCGCGTATTCCGGACAAATGACCAAGCAAATGACCGGGCAGATAAGCAGGCAAGTGACCAGGCTGATGAGCAGGCAAGTGACCGCGCCAATCATCAGCCGATGACCCAGGTCGTACGCCTCAATCGGAGATTAGCCATGAAACTGTATTACCACCCCGTTTCGACGACCAGCCGCCCGATCATGCTGTTAGCAGCGGACGAGAACATTGCGCTCGACTACGAACTGGTCGATCTGATGACCGGCGCGCACCTACAGCCCGGCTATCAGCAAATCAACCCTTCGCAGCAGGTTCCGGTGCTCGAGGACGGTGATTTTCGACTCAGCGAGAGCTCGGCAATTCTGAAGTATCTGGCCGAAAAGACCGGCTCGGCCAGCTACCCGAAAGATCTGCGCCAGCGTGCGCGCATCAACGAGCGCATGGACTGGTTCAATACCGGTCTGTATCGCGAACTGGGTTATGGCGTGATCTATCCGCAAATCCTCCCGAACTATGCGCGCGAGAATCCGGTGGTTCAGCAAGGCCACCTGGCTTGGGGCTGCGAAAGGGCGCGTCGCTGGTTGAGCATCCTCGACCAGGACATCATCGGCGCGAACACCTTTGTGTGCGGCAATCAACTGACCATTGCCGACTATCTGGGTATCGGCATGATCACCCTCGGGGAGGTCACCAAATTCAATTATACCGAGTGGAGCAATATCGCTCGCTGGATCAAAACCATGAAAGCACAGCCGAGTTGGGGCCAGGTCAACGAAGTGTTCTACGCCCACTTCGTCGCGCCCTACAAGGACACCGCGTTCGTCGCACTTTGAGGAGGCGAGCATGATCAAGCAATTGCATCACAATGCCTACCGTTGCCGAAACTCCGAAGAAACGCGTGTGTTTTACGAGGATTTTCTCGGTTTGCCGCTGGTCAACGCCCTGGATCTGAGTGAGACCAAAACAGGGCGCGCGACGACGACCTTGCACACCTTTTACCGGCTTGATGACGGCTCGAACCTGGCGTTCTTCGAGACCGACGATTTCCCATTCGAGTTCAAGAAGCAACATGATTTCGACCTGCATATCGCGCTTGAAGTCGAGGCCGAGTACTTGGCACCGATGCTGGCCAAGGCGCGTGATCGCGGGATTGAAGCCCGCGGCCCGTCGGACCACGAAATGATCGATTCAGTCTACTTTCGTGATCCGAATGGCTACGTAATCGAGTTGTGCGCCAAACGTGCTAACCATGATGACTTGATGAATCCGGCAACCAACGGCGCGCGCGATGTACTGCGGCGCTGGACTGCGGGCAGAACTTGATGGTTGCTGTCAGAACCTGATGGTTGCTTGACTGAATCGGGTTTCCCGACTATTGACCCACCGAACTCGGTGCCGCAATTAAAGTCGCGCGCGCGGCGAAGCTTTGCTCGCGCTCGATCAGCCTCGCGAGCAGGCGGCGTCCGTGGGTAGGCCCAACGTCGCCCCGAAATGCCGCCTCGAAGCTCGGTTGCGTCGGATGATTCAATCGCGACTGCTGGCCTTCGAGCATAACCTTGTCTTCGTCGAAGGTTTGCTCAACGGCCGCACGCAGATATTCGGTCACCGCCGATTCATCGAGTCGACAATCGCGGGCAAACGCCCAAAAGTAATGACTCGAGGTCGCCGTTTCCGGCGTGATGAGATTGATCACCTGACCACCGACGCGAATTGCGCCTTTCGTAGAGTCAGTCGCATTATTCGGATTGATCGGATTGATCGGTTCCACCCCGACATCGATGACCAGATAGCCCGGCGGCCGGTACGTGGTGTACTGCCAGCGCCTGACCCGTTGCTCGGGACTCAGCCGGCCGGTGTATTGATAGAACGGTGGTGCCAGGCAGTCATTCATATCTTTGCTAACCAGCACGCGCTCGCCCACGGTTTGCACGCTTGAGGGCGACCCGGCAACCGCCGAATTGCCGATCGTTTTGCCGTGCACATAAGTTTCGTGTGACAAGTCGAGCAAGTTGTCGTTGAGCAATTGATAGTTCGCCTTGATGTGGTGGTAGCCGGTCCTCGCCACCCAGGCCGGATCATCAAGCCAAGTGACCTCGGGAACTAGTTGCGCGTCTGCCAGAGCCGCCTCGCCCATCCAGATCCAGGCGCAGCCGTAACGTTCGACGATCGGATACATACGAAGCCGGGCGCGCACCGGAATCACGTCCTGCCCGGGTACTTTGACGCAGGCTCCGGTTTGATCGAAGCAGGCGCCGTGATAGCCACACTGCAAGGTATCGCCGAACACCCGGCCCAGCGATAGCGGCGCCTGTCGGTGCGGGCAGCGATCCTGCGCCGCAGCGAGCGTTCCCGACAGACCACGAAACAGCACCACCGGTTCTTCGTTGATGGTCCGGGCGAACGGCTGCCCGAAGCCGACTTCACTGGAAAACGCAGCCACTTGCCAGCAATTGCGCAAAAACATCATCGATCTCCTTCGGTGGGTCGTGCATTTGTGTATTCGGGGGTTCCACGACGGATTGATTTACTGGGCGAGCGCTATTGTTTAACAAGAACGCTCATCCGACTACTGGATAATATTTATACGACTTATTTGATTTTTGGATATTGACTTATGTCGCCCTCTTACCTGAATCTGCTGCCGGTCGCAATCGCTCTTCATGAAGCGCGCAGCGTCAGTCGCGCGGCTCTGGCGCTCGGCCTGAGCCAACCGGCGACCAGTGCGGCACTCGCAAAGCTAAGACGGGTGTTCGACGATCCCCTGTTTGTCAAAACGTCGCGCGGAATGCAGGCGACGCCGCGCGCCGAGGCGCTGGTCGGCAAGGCGCGTGACGCACTTCAGGCAATTGAACACGAACGGGTGTCGGGTGTCGGTTGGAATCCGCAGTCCAGCCGCCAGCCGTTCAACTTCGCCCTGTCGGACGCCGGCGAGATGGTGTTCTTGCCGCGGCTGGTTCAACGACTTCGGCGTGCAGCACCCAACGCGCCGGTCAACTCGTTGTCCTTACCCTTGACTGCGCTCGAAGCGGGCGCGGTCGACCTCGCGATCGGTTATTTCCCTGAACTCAGCTCGAAGGCTTACCAACACCAGCGACTCTTCAACCATACCTTCGCGAGCCTGTTGCGCACAAGCCATTCCATTCGCGGCAGAACCCTCTCGACTCGGCAGTTCAGCACGCTCGACCATGCCGACGTTCGCATCCGGCGGCGAAAGGGTGGCTGAGCTCTGGGCCGAAGGTGAGAATCTGATCAGTTCGGTCAATTACGCCGAGGTTGTGACCAAGCTCAATGATCGTGGACTGTCTGACCTTCAAGTCTCCATCGTGCTGGAAGGCGTGCCCTTGACGATTCTCGATTTTGATCAGGCTAGCGCGTTAGCGACGGGTCTTATGAGAAAAGCGACGCGGGACTTGGGCCTGTCGCTCGGTGACTGCGCTTGCCTGGCGACAGGGCGTATTCAGGGGGCCGAGATCATCACCGCCGAGCGTTTGTAGAAAAACCTGAAGGGCTATTCGATCAAGCTAATTCGCTGAGTGTCGTGGAACCAGTCGATGAAATGTGCGTCGACGTGTACGTTCGGAGATTGCCTGCCAGACGCATGCGTGCCCAGTTGAACTAGCAAATTTAGCATCTGCCTATTAACGTTTAAGGACGGCGTCAGCGTCCGCCGCGCAAGCCGTCAGCAATTCAGCGGTCCGCTCGAACCCGACGATTTGGGTCCCGGACTGCTGCCACGCTTGCGAACCGGCGTAGATGAGGCCGCCACCATTGGGCGGTTGCAAAGCCTCGGTAGTGACGAGCTTGGCGAGTCTTGCAGGTGATCGCCAGCCAAATCGGCAAACGGACTCGAAGCGTTGCGCGGAGTAAAGCGTAATTTCGTATTCGAAGCGCATGAAGCTAATATTTTGTGATATCATGATATCAGTCAGCTGAAAAGGCAAGCGATCATGGCCCAATTCGTTGTGCGCGACCTTGAAGAATCAGTAAAAGAACGACTTAAGCGCCGTGCCAAGCACCATGGCCGCAGCATGGAAGAAGAAATTCGCCAGATTCTGCGCCATGCCTCGAGGCAGTTCAATCCACCGTTGCCCAAGCTCGGTTCGCGCATCTCAACACGTTTTGCTAAAATTGGATTGACTAAAGCCTTGCCAGAACTGCGCGGCCAGACGGCGAAGCCTGCAGACTTTCGGAAGTGATTATTCTCGATACCAATGTGTTATCCGCGTTAATGCGCCCAGCACCCGATGCGCCAGTGGTAAGGTGGCTTGATCGTCAACCCGCTGAGTCAATCTGGATCACCAGTATTACGCTATTTGAAGTACACCTTGGCTTGGCGTTGCTGCCGAAGGGCAAGCGCCGATTGGCGCTGGAAACCGCCTTTTCGCAATTGCTGGAAGAAGATCTCGAAAATCGCGTCCTGGATTTTGATGCGACCGCGGCGACCGAAGCTGCGACCTTGGCGGCTGAGCGGCAGCGTCGCGGTCAACCGGTGGATTTCCGTGATACCCAAACTGCGGGTATCGCGTTGGCGCGTCGCGCCACGGTCGCGACTCGCAATTGCCGACATTTTCAAGACCTGACCGTGGCAGTGGTAGACCCATGGGCCGCGCTCGCGTAATTAGCCAGAGCGTTCAAGTCGAGTCTGGCTCAACGCAGCTTATTCGCCGCACCCACGCTCTCCAGCCCGGCCGCAATTCTCAACAACGTCATTGCGCGTTTGAGGTAGGCCGGGTTGGTCGTCAACCATTGCCCGGCCAGTCGCGCTTCGATCATTTTGGGCGCCAGCCGCTGCGCTTCTTTGAAAGCCGCCTTGGCCGACGCCATCTGACCTAGGGCCACATGGGTCATCGCCGCGATCATGAACGGCGCCGGGATGGCCGGCGCTTCGCGCGAAGTGGTTTGTGCCGTCTCAAGCGCCTCAGCGTCCTGACCGTTGGCAAAATAGGTGAAGCCCAGCAGGACCAGCAAAATTGGCCGATTCGGGTCCAGCGGGCTCAAACGAAACGCCTCCAACGCGTGCGTAATGCTCGATGTGCGATTGCCCGCCCAAGCCTCGTACATACCGAGAAAGCCCAAGCCCAGAACATAATTGCGGTTGATGTTGAGCGCGCTGCGCAACGCAGCCAGACAACTCGCCTCGTCGCCGTCGAGACCCAGCAGCACGCCTTTCCAGGTCAACGCAATGTGGTCAGTACTGTCCAGGGACAGCGCTCGATTGGCCGCCGCCAGGCCCTCGGCCAACGCCTCGGTTCGATTGGCCGCTACATTGAAGTAGACCTTGGCCCATTGAATCAGCGCGATCGTGCGCCAGGCCAGCGACGACTCCGGATCGATCCTCAAGACCTGTCGGGCCAGCGCCTCGGCCTGCTCGCGGCCCTTGCTTTGGGGTTCGACCGTATCGCCATTGGCGATCGACCAGGCGCGCAGCGCCAAACCGTAAGCCGCCAGATTTTCGGGACGCGATTTGCGCGCCCAGTTGCCCTCGGCCTGGTCGATCTGCGGCGCAATCGCGGCCACGATCGAGCGCGTGACCTCCTCTTGCACATCAAAGATATCGGCCAGGGTTCGATCGAATTTTTCGGCCCATAGGTGATGACCGGTCACGGCATCGATCAACTGCGCGGTCACGCGGATGCGGTTGCTGGCATGGCGCACGCTGCCCTCGAGCACATAGCGCACCCCGAGTTCGCGGGCTACCGAGCGCACATCAACCGAGCGGTTCTTGAACGAGTAGGCCGAGTTGCGGGCAATCACGAACAGGCTGCGAAAACGCGCGAGCTCGGTGGTGATGTCTTCGGTCAGCCCATCGGTGAAGTACGCCATCTCGGCGTCATGACTGAAATTATCAAACGGCAAAACGGCAATCGAAGGCTTGTCGGGTAGCGTCAAGCGCTCACTCGAATCCAGCGGCGGCACGGGCGGCACAGGTGGCACGGACGAGGCGGACGGAATCGGCGACACGGGCGATATCAGCGACCCGTGCGGCAAAGGCGATTCAGAAGCCACGGCCGTCGGTTTTGGATCGAGCGGGGACGCCTCGCCGGGCATGATGAACCGATAGCCGCGGGCGGTCACCGTCGCGATGCGCTTCGCTCCAAACAATCGGCGCAGGGCCGAAATTTGAACTGTGAGATTGCTTTCCTCGACCACCAGGCCAGGCCAACCGAGGCTCAACAGTTCGTCTTTGGTCAGCACCTGATCGCTGTGTTTGAGCAGCACCATCAGCAAATCGAAAGCACGGGCCCCTAGTGCAGCCGGCTTACCATCGACCAGCACCTGGCGCTGGTCAGGCCGGATTTCGAATTGATCAAAACGCAGGGAGTTGGCCACGGGGCGATTTCAAGAATTCCTGAGGCAGTGCTGTTCGCGCTTGGAATAATCGAGTGTAGCAAGGATTGGTAACAATTTGAACTTCGTCGTGTTGACGGTCGCCAGGCCTCAAGGTCGGCCGAATCAGCTTGGCGAATCAGCCTAGTGTCCTGCCCCGTAAATACCGGGCAGGACACTAGCGCTCGTCGCCTTCCCGGGGGGTTTCACCCCCTTTGCGATTGAGCAGGCGCTTGAACGCTTTCAGGTCGGCGCGGCTTTTGTGATCCGCGAAGTAAGTCGCGGTACTCATGGCGGCTAATTTTTCCGCCACCGCAGTCGCGACGAATTGATTCATGCTGATTCCTTCGTCACGTGCCAGTTTTTCGACGGCCGATTTGATCGATCGGGGCAGGCGCAGGGGATAGGTCGATGTCTCACTCATTTAGGCAAACTCCTTAGCGCTTCCCTGGGAAGCAAAACACGAACACCGAATCTCTCCGGCGCAAGTCCGAAATCTCTAGTGTTGAAGGTAACGATGGCGTTGGCCGCACCGTTAACTGCTGCCTCAAGCACCATCTCATCCGACGGATCACGCAGTTGCGGCCGCCAAATAAAGTGCGACTCGACCGGTTCGACGAGCGCTGTGATCGCGTCGAGGAAGATCGACAGTTGTCTGACATTGAATTTTGCAACATCCATATGCTCGGATCGTCCACAGACTGCCTCGTACTCCAGCATCAACGCGACATTGGCCAATAAAGTGATCCTACCAGCGAGCGCAGCGGCCAGAAGCGCCGATGACGCCCCAGAAGGACTGCGCATTGCGGCGACAACAGCGTCGGTATCGAGAACGACTCGCATCGATCAATTTTGACATCACCTGTGATGTTAGTCAATCTTGTGGTTCGATCCCTTGGGATTGGCTCGGAACCGAACGTTTCATCCGCTTCCCTGCAACTATGCTCAGTTAATTTAGCAACTTTTAGCAACTCCTTAACATCGCTTAAGGACAGCGCCCCCCCCCACGGGCAAACTAGCTCCTGCTACCCAACCGATGGCGAAACTCAGGAGCGACCTCGACATGAACATCAAGCGATTTACCTTAATAGCGATCGTAGCCTCCGTTGCTACCTTTTCTGCCGGCATCTCTCAAGCGCAGCAAACCGGGAAAGTCTTTCGTGTTGGCGTGCTCCAGAACCGGCTGCCCGGCCCGGAGTTCGAATTGCTCCAGAAGGAACTCGGGCGCTTGGGCTATGTCGAGGGCATAAACATCATCTTTGAATCCCGCTTCGCCGAGGGAAAGTTGGATCGCCTGCCGGGATTTGCCGCTGAACTTGTGGCGTTGAATGTCGACGTCATCGCGACCTACGGTGGCCCACCAACTGCTGCCGCGCGCAAGGCCACCACGACGATTCCGATCGTCGCGCAGTTGGTCGCTGATCCGGTCGGGATTGGAGCTGCCGCAACGTTGGCCCGTCCGGGCGGAAACGTCACGGGCTCCACCAACCATGATCCGCAGCGGGCGACGCGACAGCTTACGATCCTCAAAGAGGTGTTTCCCAATCTTGCCGGCGCCGCGTTCCTGAGCGACGCGGACATCCCCGGTGCCGACGCCAGCGGGTTCGCCCCGCTCGAGCGCGACAACATTGCTGCGGCAGAGGCCTTGAGTATCAAGCCTCAAACTCTCAAGCTACGTGGCCCAACGCCTGATTTAGCAGCAGCGCTTGACTCAGTCGTCGCCGAAAAGGCCGGCGCGATGGTGGTCATGGAGGTCCCGGTCACCATCCTTACGCGCGGGCGCATCGTCGAACTCGCAACGGCTCGCCGAATTCCCACCATGTTCTGGGGAGGTGTCTCGGACGCGGGCGTCTTGATGTCCTATGGCACGACCGCATTGGACACGTACGCGAGGATGCCGATGATTGTCGACAAGATTCTGAAGGGAGCGAAGCCAGCAGACACGCCTTTCGAGGTAGTGACCCGACAAGAGTTCATCGTCAATCTCAAGGTGGCGCGCGAACTCGGCATGACTATTCCGGCGGAAGTGCTGAAACGCGCGGACCGGGTCATTGAATGAGTTTGGCGCTCGGTCTGATGAAGCTGATGTTCGACGCCCTGTCTGCATCGGTGAGTAACGCGATCGTTGGCCCCATGAGCGTCGTCGGGACAATCGTACCGGCGCGCCCTCAGTTGTTGGTGCAGCCGATATTAAGGTCCCTGCCGGATGCTCAGAGCCTCAGGCTGCCTGACGGCACTTGTAATCACGAATCAATATGTCGGCAGGAAGCCCGAGTCCTGCCGCTAGCCGACGAATCATCTCCAAGATTAGCATCGCCTTAGCAATGTTTAAGGCCTTCGGCTCGCGACCCGGTACACACTAGGACTGTCCTCTAAACCCGCTTATTAATGTCGAAAGTCTGATCATGCACACCAAACGAAAAACTCTGGCAAACCTCGCCGCGCTCGCCACCGCGTTGGTGACTGCCTTGTCCGCCGTCGGTGCAAGAGCGCAGCAACCGGCGAAAGTCATTCGAGTGGGCACGCTCGATAACAGTACGCTGAACAGTTCGGGTGGTCAGCGCCTGGAGGTGCTCAAAAAGGAGATGGCCCGTCTGGGCTATGCCGAGGGGACTCAAATAGTTTTCGAACCACGCTTCGCTGAAGGAAAATTGGATCGCTTGCCCGGCTTTGCGGCCGAGTTGGTCGCGATGAATGTTGACGTTCTCGTAACCTACGGCGGCCCGCCCACCAACGCAGCGCGCAAGGCCACCACGACGATCCCGGTCGTGGCCGCGCTGGTCGCTGACCCAGTCGCCATCGGCGTTGCGGCGACGCTTGCCCGACCCGGAGGCAACGTCACCGGCGTCACGGACCACGACCCCGAGCGGGCCGCCAAGCAATTGAGCATTCTGAAGGAAATATTTCCCAAGCTCGCAAGAGTTGCGTTCATGAGCGATGCCGATATTCCGGGTGCTGACGCGAGCGGCATGACGCCGATCGATCGCGACAACCTCGGCGCAGCGGCTCGCATGGGTATTGCCCCACAGGTCCTCAAGTTACGCGGCCCGAGTCCGGACTTCGCTGCAGCGCTCGACTCGTTGGTCGCCGAGAAGACCGACGCCATGGTGCTCATGAATGTGCCGGTAACTTTTAATGTGAGCGCCCGAATTGGCGAGTTGGCAACGGCCCGTCGAATACCTACTCTGTTCTGGGGTGGCGCCTCGATCCCGAACGGATTGATGTCCTATGGCACGAACTTCACCGAGACCTACGCGCGCATGCCGGTGTTCGTCGACCGGATACTCAAAGGGGCGAAGCCTGCCGAAATGCCGTTCGAAGTGATCACGCGCCAGGAACTGGTGATCAATCAGAAGGTCGCGCGCGAACTCGGTGTGACGATTCCGGCGGACGTATTGAAGAGGGCGGATCGGGTCATTGAATAACCGCTGCGGCGCCAGTTTGAGCGCGCATGCGCGCCGCAAGGCAATTCAATACACGGGATCCGGAATGGCTGCCGTATGTGCAGCCAAATTCGGCACTCGCGCTTTCGCACAAGCTCCTGTAGAGCAATTGCGCATCCTGGTGTGGTGAAGGTTCGGCCTTCGTCGGGCATCATGATCGGGTGGGTTTAAATGAATCGGCGCCGATGAAGTCATGGAACGCCTCGCACCCGACCTGCGGCTGTGGATCGATATTCACCTCAGCGTTTGCGACGTCGCCTCGCCAAACCGCTTCTTGTAGTTACCCGCGAACAAGCCCAGGTTCGCGTAACCCCATCGTCTCGCCACCGAACTGACCTTTTCGCCGGGTCCTGACGCCAGCAGTTCAGCGCGCACGCGCTGCAGCCGATGTTCCTTCAACGCGTCCATCGGCGTGCAGCCGCGATACTCCTGAAACGACTTCGACAGGGTTCGAACACTCACGCAGGCCTCGGCCGCCAACTCGCTCAAGGTCGGGGCACACTGGGCATGCTCGCGAATATAGCGCTCAGCGGCCAGCACATGTCGGGGCGCAATTCGATGCTGGTTGGCGGGCCGCGGCTGCGCCAATTGTGCACGCCATTGCGTCAACAGATGGATGCCGAGCGCTTCTTCGAGATGCCGCCCGAGTGGACCTTGTTGGACGGCATCGGGCATTTCGATCACACACTGACAGGCATACTCGAGCAGACTCACCCAACTCGAACCGACGCCACCGAAACGAAACTTGAGCGTCCACATGCGCTCATCGGCCGGTGTCCCGAACCAGCGTTCGTGCAACGAGGCCATCGCATCGTGTTCGAAGGTCAGATTCAGTTGCAGGTGGTCCTTGTCGAAGTCTACCCAGTAATGGGTGCGTGAGTTATCGACCAGGAACGCGTCGCCGACACCGGTATCGTGAAAGGCGTTGCCCTCGGACCAATGACGCGCCGAGCCACCGATCGACGTCAATACCAGGCCCGTGCCAGCGTTGGGTGAGAAGTCCTTGACATGGATCGGAATACCGTACTTGAACCGGCTCATGGTCAGGCGACCGATCTTCACCGCATCCAAAACCGAGTTCGGGGTATTCGCGCGCCCGGTCGCCATCACTCGATAGGGCATGTAGACCTTATCGGACCAGGCGCGGATTTCATCCCAATCGCGACTCGCGACCAAGCGATACCGTTCCGTCGGACGGCCGTCGCTGTCGTTGACCAACACCCGATGAATCGCCTTCATCGTCTCCTCGCTGTTGTTACTCGCCACGGTCGGACGCGGGGCGAGCTCGACGACGAGTATAAATCCTAACGATGCTGATAAACGGCGGTCTCGAACTCGATAAAGCCCGGATACGACACCGCGTCCTGGAACGGCAGAATCTGTGCGGCCCAATAACCGCCGATGCCGTTCTTGCGATCAATCCAGTAGTACAGGTTGGCCAGTCCTGCCCAGGCCAGTGAATCAGCGGGCCGACCGGTCGGCGCCGGTTCGCGATTGGTCATGAATGTATAGGCCCAACCCTTTTTGACTCCCGGAAAAAATTCTCCCGAGTTGGTGTACGCCGGAATCGATGTCGTCCAACCGGTGCTCTCCAGATTGCCCAGACCGTCCTTCGACATGGCCGCGACCGTCTCGGCCTTGAGCACACGACCATGCGGTCCGACGCCGTCGTTGAGCATCATGCGGATGAACTTCATGTACTCACCGACGGTCGAGTAGATGCCGTGACCGCCGCAATCCATTTCAGGCGGTTGCGGCAGCACGAGGTCTGGCGCCGGAACGAGCTGACCATCGGCCGCGCGATTGTGGATCGTGACTCGGCGTGCCTTCATCGCATCGGTCATAGTGAATGCGATGTCGACCATGCCGAGCGGTGCGAAGATCCGCTCCTTCATGACCTCGCCGAGCCGTTTGCCGCGCTGCTGCTCGACGATGCGTCCGAGCCAGTCGATGTTCGGCCCATAGGTCCATCGTTCTCCAGGGTCATGGAGTAGCACGGTGCGGATCGACGCGAACATACACGACACGACGGTCGGAATGCCTTTGGCGGCGCGGTAGTTGAGATCGTCTTCGCTGAAGAATTCGTAACACAGGCCCGAGGTGTGCAGCATCAGGTCATTGACTGTGATGTCACGTTTTGGTGGTCGCGTTTTTGGTTGGCCCGATGCGTCGAAACCGATCAGCACTTGAAGTTCGGCGATTTCGGGCGCGTACAGTTTCGCGGGGTCGCAGAGCTTGATCTTGCCTTCCTCGACCAACTGCATGATGCACACTCCGGCGAGCGCCTTGGTGGTCGAAAAAATCGCGAACACCGAGTCGGTGGTCATCGGTGTGTTCTTGCCGAGCTCGCGCTTACCGTAGGCGCCTTCGTAGATGTTCTCCCTGCGATCGGTCGCCATTGCAACCAGACCCGGCGACCCGCCGAATCGATTGACATTTTGCGATAGGACCTGATCGGCTACCGACTTCAACTTTGCATGACTCACGACTGCTCTCCTTGGTCCTGGGCTGGGGGTCCCGATGTTTTAAAGTAGGTGATGTGACGGGTCCTGACTTTGCTACCTCTGCGGCGACCGCGTTCCGTCGTTCCTTCGGAAATCTAAGTGCAAAGCGTGCATAAGTCTGTCTGGAAACCGCATGCGCCTGTTCAGAAATAGCATTTTTTCTACCAGCTCCGATGCATGTCGAATAACGATCGGTGGCTGTTACACTTTTGTTTCGTTTTGATTTCAAGGAATTGTCTTGACCGATCCAGCCCGCTTCGAACTGTTCAGCTTCTGGCGTACTTCGGCCACCTACCGGGTGCGGGTCGCATTCAACTTGAAGGGCGTTCAGCCCGAAGAACACAACATCAACCTCGAGGGTGGCGAACAGCGTAGCGAGGCATTCCTGAAGATCAACCCGATGGGTGCGATCCCGGCACTTATCGACCGAAGCGCGGGCCCGGTAAATTCGCCGCTCACACAATCACAGGCGATTCTCGAGTTTCTCGAAGAGACCTATCCAACACCAGCGCTCCTGCCTGCTGACGTCCACGGACGGGCAAGAGTCCGTTCTCTTGCCTTGATGCTCGCCGCCGATACCCATCCACTCATTACCCCGCGAGTGCGCAAATATCTGACGACGGTCAGCAAGTTCGATGACGCCGCCTGGCGAGCCTGGCAGATTCAGTGGTTCAGCACCGGTCTGCAGGCGCTCGAACAACGTTTATCCACCGAACCGCAGACCGGCCGGTACTGTCATGGTGACGTGCCGACCATGGCCGACATCTGCCTGGCGAGCATCATCGTGGTCACGCGCGTGTTCAAGATCGAGGTCGCCGACATTCCAACCGTATCGAGGATCATGAGCACCTGCGAACAACTCGATGCGTTCGCGAAGGCCGACCCTGGCCGGCAGTTCGGAGCGCCGAAGACTTAACAAATCCGGCGTAGTAGTAGCCCTGGATCTATCGCGCGGGCAAGCTCAAACGCAGATTGCGCTGAATTTGGTCGCGCCAGGGATCGCTCACCTTGGCTTCGTCCGCAAAGCGGCGCCAGTGAATGACCGCCGCGCTAACCTCGTCGAGAATCGTTTCGGCCCGGCCGCGTTTCATCATTGCGCTGTTGGCGCAGACTCGAAAGTCCTCGAGTGTAAATTGGTCGCGCTTGCCGTTAATCGACATCTGATGTCGAGCGGTCCAATCGCCGCTCGGATTAAAGCTGTAGGTCACATCGAACGCCGGGGACAGCGACCATTGGCCGCGCTGATCCATCAGAAACCCGATGTTCTTGACGTGATCGTCTTGATTGCGCGCCACGACGTTGAACGCCATGCGCCGAAACTGTTGTTCGATCGCGTCCATGCCTAAGCGAAGTTGGCGCATGACCAGAAACGCCTGCTCGTACGTGTTCGTGCCGGCACTATTAAAGTCGAAATGGGCCAGCGCGCCCAGTGATTGCGCGTGCAACTTGCGGCTTGTGCCCGACGCCTTCACCCGATCGAAGCGCCTGGTCATAAAGTGGCGTCGGCCGTTTTCTTCGAACAACCGGCATTCGTTCATCGTGACGCCCGCCGCTTGCGCCATCAGGTAATAGGCGTACTCGATCGCGCAGTAACCCTGCGGATCGTCGAGCTCCTTGTCTTTGTTGCCAGCGACGCCGTCGAACTTGATCAGCCAGTCCTCGAACCCGTCGCCGGCGTTAATTTGTCCGGAGCGCACTTCGCCGGTCGCAGGGCTCCAGGCGATGACTGCCTTGGCGCGGGCGCCGCCGGCCGAAGTGCCAACGCGCAAGATGTCCTGCAGCGCGCGGGCGCGCTTGCCATCGGCGAACGAGGTAGTCAGATCGCTGCGTTGACTTAACACTTCGGAGGCCAGTTGCACCAGCGCGTCGATCTCGACCTTGGCGCTGGATTTGCGCGTCGGTCCGACGGCGGGCGCGAACTCGAGTGCGCCCATGCCCCGCGCACCGGTGTAACACAGGCGCTCGACCGCGTTCAAGCTTTGCGGGCTGAGGCCTTGAGTGGCCAGCCAAGCGTTGATCAAGGCGTTGCCGAATTTGTCGGGCAGCGAGTCGGCGAGCAAACCGGGCAGGCCGTGGAAGGTGTTCAGCGGCAGCGCGGCAAACCGGTAGATCCGATTGGCCAGCGGCATGGTGATCGGCGAGATTTCGATGCCACTGGCGGCAAACTGCGGCGTGTACTGGAACGCTGCGACCGATTCGCCGTCTTCAATCGAGACCGCGCCAATGGTTCGGCCCCACAGGCGCACTTCGGCGACGGTCACAGCGCAGGCTCGATCATGGCGCAGGCTCGATCATGGCGCAGACGCGGTCAAGCCGAAGTCACGGCGGGTTTGCTTCTGGGTCACGTCCGGTCTTCGGCCCAGTGCCACAGTTGCCCCGGCTCCGCAGCTTTGCCGCCCGAGGCGCGCTTACGCGATTTCTCGCGCAGCTTTAATTGTGCGAGGGGGCTGGGTGCGAGCGGCGGAATCAAGACATTGAACCCTTCAGCAAGACCCAAGACTCGGCAGATTCGAACGAAACCTGACAATTGGGTGGCCGCTTCGCCGAGTTCAAGGCGCTGCACAGTGCGCAAACCCAGCCCAGCCTCGCGAGCCAGTTGCCCTTGGGTCATGTTCAAGCTCAACCGAGTTTGCGCCAGTCGCTGGCCGATGAGTTGAATCAGGGCTTCGTCGGTACGGTCAGTAATATTGTTCATTAACGCCACATTAGACGCACAATTTACGAAAACAATTTTAGTACGTCAAGTATGGCGTTAAATGACATTTTGGTCAATGCGTCATATAAGGCGGTTATAACGGAAATATACAATTATCGCGTCGTTTATGGCGTTTTTGTTACCAATACCTCGTAATCGAGTCTTCACGGCGAACTGCTTCACGGGACGATTCTTCAACGGACGCTTCTTCAAGGACACTTATTGACGGCCAATCAGACTAGCCGTCAATCGTAATCTTTGCCCGCCGAATAATGTCGCCGGGCCGCACAGGTTCGCCCAGGAACTGATGTCAAAGCCAGGCAGAAACTCGGCGAGCGCCGGCATATCGGGGACAACCGGACTGCGCGTGGCACTGCTCACCCCGTAACCCTTGACCTTACCCGGTTTGTATTGCGCAAGCGAACCCGGAATATTGTCGAAGATCAGGTGAACCTGGCCGCCTAAGACGTCGACCATGGCGGGGGCGCCACCGCGATACGGCACATGCGTCATGTCGACTTCCGCCAAGAGCTTGAACATCTCGCCGCTGATGTGCAAGGTTGTGCCGAAGCCCGACGACGCGTAGCTGTATTTGCCAGGATTTTTGCGCAGCAGCGTAATCAACTCGGGCACCGTGTTGGCGGGCACACCGTTAAAGCCGACCAGAAAGTTGGGCAGCGAATACAGGTTCGTGATGAAGGTGAAATCGCGCTCAGGATCGAACGGCAGTTTGCCCGCTTTTAAAGTCGGCGCGATGCCGTGTGAGAAGACGCCGCCCATACCTATCGTGTAGCCATCGGACCGCGCCCGCGCAACCGCCGTGACGCCAATGTCGCCGCCACCACCGCCAATGTTCTCGACGACGAATTGTTGGCCGGTCAGTTCGCTCATCTTCGCGCAATACAGCCGCGACAACGTATCTGTGGCGCCGCCGGCCGGAAACGGATTGATGTATTTGACCGGGCGGGTCGGCCAGTTCGCCTGGGCGCGCGCTTGGCTGCCGAGCACGAATGGCGCGCCGCTCAAGACTCCGTGCGCAGCGGCGAGCGCGCCGATCGATCCCAGGGATGCGCGCTTTGTTTGGTTCATTTCAGTCTCCTCAAGGACAGAAATCGGGATCCGACCCGTCAGGGCATCATGATACTGATCGCGCGGCGGCTGGCCTTGAAATCAAAGTTCCAGAGCAACCGTGACGCTTACGGATCGTGACGCTCATGGATCGTGACGCTGCAAACTGGAACGATTCTCAGCACATGCGAATCGAACACTTGTCTGAGCAGAGGAAATTTAAACGCTGTTTTTGCGCTGCTATTGCGCTGTTATTGTGCAGCGCTGAACACGAAGCTCGACGCAGTAACCCGCCGACGAAATTGTCTTCGTGATAAACGCTGCGTGCCGCATCATTTCCGGCCGCGCCGACCGCTACCATCAGCGGCAAAAACATGCCGTGATCGTAACCGCGCTCGGAATCAATGCGCACCGCGATTCCAGCGCTTTGCAGCAGGACATGGACCCGCTCGGCCAGCTTCGGATGTGGGTTGAATTGAAGTTGTGCGTAAAGTGATCGTATTCTAGAACCTATGCGCACTAGAAGTGAGGCGTTGCGCCGTCGTCTTCAACTCGGTGACAAGCTACCCGCTGACCCCGCCCGACATCACGCAATTGTGGCTCCTCTTGTGCGCGACACCTTTCAGTAGGTCGAGATTCCGGCCTACAACAACAATGTGCTCAAGCGCGTCAGTGGTAAACCCGAGAGTTGCCTGAGCGATACCGGACTTGCATGCGCCCTGCAGTGGATCTCGACCCCGCAGGCCTTGGCCGGTCATCCGCTTACCGATGCACTGTTCGAGTCGGCCGTCTGCGCTGAACTTCGCAAACAGATGGCGGACACCCGCGGCAATCTGTCCTTTCGCGATGCAAACCCCCATCTGAAGATTGCGCCAGGGTTGATCATTGCGCCGGCCCAGGAAAAAACCCAGTTGACTGAATCGGAGTGGGCATTGCCATGGGATGTTCAATAGAGCACGCAGACGTTTCCAAGCAGACGCAATTTCTGCGGAAACGCTTGCTTGGAAATATTTGCAATGCCGCGCCTTCGAATTAGCAAAAATTAGCAACCTTTAGCAGCCGCTTAACAATGCTTAAGGACGGCAACGCAATCCGGGGCGCAAACTGCATTTGTCATCACGCAGGAGTTGACCATGGACCGCCGAACAGTGTTGCTCGCATCGCTCACGGGAATAGCCCCTTGGTCCACGAGAGCTGAGACCACGAAACAGACCGAGAAGCCCAATCTCGCCCTGAATTCCGCCAACGAGGTCGGCAATCCGACGACCATTCGCGCTGCAATTGCATTGCGATCGGCCGTTCAAAGTGTGATTTGGATCGGTGTCGAAGCCGGCATATTCAAGAAGCACGGTTTCGACATGAAACTGACCCTGGAGACTGGCGGCCCGCGTGCGGCTGCGGGCACGCTACGGGGAGACTGGGAGTTCTGCCATACCGGCGACACACCCGTCGTCCAGGGGGTTTTGCAGGGTCAGGATCCGGTCTTGATTGTCGGCGTCGCCGAACCTCACGATGTCGCGTTTCTTATGTCCCGGCGAAGTATCACCAAACCCGAGCAATTGGCCGGTGCACGAATTGGCGGCGTCGACGCGAACGGTCAGTTCGGCAAGTATGTTCAAGCGCTGCTCGACAAATGGGGCGTCTCCGCCACCGTCCTCACGCTCGGATCATTTCAAGCGGTCTGCAAGGCGCTCGGCAATGGCGAAATCGACGCCGGCTATTTGCCGATCGATTTGAAGTTTATGGCGCAGACCGAGTTCGGCTTGAACAGCCTTGCCGGTATTCCGTATGGGGCAGGTGGCATTGTGACCACCAGGCGCCTGATCGCTTCGAATCGGGAACTGGTTGCGCGATTTGCCAAGGCGTCGGTTGAAACAATCGCGATGTTCAAGACCAAGCCGGACCACGCTGTCCCGTTGCTCCAAAGCTATCTGCAGATCAGTGATCGAAAGGCGGTCGAGGCGCTGCATGCGTATTACGCGCCGCTGTTTCGCGCAATACCAACACCGACCTTCGATTCACAAATGCCGCGACTGAGAAGCGCGTTCGCTCGCGAGTTGCCTGCGGTTGCTAGCCTGCGTTCAGAGGATTTGAGCGATGCCTCTTTTGTGGACGAGATGGTGCGCACGGGTTATATCAACGGTTTGTATCGGAGTTAATGTCAATCATGAAAACTTTCAAAAACTCTTTGCTTTATGCGCTGGGTGTAGTGGCCATCGCCATCAGCAGCATTAGCCACGCCCAAAGCAGCGGCTCGCCCGCCGCGCCGGCTGCCGACGCACTTCCCAATTGGGCCTTTATCTGGGACCCGAATGTCAAGGTGCCGCCGCCGGACGACAAGCCCCATTCGCTCCCCGGCAGTAGCGCGAGTTACAGTTGGAAGCAGGCGCGCGATCTGTTTGTCGCGCCGGACTGGCATCCGGGCGACCATGGGCCAATGCCGGATATTGTAGCCAACGGCCGAAAGCCGGATGTTCGCGCTTGCGGCTCCTGCCATCGTGCCGAGGGCACTGGCGGTCCCGAGAACGCAAATCTCGCCGGACTGCCCGTCAGCTATTTCGTGCAGCAAATCGCCGATTTCAAAAGCGGCGCGAGAAAGATGTCCGGTCCTGACAGGACATCCACATCATTCATGATGGGCGCGGTCAAAGGCATGACCGATGCCGAGGCTCTCGCCGCTGCTCAATATTTTGCGGCGTTAAAGCCTAAGCGTAATGTCAAGGTCGTCGAGGCCGAGACGATTCCGAAGACCGGCGAAGCGCGACTGTTTTTCACCAAGAGTCCGGGTGGTGGTACCGAGCCTCTCGGTGGCCGCATCGTCGAATTTCCGGATAACGAAGAACAGTTCGAACTTCGCGACACGCATTCGACTTTCACGGCCTATGTGCCGGTCGGAAGCGTGGCCAAGGGCGAAACGCTGGCCAAGACCGGCGGCTCCGGAACCACCCTAGCCTGTGGCATCTGTCACGGACCGGCATTGAAGGGCGTCGGCCCGATTCCTGGTATCGCCGGACGCTCGCCGACCTACATCGTGCGCCAGCTCTATGAATTCAAGACGGGCGGTCGTTCGGCGGTCGCCGGCGCGCTGATGAAGCAAGCCGTTGAAAAACTTTCGCCGGAAGACATTATCGCGCTCGCGGCGTATGTCGGCTCGCTGGATCCGTAGACGTCCCAAGGGGCCGCGCCCGGTCGGTTCCACTATAAAGCCGCTGTGTAAGCAATCAACGGCGGCGTTAGCGCGTGATCGCATTTGCGGGTAGCAACATGGGCGCGAAAGGTTTTCGTCTAATAGGAGTTTCACGCCGCTAACGTGATTCGAACGGAATGCTGTTCACGCGCCGCCGCATAGGCCAGGCAAGCAAGGATGTCGGCGCCCGTGAGCTGCGGAAAATCCACGATGATCTCGTCAAAACTCATGCCCGCCGCCAACCAACTCAGCACGTCACCGACCGTGATACGCGTACCGCGGACGCACGGTTTTCCGAATCTTCGCTCTGGATCGATCGATATGCGTGGATGATTATTTTCCATACGTCCGGAATACCTTAAGCTATTTCTCGAAAACACTGAGTTCGATTCAGCTCGATTTCGTAGGGCCTACTTGGCTATATTGATTGCAGCGGCAATCACACTCAATGGCAGAATCAGCTTCAGAGCATCATCTAGAAGCGGTAGAGCACCAAACCGCTGATACCAGATCGCGGCGTTGCTGTCCTTCGCGCCGATAGCGAGTGCAACTCCGCCAACTTCGTTAGCCACAGCCAATGCCCGCTCGCCCGCCGCGAGCAACAATTCACCGCCCAGACCGCGTCCCTGGGCAGTATGGTCTACCGCCAAACGACCCAAACGAAACACCGGCAGAACGTAGCGCCCGAATTTCTTGGTCAGATTGGCGGGTACCCGCGCGAACTCGAGCGCACCGGGACTGATCGAGTAAAACCCAAGCACGCGAGACGGCTCGCTCGCTGCCTCGGCGACAAACGTTTTGGCGCCACCACTCTCGTGATTCTGACGCGCGTACCGCTGCAGGTAGATATTTAATTCAACCGATCCGCAGTCGAACAACTTCCGGTCGTGATGTCGTTCGATCGCCGCTCCACGCCAATCGAGTCGACCGGTCATTGGCGTTTGGTTCGGCGCCGGGCCGCAGCGACGAGCGCTTCGGTGGGTTGTGGCGGGTTCTCGAGAAGTTCGAGTACACGTTTCGCATCGCGCTGGGATAGAACAATTCGCTCGGAACGATCGACCACCTCGCGCGCCATCGGCAAGATGTTACGCATGATGAATCCGGTCACGTCCAGCCGCTCGTATGCAGCCGCCGTAGCCAGAAGTTGTTTCTCTTCTTTGGTTGCTCGCAGTTCGATGCGATCTTCGCGGACTGTGCTCGACATTGTGTGTTCCCAATTCGTGACTCTGTACGGATAATATCCGTACAGAGTTATCGCGTCAAGTTGCCTTCGGCCGCTCGATCGATTTTGGGGAATTTACAATCGGCATTAACAGTCGATTCTCGACCACGCCAGGGCCTCCGCGCACTGGTAGAGGTGATTGAGACGATCCTTAACCACTTTGGACTTGACGCACGGGCGCCGCCTCGAGCATCGGCTCACGGGCAAATGCTGCTGCACACGGTGTGAGGTCAACCTGATTCGATGCCATGAAATAAATCAGCGGCGGTGGTTTCAGCGGCGCTCAGACCGGCTGCGTCCCAGTTTGCATCGGCATGCTTAACTCGCAAGGGGTCTCGCGCTTTAAGCCGAACACCTATCCTCAATCTAATTAGTCGATTCAGCAGAACGCAATTCAATGTCCTCGACGCCTTTGTGATTCAAAATTTGCATCCAGGGAAAAAGTTGCTATATTACGATTGCACTGTAAAGTAGCAATATTTTGATCCCCAGAACGCTAGAATCTCGTCTTCTCGACACGCTCGATCATTATCCGGTCATCGCGCTAACCGGCGCGCGCCAGACCGGCAAGTCGACGTTGCTGAAAGCGGTGCTCGCTAGTCGCGGGTTCGGCTACGTGAATCTCGAAGACCCGTCGGTTCGCGAGTTCGCCGCTGCCGATCCGAAGCGATTCCTCCAGCAATCCGGGCACCGCCTGATCATCGACGAAATCCAGCTGGTCCCAAGCCTGCTGTCCTGGATTCAAGCCACGGTCGACGAGTCGTTCGACCCTCGCGTTGGATTTCGGCGCGAAACACGATTTATCCTGTCAGGCTCGCAGAATTTCGCGTTGCTTCGCGGTATCGCGCAGAGTCTTGCTGGTCGGGTGGCGCTGCTCGAAATGCACGGCGTCAGTCATCCGGAATTGTTGCACGCGCAACTGTTGCCCGACACGCTTGATGAAATGCTGTTGCACGGGCGCATGCCCGCCGTATGGGCCCAGCAGCTTTTGCCTAGTGAGTACTACGCGAACTACGTCAATACCTATATTGAACGTGACGTTCGATCGTTGTCGGCCGTGCAGAACTTGGGCACGTTCCAAAGGTTTCTTCGCTTGGTGGCAGCGCGCACGGGGCAATTACTTAACGTCCATGCCTTGGCCATCGAGGCCGGCGTCAATCACGGGACCGCAAACGCCTGGCTGAATATTCTTGAAGCCGGCTTTTTGATTCGCCGCGTCCCACCCTATCACGTCAATTTCGGCAAGCGCTTGGTTAAGGCGCCCAAGCTCTATATGCTCGACCAGGGCCTCTCGGCGTGGCTACTGGACATCAGGACCCCGGGCCAGTTGTCGAGTCATTACCTGCGTGGCGCCCTTTTCGAAACCTGGCTGGTGGCTGAGGCATTTGCCTGGAATGCGAACCGTAGAGATTCAGCGCCATTCTATTTTTGGCGGGACAATGTCGGGCATGAGGTCGACCTGCTAATAGAGCGGCCCGACGGAATTGATCTCGTTGAATGCAAATCCGGACACACTTTTCAGCCGGAATGGGTGAAGTCGCTCGAAACAGTCTCAAAGCATATAGGCAAGGCTAAGCGGACCGCGCTGGTTTACGGCGGAGACCTCAGTTATCAATATCACGATGTCGCCGTCATTGGCTGGCGAGACTGCGGCGTGTGACCGGCTCGGACAGGCCATCACGATCACATCAGGCGCTATAAACCGTTGGGATAGAACCATTCGCTCGAAACGATCGAGCACCTCGCGCGCCATAGGCCGCCTGATCTATTTTCCCAGGGCGCCCGCTCGGTTTAGCAACCTTTAGAAACGTTTAGCGATTTTTTAGCATCGCTTAAGGACAGCGCCCCCCCCCGCGCAGACTACCTCCTGTCACCACCCCGGTGCATCGGATCGACCCTCGAGCCAATCCGTAATAACTCACCTGAAGGACGAACATGAACATTTTCGACTTGAAACAAAATGCCGATCGGGTTGCCGGGCGACTCGTTATGGCCCTCGGCGTTGCCTCTGCCCTCGCGGTCTCTGTCTTGACCCACGCTCCCGATGTCACAGCCCAGGACTATCCGTCGAAGCCGATTCGCCTTATTGCGCCCTTCGCTCCCGGTACGGGCCCTGATGTGAATACCCGCGAGATTGCCGCCGAGCTCGGCAAAGTACTGGGACAGCCCATCGTCGTTGAAAACCGCCCGGGCGCGGCGAGCATGATCGGCATGGAGGCGGGCGCAAAATCCG
>JANLTP010000207.1:0-48375 GCA_031363055.1 Burkholderiales bacterium | reverse complement strand
CGAAGTGTTCGGGCCGTTGTAGCGCAGCCAGTTGGCGAGCAACACACCGGCCAGGGTCGCGAACAAGGCCGCCAGCAGATTCGAAACCGTCCGATACACGACCGTCGGAAAGCCCAGCGCGTCAGCACGAAACGGATTCTCGCGGATCGCTTGCAAGACCCGACCGAACGGCGAATTGACAATCCGCAGCATGAGTAGAAACAGCAAGGCGGCCGTACCGAGCACCAGATAGAACGAAATCAGCCGGCCGTCGATCGCCATGCCAAGCACCGATTCGTCCAGCAGGACATAAGACGGCTGCAGTACCTCGGGTAACTTGAATGTCAGGCCGTCTTCGCCGCCGGTCCACGCAGATAATTGCGAAGCCAGGGTCTGAAATGCGGTGGCCACCGCCAGCGTAATCATCGCAAAGAAAATCGCACGCACCCTGAGGCTGAACAGGCCGATGACCAGGGCCAGCGCCGCAGACAGCAGCAAGGCGGTGACCGTGCCCACCGCCAGCGCAGCCCAACCGGCACCCATTCGGCTCGAGGCGATTGCGGTTCCGTAGGCACCGATTCCGAAGAACATCGTGTGCGCAAATGAAACGATACCGGTGTAGCCCAGCAACAGATCGTAGCTGGCCACCAGCACAATGAAGATCGCGATCTTCGCTGCGACCGACAATGATCGGGCACCGGGGAAGACCCACGGAGTCGCAATCAGCAAGATCAGAATCAAGCCCAGCAGAAGGCTGGCCGGCAAGCTCCGAGGCCGATCGCCAGACAACAAACGAAGGCCCCAACTCATTTGGGGAATTGCCTGGCTGCTCGACTTTTCGGTACTTGACTTTTGACCGCTCGACGTTTGGCTGCTCATCGCTTGGCCACCGGATACAGGCCCTGCGGGCGCCACAACAACACAGCGGTCATCAACAGGATGTTGCTGAACAGCGAAAGTTTCGGCGCAATGAAGCCGAAATAGTTGGCCAAGAGACCCACCAGCAGCGCGCCGATCAGACAGCCGCCGGTCGAACCGAGTCCGCCGATGATGATAACGATAAAGATCAGCACGTTAACCTGGGCGCCAATCTGCGGGACCACGGTCTGCTGATACATGCCCCACATGACGCCGCCCAAACCGGCCAGCGCCGAACCGGCGATGAAAACGGCCAGAAACAGATGGCGCACCCGGTAGCCCAGTGCTTCGACCATTTCGCGATTCTCAACGCCGGCGCGAATCAGCAGGCCCAGCTTGGTGCGATTCAAGATCCAGAACATGAGGCTCAGAATCAGCGCGCCCACCAGCATTGCGAAAATCCGGTAGCGCTCGATGGCCGCTTCGCCGATCAGCCAGGAGCCGCGCAAGCCCTCGGGCAGTGGCAGCGCAATGGCCTGCGTACCCCAGATGACCTTGATGAGCTCTTCACCAATGATCATCGCTCCCATGGTGATTAGAATCTGCTTCAGATGTTGACCGTAAACCGGCCGCACGATCAGCCGCTCGAATGCCCATCCGACTCCGGCCGCCAGGATCATCGCCGCCATCATGGCAATAGCCACCGCCAGCAGGTTCAGGCCCAGTGTCGGCGCTGTGGTCCAGGCCGATAAGGCGGCCAGCACGGTGGTGGCGACAAAAGCACCGACCGCGATAAATACGCCGTGGCCGAAGTTCAGGATATCCATGAGCCCAAACACCAAGGTCAAGCCGGAGGCGATGATGAAGATAATCATGCCCATCGCAATCCCGGCGACCGTCAAGGTGGTCCAGGTTGAAAATTTGCCCACCAGCGGAATGGCCAGCAAGGCCAGCACCGGTAACAACAATAACGGTTGCCAATCGAGTTGGCGGCGGGGCAATGCGTCGAGTGCTACGGTGTCCATCGATTGATTGACCACGACGTTCAGCGTCTCCAGGTTCATATCAATGCGCCGCCGCCAGCGAAAGCCCCAGCAGGCGATGTGCGAGCTGCGGGTCATCGGCCAACTGTGCCATGCTGCCTCGATGAACGATCCGACCGTTGTCCATCACCGCGACATGATCGCCGAGCTGACGGGCGAATTCGAAATTTTGCTCGACCAGCAAGATGGTGGTTTCTTCACGCTTGAAATGCTCGAGCGCGCCTCGCAAATTCTCGACGATCGCCGGTGCCAGACCCTTGCTGGGTTCGTCGATCAGCAGCAGCTTTCGCGGCTCGATCATCGCGCGCGCGACCGATAACATCTGCTTTTGACCGCCGGACAGCAGGCCGGCCGGATGCTGCCACAATATTTTCAGCGCCGGGAAGGCCAAGAAAATTCGATCCAGTCGCCCCCGATCCATCTGCGCGCTGTTACGCGAATTTCGCGACGCCAGCAGCAAGTTTTCCGCAACCGTCAGATCGGCAAACATACCCATGCTTTCGGGCACATAGGCGACTGCTTCGCGAGCGATATCGGGGGTTGTGCTGGCCGTGATGTCGCTACCGGACAATTTGATCGTGCCCTGACTGGCGCGCCAAAGTCCCATGATCGTGCGCAAGCAAGTCGTTTTGCCAGCGCCGTTGCGCCCGAGCAGTAACGTCACCTCTGCGCGTGGTACGTTGAAACTCACGCCCTGCAAGATGTGATAGGCACCGATGTGCGTATGAACATCGGTGAGCTCCAGCAGATTGACATCAGCCATCAGGCCGCCTTGCCCAGATAAGCTTGTTGCACAATCGGCGAGGCGATCACCTGCTCGGGTTCACCGTCGGCCACCAGCCTGCCGTTATGCAGCACGATAATGCGATCGGACAATTCTCGAACGACATCCATCTTGTGTTCGACCAGCAGAATCGTTTTGCTCGCATCCTGTTTGATCTGCTGGATCAGTTGCAGGATAACCGGCGCTTCATCAACACTCATACCGGCAGTAGGTTCATCGAACATGAATACGAGCGGGTCCATGGCCAGCAGAATTCCGACCTCGAGTTTGCGTTGATCACCATGCGACAGGCTGCTGGCCATTGAATCGCGCCGATCACGCAAGGCAATGCGCTCGAGGATCGCTTCAGCTTGCTCAATCAGTTCGTGATGATCGGACCAAATACTCCACAGATCGAGTCCCGAGCGCGCCTTGGCTTGCAAGGCCAGCCGCACGTTCTCATGCACCGACAGGTTCGGAAATAGATTGGTCAACTGGAAGGCGCGACCCAGACCCAGACGCGCACGGGCTGCCGCAGAACGATGACTGAGGTCGCGTCCTGCCAACAACACCTGGCCGGCGCTGGCCGCGATCTGACCTGAAATGAGATTGAAGTAAGTGGTCTTACCGGCGCCGTTCGGCCCGACAATCGCGGTCAAGGTGCCTGCGAAAAAATCGCAGGACACGTTATCGACGGCGCGATGACCGCCGAACCGTACGCTTAATTCACGCGTCGAGAGGGTGACCGCATTCACCGCTTGTTGCGAATGGGCACGGCCATTTCTTCGGCCTTGATCTCGCGAACCAGCTCGGGTACGCCCCAGGCAAAGGCAGGATCGTCCTTGATCTTGAAGTGATACATGGACTGCATCGCCTGGTGATCGTCCTTGCGAAAACTCATCTTGCCTTTTGGCGTCTCGAAGCTCATACCTTCCATGGCCGAAATCAGCTTTTCAGTCGCTGTATCACCATTGGTTTTCTTGATTGCTTCAACCACCGCCAAGGCCGCTGCCATACCGCCAGCGGTAAAAAAATCCGGTGGTGTCTTGAAGCGCTTGTAATGCTCGGCGATCAACCAGTTGTTGACCGGATTTTTAGGAATCGCAAAGTAGTAATAGGTCGACCCTTCCATGCCCGGAAAGTTCTTGTAGGCCGCCATCGCGGGCAAGATATTGCCGCCGGTCGACAGCTCGATGCCGAAGCGCTTGGGGTCCATATCGGCAATCTTGAACGGGTTACCGCCACCGCCGGCCCAGATGATGAAAATGACCTTGCGACCCGGCTTGTCCTTCAACGAGTCGAACAGGCGCTGCGCACCGGCCGTGAAATCGGTGGTGTTGGTCGGCAGATATTCCTCGTGCACGATCTTGGCTTTTTTCAGCGCTTCCTTGAACGCCTTGACACCGTCGCGACCAAACGCATAGTCTTGCGCCAGTGTCGCGACCGATACGCCCTCTTTGTCGAGCGCGACCGCGTTCGAAATGGCATCTTGCGACGAGTTCCGGCCGGTGCGAAAGATATAGCGATTCCACTTGTCGCCGGTGATTGAATCGGCGACGGCCGGTTCGACCAGCAGGATCTTTTTGTATTCTTCAGCAACCGGCAGCATAGCCAGCGCCACGCCCGAGGACGTCGGTCCGACGGCGATATCGACCTTGTCATCGGCATAGGCCGCTGCCAGCAAGGACTTGCCCAGATCAGGCTTGCCCTGATCGTCGCGCTCGATCACCGTCAGCTTGCGGCCGTTCAAGGTCATGGTGCCGCCGGTTGCATAGTCAAGACCCATCATGAAGCCGGTCGCCGTTTGTTTGCCGTAGGCCTCCAGTGGCCCGGTCTTCGAGTGAATATGCGCGATCTTGATGTCGCGACCCTGCGCCCAGGCGGCGGAATTGAGCACGACGTTACAACTGATGACCAGTCCAGCGGTGGCGAACGCCCACAGGCCAGTGCGCGCGGAGAATAATTTCATTAGTGAACCTTGCTTGTATGACCCGATACGGTCGGAGGACCTCTAGTTTAGTCGACCGCGCGGATGTAAATCGGCCGCACACGCCAATGTTCGGCTGTCGCCAAAACACTTGGCCGCGGTTACTGACAGCCAGGGCGCTGTTACGCGACCCACTACGGGATCAACTATGACAGCCACTACGGCACCAGCTTAAGAATTCTGCCATTCAAGCTGTCAGTCAACAGATAGACATAACCGTCGGGCCCTTGGCGTACATCACGTACCCGCTCGCCCAGATTGGTCAACAGTCGCTCCTCTGCGATGACTTTTTCGCCGTCCAGCGTCAGGCGCGACAACAAGCCGAACTTTAGCGAACCGACTAGCAGAGTATTGCGCCATTGCGGAAATTTGTCGCCCGTATAGAACGCCATGCCGCTGGGCGCGATGGACGGCACCCAGTAGTGCAAGGGCTGCTCAAGCCCCGCCTTGGCGGTGCCTTCGCCGATCTTCTCGCCCGAATAATCGATCCCCCAGGTAATGACTGGCCAACCGTAGTTCTTGCCGGCGGCAGTCAGGTTGATTTCGTCGCCGCCTTGCGCGCCATGTTCATGGGTCCACAACGCGCCGGTAACCGGGTGCAGGGCCGCACCTTGCAGATTTCGGTGACCGATCGACCAGATATCGGCGCGCGCGCCCGGTGTGCCGACATACGGATTGTCCTTCGGGTTCGATCCGTCGGGGCGGATTCGAACCACCTTGCCGAAATGCGAAGTCAGATCCTGAGCGCGTGGCGCGCCAAAATAACGATCGCCCAGCGTGATCCAGAGGTTGCCGTCGCGACCGAACACCAGACGCGAACCGAAATGCGCGGGCGCCTCGGCCGCGGGCGTTTGGGTGAAGATGATTTTGACGGCACCGAGGCCGCCCGCGCCGAGCCGGGCACGCGCCACTGCGGTGCGGCTGCCGGGCGGGCTGGTCTGCGAGAACGCAAAGAAGACGGTCTGGTCGCGTGCGAAATTGGGACTCAGGACAATATCGAGCAAGCCACCCTGCCCGTCAACGGCGATGTTTTCGGGCAGACCCGTGAGTGGCGCCGATACGGTGCCGTCCGCCTCGACATAACGCAGCCGGCCAACCCGCTCGGATACCAGCATGCGTCCGGACGGCAAAAACGCCAGGCCCCAGGGACGCGCCAGCCCTTTGGCGATTTCGACGACCTGCGGCTCAAACGCAGCGGTTTGCGGTTGCGCTGGTACTTGAGCGGAAACGGGCGTGACAGCGACCGCAGACAGGATCAGACAGGCCATTAATGAAGGGGTAAAAAGTTTCAACAATTTATCTCGGCACTTGAAATTAAGAAGGCAAACCCGTACTATTAGCACTCGCAGAGCTTGAGTGCTAGCAATTTGTGGGTGTTACCCCCAAACTTGCAGTACGCATCTCTCGATTGGCAGTAGCAACTTTGCCATCCTATTAAAAACCCTACGATATTCAAGTACTTAGGAGTTCTGCTATATGAAACTTCGTCCGCTTCACGATCGCGTGATCATCAAGCGCCTGGACAACGAGACCAAAACCTCATCCGGCATTGTGATCCCAGAAAACGCAGCAGAGAAACCCGATCAAGGCCAGGTTCTGGCGATTGGTAACGGCAAGATCATGGACGACGGCAAGGTCCGTCCGCTGGCTGTCAAAGTTGGCGACAAGGTTCTGTTCGGCAAGTACAGCGGCCAGACCGTCAAGGTCGACGGCGACGAACTGATGGTCATGCGTGAAGAAGACATCATGGCCGTGGTCGAGAAGTAATCGACAACAGTCCGTCAAGCATCGCAAGAACCTTCTGAATTAACGAAAATTCCCGAAAAATCTCCGGAGTTAAAAGAACATGGCAGCAAAACTAGTTTTGTTTCACGACGACGCGCGCAGCAGAATGGTCAACGGGGTCAACCTGTTAGCCAATGCCGTCAAAGTCACCCTCGGTCCGAAGGGCCGTAACGTCGTCATCGAGCGCAGCTTCGGTGCACCGACCATCACCAAGGACGGCGTCTCGGTCGCCAAGGAAATCGAACTTAAAGACAAGTTCGAGAACATGGGCGCGCAAATGGTCAAGGAAGTCGCTTCCAAGACTTCCGACACCGCCGGCGATGGCACCACCACCGCGACCGTTCTGGCCCAGGCGATTGTTCGCGAAGGCATGAAGTATGTCGCCGCCGGCATGAACCCGATGGACCTGAAGCGCGGTATCGACAAGGCAGTCATCGCCTTGGTCGCCGAACTCAAGAAGCTGACCAAGCCCTCGACCACCACCAAGGAAATCGCCCAGGTTGGCGCGATCTCCGCCAATAGCGACCAGGAAATTGGCGACATCATTGCCCAGGCAATGGAAAAAGTCGGCAAAGAAGGCGTAATCACCGTTGAAGACGGCAAGTCGCTGAACAATGAACTCGACCTGGTTGAGGGTATGCAGTTCGATCGCGGTTACCTGTCGCCTTACTTCATCAACAATCCGGACAAGCAGCTCGCCGCGATGGATGACCCGTTCATTTTGTTGCATGACAAGAAGATCAGCAACATCCGCGAACTGCTGCCCTTGCTCGAACAAGTAGCCAAGGCTGGTCGTCCGCTCCTGATCGTCGCCGAAGAAGTCGAAGGCGAAGCACTCGCCACGCTGGTGGTCAACAACATTCGCGGTATTTTGAAAACCGTGGCTGTCAAGGCTCCTGGTTTTGGTGATCGCCGCAAAGCGATGCTTGAAGACATGGCCATCCTCACCGGCGGCACCGTCGTCGCTGAAGAGACGGGCATGACCCTCGAAAAAGCAACGCTGGCTGACCTCGGTCGTGCCAAGCGCGCTGAAATCGGCAAAGAGAACACCACGATCATTGACGGCGCCGGCGACACCAAGGTCATCGAAGCGCGTGTCAAGGCGATCCGCTCACAAATCGAGGAAGCGACCAGCGACTACGATCGTGAAAAGCTGCAGGAACGCGTCGCCAAATTGGCGGGCGGCGTTGCAGTCATTCGCGTCGGTGCTGCCACCGAAGTCGAAATGAAAGAGAAGAAAGCCCGTGTCGAAGACGCACTGCATGCAACCCGTGCAGCCGTTGAAGAGGGTATCGTGGCCGGTGGCGGCGTCGCATTCTTGCGTGCTCGTGCAACCACCAAGGTCAAGGGTGACAACCCCGATCAGGAAGCCGGTATCAAGATCGTTCTGCGTGCGGTTGAAGAACCCCTGCGCCAGATCGTTGCCAACTCCGGTGACGAGCCGAGCGTGGTCATTGCCAAGGTACTCGCCGGCAAAGGTAACTTCGGTTATAACGCTGCGACCGGTGAATATGGCGACATGCTGACGATGGGCGTCATTGACCCCACCAAGGTGACCCGCACTGCACTGCAAAACGCCGCTTCGATCGCTGGTCTGATGTTGACCACCGATGCGATGGTTGCCGAGCAGCCCGAAGACAAGCCGGCCGGTGGTGGCATGGGCGGTGGTATGGGCGGCATGGGTGGTATGGGCGGTATGGGCGGCATGGACATGTAAGTTCATTCCGGAAACGCGCTTGCGGGCTTCGCCTTCAAGCGTGTTCCCAACTGTTGCAATGCCGAGCCCCGCAGTATGCGGGGCTTTTTAATTGTGCGCCTTCGCTGGGGCCTGTCGGGGTTAAGAATAGGTGCGCAACGAAGAGTATCGGGCTTGGCGGCCTGATTGAACCCTGAAACTTTATGAACCATTCTTCAAGACGACGCTTGGCCGTCGCGCTGCTGTTTGTTACGCCGGCGTTCTGGGCGATCAATTACCTGGTGGCGCGGGCAGCCGCTGGTGAAATCGCGCCGCATGCACTGGCGTTCGGGCGCTGGAGTATTGCGCTGTTGATCATGCTGCCCTTGTGCTGGCGACCGATTGTTGCGTATCGCCAGGAGATCGCAACGCAATGGCCGCGTTACCTGTTGTTGGGCGCCCTCGGCATGTGGGTCTGCGGCGCGTTTGTGTATATCGGCGGGCGCACCAGCCCGGCCGTCAACATCTCGCTAATCTATGCAGTGACGCCGGTGCTGATTGCGATTGGATCGATCGGCTGGTTCGGCGAACGCATGAGTAGCGGACAAATACTCGGCGCGATACTCGCCTTGATGGGCGTGCTGACGATTGTGCTCAAGGGCCATCCCGAGGTTCTGCGCACCTTGCGCTTTACCCAAGGCGATTTCTGGATCGCTACCGCCGCGTTGGCCTGGACGCTGTATTCATTGCTGTTGCGACATTGGCGCAGTTCGCTCGACTCGTTCGCACGCCTGACGGTCATTGCGGCCTTCGGATGCGTGCTGCTGGCGCCGTTGACGTTGATGGAGGCATACCTGTCGGGTGCGACCGTTTGGTCATCAAAAAATATTCTGTTGGTGCTTGCGGCCGCCATCTTTCCCGGTATCGGCGCCTATCAGGCGTACTCTTATGTTCAGGCGCAACTCGGTGCCGCGCGCGCTGGTCTGGTGTTGTATCTGGGTCCACCGTATGCGGCGCTCAGTGCCTGGCTGGTCTTGGGAGAACAACTCGACTGGTACCATTTAGTGGGTGCCTTATTGATTTTGCCGGGAATTTATTTCGCCACCCGAAAGCCTCGTTCGATCAGGGCGAATAACAGCGATGAGTGAGAACCATGGGTGAGAGCAAGCGATGACGCCACATACCTGGCCCCGGGTCGCCGTTGTCGGTGCCGGCGCAGTCGGCTGCTATTTCGGCGCGCGATTGGCCAAAGCCGGTGCACAGGTCACCCTGATTGGACGCGAAGCGCCCATGAACGCAATTGCGCAACAGGGATTGAGTATCGTCAGCAAGGACGCCACGGAATCGATTCAAATCTCGACAAGTACCGAACTTTCGGCTGTGACCGGTAGTGATCTGGTGCTGTTCTGCGTGAAGACCAACGACACGCAAATTACAGCCCGCGCATTGCAACCCTATTTGAAGCCGCAAACCGCTTTGCTGAGTTTGCAAAATGGCGTTGATAACGTCGAGCGAATTTTTCAGGCTACCGGTTTGCGGGCGATACCGGCGGCCGTCTATGTCGCCGTCGAGGTCAGCGCGCCTGGCCAACTGCTGCATAAGGGTCGCGGTGATCTGTGCATCGGTGCTTATCCGTTTGGTGACCGTGAGGGCGCGGCGGCGGCGCTGGCGATGGCACCCTTGATTGAACAGGTCTCAAGTTGGTTCGAGGCGGCGGGTGTTCCGTGCCCGGTCAGCGAGAACGTACTGGCCGAGCTCTGGACCAAGCTCATCATGAATTGCGCAGTCAATGCTATTTCCGCTCTCGCCCAGGTGCCGTATGGGCGGATGGTTGAGTCACCCGAGGAGCGCGACATGATCGCTGCGCTGGTTCGCGAGACCATTGAGGTTGGCCGCGCTCACGCTGTCAGACTAAAGGACATCGACTACGAACGAGCCGCGTTCGAATTGATCGAGGTCATGCCAGGACAATATTCATCAACCGCGCAGGATATTGCGCGCGGCAAGCCCACCGAGATCGATGCTCTGAACGGCTTCGTCGCCGTGCTTGCTCAGAAATATCAGATTCAAACGCCGTTGAATCGTTGGCTCACAACGTTGGTGAAGCTGCGGGAGAAAGGCAAGTTCAGTTGATCGCGTTGATTCAGTTGATCGCCTTGATGATGTCGCCGATCAGTTCTGCATGACGCAATGCCTCACCCTTGAGGGTCATTCCGAGCCGCACCACGACCAGATCATGCGAGGGGATGATGCTGACTCGTTGACCCGCATGACCGGTCGCCTGATAAAGGTCGAGCGGCACCGTGCGCGCCGCTTTCTCGGCTGGTTCATGTAGCCAACAATGGGCGCCATAGTTGCGATTCGCGGCTGATGGCTGAACCGAAAACGCGACCCATCTGGGCGGCAATACGCGCTGATCGTTCCAGACACCATCGCGCAGATACAGCAAACCGAAGCGGGCCCAATCGCGGGCGCTGGCATAGAGATACGACGAACCGACGTAGGTGCCGCTGGCATCGGCTTCGACAATCGCCGTGTCCATGCCGATGCGATTGAAAATCAGCCGGTACGGAGACGATTCATAGTCGCCCGCCAATCGCTCGCGCACTGCCAGAGACAATAAATTGGTCGTGCCACTCGAATAGTTGAACACGGCGCCGGGTTCAGCGACCGGCAATTTGGCTGCCACATAGGCGCTGGTGCTCGGGCTGAAAAACAGCATCCGGTTGACGTCGGAAAACGGGCTTGAATAGATTTCGGAGAATTCGAGACCGCTGGCCATTTGCAGCAGATGTCGAAAGCTCAAGCGCTGGCGGGAATCGTTTGCGTCACGCCACGCTGAAAGTGCAATCGGCTCATCAATCGCAAATACTCGCTCCTGAGTCAGCGCACCGATCCAGGCCGAGGTCACGCTCTTGGCCATCGACCAACCCGCCATGCGGGTGTGCGCACCGAAGCCGTCAGCGTAGCGCTCCGCGACAATTCGTCCCCGGTGAACCACGACAATAGCTCGCGTTCGTCGCTCCTGGTTCGCATCGGCCTCGGCAAAGCCATTTTGCAGGGCTCGATCCAGTTTTGTACGCACCGCTTGCGTCAACTGAGTGGTATCGACCTTCGATCCGGATGGCCAGGGTTGCTCTGCATTGCCGGCGTTCGGCTGAGCACTGTTGGTATTCGCCGCGGCATGGCCAGCGTTCGGCTGGACAGCAACAGACTTCGCCATATCGACGGCCTGGCCCAATGCGCATCCGGCTCCGACACGAAAGCGTGCCATCGATTGACCAAGACCCAACGGCAAACTCGTCCTGACCGTTTGAGTTTTCGAATCAATCGATCAGCTTATCGCTGCAAACAGCGGCTTGGGCGAATAGACCAGGATGTCGTGCTCGCGCACTTGCTCGGGGAGTCGATCCGCGACAAAAACACCAGAGCACAGATACTTCGCAAAGAAGCCGGTCGCGATCTGGGCGTAGTGACCGAGTACCCAGTAAGCCACCACCACCACCACCACCATCAGCAGAACAAACATCGGCAGTGCAACCAGCAAATAACGCCGACCATGCCATCCGGGCAATCTAGCTCTCGTAACCATGAATCAGCCTTGCAATCGCCCCCATCTCACCTTCTTTTTATGCCCGGTATTTGCAGGGCAGGACGCTTTACCAACGGGATCAAGGCCGAGCCTATCACGTCACCTGGCTGGTCTGCCTCCAAACTTCCCACGGCGCCTCGCCACGGGCGTACAAGCCATCAAAACCCATCTTATCCTTGAGCGTATCCATCGCGGCCCAGTAACCGCAGTGGATATGAGCAAACAGCTTTTTCTGAGCGACCAGGCGTTGGAACGGCTGCTCAACCAGTTCTTCGCCCGCATTCAGATAATCGAAGATGGTATTCCTCAAATAGAAGAATCCGCCATTGATCCAGATGTTCTCGGCGCTGAGCTCCGCGATCGATTGCACCAGGCCATCATCTTGCGTTTTGATCGCATGAAAGCTGTGCTGGGTTCTGACCGCCACCATACCGGCCACCACATCCCGGCTTTGCACCGCACGGATGTAATCGTTGAGCGGCAGCGAACTCAGACCGTCGGCATAGTTGGCCAAAAATGCGTCCTCGCCCTTGAGCAAGTGCTTGACTGCGGTCAGGCGCTCACCAATATTCGAGCTCAAGCCGGTGTCCACAAAAGTGATTCGCCAGTCATCGATATCGCTTTTCATCGGCGTGACTTTGCGACCCCCTTCTGCGAAGACAAAATCATTCGACAGGCATTCGTCATAGGTCAGAAAATAGTTCTTGATCAGATCGCCGCGATAACCCAGACACAGGATAAAGTCCTTGTGGCCGAAGTGCGCGTAATAGCGCATCAGGTGCCACAGAATCGGCCGGTAACCTATCTGCACCAAGGGTTTCGGAATGGTCTCCGAATGTTCGCGCAAACGGGTTCCGAGTCCGCCGCAAAACAGCACGACTTTCATAAGATTCTCAACGTCATAAATTCCCAAACGTTACAAGTTCGCAAACGTTTCAAGTTCGCAAACGCCGTCGGTTCAATGGACTCAAACAATGACGACCACTGACGGAATCGGTACCACCCAGCGGCCACCCCATTCGCGGATGTAGGACGTCTGACTGACGATTTCGTCTTTCAGATTCCAGGGCAAGATAAACAGATAGTCGGGCTTGGCTTGCCGGATAGCGTCAGGCGACAAAATAGGAATCCGCGTGCCCGGCGTATATTTTCCTTGTTTGTAGGGATTTCGATCGACCGTAAATTCAATGAAATCAGAACGGATGCCGCAATAGTTCAGCAAGGTATTACCCTTGCCCGGTGCGCCGTAGCCGACCACTTTTTTACCGGCCTTGCGAGCGCCAATCAGGAACTCGAGAATATTGCGCTTGGTTTCAACCACTGATTTCGCAAACGACTGATAGATCGCCAGATCGTCGAAGCCGGCCTTCTGTTCCTTGGCCAGCAAAATGGTCAGTCGCGCTGTCGCTGCGTGATGCAGCTCGGACGCATGGGTCGCATAGATACGCAAAGAGCCACCGTGAGTCGGGATTTCCTCGACATCAAAAATCACCAAGCCATGCGCCTTGAAGATTCGGGTCGCCGTGTTCAACGAATAGTAGGAAAAATGTTCGTGATAAATCGTGTCAAACTGACATTGGTCGATGAGGGTCATCAGATGCGGAAACTCCATCGTGATGACTCCACCCTCGGCGAGCAGTACTCTCATGCCGGCCACAAAGTCGTTCAGGTCCGGTACGTGCGCGAGGACGTTATTTCCAATCAGCAAGTCGGGTTTGCCGAATGATGCGGCAATACCGTGCGCGGTCTGCTCGCCGAAAAACTGTACCGTAGTCGGAACACCCTTTTGTACTGCAGCAGCAGCGACATTGGCCGCTGGTTCAATTCCCAGACACGGAATGTCACGCTGCACAAAGTGTTGCAGCAGGTAACCGTCGTTGCTGGCAATTTCAGCCACAAAACTGCGCGGACCGAGCTTGAATCGCTCGCTCACCGCTGTGCAATATTCGCGCCCCTGCTTGACCAGCGTGTCAATGTACGACGAGAAATAGGCGTACTCGCCAAAGATATCGGCAGGTGCCACATATTCCTGCAATTGCACCAACCAGCAGCGATCACAGACCAGCGCATGCAGCGGGTAAAACGGTTCCATCTGATTGAGCTGTTCCGGCGCGATGTGGCTCTGGCACAGCGGCGAGACACCCAGATCGGCGAACGAATGGCGCAAGGCGTTGGAGCAGAATCGGCATTGCGCGCCCGGGATGGGCGGCGTCGCGACTTCGGAATGAATGGTGGTTTCTGTCATATGAACGGCGCCGCTGAAATGGCGACTCGAGAGCCTGTTTATTGGTTGAGTCATGCTAGCTGCCGGACGGTAGGACTGTAGCGGTAAAGGCGACAGAAGGTTTGATGCAGACGACCTAGAATCAGAATCGTCGTTAAAAGACCCAAAGAACATTCTCATGTTGAATCTGAAACTCGATTCGAATCCGGCTCGGCCGATGCGCGTTTTATGTCTTGGCGCGCACTGTGACGACATCGAGATTGGCTGCGCGGCGAGCCTGCTGCAATTGGCTGGCGAATATCCGCACATGCAATTCCATTGGTGCATTTTTACCAGTGATGCCGAACGCGCAAACGAGTCACGGTCTGCGGCACGGGCGTTGCTCGGCGCCGAACGAGTTCAGGTTGAAATACTCGATTACCGCGCCAGTTTTTTACCGGCGCAATGGGAAGCGGTCAAATTCTCCATGGAGGATTTGCGCAAACGAGTCGAGCCTGATCTGATTTTCACGCATCGACTCGAGGACCGGCACCAGGATCACCGGATCGTGGCCGAGCTGACCTGGAACAGTTTTCGCAGTCACCGGGTTCTCGAATACGAAATTGCCAAATTTGAAGGCGATCTGGGGCAGCCAAATCTGCTGATACCGGTCGATGCCGTCCATGCCGATCGAAAGATCACCGTGCTGATGGAGCACTTCCCTTCACAGCATGCACGCAACTGGTTTGATGCGGAAACGTTTCGCGCATTGATGCGACTGCGTGGCCTCGAATGCCATTCACCGAGCCGTTATGCCGAGGGATTTACCGCACGAAAATTGACGCTGGCTTGACTGCTGTGACTCACTGTTTACCGTCCGCGCGCCGCGAACCGCCACCGAGCGCGGCCCATGCGGACACCGCTGCCAGGAATTTCTAGAATCTGCGCAAGTTGTATTTACTCCAAGGAATTGACCATGAATCGCAAGCTGATCAGCCTGACCGAACTGCTCGACGAAGATCTCGGCCGAATTTGCGCTGACTGCGTGACCGAGTTCTACGCCATGAGCGGCAAACGCCTGCTGATTACCGGCGGCGGCGGCTTTCTCGGCTATTACCTCGTGCAAGCGGCCTTGCATTGGAACCGAACCCATCGCTCGAAGCCGGCCATTGAAGTGGTGGTGTACGAGAATTACTTGCGCGGCAAACCGGCCTGGCTCGAAGCACTGAACGGCACCGCGAATTTTCAGGTATGTGACTATGACTTGACGCAGCCGCTACCCAGCGACATGGGTCATTTCGACTTCATCATTCATGCCGCCAGCATTGCCTCGCCGATTTACTATCGCGCCATGCCGCTCAAGACGCTCGATGCCAATGTATCGGGCCTGCGCAACTTGCTCGATTATTCGGTGCGTGAACGCGACGCGGGCCGACCGATCAGCGGCTTTCTGTTTTACTCATCCAGCGAAATTTATGGCGACCCGACACCCGATGCGGTACCGACGCCGGAGACCTATCGAGGCCTGGTGTCGTGCACTGGACCGCGCGCCTGTTACGACGAAGCCAAACGCTTCGGCGAGACACTGTGTGTGGTGTTCGCCAAGACCGAGGGTATTCCGGTTCGGGTGGCGCGACCGTTCAACAACTACGGCCCGGGTCTGAAGATCAATGACGGCCGGGTCATCCCTGACTTCGCGAGAGATATCATTTCCGGTAACGATATCGTGATGCTCTCCGACGGCAGCCCGACCCGCACCTTCTGTTACGCCAGCGATGCGATCACCGGCTATTTCAAGATACTGGTCAAGGGAACCGCCGGCGAGGCCTACAACGTCGGTATCGACAAGCCGGAAATCAGCATGGGCGCGCTGGCAAATATGATGGCCGACGTGTCGCGCTCGTTATTGGGTTATCAGGGCAAAGTGGTGCTGGGCAAACCCAAGGAAGCCGACTACCTGATCGACAATCCGAATCGACGCTGCCCGGTCATCGACAAGATCCGTGACGAGATTGGCTTCGAAGCCAAGGTATCCCTCGAGGACGGCATCTGGCGAACCATGGTCTGGTATCACCACAACCCGAAGGGAGCCGAGGGCTGATGCGAATCTCGATCGTCGGTACCGGTTATGTCGGCATTGTGTCGGGCGCCTGCTTGGCCGAGCAAGGTCATGAAGTGCATTGTGTTGACGTCGACCAGAGCAAGGTCGACAGCATCAATCGCGGTGAGCCGACTTGCCATGAGATCGGCCTGCCGGAGCTCGTCAGTCGCCACGCCGGCAAGCGACTGTTCGCTACCCGCGATCTGGCCAAAGCGGTCAATGCGACCGAGGTCACGTTCATCGCGGTTGGCACGCCGGCCCGTGACGGACGTATTGATCTGAGCGCGGTGCAGGCAGCCGCCGAGCAGATCGGCGCTGCGATGAAGCACAAACCGACGCGACATACTGTGGTGGTCAAAAGCACCGTGATTCCGGGCACGACCGAAGGCGTGGTACGTGCGGCGATTGAGCGAACCAGCGGCCTGACTGCGGGAATTGATTTCGGTCTCGGCATGAATCCGGAATTCTTGACCGAAGGCACTGCGGTTCGAGACTTCATGCAACCCGATCGACTGGTGCTGGGCGGTCTTGACACCGCCACCCAGGATACTCTGGCTCGAATCTACGCGGGCTTCTCCCAGACACCGATCATTCGCTGCAACAGCGCCACGGCCGAGATGATCAAGTACGCGTCGAACGCGGTTCTAGCCACACTGATTTCGTTTTCGAATGAGCTGTCGCGTATAGCGGCTCAGGTACCGGGAGTTGATATCGTCGACGTCATGAACGGCGTCCATGCAGCAGGCTACTTCACCAGCCGGCTGGTGCCGGTCGGCCAACGAGTGGTTGCGCCGATCACGAGCTTTCTCGAAGCCGGTTGTGGATTTGGCGGCAGTTGCCTGCCCAAGGACGTGACCGCGCTGATCGCGCAGGGCGAGAGTCTTGGTGTGGCCATGCCGCTACTCAAGAGCGTCCTGGCGATCAACCAGACGCAGCCCGATCAATTGCTTGGCCTGATCGATAAACACTTCTCGAGTCTGTCGGGCAAGCGAGTGACCATTCTCGGCTTGGCCTTCAAGCCCGATACCGATGATCTGCGCGAATCACCGGCGTTTCCGCTGATTCGAAAACTTCGTGACGCAGGCGCAGCCCTCACCGCCTATGATCCGATCGCCCGGCCGATCAATCACCCCGAACTGAAGGGCGTGCATCTGGCCGAATCGTTGCACGCTGCCGTCGCGAACGCCGATATTGTGATCCTGGTTACCCGCTGGGACGAATTTCAACAGTTACCACAGGCGCTCGGTGCACGGGCGCCAACCGTTCTCGTGGTTGATGGACGCCGGGTCTTGCGACCGGCGGACTACGCGCGATATGAAGGAATCGGGCGATAGCGCTGGATTGAACCCTGTGCTGAATTGATCCGGTGCTGGATTGACGTTAACCCGGGATTGAGCCTCGAGCAGGATTGAGTTTGCGAATTGGATTGCGCGTTAAACTGGCAACATGATTCATTTTTCCAACCTGCCTGAAAGCACCGACGGATTTACCGGTGCCACCGACTTTTTTGATTTCGATAGCCCCGAGGTCCGCAGTTTTGTCGATGAAGCGATCGTCGGCGCAACCGATCAGCGCGAGCGTGCGGTGCGGCTGTTCTATGCGGTTCGCGACAAGATTCGCTACGATCCGTATCGCATCAGCGCCGATGCGAACGACTATCGAGCCAGTCAGGTCATCAATGCCGGGCACGGCTGGTGTATTTCGAAGGCCGGCCTGCTGGCGGCCTGCGCTCGAAGGATCGGCATTCCATCGGCCGTCGGGTTGGCCGATGTCGTCAACCACTTGACAAGCGAAAAGTTGCGCAAACAAATGGGTGGCCTGAACGTGTTCTACGACCACGGCTATACGGCCCTGTATATCGATGGCCAATGGCTCAAGGCCGTACCGGCCTTCAACATCGAGTTGTGCACCCGCTTTGCTGTCGTGCCGACCGAATTTGATGGCACGGCCGATGCACTTTATCAACCGTACGATGCGCTGCAACGTCTGCACATGGAATACCTGGCCGATCACGGCACGTTTTCCGACTTGCCGCTGCAGCGCGTGCTCGACGATCTTGATCGCCACTACCCGAGCATCGTGAAGCGCGGCGTCTCAGTTGACGCCAGCGAACGCTTCGAGAATGACGCTCACCGCTGAGCTTGTTCGGGCTCGATAAATTGTTCAGTGCATTCCTGGTGTCCAGCTCCGCGAATGCAGGGCGGCGCTCTAAGTCGTATTCTTGCGTTTCTCGTCAATCAGGCGCATCAGACCGCGAATATTGATCTGCACACTCACCATGTTCGGGTTGACTTCGAGCGCCTGGGTGAAATACTCGAGCGCGCGCTCGTAATCACCCTTCTGCGTGTAGATCTGGCCATAACCCGCCAGCGCGCCAAAATGCACGGGGTTTCGCTTGATGACTTCATCACAATCGGCCAATGATCGATCGAGGTCACCGGCCAGAAAATAAGCGGTCGCCCGTTTATTCCAGGCCTCGGCCAGATCGGGCTTGGTGCGAATCAAGCCGCTGAACGACTCAATCGCGGCATTAAAATCGCCGCCGTTCATATGAGTCAGCGCCTTGGAGTATTGACGATCCACTCGGGCATCACCACTGCGTGCCCACATCTGCCACATAGCACGTTCGGCAAGCTGACGATTCATGGCGTCGTCATCCTTGAGCAGGGGCGCAAGCTGGACGGCCTGCACATGCAAGCCGTGATCTGCCAGCCAAATCAGCGCCGCGCGGCGCTGGGTCGCATCGATATGGCCGAGCGCCTTCATCGCCTTGTTGGTCGAGGCGATTTTCGGAGTCGACGACCCGGCCTCGGTCTTCGACTGCGCGCCGACACCTGAAGTACTCAACAACAGGCTGCCTGCGAAAACCACGGCGGCAAGTTGAAGCGCCAGTGCTTTTGACAATGAGTTCATACGTGTGAGACCTTCAAATGATTAAGGCGGCTTTGTCGACTTTCGCAGCGTTGGGAATCGAAAATTGCCCGGCTCGAAAGGCGGCCAGATTGCGCGCCAGAGATTCCTGAGCCTGACTCAAGTGCCGGTCCTTGACATGCCCATAACCCCTGATTGCCTCTGGAAACCGCGCAATTTCAACCGCCAATCCATGGTTTTCAACGGATAACGCCGCCAACAGGTCGTTGATTACAGTTTCATATTGAACCACCAATCGACGCTCGCCACCGCGTTCATGGGTATAACCAAAGGGATCGAATACTGAACCCCTGAGCCAACGCATTTTCGACAGCAGCTTGAACGCACTCATCATCCAGGGACCGAACTCGATCTTGCGCGGTTTGCCGGTCTTCGCATCGATGCGCGAAATCAACGGCGGCGCCAGATGAAACTTCAATTGATAGTCGCCCTCGAACTGCGCGGCAATCCTGGCCGTAAATGCCGGATCGGCATGCAGTCGAGCGACCTCGTATTCGTCCTTGTAGGCCATCAGCTTGTAGAAATAACGCGCCACTGCTTCGCTGAGCCGCCACGGATTGGCCTGCGTGTGATTGACCCGAGTCGGCTTCGCAAACAGTTGCTGCTCAACCTGACGGACGCGATCGACCAATACCTTGAATCGTGCCGCATAGGCTGCGTTCTGATACTCGGTCAGCCACTGCACGCGCTTCGCAATCAGAGCGTCCAAATCGGCCTGACTGCGTACCAAGCCGATCGGCCGTTTGAACTCGATAACCTGCGTCTCGCCTTTGGCCTTGCCGTCGCTTTCCCTGCCGCTGTCTCTTTCGCTTTCGCTTTCGCTAACGCCGGCCGCCCGTCGAACCGCCGCCAGATCGTGCGCGCATCGTCGACCCCACAGGAACGCAGCCAGATTGGCCTTGACCGACACACCATTCAATTCAATCGCGCGCTCCATCGCGGCGCGCGACAACGGGATCCAGCCCTTTTGCCAGGCGTAGCCAAGCAACAGCGGATTGGTGTACAGCGCATCGCCAGTCAGCGATTCGGCAATCGCGGTCGCGCCGAAGAAATCAATATCCTGTGCGCCGGCAGCCTCAAGAATATTCTGTCGCAATTCGTTGGCTGGTACTTGCAGATCGGGGTCCCGTAAAAAATCCGAGGTCGGCAACACATCGGAATTGATGACGGCGCGCGTGACGGTGCGACGCAATTTGGACAGCGCCTCATTACTCGCACTGACCACCAAGTCGCTGCCGATCAGCAAGTCGGCTTCACCGGTCGCAATGCGAGTCGAGAACAGATCGGTTTGCTGCTCGGCCAATTGCACATGCGAATAAACCGCGCCGCCCTTTTGCGCCAGACCCGCCATATCCAGTACCGAGATGCCCTTGCCTTCGAGGTGTGCTGCCATACCCAGCAATTGGCCGATGGTGACAACACCGGTGCCACCGATGCCCGTCACCAGAATGCCATAGCTGCGATTGCCGGATTCCGCGATCGATAACCGCTTGGGCTCGGCCAGTTCAGGCCAGCCTTCGTTGGAAGCAGATCCGACAGTCTGCGTCTGCGCGCTTTTCTGTTCAAGCGTTGGTTTGGCCTTGCCCTTGCGCAAGCTGCCGCCCTCGACCGTCACAAAACTCGGACAGAACCCCTTCAGGCAGGAGTAGTCCTTGTTGCAGGAACTTTGATTGATACGGCGCTTGCGGCCCAATTCGGTCTCGAGCGGCTCGACCGAGACGCAAGACGATTGCACGCTGCAATCGCCGCAACCTTCACAGACCGCTTCGTTGATAACCACTCGACGCGCCGGATCGGGAAACCCGGGCTTGCCATCGACAATTTTCTTGCGACGGCGGCGCTTCTCCGAGGCGCACGTCTGGTCGTAGATCAGGATCGAACAACCGCTGACTTCGCGAAGCTGTTTTTGCAGCCAGTCGAGGTGATCGCGATGATGTATTTCGACATCACGCAATACCGGTTCGCCCTTGATGGCATCATATTTTTCCGGCTCATCGGTCACGATGACGATTTTTTTGGCGCCCTCTGCATCGAGTTGCCGAACAATTTGCGGTACCGTCAACGTGCCGTCAATCGGTTGGCCACCGGTCATGGCGACCGCATCGTTATACAAAATCTTGTAGGTGATATTGACACCGGCCGCAATCGAGGCGCGGATCGCCAGCAGACCGGAATGGAAATAGGTGCCGTCACCCAAATTCGCGAAGATGTGCTTCTCACTCGTGAACGGTGCCTGACCGATCCAGGGCACGCCCTCGCCGCCCATCTGCGTGAAGGTTTCGGTGCGCCGCTCGGGCATCCAGGTGGCCATGTAGTGACAACCAATACCGGCGACTGCGCGCGAGCCTTCGGGCACATGAGTCGAGGTATTGTGCGGGCAACCCGAGCAGAACGTCGGCGCGCGATTGATCACCGTGTGCGGCAACTGCAGCGCTTTTTCCTTCGCTTCGATGATGAACACGCGCTCTTCGATGCGCCGGCGCAAATCGGCCGCGAGTTCGAAGCGTGAACCGTACTTGCCGGGTGTCAACAGGCGCGCCGCAATCGCCTTGGCAATCATGGCGGGCGATAGTTCGGCGTGTGCGGGCAAGAGCCACTGACCCATCGGCATCGACCATTCGCCGCCACGGCCGTCCTTTTCATCGAACTTGCCGTAGATCTTCGGGCGAACATCGTCGCGCCAGTTATAGAGTTCTTCCTTGAGCGCGTATTCGATGATCTGGCGCTTTTCCTCGACCACCAGAATCTCTTCGAGACCCGTAGCAAATTCACGCGTGGTTTGCGCCTCCAACGGCCAGACCACACCGCATTTGAAAACACGTATGCCGATCTGCGCACAGGTCGCGGCATCCAGGCCCAGGTCTTCCAGCGCTTGCCGAGTATCGAGATACGCCTTGCCGCCGGTAATGATGCCGAACCAGGCATGCTTAGAGTCGATCACCGTGTGGTTCAAGCGGTTGTGTCGTACATAGGACAGCGCCGCATAGAACTTGTAGTCGAGCAAACGCGCTTCCTGCTCAAGCGGCGAGTCCGGCCAGCGCAGGTTCAAGCCATGCGGATCGTTGGGCATGACGAAATCCTTGGGAATCAGGATTTCAACGCGGTCGGGGTCGATCTCGACCGTCGCCGAAGCTTCAACGACTTCGGTCACGGTCTTCATCGCTACCCAGAGGCCAGACCAGCGCGACATCGCCCAGCCATGCAGACCCAGATCCAGATACTCTTGCGGACTCGACGGATAGAACACCGGCATGCCACAGGCTTTGAAAATGTGATCGGACTGATGCGGCAAAGTGGATGATTTTGCGCCGTGATCGTCACCCGCCAGCACGATAACGCCGCCGTACCGGCTCGAACCGGCCGCATTGGCATGCTTGAACACATCGCCGCAGCGATCGACGCCCGGGCCCTTGCCGTACCACATCGAGAAGACGCCATCGACGTTGGCCTGATTCGACAAATTGACCTGTTGGCTGCCCCAGACGCTGGTGGCGGCCAGGTCTTCGTTGAGTCCCGGGTGAAAGACAATTTTATTGGCGCTCAGTTGCGCCTTGGCCTTCCAAAGCGCCTGGTCAAGGCCGCCCAGTGGCGATCCCCGGTAACCAGAAATAAATCCCGCCGTGTTCAAACCAACCCGGCTATCGCGTTGTCGCTGCAACATCGGCAGTCGAACCAGGGCCTGAGTGCCGGACATGAACGCCTTGCCGCGTTCGAGATTATATTTGTCGTCCAGCGTGACATTGGCCAGGGCTTGTGCCAGGGCCGCATCAATCGGTGCATTCATCAGAAAACCACTCCAGCCAAAGATTGTGTCCAGGAAGAGCTGATTGATTCAATACCCAAATTCAACGCTCGCTCCGAGAGCAACCTTGAGAGTATCGATCTATCGCAGTCGCGGTTCGCTTTTGGCGAACAACAGGCTTGATTATGCCTCAGACTCGCGCCAATCAGGCTCGCGATCGCGACGGCAAAAGCACCGAAGAGATCGCCAACAGAATGCAGCCCAGCGCGACGTAATCCGGCCAGCCCGGTTGCTCGCCAAGCAGGATCATCGCCGAGAACACGCCGACCACCGGAATCAACATCACCGACAGTCCACTGGCGACCGGCGGCAAAATGGTGGCCAGGCGAAACCACCAGACCTGCACCAGCCCGAACACCAGAATGGCGTTGTAGAGGATCGCGCCCCACTCGGGGCCGCTGGGCGGACGCGTCCAACCCGGGCGCTCGAACAGGAACGCCAGCGAGCCACAGGTCAGCAAGGACAGAATCAAGCTCCAGAAGGTGATCACCAGCACCGGCGTGGATTGCTTGCGGCGTCTCATGAGATGACTGCCGTAGCCCCAGCAAGCCGCCGCCAGCAACATGCTGAGGGTGCCGAGCGGGCGGCCGGTCAGGGTTCCGAACTCGTTGAACATCAACAGAATCACGCCGGCCAGCGCAGCGATCACACCGAACCACAAGCGCGAATTCGCCTTGTCGCCGAAAATCAGGATTCCCCAGAGTGCCGACCAGATTGGCAAGGTATAGCCCAGAATCGCAGCCCGCCCCGAGGCCAGTTGCGCCACGCCATACATGGCAAAAACGTACCAGACGGCCATATTGGCGGCCGCGATAGCGAACAACTCACCCCAATATTCGCGCGGCACTCGCAAGCTCTGGCCCTGCTGCCAGATCAGCGCCAACAACACGAAAATACCGCCAATCATGCTGGCCGAACGAAAGGTCATCGGACCGACATAGGTGACGCCGATTTTCATCACGGGCCAGTTCAAGCCCCAAAGCACGGTGACCACCGCGAGCATGAACAGTTCGGTACCGGAGAGTCGAAAGGATCGGTTCACAGCGGGAAGCGGCGATAATAAGAAGGAGCCACAAATAGTAACGGGAGAACGTCGGTTGAATTTCAGTGATAAACTCGAACATGCCTGGAAGCAATCCGACAGTCTGCTGTGTGTCGGTCTTGATCCGGACATTGCCCGCTTTCCGGCCTTATTGCAAAAAAGCCCACAAGGATTGCTGCAATTTTGCCAGGCAATCGTTGATGCCACTGGCGACCTAGTCTGCGCCTTCAAGCCACAGATCGCCTACTTCGGCAGCGTTCGCGCCGAAGCGCAGCTTGAAGAACTGATTGCGTATATTCATCGGCGCTGGCCGAGTGTGCCGGTCATACTCGATGCGAAGCGCGGCGACATCGGGCCAACGGCTGAGCATTATGCGCAAGAAGTATTTGATCGTTTTCAGGCCGATGCAGTTACCTTGAGCCCTTACATGGGCTTTGATTCGATCGCACCCTACCTGGCCTACACCCACAAGGGATTGATTCTGTTGTGCCGCACGTCCAACCCCGGTGGCGACGATTTGCAAATGCAAACGCTGCACAATGGCGAACGCCTGTTCGAGCGCGTGGCGCGCCTGGCGGCAGGACCGTGGAATACGTCCGGGCAAATCGCGCTGGTGGTCGGCGCGACCTACCCTGAGCAACTGGCGGCTGTGCGTGCGATTGCACCGGCTCTGCCGATCCTTGTACCCGGCATCGGCGCACAGGGCGGCAACATTCAGGCGAGCGTCAAGGCGGGTATCGATGCGCACGGCCGCGGCCTCATGGTCAGCTCATCGCGCGCTATCCTGTATGCCAGTGACGGCAGCGATTTTCAGGAAGCGGCACGTGCTGCCGCCATCCAGACGCGCGACGCGCTGCGCGCCGCTGCGCTGCAGGCGCGCCCGCACTGAGCCATGAAAATCCTGGTCGCTGAAGATGATTTGGTGCTGGCCGATGCGCTGAGCCGCTCGTTGCGCCAGGTCGGTTACGCGGTCGATCATGTGGCTTCAGGCAAGGATTGTGATCTGGCCTTGCTGGCGCATGGCTATGACCTCCTGATTCTCGATCTGGGCCTGCCGCAGATGTCCGGGCTCGAAGTGCTGCGTAACCTGCGCAATCGCGCCGACAAATTGCCGGTATTGATTCTGACGGCCGCCGACTCGATCGAGCAACGCGTCAATGCACTCGATATTGGGGCCGACGACTTCATGGCCAAGCCGTTCAACTTGTCCGAACTCGAAGCGCGTGTGCGCGCCCTGGTTCGTCGCAGCCAGGGCGCCAGCTCGGCCATTCAACGTTTCGGCGCGCTGACCTATAACCAGACCGATCGCAATGCCAGCCTGAATGATCAACCGCTCGAGTTATCGGCCCGTGAGCTGGGCGTGCTCGAGATCCTGTTGCAGCGTACCGGCCGACTGGTCAGCAAGGATCAACTGGTCGACCATCTGTGCGAATGGGGCGAAGAAGTCAGTCATAACGCCATCGAGGTTTATGTGCATCGGCTGCGCAAGAAAGTCGAGGGCGCCGACCTGCAGATCGCCACCGTTCGCGGCCTCGGCTATTGCCTGGAGCGCGTCGTCGCGCGGGCCGTTGGTGCTGTGCCGTTATCCGCGCCTGCGCCTGCGGCGAAACCATCGCCTGCGCCCTCACCTGCACCGTCGCCTGCGCAGAAATGACCGGTTTTCGCGATCGCGTAGTCGAATCACTGATGCAACTTTATTACACTGACACGCCGTCGGCTGAACGATCCGTGAACGCCGCGAAAACGTACGTGACAGCGCCGACTGGCGGTACCGCTGTTGGGGCGCATCCAGATCTAATCCCGACAATTTCCAAACCCCCCGAGCGTCGTCAACCACGGCAACGGCTGCCCGAACAACGCTCGTTGTTCGGCGAAATATTGGACTGGATGATTGCGCCGCTGCTTTTGGTTTGGCCGGTCTCGGTCGCGATCACTTTCGTCGTGGCACGCGACATGGCGGACCGACCCTACGACACGGCACTCAGCACGCAGACCCAGCGCATTGCCGATCAAATCAGGCTCACGGATGACAAGATCACCCTACCCGTCGAGGCGTTGTTGCTAGCGAGTAATCGTGATTCGAATCTGAAAATTCAGATCATCGGCAAAGCGGGCGAATTGCTGGCAGGGTCCGCCGATTTGCCGCGACCCAAGCTGTATGATTTTCCCGAATTCGGCAGCCTGAAATTACGTAACGATAGTTATCAGGGCGATGAAGTGCGAATCGCCTACACCTATCTGTTCCCTGGCATTGAAGCCGATGCACCGGCGCTGTTGGTACAAGTCCAGGAGAGCCAGGAAAACCGGGTGCAACTGACCAATGAGATCATCAAGGGCGTCATCTTGCCGCAGTTCCTGATTCTGCCGCTCGCCGGCGCGCTGGTCTGGTTTGGGCTGTACCGAGGCTTGGCGCCTCTGCAGTTGATGCAGAGCAAGATCCGCGCGCGGCGACCCGACGATCAGTCGCCGATCGACCCGGCCGGGGTACCCAGCGAGATCTCGCCGTTGGTCGATTCGTTCAATGATCTGTTGCTGCGACTGACCGACAGCATCAACTCGCAAAAACACTTCGTGGCGGACGCCGCACATCAAATCAAGACACCACTGGCCGGGCTGCGCACCCAGGCCGAGCTGGCCCTGCGCCAATCCGATCCTCAGGAAGTCAAAGCCAGCCTCGAGCGTGTCGTTCGCGGTACCGAACGTGCCGCCCGCCTGGTGAATCAGTTACTCGCGCTGGCGCGCACCGATGTGCAACAAGAGCCACTGCCGCTGATTCCGATCGATCTGGGCAACCTGGCCCGACAGTTGACCAGTGATTGGGTCGAGCGCGCCCGCGCCCAGCGCAGCGATCTGGGCTTCGAAAGTGATGGCAGCCCGGCACCCGCGCGCGGTCACAGTTTGCTGCTGCAAGAGATGCTCGGCAATTTGATCGATAACGCGCTGCGCTACACCCCAAGCGACTCGGTCATCACCGTTCGAGTACGCAGCACCGAGCACACCGTGCTACTCGAAGTCGAAGACGACGGCCCCGGCATAGCAGCCCAGGAGCGCCCGAGAGTCTTCGACCGCTTTTACCGCGTCCTGGGCACCGGCATCGAAGGCAGCGGCCTGGGCCTGGCCATTGTCAAGGAGATCGCCGAACAACACGGCGCCAGCATCCATCTGAACGACACCTATCCCGGCCAATACCCGCCCGGCCTGCGCGTCCAACTCGAGTTCACGCGAGGTTCACTTTGACACAAACCGCGCCGCCCGGTACCATTCGCGCCCTTTGGCGCATTAGCTCAGCCGGTTAGAGCGACGGAATCATAATCCGCAGGTCCGGGGTTCGAATCCCTGATGCGCCACCACAAAAATGAAGGCCCCGCTTGCGGGGTCTTCATCTTTTTTGTGGGAGCGCAGAGGGAAGCCCCAATGGGCTTCCCGGCAGGGATTCGAAGCGATTCGCTTGCAAGCGAATCGGCGGCCCGCGCGAACGGACATGAGCGTAAGCGAATGCCGAGAGTGTGGGCGAATCCCTGATGCGCCACCACAACATTTTTCGATTGATCATTAACTTACTAAAAATTCAATAGAACGTAGCTGTCATATTGAGTGATTAGGTCTTCATTTCGGAGCCATTGACTTCGAAGGTTGCCACTTGGCGCCGCGTCCCTTACCCGTCGGTGCGATCAATCCATCAGCCTTCATTGCACGCAAGACAACCCGAACCATGTCGCGACTGATTCCCGGACAGGCAACTTCGATCTCAGAGATGGAGAACGGCAGGAAACGCTTGAGGATTTCGGCACGCACGCGGTCGCCTTTGGCGCCCCGTCCACGCTCAATCGTGCCGACACGATCCTCGAACTCTTTGTAGGCCCGTAGCAAAGCACCCCAGAAATAATCGAGCCACGGGGCAACATCATGCGCGCCGTCGTGCCAGCCCTGCGAACTAGCCTCCAGCGTTTCGTAGTAGCTCTCTTTTGATTCCTCGAAGATACGCTCCAGGCTGATGAATCGTCCGACGGCATAGTCGAAGTGGTAGAGCAACTGCAAGGTCAGCAACCGGGCCATTCGGCCGTTGCCGTCCGGAAAGGGGTGGATGCAGAGGAAATCGAGGATGACCAGTGGTACCAGCACCAGTGGGTCGGCCAGATGCTGATCGAGCGCGATACGATATCGGGTGATCATTTCCGCCATGGCCATAGGGGTGAGGTGAGCGGCCACCGGGCGGAATCGGATGCGCGAGCTACCGTCGGGGTGGCGTTCAATGATGTCGTTGTTAGCGGCCTTCCAGTGCCCATCGGGTTGTGGCATGTAGCGGTACAGAATTCCATGCAACTGCTGGACAGTGCCTTCCGAGAAGGGCATCTGCTCGCCGCTCTCGTGGATCAAGCCTAGGGCGTCACGGTACCCAGCAACCTCCCGTTCGGACCGGCTCTGAGGCGTGGCATTCTTGAGTACCAGCGATTTGAGACGATGTCCTGCCACCACCAGGCCTTCAAGGCGATTGGACGATTCGGCGGATTCGACAACGGCGATTTGGCGCAGAGCGTTCAAGACTTCGGGTGATTGGGCGACGTAGAGCAACTGCTTGCCAAAATGTTCGCCGAGTGCACGCAGCGTCGCCAGTTGCTGTGCGTCAAAGCGCTGCTTGGCAAGATAGTCGGGCGCGAGTGAGTGCATCTAGCATTTGAGCGGAACGCAATGGGGTAATGTTACTGCCAATTGGGGCATATTAGGCCGTCATTACCCCAATAATCGCTTGGTTATCTATTTTCAATGAGCCACGACGAACAAGCTCAACACGACAATTGACGCAAAGAAAGACCTTTTTCGACTGGATTGCGCCCCTCCCAAAAATCCAAAGCCACAACCCGCCCAATGAAACACTCCCCACCCCAACCCCCAAAATACACCCCCAAACCCGCTAAGCTCGGTCGAAACTACCGGAGGCCCCATGAAACCCACCGCCCGAGTCACCAGCCTCAAAACCCTGTCCTGCAGCGCCGCCTGGCGCAACTACTACTTCGTCAAATTGACTACCGACGACGGCGTCACCGGCTGGAGCGAATTCGACGAGGGTTTTGGCTCACCCGGGGTCGGCGCCGTTATCGAAGCACTGGCCAATCGGGTCATCGGCCAGTCGGTCATGCAACACGAACGCATCTACGCCGACCTGCACTGCATCACGCGACCCGGATCTGGGGGCGTGGTCGGACAAGCGTTGGGCGCGATTGAAAATGCCTTGCTCGACGCCAAGGCAAAAACCATGGGTGTGCCCTGCTACGAATTGCTCGGTGGCAAGATTCGCGATCGTTTGCGCGTGTACTGGTCGCATTGCGTAGCCTGGCGAGCTTCGCGCGCGCCGCACTATCAACCAGTGATTACGGATATCAATGGTGTCAAGGATCTCGCACGCGAAGTGGCTCAGCGCGGATTCACTGCGTTGAAAACCAATATCTTTCGCTATGAAAATGGCAAGATCGAAGGCTGGCGCCCAGGCTTTGGCGCGCCCTTCCTGCCGGAACTCAATGTCGATAGAAAAATTCTGAAGGGCCTGCGCGAGCATCTCGAAATCATGCGCGAAGCTGCGGGCCCGGACATGGATATATTGCTCGATCTGAATTTCAACGCGAAGACTGAAGGTTTTCTGAAGATACTTCGGGAGATTGCCGATCTCGATATGTTCTGGATCGAGATCGACTCCCTTAACCCGCAAGCATTGGCCTACCTGCGCTCGCAAAGTCGGCATCCGATTGCCTCCTGCGAAACGCTGATTGGCGTGCAGCAGTTCCTGCCGTTCCTGCGCGAGCAAGCCGTTGATGTTGCCATCGTCGACACGCCCTGGAACGGCGTCTGGCAGTCGATGAAAATTGCAGCGGTCGCCGAGGCCCATGAGGTCAACGTCGCTTGCCACAATTTTTACGGCCATTTATGCACGATGATGAACGCGCATTTTTGCGCGTCGGTGCCCAACCTGCGGATCATGGAAGTTGATATTGATCGCATCGCCTGGGACCATGAACTGTTTACCCATCTGCCGGAATACGAAAACGGCTATCTGATCATGCCCGATCGGCCCGGATGGGGCACTGAGCCGATTGAGGAAGCCCTGGCAGCGCATCCGCCGATACGCCTGCACGGACTGATGGGCAGCAGTGCCAAGCAGACCTGAGGTGGCCTGGCGGCAGGCAGCCCATTGAGACCAAACCGAGACAAAACCGAGCCAAAAGCGATCCCTTCACGCCACGACCACGAGACTTCAGGCGTTCAAACTTCACCCATCGACTCACGCAATACAAGTCGACTGAACCGAAGCAACACTGAACCAAAGCAAGTCTGCAATCCTCAACGTCCTTACTGGAGTGAACCATGAACACCATCGCCAAAGTCCTCGTTTCTGCCACCCTCGCCATCAGCGCGTTTAGCGCCCAAGCTGAAGATCTGACCTACCCAGGTCCGTTCGTGAAATCAACGATCAGCTCGCCGGCCGCCAGCAACCAGGAATCACCGTACGTGTTCCGCGGCGAAGCGCTGGTCGACAATCCGAAATTTATGTCGGCAAAAAGTGTTCCGGCCGCTGAAGTCCGCAAAGACACCATGAAAGCACGCCGCACGGTGGACGCAAACACGATCGGCGCCTAAGCCAAGCCGTTTCCCCGAATCAAAGAACGCCGTCAGGGTAAACATCCTGACGGCTTTTTGTTTCGGAAAGTCGGGTCAGGAATTGATGAACCTTGGCCAAATCGACCGGCTTTATCCAATAATCAAGAATTCCGGCTGCTTTGGCGGCCGTTATCTTTTCCGGCAAGGCGTCAGCGGATATTGCGACAACGGGTATGGACGCCAGAGACGGGTTTCGTCCGATGTGCGCAAACAGCTCCAGACCCGTGCAATCAGGCAAACGCATATCCAGCAGGATAAGATCCGGGCGCGTTTCCGCCAGGATCGCCATACATTCGCGGCCGTCGCCGGCCAGTAGTAGCCGCCAACCGGGCCGCTGCTCGAACAGTCCATACATGACCATTCGATTCAGCGCATTGTCCTCGACGTACAAAACCACTTTGCCGTCAGCGCTATCGCCAAGGTCCGGTTTCGGCGGCACTTCGAATGCGGGTAAATGAATTTCTTCCCCGGGCACCGGTACCGTTTCCGTCGGCATTGATTCGGCAGCGAGCAAAACAATCGAGAACTCGGAGCCCTGACCAACGGTACTTTTAATGTCGAGCGTTCCGCCCATGCGCTCGACCAGACTCTTGGTGATCGCCAGTCCAAGACCTGATCCCTCGACCAGCGAATTTTCGGCGCCGACGCGGCTGAACGGCTGAGCCAGCTCAACAATCTGGGCTGCGCTAAGACCGCATCCGGTATCAACGACCCGCAACACCACGTTACCTGCAGCGCGGCAAGCCGCAACCGTCACTGTGCCTCCCGAATGGTTGTATTTGATCGCGTTGGAAATCAGATTGATCAAGCTCTGCTGCAGTCGACGTTTATCCGCGATCACCCAAATATCCTCGAGGCCTGCAGCAACGTTGACTCGGACCCGTTGTTTGCTGGCAAGCACGTCCATGAGCGGCAATGCGCGCTCCAGCACCTCGAGCACCTTGACGGCCTCAAGATGCATGCGATGCCGAGCCGTCTCGGCCTCGGTCAATTCAAGCAGTCCGTTGATCAACTCGAGCAGTTGCCAGCCAGCCGTGGTAATGCGAGCCACGTGCTCGCGGCCCGAAGCATCGCCCCGGATGGCGGGCGCTTGCGCCAGTATCTGCGCGAAGCCGAGAATCGCATTCAGAGGCGTACGCAGTTCGTGGCTGACTCGGCCCAGGAACGCAGTCTTGGCCAAAATCGCCTGCTGCGCCGCCTCTGCCGCCTGGTTAGCGCGTTCGGCTTCATGGCGCTCGGTTACATCATGGGTCGCGCCGATCATTTGCATGACGCCGTTGAATTCGTCCCGTATCGGGCGAAAATGGCACACCAGATACCGGATCTGACCATCGGATCTAACCATGCAGTACCGTACTTCGCGTGCCGTCATACACTTGAAGGCTTCGCGCAATTCGCGCTGCACGGCCACACGGTCCGCCGGATCGATCAAGCTTATCCAGTGTTCTACCGTCAAGCTGCGGGTCGACTTTGCGAGTCCGTAGTGCCGGGCGGTCAGCTCATCAATCGAGATGGTGTTGGTAGCCGAGTCCCAGGCAGCAATGCCGAGACCGGCTGCGGAAATCGCAAGGGCCGCCTGTTGCTGACTTCGATACAGCGCCGACTCGGCGATTTTTCGTTCGGTAATGTCGGAGATGTAACCGTGCCAAAGCACCGAACCGTCGGGCTGCAGCTCGGGTGTCGCCTGCCCTTCGCGCCATCCAACCGACTGGCCGGGCAGACACACTCGATATTCATTGCGCCAGCTCTCCAGAGTTCGGGCGGAATGTTGAATCTTTTCCGTTACCGTCGCCAGGTCATCTGGGTGTATCAACGCAAAGACACGCTCGGCGCTGTCCCGAACTTCATGAGGCTCAAAGCCGTAAATCCTGCGCATGCTCGTACTGGCGAAAGGAAAAAACGAGGTGCCGTCGGCGTTCATTTGAAATTGATATATGACCCCCGGCACTTCCTGCGACAATTTTTTCAGCAATCGGTCGCGCGCGCCGAGTACCAGCAGACGTTGATGGCTGCGGAACAGCGCTGACACCGTTTGAGCGAGCGCAGCGAGGCTGGCGATTTGCTCGTCGTCCAGCGCTCGCGGAGTCTGGTCGATGACACATAGAGTGCCGAGCCGTTCGCCCATCAGTTCGATGGGATGGCCCAGGTAAAAGCGTATGTGCGGAGCGCCGGTGACCGAGGGGCTATCCTTGAATCGAGGGTCAAGCAGCGCATTTGTGACCAACAGCGGTTGGCCGCTTTCGACGACGGCGGCGCACATCGACAACGCTTTGCCGGTTTCCCGAATGTTCAAACCGGAGCTTGCCTTGAACCAGAGCCTGTCGGCATCGACCAGACTGATCAATGCGATCGGACACTTGGTAATCTGCGCCGCCACCTTGACGATTCCGTCGAACTCGGGCTCGAAATCACTGTCAAGAATTTGCAGGGCATGCAATGCCGCCAGACGGACCGACTCATTGGGTAGACTACCCGTCACAGAAGCATCAAAGCGAAATTCATGGTGGTCGGATGTTAATCGAATTTCGGCCTGTATTTCGCCCACGAACACCGCGCCCTATAATTCGTTGGCAGTGGCGATCTGACCAACCCCAATCGGAGACCAAATCCATGAGCGTTCAAGGCATGAATCACTTCACCATACTGACTGACGACGTTGAAGCAACGCGGGCTTTTTATTGTGATCTGCTCGATTTCGAGGTTGGTACTCGTCCGCCGTTCACCTTCCCCGGCCTTTGGCTCTACAAGCACGGCACGCCCATACTGCACGTCATTGGCGGGCGCAAACGTGAGGACCTGCGCTCGGGAGTACTCGATCATATGGCGTTTAGCGCCAGCGGACTTGGCGAGACCGTCGCCCTGCTGAAGTCCAAGGGAATCGACTATTTGCTGAGAAGAGTGGCCGACACCTCGGATGGCGGATGGCAACTGTTCTTTCACGATCCTAACGGCGCCAAAGTCGAATTCGATTTCGACGCGAAGGAACCAGCGCCCGCTTGACGATGCGCTGAAACATACGCTTACAAGTCTTGCGAGTTCAGTATTGTGTGTATCAGAACCGCTGGATTTACCAGAACAAGCACAACGCAACGCCGCATGGCTGATGCAAGCTGAACTACCCGCGCTGCGGTAGTTCGTCGAACTGATGGCGAGCAAGGCGACAGGCGGTTTTCGGTCCTGACGCTGCGAGGCTATAAAATGGGGCGATGAATACTCTTCCAAGCTTCATGATCGCAGCGTCCAGCTTTGACGCACCGTCTGGTACGCTACGAGGAGCCAAGCCTTGGCGCAGGGCTCTGTTATCCGCTCTTTTGATCCTCAGCCTGGCCTTCGCTGCGACCGCTCAGGCGCAAATACGATCATTTCCCGAGAAGACCAAGGTCGGAATGTTGCAGATGGGCAACTTCCCGGAGGCCATACTCGACGGCAAACGTATTCTGTTTGCGCCAGGTGTGCGCATCATGAACGTCAACAACGCCACTGTGTTGCCCATGACCTTGCAGGAACCGGTACGGATTCGCTATCGGCTGGACGCCCTGCAACAAGTCGATCTGGCCTGGATTCTAAGCGCCGAAGAAGCGCGCGCAGCGTCGGAAAAGTAGCAGTCATGGCACGCAAGTTGTTCGTTAAGACCTTCGGTTGTCAGATGAATGAATACGATTCGGACAAGATGGTCGACGTGTTGAGACAGTCCGAATCGGTCGAGCCAACGCTCGACATTGATGAAGCCGACATCATTTTGTTCAACACTTGCTCGGTGCGCGAAAAGGCTCAGGAGAAGGTGTTTTCGGATCTGGGCCGCGCCCGGCAAATGAAGCAACTGCGCCCGGAACTCATCATTGGCGTGGGCGGTTGTGTCGCCAGTCAGGAGGGTGCCGCGATCATCGCGCGGGCGCCCTATGTCGATCTCGTATTCGGCCCGCAGACCCTGCATCGTTTGCCGCAATTGCTCGCGGCGCGTCACAAAACCGGCCGTTCGCAGGTCGATATCAGTTTTCCTGAAATCGAGAAATTCGACCATTTGCCACCGGCGCAGGTCGATGGGCCGACGGCGTTCGTCTCGATCATGGAAGGCTGCAGCAAGTACTGCAGTTTTTGCGTGGTTCCCTATACTCGCGGTGAGGAAGTCTCCAGGCCGTTCGAAGATGTACTGGTCGAGGTCGCTGAATTGGCCGAACAAGGGGTGCGAGAAGTCACCTTGCTGGGCCAGAACGTCAACGCTTATCGGGCGAATTTGCTAGGCATCAATGGCCGCCCCAGCCAGACGTTTGCAGACCTGGCCCTGTTGCTTGAGTATGTCGCCGAGATTCCCGGCATTGAGCGGATTCGCTACACCACTTCACACCCGAAGGAGTTCACACAAAGACTGATCGACGCCCACGCCAACATTGAAAAGTTAGCGACCCATATTCATCTGCCCGTTCAATCGGGCTCGGACCGTATTCTGGCGGCTATGAAACGCGGCTACACACAACTTGAATATAAATCGATCGTGCGTCGCCTGCGCGCCGTCCGTGCCGATATCTGTATTTCATCCGACTTTATCGTCGGCTTTCCGGGTGAAAGTGATGCCGATTTTGCACAGACACTGAGCCTTGTTGAGGAAATTGGATTCGACAATTCATTCTCCTTTCTCTACAGCCCGCGCCCGGGAACACCGGCGTCGGAGCTGGCCGATGACACCGACGCCACAGTCAAACAGGCTCGACTGCAGGCACTGCAGTCGGTGATCAATGAGAACATGCGTCGGATCAGCAACTGCATGGTCGCCAGCCGACAGCTCGTGCTGGTCGAAGGCCGATCGAAAAAAAATCCGGCCGAACTGGCGGGCCGTACCAGCAACAATCGCATGGTCAATTTTATGGGCCCCGAACGGCTGATCGGACAAATGATCAGCCTTGATATCGATTCGGCGATGCCGCACTCGCTGCGCGCATCGATCAGCGCGTCTTGACCTACCCCCGGGTGAAGACGCTTGCGACGTGCCTGATTGGCCTGGCGCTCGCCCTGTCGACTCATCAGCTCTTTGCACAGCCGCAGCAGCCTGCGTTGGCACCCGCAACCACCGCCGTCCCTTCATCGACTAGCCCACTGGGCGATTTGCTGACCGAATCGCAGCGCTTTCATGGCCGAGGCGAATTCAGGTCCGCTTATGATTTGCTCGCCGATAAAGTACAAACCTATGCCGGAATTGCGGAGTACGACTATCAACTGGGCATTACCGCCATCGATGCCGGATTTCCCGGTCGTGCCGTACTGGCACTTGAGCGCGTACTGCTGGTCAATCCGAATAATCTGCAGGCGCGTGCCGAAATTGCGCGTGCTTATCTGGCGGCCGGCGAGACCGAAGCCGCACGGCGACAGTTCGAACTGGTGGCGGCTCAACAGATTCCAGCAGAGGTGCGCAGAGTCATCGATATCTATCTTGCCGGTATCGCTCGAGCCGAAACGGAATCAGGGACGCAGCGTTATGCCTACGCCGAACTGGGCCTGGGGTACGACAGCAACGTCAACTTTGGCAGCCAATCCAGCCAGTGGCAGTTGGCCGACGGAACAGCGGTGACACCACTGGCGATCAGCCAACCGCGCTCCAGCGTGTTGACCTCAACCACGCTGGGTGCAACGCTGGCAAAACCAGTCAACGGCAACGTTTCACTAATATTTGGCAGTAGCCTGTCGTACCGTAGCACCGCCAGCGCGCATACCCTCGACCAGCTACAAGTTGACTTGAATACGGCGCTACGCATTAAACGCGGTTGTCATGAAAGTGTTCTGCAAACGCAGCTTCAGTCACTTCGGTTGGACGACTCGGTGTTTCGAAACGCGGTTGGTGTGACCGGGCAATGGCGTTGTGATCTGACTCCGAAGATGCAGGTCGGCGCCTATCTGCAGGGCTTCGATTTCGCCTTCCCGAATCAATCATTTCGCAACGCCCGCCGCACGACGGCGGGCTTGACCTTGACACGATTGCTTGATCATCCGCAGCAACCCATTCTGGTCGCAAGCGTGTATCTGGGCCAGGAGCGCACGCGCACCGACATTGCCCAACTCGACCATGATTTTCGTGGCGTGCGTTTCTCCGTCAATATGAAAATCACGGATGGTTGGCGCGGCTTCAGTACGGTGTCCTGGGAGTCGCGTTCATTTCAAGGTGCCGAACCGCTATTCGGGGTTGTTCGGGAAGATCGCCAAACCGAGATTCGACTGGGCGCAGAAAAAGATCTGAGCCGTCAATGGACTGTTGCTCCGCAGTTCACCGCTACGCGGAACGCTTCGACGCTGGCGCCGAACGAGTTCCGGCGTACCCAGGCAACGCTCTTCGCGCGGTATCGATTCTAGGAGCGAAACCGATAAGCGGAATCGTTTCGCTGATACTCGGTAGCAGCCCGTCGTACCGCGGTACCGCCAGCGCGCATACACTCGAACAGGTACAAATAGATCTGAACGTGGCTGTGCGATGCAAGCGCAGCCGCCATGAAAGTGTCATGCCAACCCTCTTCGCCCGATACCGATCATAGCCATGCAAACCTGCCCGTTGCGGGCAGCTCGTATGGGTTCGATTGCGCGGCTGCTCTTCGTTTTCTTGATTGTTCTGCCGGTTCACCAGGCCTGGGCGATCGATGCCATTGTTCTGGCGGTCAACGGCGGCGTGAGCGCGACGCGCCTGTCACCAAGCGGGCAACGTAACGAACGAACACTGCGTACCAGCGACGAAGTCAACGCTGGCGATTTACTGAACACTGGTATCGACGGCCGCCTGCAACTTCGTTTTACCGATGGCGCAATTGTTTCGCTGCAACCCGGTACTCAGTTCAAAATCGACGAGTACCAATATCAAGGCAGCAACCAGCGCGGCTTTTTCAGCTTGTTGCGGGGCGCGCTGCGAACGACCAGTGGCGCGATCGGCAAGCGAAATTTCGGCGATTACGAGATGCGCACGCCAACCGCGACCATTGGCATTCGCGGCACCGAGTACATCGCCGAGTTCACCGTCTGCGATCCAATTTGCGCGCCCGGCCCGCAGGCAGGCCTTCGAGTAGCCGTCAGCGAAGGGGTCGTCGCCGTGACCAATCCGGCTGGCGAGATTCGCGTCGCGCAGGGACAAGCCGCCGGCGCAGAGTCACTCACCAGCGCACCCTCATTGATCGACAGCAGACCCACGCTGCAACCGCGCACGCTGAACTTCCAGACGCTGCCAAGCACAGCGCTGACCACCCCTACGGATCGAGGCGATCGCGAAACAGGCGGGACAACTAACGAAAACAATGACGTTGAGCGACCGAATCAATCGGTTGCAGAAATGTCCTATCCGAACCAGACGCCCGGTACGACTCGATCGACTATCCAGGTATCGGATGATTCGCCGGCATCAAAGCTCAGCACTCGTTCAGAAGGATCGGCGCCCTTCAATGATCGCCGCGACTCCAGTGGCGCTCGGGCTTTCTCGCCTTCGTCGCTCGCGAAGTCATCCAGCAAAACCGACTCTGGCGTTCTCATCGCCCCATCGATAACGCCTGCGGCAGAGTGGTTGATGTCGGTGAACCGCGCCATACTCAATGCTGTGCTAATGCCGAGCGGGTCCATTTCGGGCAGCACGGCCAACACAGTAAACGCGAACAATACGAACAATACGAACAATACGAGCAATACGAGCAACCTGGGCAACTTCGGGATTCCGGGTCCGAATTCAGCGAGCGAACCGGCACGGTCATTGCAAGTTCCGCATGTCAGCTCGAATGGCCAGATTATGCCGATCGCAAACAACGGCATCGGTGACCTGGCTCCGGGAAAATCGGTGAACGGATTTGATAGTCCGACCTATGTGCTGCGCGAACCGGCCCTTTCAGGTAAAACCGCCAGCGGGACGACTACGTCGCGGGCACAAGGTAAAAGCGATCCCAACGGGCCTGATTCAATCGACAACGGTCCGGCCGGTATAGGTTCGATGGTGACTTCGCCCATTGATTCCCACCGCAATTCGGACGGCAGTATGGTCATCGCCAGAGCAGACGACAAAGGCTGCAGCGAGACTTCAGGTTGCATGAGCACCGGTGGCAATAGCAGTCCGGGATCCGGCACGACTGGCTCTGGGATGGCCGCTCCTGATAATTCAGGTTCAAGTAGTGCAGGGTCTGGTGTGACTGGCTCTGGTTCGAGCGCCTCTGGCACAACCGGGTCTGGTACTACGGGGTCCGGTACTACTGGGTCCGGTACTTCCGGGTCTGGCACTGCGGGGGCCGGCACTACAGGCTCAGGCACTACAGGCTCAGGCACTACTGGGTCGGGTACAACAGGCTCCGGCGGATCGACTACCTTGGTGCCTGGCCCCATCAGCTCATCCGCCCTATCGCTCAATCTACGCGGCGTCCCACTGTTAAACACGTTGTCGCTGGCTTCGGCCAATTCTTTGACGACGCTTGATCCGGAACGACGATTGCAGTCAGTTGGTGTCTGCCCCAGCCTGTTATGCCTGTCCCGAGGTACGGCGTTCTACGCCGAGAACGAAACACACAGCGACGCCTATGTCAGTTGGGGACGATGGAAGTCCGGCGCGGTTGACCTCCGAATTCTTGGCATTCCAACCTCGGTCAACCTCTCCTATTGGCAGGGCCTGCATTATCTGGTGGGCGTTCCAACGTTGCTAATGCCAACTGCGGGCAGTTTTTCCTATTCACTGACGGGCGCAACTTTAGCCACCACCAGTGACGGATCAGTAGCACCCGGAACGCTGTCAGCCTCGGCGGTTGTGCAATTCGGATCGGGTACCAGCACGCGCGTCGGTATTCAGGGTAGTGTCGCGTTCGCCAACACGAGCTTGCAGTTCGCAAGCAATGGCGGCATCAATAACGTCGCGGCCAGCAATCTGAATATGACTTCGACCAACACTTTTAGTGGCACACTGAGCACGTCGCAGACCGGCTCCGGCCCCTTGAATTGCCCGGTATCAGGCTGCACCACACAACTGCGCGGTGGCTTTTACGGCCCGGACGCGGCACGCCTGGGAATTGACTACTCAATCTCGGGCAGCTCAAGCAATCGTACAATCAACGGGGTCGGCGTCTTTACAAAGCAATAACCCGTGACCGTTCGTGCTCCTGCAGTCTCTCGTTTCGAATTTGTTCCTCAACCGCTCGATAATCAGCGGCTCGCCAATCTTTGCGGCCCGCTCGATGAAAACATCAGGCAGATCGCATCGGCCCTGGGCGTGCAAATCAATCGAAGAGGGGAGCGCTTTGCCATCCAAGGCGCGCTGACTGCGGGACAAACGGCTTTGAGTGTCCTGCAGAACCTGTATCGCAGCGCTACCGAGCCGATTGACGCCAGCCAGATCCAGTTGCTGCTGACCGACTCACTGCAAAGCGTTACAGGCCCGGGCGAAGCGGAATCACTTGCGTCGCAAACCAGTCCGCCGTTACTCACGCGCCGCGCCGATCTGCAAGGCAGAACGCCCAATCAGCGCGCCTATTTGCGCAATATTTTGAGTCACGATATTTCGTTCGGCATTGGCCCGGCAGGTACAGGCAAGACGTACCTGGCAGTGGCCTGCGCCGTTGATGCGCTCGAGCGTGACGCGGTCAAGCGCATCGTGCTGACTCGCCCGGCAGTTGAAGCAGGCGAGCGCCTGGGCTTTTTACCCGGCGATTTATCGCAGAAAGTTGATCCGTATTTGCGGCCGCTTTATGACGCACTTTATGAACTCATGGGACTCGACAAGGCGCAGCGCATGTTCGAGAAACAGGCGATTGAAGTGGCACCCCTGGCCTACATGCGCGGGCGCACGCTGAGTCACTCGTTCATCATTCTCGATGAGGCGCAAAATACCACAGCCGAGCAGATGAAGATGTTTCTGACCCGCATGGGCTTCGGCTCGAAGATGGTGATCACCGGCGACGTCACGCAGATTGATCTGCCACGCGCTCAAAGCTCCGGCTTGCTCGAGGCCCGGAAAATTCTTCGTCAGGTCGAGGGCCTGGCGTTCACCGAATTTAACGCGTCTGATGTCGTTCGTCATCCGCTGGTGGCGCGCATAGTAGCTGCTTACGAGCAAAATGATCCAGCCCGCTAGTACTCGACCCGTTAATGCTCGGCGCGCCAGTGCTCCGCCTACCAGTGCCCCGCCGTCACTCTCCTTGCAGGTGCAAATCGCCTCGGCCTTGCATCAGCCTGATGTTGAGCGTCGGCAACTCCGACGCTGGATACTGGCCACACTTGAGCGATCGGCCGTATTGACGTTGAGATTTGTAGGCCGTGATGAAGCCCGGCAATTGAATCGCGAATTCCGCGATCGCGACTACGCGACCAATGTATTGACCTTCATTTACAACGCTGAACCACCCATTCGCCTAAATGCAGCCGCGCCAATCGTTCAAGCGGACATCGTTCTATGCCTGGACGTCCTGGCAGACGAGGCGCGCGCGCAACACAAGTCGTTCAGAGACCATTTGGCACATCTGGTCATCCATGGTGCGCTGCACGCGCAGGGCTGGGACCACGAGTCTGACGACGCGGCAGCGCAGATGGAAGCTCGGGAAATTCAGCTCTTGAAGCGCTTTCGAATCGCCAATCCCTATCAAATCGCGAAGGGTCCGGCAATAGGCATTCCCGGGAAATTGCGTTATCCTCATTCAGCCATAACTACCTGACCCAACTCGATGCGTGATGAGAATTCGAGCACAGAGCCCAAGCGCTCGCTGCTCGAACGGTTAAGCGCCCTGCTGGTGCGCGCTCCGGATAACCGCCCCCAACTGCTGGAGTTATTGCGACAGGCCCATGAACGAAGCCTGCTCGACGCCGACGCCCTTTCTATGATCGAAGGGGTATTGCAGGTCGCCGACCTGTCGGCGCGCGACATCATGGTGCCGCGTGCGCAGATGGATGTCATTGACATATCCGAGCCGCCCGATCTATTCATACCGAAAGTGATTGCCGCCGCCCATTCGCGCTTTCCGGTGGTCGAGGGCGAGCGCGACAATGTCATTGGCATCTTGCATGCGAAAGATTTACTGCGGCTGTCGACCATCGAAAAGGTTGACGTGCGCGACTTGTTGCGACCAGCGGTCTTTATTCCCGAATCGAAACGACTGAATGTGCTGCTGCGCGACTTCAGGGTCAACCGCAATCATATCGCTTGCGTCGTCGATGAATATGGCGGTGTCGCAGGCCTCATCACCATCGAAGATGTCATCGAACAGATCGTTGGCGACATTGAAGATGAATTCGATTTTGATGAAGCCAGTGACCATGTAGTTGCCATTGACACCGGCCCGCACGGACCGCGCTACCGCGTGCGTGGCATTACGGAAATCACCCAGTTCAATGAGTTCTTCGGCACGCACTTCGCCGATACCGAGTTCGACACGATTGCCGGTCTGGTAACCGATCAGTTCGGCCGAGTGCCCAGGCGCGGCGAGAACGTCGCCCTTGAAGGGATTCGCTTCGAGGTCTTGCGCACCGACGCCCGGCAAGTTCAATTGCTGCTGATCGATCGCCTGCCACCTTCGGAGCTCAAGGACGATGAGCGTACGGTTGCCGGCTGAAGCTCGCCCGGCGTGGCCAAACCGGTTTCGAATCCCGTTCGTCCTCGCTGCAGGCGCCCTGCATGCGCTGAGCTTTGCGCCCTGGACATTGTGGTGGGGTCAGGTACTGATGTTGGCCAGCCTGTTGTGGCTCTGGCTTCCTGAACTCGACACCAGGCCACGCAGCGGCTGGCTGAAAATCATGTTCACGCCATGGCTGTTCTCGACCACCTGGTTTGGAACCGGGCTGTGCTGGCTTTACATCAGCATGCACGATTATGGCGATCTGCCAGCGCCGATCGCGGCGGCCGCTGTGTTGTTGTTATCGGCGTTTCTGGCGCTGTTTGCGTGCATTGCATTTCTGACTACGGTCCGTCTGGCGGGCTATCAACGCCATCAGGGCGTGCTTCGGCGGTTACGTGCAGCCACCGTCTTCGCAGCCGGCTGGACCTTCGCTGAATGGCTTCGTGGCGTGGCATTTACCGGCTTTCCGTGGATCGCCATTGGTTACGCACATGTCGACTCACCCCTGGCCGGCTGGGCGCCGCTGGTGGGCGTGTATGCGGTTTCCGGGCTGGCGGCCCTGCTTGCGTTTCTGATCGCCGACCTCGCTTTGAGTTTCAGTCAGTCCATGAGCGCGGCAACGCCTGTCGTCGCGTCTGTCGACGCTTCTACCGGCGCGTCTGCCAAGAGCAGTTCAGCCGCTGTCATCGTCGTTCCAGTCGCCGTCCTCCTGATGATCACAGCGGTTGGCTGGGTTGCGCAGAAAGTTCAGTGGGCGACCCCGTCCGGTCCCATGCTCAATGTCCGACTACTTCAAGGCAACGTGCCACAGCAACTCAAGTTTGTGCCGCAACAGAGTTACCGGGCAATGCAGGCTTACAGCCGAATGGTCGCGCAGCCCAGTGCGATGGGCGAGCTCGATTTGACGGTATTGCCTGAGACCGCCTGGACGGTTCCCTGGGCCGCCACGGACCCGGCGCTCATCGAACAGATGTTCCCGCCCGATCGCCGACAACCGCGCTTGCATGTCGCCATTGGCATGCCGTTGCCGTTGCCGTCGGGCGCAGGTACAGGTAGAGGCGCAGGTGCAGGTGCAGGCGCTGACCAGGCCGGCGCGCTCACGGCCGAAATGATCCTGCAGGGCCGCGTCGCCAACAGTGTGCTGCTGCTGCGCGCCGATCAACTGGCGGATCAGTCGCAGCGCTACGACAAACATCATCTGGTCCCGTTCGGAGAAGTCGTCCCGTTCGGCTTCCAATGGTTCGTGAATCTCATGAATATTCCGTTGGGCAGCTTTGCACGCGGCAGCCTCGAACAGCAGCCCTTTCTGATTCGAGGCCAGCGGGTGGCCTTTAACATCTGCTACGAAGACCTGTTCGGTGAGCAACTCGCGCGCGCAGTTCGAACCAGCGGTGGTAGTGCCAACATCCTTGTCAACGTCAGCAACATCGCCTGGTTCGGTCGCAGCCACGCGCTCACACAACACCTGCAAATTGCGCGCATGCGTAGCCTCGAGCTCGCCCGACCGATGCTGCGCTCGACCAATACCGGCATGACCGCCTCGATCGATGCACGGGGCAATGTACGCGCCGTGCTGGAACATCACACGGTCGGTGTACTCGAGGATGAAGTCCAGGGCATGACCGGCGAGACGCCGTTTGCAAGGTGGACACATTGGCCCGCATTGAGTGTGTCTGCTTTGATCATCATCTTGGCTGCGTGGCGTCAACGCGCCGGAAAAACGTTGTCGCGCTAACGACTGTTTCGATTTCTTCGGCTCCCCTGAGTACAATCGCGCTTTTGCTTTTTCCACCCAGGCCATTGATGCTGACCTTTCAAGGCGCGATTCTCAAGTTGCAAGACTATTGGAATGCCCACGGCTGCGCCTTGCTTCAGCCCTACGATCTGGAAGTCGGTGCCGGCACCTTTCATACCGCGACCTTTCTTCGTTCCATCGGACCCGAGCCTTGGCGAGCCGCTTATGTGCAACCATCGCGTCGTCCGAAGGACGGCCGCTACGGTGACAATCCGAATCGCTTGCAGCACTACTACCAGTATCAAGTGGTACTCAAGCCGTCGCCGCCGAATATCCTCGAGCTTTATCTAGGCTCCTTGCGTGAACTCGGCATCGATACCGAGCGTAACGACATCCGCTTCGTTGAGGACGATTGGGAGTCACCAACCCTGGGTGCCTGGGGACTCGGCTGGGAGGTTTGGCTGAACGGCATGGAGGTGACCCAGTTCACCTACTTTCAGGAGGTCGGTTCGCTGCGCTGCCAACCGATCACCGGCGAAATCACCTACGGGCTTGAGCGCCTGGCCATGTATCTGCAAAAAGTCGACAGCATTTTCGATCTCGCCTGGACCGACCATATTTCCTATCGCGATGTATTTCATCAGAACGAGGTGGAGCAATCGAGCTATAACTTCGAGCACTCGAATGTCGCCATGCTGTTCCGTCATTTTGACGACTACGAAGCCGAAGCTCGCGGCTTGATCGAAGCGCGGTTGGCGCTGCCGGCCTACGAAATGATCATGAAGTGCTCGCATACCTTTAACCTGCTCGATGCGCGTGGCGCTATTTCGGTGACGGAGCGGGCCGGCTACATTGCCAGGGTTCGTGCGCTGTCGCGCGGCATTGCGCAGTCGTACTACGACTCGCGCGAGCGTTTGGGCTTTCCGATGCTCGCCCGCCCTGCAGCGGCCGCCTGAGCGCGAGTCGATAGATTCCCATGTCCACTCACGACCTGTTGATCGAGCTATTCACCGAAGAACTGCCGCCGAAAGCACTGGCCCGGTTATCCGAGAGTCTGTCCAGTCAATTGCATCAGACGCTGCTTGCCAAGGGCTTGGCTGGTGCTGATGCGATCGTCACCCGCTTTGCAACGCCGCGTCGGCTGGCGGTTCGAATTGCAGCGGTGGCGAGCAAAGGCGCTGATCGAGCGCAGGATCTGAAAGGCCCGTCCCTGAAGGTTGCGCTCGATGCCAACGGCGAGCCGACCCAGGCGTTGCGCAAGTGGGCCGAAAAACAAGGCGTGGCGCTTGACCAGTTGACGCGTGGCTCCGATGGCAAACAGGAAATCTTTACCGCCCGCATCCTGCTGGCCGGCGAAACGCTGGCTGCGGTGATCGGTCCGGCACTAGATAACGCCCTGCGCAAGTTGCCGATCCCCAAACTCATGCAATACCAACTGGCTGATGGCATTACCACCGTTGAGTTTGTGCGGCCTGCGCACTCGCTCATCGTCTTGCATGGCGCCGATGTGCTGCCCGCTGCGGTACTGGGTCTGACGGCCGGTCGCATGACCTTGGGCCATCGCTTTCAATCGAAAGCGCCGATCAGCATTGAACACGCCGGCAGTTACGAGCAACAGTTGTCGGTCGAGGGGCGGGTGTTGGCGAGCTTCGCCGAGCGGCGCGCCAACATTCAGGCGCAACTGCAAGCGCAGGCGAGCGCGCTGAGCGCCAATCTTGGTGATGAAGGCGAGTGCTCGGCCTTGCTTGATGAAGTCAATGCGCTGGTTGAATGGCCGGCGGTGTATGTCGGCGAGTTTGATCACGAGTTCCTGGCGATACCGCAGGAATGTCTGATTCTCACCATGCGCACCAATCAAAAATACTTCCCGCTGTTTGATCAAGACGGCCAGTTGCTGGCCAAGTTTCTCATCGTCTCGAACATGGCGATCAGCGACCCGACCTTGATCATTGATGGTAACCAGCGTGTAGTTCGACCGCGACTCTCCGATGCTCGTTTCTTCTTCGAACAAGACCGCAAACAAAGCCTGGCGGCACGCTTGCCGCAACTGGCCTCGGTGGTGTATCACGCCAAGCTCGGCACCCAGGCCGACCGGGTAGGTCGAGTTCGAAGTATCGCTTGCATCATCAGCACGGCGCTCAATGAGTCGGCAGAGGCGATGCAGATGGTTGATCGTGCAGCGCAGTTGGCCAAAGCCGATTTGCTGACCGGCATGGTCGGCGAGTTCCCGGAATTGCAGGGAACGATGGGCCGCTATTACGCGCTGCACGACGGTGAGCCGCCGGCGGTGGCCGATGCCATTGCGCAGCAATACAGCCCCCGATTCGCCGGCGACGAGTTACCGCGTGCCCGGACCGGAATCATTCTGGCGCTGGCCGACAAGCTCGAGACGCTGTGCGGACTGTTCGCGATCGGCCAACAACCGACTGGCGACCGTGATCCGTTTGCGCTGCGCCGGCAGGCATTGGGCGTCCTGCGCATGCTCATCGAGAAACGATTGATGCTCGATCTGAAGGCATTGATTGCGCAGTCGCTGACTGTCTTCGAAGCGAGGCACAAAGCCAATGTCAACGCCGCCAGTGAATTGGCGGTGTTCTTTGAAGACCGGCTGACCGGCTATTGGCGAGAGCGTTCGTTTAGCAGCGCAGAGATTGCAGCCGTACTCGAGACCCCTTCGACCGTGTTGGCTGACATGCCGGATCGTCTGGCGGCGGTCCGCGCCTTCAGTGCCCTGCCGGCGGCGCAGTCACTGGCAGCCGCCAATAAACGCATCGGCAATATCCTGAAAAAAAGCGGCGCGACGATCGGCAGTGCAGTCGATCCACATCTACTGCTTGAACCGGCCGAAAGACAATTGGCCCAAGTGATTAAGCAATTGACGCCTCAGGTCGCCGCTTGTTTGCAGGCGCGAAACTTCAGCGGCGCGCTGAGCTTGCTCGCGCAGGCACGCGAGCCGGTGGACCAGTTCTTTACTGACGTCATGGTGATGGCGGAAGACCCGCGCTTGCGCGATAATCGTGTCGCACTCATCAGTCATTTGCATCAACTCATGAATCAGGTTGCCGACATTTCGAAGTTGTCTGCATGAAACTCATCATTCTCGATCGCGACGGTGTCATCAACCATGACAGTGACGCGTACATCAAGAGCGCGGACGAGTGGCGGCCGATCGCTGGTAGCTTGGAGGCGATTGCCCGACTGACTCAGTCGGGTTACCGGATTGCGGTCGCGACCAATCAAGCCGGCGTTGCGCGTGGCTTGCTCGACCTTTCCATTCTGGGACAAATCCATTCCAAGATGCAGGCCGCCGTCAGCGATGCCGGTGGTCATATTGACGCCATCTTTTTTTGTCCACACAGCCCGGACGCCGGTTGCGATTGCCGCAAGCCCAAGCCTGGCCTTCTGTTGGAAATATTCTCGCGCTTCGGCGTCAAAGCCGAACAAACCATTATGGTGGGCGATAGTCTTCGCGACCTCGAAGCAGCCTACTCCGCCGGCTGCAAACCGATTCTGGTGAAAACCGGAAACGGACAAAAGGCGTTCAATAACGGCAGCTTGCCACCCGGTACCCTCGTCCACGACAGTCTGGCGAGCGTCGCTGCGGAACTGGCGCCATGAGTACCGTCGCGAACTCGAAGCCATCACCGCAATCTCATTCGAGGCGAAACATGTACGACGCGGCGTTACAACTGCACCTACCCTTGTTCGACGAGCCGCCGAGGCTGGGTACGGCGGGCGGCAATCGTCGCTGGTATCGGCTACGCGATCAGTATATTGACTATCAATTGCGACGCTCGCGTCGGCGCACCATTGGTTTTCTGATTGACGATCGTGGTTTGACCGTCACCGCGCCGAAATGGGTATCAATCGCCGAAATTGAATCGGGTCTGGCCGAGCGCAGCAATTGGATTGCGCGCAAATTGATCGAGTGGCGCGATTACGCCAATCGCCGTGATCGTTTGATGACACGCTGGGAAGATGGCGCGCCGTTGCTCTTCATCGGCGAGCCGCTGACCATGCAATTGACTGAACAACGAACGCATCGCGTGCTGAAGGTTGATCAGAATTTATTGATCAGTCTGCCCCCGAAGGCGGACTCCGAACAGATGAAAGTGCTGGTCCACGGTTGGCTGCAAGCGCAAGCAAAGTCGCTGTTCGGACCGCGCTTGAGTCATTTCAGTGAACTGCTCGGCAAGAAGCCGAGACGCTGGGGGCTGTCGTCGGCGCGCACGCGCTGGGGTAGCTGTGGGCCTGACGGCTCGATTCGCCTGAATTGGCGCCTGGTCCATTTTCCTGCCGATGTCATTGACTACATCATTGCCCATGAAGTTGCCCATTTGCGGGAAATGAATCATGGCCCGAAATTCTGGGCCACTGTCTGCAGTCTGCTGCCGGGCTATGAGAAGCCCAAGGATTGGCTCAAGAATATTCATGCCGACACAACGCATTGAGGCTCAAACACGCCGCATTGAGACTAAAAACTGAGGCCGAACACTGACACCATGGAACGGACTACTTGATGAAAATTTTGCACACCATGCTCCGGGTTGGGGAGTTACAGCGATCGATCGATTTCTACACCCAAATCATGGGTATGAGTTTGTTGCGCACAACCGATCGACCCGATCAAAAATATTCGCTGGCCTTCGTCGGCTATGGCGATGAATCGGCGGGCGCCGTCATCGAGC
>JANLTP010000243.1:0-1552 GCA_031363055.1 Burkholderiales bacterium | reverse complement strand
GGAACTCGACTGCGACTGGACAAAAGTCAAGATCGAGCACTCGCCGATCGACCCCATCTATAACAACATCGCCTCAATGGTCGATGGACTGCCGTTTCATCCGGATGATCACGGTTCGGTCAAACGTTCGGCGCAATGGATGGTCGGCAAGCTGATGCGCGAATTCGGCGTCATGATGACCGGTGGCTCGGCCAGCGTAAAGGATCTCTGGAGCCCCATGCGCGATGCCGGCGCCATGGCGCGCGCCAGTCTGCTCAACGCCGGAGCCAAGCGCCTCGGCGTCGATGCTGCGCAATGCACGATCGAGAACGGTGTCATCTCGGCCGGCAGCAAGCGCATCAGCTTTGGCGAACTGGTCGCCACCATCAACAAGGAAGCCGCTGTAAATAAGGAAGGCGCCAGTCTGACCCCGGCCAGCAGTTGGACCTTCAAGGACCCGACCAAATACAGGCTGCTGGGCAAGCCGCAATCACGAATCGACAGCGTCGCAAAAACCGATGGCTCGGCCAAGTTCGGTATCGATAGTCAACCCCCCGGCTGCCTGTTCGCCGCCGTCACCATGAGCCCTACCCTGGGCGGCTCGGTCCGCAAGTGCGATAGCAGCAAATCCGAGTCCATGCCCGGCGTCAAGAAAGTGCTGACCTTGGCCGGCACGCACGGAGCCAGTGGCGCCGTGGCCATCATTGCCGACCAATATTGGCGGGCTCGCAAAGCGTTGTCCGCGCTGGTTATCGAGTGGGACACCGGGCCTGCGGCGGCGTTGAGCAGCGCCGACATCGACAGTCAATTCACGAAGGCGCTGGACTCGGGCAAGGAGTTTGATTTCTTCAAGCAGGGCGATGCCGACAAACAACTGACCGCAGCCGCGAGAAAAATCGAAGCGGTGTACCGCGCGCCCTATCTGGCGCATGCGCCGATGGAGCCGATGAATTGCACGGTTCACCTTCGCGATGGCAAGGCGCAAGTCTGGGTGTCCACGCAGGTGGCCGGCCCGGCGCGTGACGCCGTAGCCAAGGTGTTGAATCTGGCCAGCGAGAACGTACAGGTCCATGTGCAGTATCTGGGTGGCGGCTTCGGTCGACGGCTCGATGTCGACTTCATCGCGCAGGCCGCACTGATCGCCCGCGAGTCGGGCGGCGCACCGGTGCAGACTGTCTGGTCACGCGAAGAGGACATGCGCCATGATTTTTATCGGCCCGCCGCAGTCTCGCGGTTTCGCGCCGGCTTCGATGCAACCGGCAAGCTTCAGGGCTGGGTCAATGTCTCGGCCGGCCAGGCCATTCAACCGCAGTACTTGCCGCGCGCGCTCGGCTGGCCCGCCGCCGGGCCCGACAAGACCACATCGGAAGGCTCATTCGATCAGCCCTATGAGTTTGAGCACGCACGTATTGGCCATGTGACACTCGAGTTACCCATACCGGTTGGCTTCTGGCGCGCGGTTGGCCATTCACATCAGGCCTTCTTCAAGGAATCGTTTGTCGATGAAGCGGCGAATGAAGCGAAGATGGATCCGGTCGCTTTTCGTGCTTCGCTGCTGCTCAAACACCCGCGT
>JANLTP010000186.1:0-6025 GCA_031363055.1 Burkholderiales bacterium | reverse complement strand
TCCTACTGGCGTGCCAAAAAGGCCCGCGAGCTGGTCAAGATCGAGTGGGATGAAGGCGCAGGCGCAGCATTGAACTCCGCTGGCATTGCCGAAGGCATCAAGGCCGCAGCCGGCACGGGCAAGAAATTTGCCATCGGTAAGCCGGTCGGAGATGTCGCAGCGGCCATGAAAACCGGTGCCAAAACGGTCAAGGCCGAATACTGGTCACCGTATCTGGCGCACGCGCCGCTCGAGCCGCAAAACTTTACCGCCAGTGTCAAGGACGGCAAGGTTCTGCTGGTCGGCCCGACGCAGTTCCAGCAAGGTGCCGCAGGCGCCGTTGCCGGCGTGCTGGGCGTCAAGCCGGAAGACGTCACCGTCAAGACCACCTTCCTGGGTGGCGGTTTCGGTCGTCGTATCGAACTCGACATGATCATTCAGGCCGCGCAGTTGGCCAAGGCCGTTGGCCGTCCGGTCAAACTGCTCTGGTCGCGGGAAGATGACACCACCCACGACTTCTATCGCCCGGCCGCCTACAACCAGGTGGAAGCAGCGCTGGATGCCGCCGGCAAGCCCATCGCCCTGGACTTCAAGGTCACCTCGCAGTCGGTTACGCAGCGCGCCTTCGGCTTGCCGAAAGATACCCTGGACCCGTTCATGGTCGAGGCAGCCGTCGGTCCGTATGCAATCGCCAATACGGCCCATAACCTGGTCATTCATGACAGCGGTGTGCGGGTTGGTTACTGGCGTTCGGTTAGCCATCCGTTCAACGTCTTCGCCAATGAGTGTTTCATGGACGAATGCGCCAAGGCGGCCGGCAAGGATCCGTTTGAGTATCGGATGGCGCTGCTGGGCGACAAGCCCCGTTTCGCCAATGTGCTCAAGGAAGCCGCTGCACGCGCAGGCTGGTCGACACCGCCGAAAGCCGGTGTCGGTCGCGGTATTGCGCTGATGGAAGGTTACGACTCGTACATCGCGATGGTCGTTGAAGCGTCGATGGTCGGTGGTGAACTGAAGGTCTCGAAGACGACTACGGTCGCCGACGTCGGCCTGATGGTCAACCCGGATACGGTCGCCGCGCAGATCCAGTCGAGCATTGTGTTTGGCCTGACGGCCGCGCTCTATGACGAAATCACGTTTGACAAAGGCCGTGTCCAGCAGACCAACTTCAATAACTATCCGCTGATGCGCATGAATGAAGCGCCGACCATGGACATCCATCTGGTCAAGAGCTCCGAGAAGCCGGGTGGTATTGGCGAGCCGGTGACCGCACTGGTGATGGCTGCTGCCGCTAACGCGATGGCTGCTGCTGCCAATGGCAAACGGGTTCGGGTGATGCCGTTCACGAAAGAAAATATCGCCAAGGCCTGATAGCCCGAAACGATCAGACAACCCCGGCCTTTCACGAGGCCGGGGTTTTTTTATGGCGTGATCAACGTCGCCAGCGGCTGCTCGGGTTTTGCGAGACTAGCCGATCGCAGGATTCGCGGCCCAATCCCGAATACATAGCCGTCCGTGAGAATGCTGCGCCGGATCACGGTCGCGTAGCTCTCGATACCTGCAACGGGCGAGCGCAGCACATCGTCAACCGATAGTTCGCCGACCAGCGAAAGGCCCTGATCGGCTGAAACGTTGAGAATCTTCAAGCCTGAATGCTGCGAAACTGCTGCGCTATAGTTGAATGACCAGAGCGGTACGGCCAGGGTTCCGGTGTTGGCCGAGCGCGGCAGAAACGAGAATGCATGCGGATCCCAGAGTGCCTCACTGGCACTGTAAACATCGCCCAATATCAGATTTGATTGTTCGCGCGGTTGCGTGGGATCGCTGACATCAAACAGGCTCGCTTTGATGCGACGCGGCCAATTGCCCTCAGCGTAGCCGACACCCATCATATGACGATCACCCAGCGGGTGCAGGTAGGTAGAGAAACCGGGAATCTTGAGCTCGCCCAAGGCCTTGGGACCGCCACTGGCCGTCATATCGTAGACATAGAACGGATCGACTTGCCGGAACGTCACCAGGTAACCCCGGCTACCGACGAACCGCGCTGATTGCATGCGTTCACCCGGCGCAATCCGCGCCGATTGAGCGGCAACCACCAGGCGCTGGCCGTCTTGCTTCAAAATACCCAGGTAGGAATACGGTTCCCAGAAAGAGGGTCGCGTCGGGTCATTGGTCTGCGTGTTCACCGCGTTGGCGGCAAACCGCAAACTGCCGTTGTCGTCTTCATCGAAACTGTAGGCATTCAGCGGCTGGCCTGCGAACGCACCCGATGCGCTGTAGCGCGCTATGCCCTGATCGGCAATCGAGAACTTGTGAATATAGGTGCGCGGTCCCGGATCGATGCCATTGCTGCCGCGCCAATTCGGTGTGCTGACATAGATCGCCTGGTTGCTGGCATAAACGGTTTGTCCTTCAGCGAGAATCAACTCGCTCGAGATCGAAAGATCGGACAGATTCAGGCTGGCGATGCGCAGCCAATGTAGCTCGCTCGATTCACTGACCTTTCTGATCGAGCGGCAAACCTGGTTCGCAGACGCTATCGAAGTGCCGGCCTTGCGGGCCAGATCTTCGGGGAACCATTGCTTGACATCGGCCGCGCGAATAAGCAGCGCGTTCTGTTCGATCAAACGATCAAAGGTCGCCTTGCGCTGGTCAAGCGGCGCCGAATAATCGAAGTTGGCTGGCGACCAGCGGATCACCTCGGGCAAACGAAACGCTTCCTGCGTCAATATCCACACGCGATCGCCGCGACGACGTGCGTCGATCAGAGTGCCGCCGATCTCGATGTTGGCCTGATGGCTTATCGACGAAGTGGCTGACGCATCGAACAGATCGATGTAGCTGCGCTGCATACGCGGGCCAGTGTTGCACCCGGCAACCGGACAGACCAGGTCGGCCGATGCCGACGCTGCGGCCGTGCTGGGTACGGTATTGACCGCGGCTGCATTCAAGGGTGTGCCACCATCGTCGAGCGCACTCAACACAACGACTTGCTCATTGGCAGTTACAAACATTCCGCGCACGCTAGCAGTCCGGTTACCGCTCGCCGAGACGGCATGACTCGGTATCGGTGCTTTCGAGAGCAACGCAAGATCAGTCGCTGGCCAGTAGCGCGCCTTGCTCAATACGGTTTGATCGGCGTCACGGTGCAGCCGAAACACGTGTCGATCGTTGTTCTTGACGTTATCGAGCTCGTCGACGCCCAGCGTCTGAACATTGGTCGTCGTGAACGAGCCGATCGCTGCCGCGCTCGCGCTCGTGCTATCGGTCCCGGTCCCGGTTGCCGCTCCGGAGGTGCCGGCGACGCTGCCCGGTGCGGTGACCGACGTCATCGACTGACCGGACGCCGTCGGCGTAGGGGTAAATCGACCGTATTCGTACTGAGCGTCGCGAACAGCACCCAAGCGCTGCCGCATGCTCTGCTCGGCATAGTTGGACAGATACGACTGCAGTTCTGCACACGGCTCCGGCGATTCGAAACTCTTGATGCTGACCGCGATTTTCTCGGCGCCCTGTTGAATCGGGTCGATCGAGCTCGAGCTGCCAGTACCACCCGGATTCGCAGGATCGGTGCCATTGCTGCCCGAGCTACCGCCACCGCAGGCGGCCAGCAGAGCGAGGCCAAGTCCCAAAGCCAGCACTTGCGACTGGGCGGCGAGTTTCGAGATGACGGTGATTCGCAAAGTGCGCATGACTTAATTCCTCAAACGATGCCAGCAGTTCGATTAGTATATGGGATAATTTCCCATTTATACAACTGATTTCCTGAAATGTGATAAATTCCCAGTTATGTCGAATCGCGATCATCTCCCTGAAATAATGCCCGCCGGGGAATCAGCGCTGGCCGAGCTTTTGGCGCCAATCTGCGAATTGGCGGTCAGCGAAGGGGTCAAGCTGCAATCGCTCGTCGATCTGCTCAAACACGGTCTGGTGGCTGCGGCCGTCACACTTTCAGCAGACTCGCCGACTGACCTTTCCGATTCACGGCTGTCGGTCATGACGGGTGTTCATCGCAAGGATCTGCGGGCGCTGCGCAAGCAGGGCGCACTGCGCGCGGTACGACATCGCCATTTGGCGGCCGAAATATTTGCGCGCTGGCTCTCGGACCCGCTGTACCTGACGCGCAAGGGGCAACCGAGAGTGCTGCCCCGACAAAGCCGCAAGGCATCGGACGCAAGTTTCGAGAGTCTGGTCGCTGGCATCTCGAGCGACGTGCATCCGCGCTCGGTGCTCGATGAGTTACTGCGATTAGCCTTGGTCAGTTGGAGGGGACCAGACGGCAACGACACGGTCAAGGTCATCGCCAGCGCATTTACGCCGTCGCGAGATCGCCACGCGCAACTTCGTTTTCTGGCCGCCAACGCGTCTGACCACCTGCGGGCCGGCTGCGCCAATCTCGAACAGCAAGGCGGGGCGTTTCTCGAACAAGCGATCTACTCGGATGAATTATCTGAAGTGTCAGCGATTCGATTCAACAAAATGACTTTGCAAGTCTGGGAGAAATCGTTTTCGGAAATCATGCCGGCGCTGCGCGAGCTATTTCAGGAAGACAAGAACGCTGGTCGCATCATGAGCCACCGGGTCCGGCTGGGAATGTACGGCTACATTGCGCCCACCGCCGCCCAAACTGCAGCAAGACCGTCGACGGTCGAACGCACGGAGGGTGCGAATGACTGAAACCTGCGCGAAGCTACGCCAGCTTTTGGCCAGTTCATCGGCCTTATTTCTGGCAACCGTTCTGCAAACCGTCTTGCGAACCGTCTTGCGAACCATCAGGCAGACCGTCTGGGTTACCGTCTCACTGTCAGTCGTATTGGCTAGCGGCTGTGGCGATCCGGGCACCGGCGGCAGCGGCGTACCAACGGCCGCCACCGGCACTGACTCGAGCACCGCCAGCGGTACAACGACGGCTAATCCAGCCGCACCAACGAACCCTGGCGCAGGTACTGCAACCACTCCCGCGCAGGGCACCTCGGGATCGGCAAACACCAACGTCGCGCCGGTTTCGGGCTCAAGCTTTGGGATCATCGAATCACCGGGTGTCACTTCACCAGCACCGGTGGCAGTCGAGATTCGCGTCGCCGGCATCCGATTCGAATTGTCTTCGGCAATCCTGGAAGGTCTTGACGGCCAGGCGCGCGGTGCCGATCGCTTGCTGCCCGGCGTCCCGATTCGCCTCAGTTACTCGCCGGGCGCTGACCTTGCCGCTGCTGCCATTGGCGCATCAGGCGCGGCCGTGCAAGTCAATCGCGCCGTCGTCGCTGATTCGTCGCCAGGTTACTTGTTCAGCGATGCGGGCACCTCCCGAGTGCTGTTCGATAACGGCAGTTCGGTGGCGCTGTCGGCTCAGGCGGTGATTGTCGGCAATGCCGGGGCCGGCAATCCCGGCGTGACTAATTCCGGCGCAGTCAATACAAATTCAGGCATTCGCGTGCGCGCGTGGGTATTCAACCAGGGTAATCTGAGCGTGGTCAGCCGGGTGGAAGTTGACTAGACATCATGGTCACACGCATTGCGGTCCTGCGTCACCGCCTGGCGCTAGCGTCAGGTTCTTGAAAACCGCTCACGCGCCAACGCGCTGCCTTGCGCCAAGGCGGCCAATTTTGCTGTGGCAATATCGCGACGCATTGGCGCCATGCCGCAATTGGTGCACGGGAACAGGCGATCGGCCGGCACATAACGCAAGGCCTGACCAATCGTTTCTGCGACCTGCTCGGCCGTTTCAATCTCGTCGTTCGCCACATCGATGACACCGACCAGTACATCTTTGCCCTTCAGCAGACTCATCAAATGCATCGGCACTTTCGAGTTGGCACATTCGAGTGAAACCTGATTAATCCTGCTGGCGGCCAGGGCTGGAAAGACCTGCTCATACTGTCGCCATTCCTGGCCGAGACCCTGCTTCCATTTCAGATTGGCTTCTATGCCATAGCCGTAGCAGATGTGCACAGCAGTGGTACAGGTCAATCCATCGATGGCGCGCTCAAGTGCACGCACGCCCCAGATGACCGCCTCGTCCATGTAGACATTAAACGCCGGTTCG
>JANLTP010000174.1:0-3136 GCA_031363055.1 Burkholderiales bacterium | reverse complement strand
CCGAGCATCAGCGCGGTACCCAGCAAAACCGCCTTAAAGTTTGAATGGTTCATATTTCTGTTCCCTTGACTGATATCTTGAATGTTCTCTTGAGATAAGGCTGATCGTCAGAATAACGCCGCTTCAAGTTCCATCAAAGACCTGCTGCCCGAGCGTGCCGTGCGCATCAGGCTGGCCGTTTCCGGCTGCAGCTTGGCGAAGTAAAAACGCGCGGTCGCAAGCTTCGCCTTGTAGAACGGCTCATCGGCCTTTGTCAACGCAATTCGGGCCATGCGGGCCCAGAAATACGACATGACCAAATGACCAATCACCCGTAAATAGTCAACCGCAGCCGCACCCGCTTCGTCCGGATTCTGAAACGCCTTCATGCCAATTTCGGTGGTCAACTTCTCAAGCTTGGAGGCCAGATCGGCGAGCGGATTGATGAACTCGGCCATGTCTTCACGCGTACCCTCGGCTTCGATCAGCTCAGCGACCAGTTTGCCGAACTTACGCAATTTTGCGCCATTGTCCTGCAGAACCTTGCGACCCAAAAGATCGAGCGATTGAATGGTGTTGGTACCCTCGTAGATCATGTTGATGCGGGCATCGCGCACATACTGCTCGGCGCCCCATTCGCGGATGTAGCCATGACCACCAAAAATCTGCATCGCCAGATTGGTCGTTGCAAAGGCGTTATCAGTCAGGAAGGCCTTGAGCACCGGCGTCAACAGCGACAGCAGATCATCGGCATTCTTGCGCTCGGCTTCATCGGGATGGCCGTGGTGAACATCGGACAGCGACGCCAACCAATAGGCAAACGCACGCGAGCCTTCGAGATAGGCCTTTTGGGTCAATAACATGCGCCGCACATCGGGATGAACGATGATCGTGTCGGCCGCCTTGTCCGGCGACTTGGGTCCGGAGAGGGAGCGACCCTGACTGCGATCCTTCGCATAGGCCAGCGAGTTCTGATAAGCAATCTCCATCAGACCCAGCGATTGCACACCGACCCCAATACGCGCGGCATTCATCATCACGAACATGGCGTTCAGACCCTTGTTCGGCTGACCGACCAGCGTGCCCGTCGCACCATCGAAGTCCATCGCGCAGGTAGCGTTGCCGTGGATGCCCATTTTTTCTTCAATGCGCGAACAGCTCACCGCATTGCGCCCGGTCAACTGGCCGTCGGCATTGGCATTAAATTTCGGCACGACAAATAACGATATGCCTTTCGTGCCCGCCGGCGCATCCGGCAGCCGCGCCAGCACCAGGTGCACGATATTCTCGGCCAGATCATGTTCACCGGAGGAGATAAAAATCTTGTTACCGGTGATTCGATAGCTGCCATCGGCTTGCGGCTCGGCACGCGTACGCAACATGCCCAGATCGGTACCACAATGCGGTTCGGTCAGGCACATCGTGCCGGTCCACTCGCCGGTTACCAAACGCGTCAGGTACAACGCCTTCTGCGCGGCTGTGCCGTGCGCCAACAAACATTCATAAGCGCCGTGCGTGAGCCCCGGATACATGTTCCAGGCCTGATTGGTGGCGTTGAGCATTTCCTGCATCGGAATGCCGACCACAGCCGGCAAGCCCTGACCACCAATCGCGGTATCGCAATTCAAGGTTGGCCAGCCGGCCTCCTTGAATTTCAACCAGGCGTCCTTGAAGCCTTTGGGCGTTTTGACGACGCCATTGCCTTCATGCCGGCAACCTTCCTCATCGCCACTGCGGTTGATCGGATACAGCACTTCAGCGCAGAACTTGCCGCCTTCCTCATGAATCTGATCGATCAGTTCACGCTTGGTTTGCGCATGGTCCGGCAACTGAGCCAGAGTCGCCTCGACATTGAGCAACTCGTGAAGAACAAACTGGATATCGCGAACGGGCGGGATGAAATGGGCCATGGGTACTCCTGATGCAAGAACGTTGATTCAATAAAGATGATGTAGTGACGGTGATTCAGTAACGATAATGCCGTGATGGTGATTCAGAATAAATGGCGAGAAGTCGCCGGGGCGCTCGCGCGATACGACTCAATGATTCGCTCGAACGATCGCGTCGCCCGCCTGATGGAGCCCGGGCTCTTGAGCAGCCGCGCATCATGGTGCAGCGCCAGTACAACGCCGTGCAGCTCGAACACCAGATCAAGAGGATCGAGATCGGCGATCAATTCGCCAGCCTCAACTGCTTGGCTGATCGCCCGCGTCAGTTCGGTCTGCCAGGACTGGACCATGGCGACCAGGACGTCGCGCACGGCGCCAGGCCGATCGTCGTACTCGGTCGCGCCCGAAATCCAGATACAGCCGATCGCCGCTTCAATCGCGGTTCGCTCCAACCAGAGGGCGAACATCGCCCGCAGGCGGTCCAACCCACGTGGTTGCGTCAGGCTCGGAACCAGCACGGCGTCGACAAAATCCCGCTCATGCGCCTTGAGCACCGAAATTTGCAGATCTTCGCGAGAACCAAAGTGCGCAAACACGCCGCTCTTGGACATTTGCATGCGCTCGGCCAGGCTGCCGATGGTCAAACCCTCCAAGCCGTCACGAGCGGCCAGCGATTGCGCGACCTCCACGATCGCCGCCCGGGTTTGTTCTCCTTTTTTCATCACTGCAGACATCACCAATAAAAATTACGAACGTTCGTACTATTATTGTTTCGTCGTTCGAAGTCAATTGCCAAAGGTCACATTTCAGCGCTTATTAGTAGGGAGGCTCTATTGGTGCAGAGCAACAAAGCATTCGCGCGGCGGTGCTTGAGCGGTGCTTGAGCGGTGCTTGAGCGGGATCAAGCCGACAGGGCACTTGGCTACGCGAATGTCCCCCGCCTCGGCCTGATCGGCCAAGGCTCCACCTTTACTTCGCTACGCCAAGCACCCTGCCGACATGATCTGGCATCACTGTGCGTATTAGTGATATCGCAAAGTCCAAACGCCGCTCGTCGAGATGTCGAAAAACGTCCGAGTCCCGGTCAAGCGCCGCCCTTCGCAAACAGCATACTCGACCAAGCACAGTCTGAGCCTGGAGCGGGCTGGTGTAAGTGCCGCAGCGAAATCAAGGCGGAGCGTCGGCCGCCAGGTCGGCGCGGGGGACAATCGCGGAGGCCCATACACCAGTCCCCTCCCGGCCGATGGCAGCACAACCAAAGCATCAGT
>JANLTP010000189.1:0-8809 GCA_031363055.1 Burkholderiales bacterium | reverse complement strand
GCCGAGAATGTGATTGGGCTCGATATCCGGCGGCGTGTATCGCCGTTTCTCTCGCATCTTTCTTTGGTGTCCTCCTTTACGTCGATGCTCAATCTGCTGGTGCAAAACGGTGACGCCTTTATTCTGGCCGAACCGCAATTGTCGTGCCGCAGCGGCGGATCGGCGCGAATGGTGGCTGGCGGCGAGTTGCCTATACCTGTCTCGACCGGACTCGGCGCGACCTCGGTGCAATTCAAGGAGTACGGCGTGAAATTCGATGTTCAACCGGTCGTTAATGAAGACGGCATGATCTCGGCGAAAATTGCCACCGAGATTTCAGCGATCAACTTTGATGTCACCGTTCGCGACATTCCCGGGCTGACCAAACGGCGCGCCGAGACCGAAGTCAACCTGCGCGAAAATGAGACATTGGTCATTGCTGGTATGGTCAGCCAGGAGTTCTCGGGACATACGGACCGGCTGGCCGGATTCGGAGACTTGCCGATTCTCGGACCACTGTTTCGATCGAAGCTTTACCGTGAGAACAAGACCGAGCTGGTTGTGTTTATTACGCCCAGACTGATTCAGCCCGACAGTACGTTGAATCGGCAGCGAATCGAGCAGGGCGGCCGTCTCATTGAGGCCACTCGCCAGCAATTCAATATCACCGAGTAGCGCGATGATCACCATTCACGTTCGCCATCCGGAGCTCGGCACGTCGCGCTCGATCATTGAATCGTTTCCGTGTCGCATCGGCCGCCATGCAGACAACGGCCTGGTATTGCCAGGGTGGCGAGTCGCGCGCGTGCATGCCGAGATCGAACGGGAGGCGCTGGGCTACCGGATCAAGGATTGCGGCAGTCTGGGGGGAACGTGGGTCAATGGCGAGCGCCTGCAAGGCCTGCACCGACTGCAGGCCAGTGATGAAATCGTCATCTGTGGCTATCACCTGCGCATTGAGTGGGCGATCGAGACGAATTCCAGCAGTGACCTGACCCGTCGACCCTCGCTTGGCTCCTCGCTTGGCTCCTCGCGTTGCAACTCAAATTTAACGTCGAACGGAACGCCGAATGGCACCTCGGAGAACACTGAAGAAAGGGCGACGTTGGCTCGGTCGTCAGGCGAATCGCCGCCGGTTCACAATGGCCAGCGACTGCGGGTGCAAACGCAACGAGCGCTTCATCGCCGCTTGGTCAACGCCATCGATTTGCGGCGCAAGGATATCGGTCAGTTGCCCGACCCGCAATTGCGCGTCGAGTTGGCGGGCGTATTGCGCGAGTTGCTGAGCAGCGATGAGGATGCGTTGTCCGAACCCGAGCGTGAATTGCTGATTGGAGAAACTCTCGACGAGGCTATTGGTCTAGGGCCACTTGAGCATCTGATCAGTGATCCTGAGGTGACCGAGATCATGGTCAACGGCGCCGAGGACATTTTTGTCGAACGCCGGGGGCGACTGAGCCGCATCGATGCAGCATTCACCTCTGACTCGGCCGTTCGCGCCATCATCGAGCGTATTGTTGCACCGTTGGGGCGGCGCATCGACGAGTCTTCGCCGATGGTCGATGCGCGTCTGGTCGGCGGCTCGAGGGTCAACGCGGTCTTGCCGCCTCTGGCGCTGCACGGTCCGGTAATTACCATTCGAAAGTTCAGCCGGCGCGTTCTGTCCAGTGAGGATTTGCTGGAGTTGGGCAGTTTGAATGCGGCCATGCTGGCATTTCTTCGGGTCTGCATCCAAACACGCAGAAACATTGCGATCTCGGGTGGCACCGGCTCGGGCAAGACCAGTCTGTTGAATGTGCTGGCCGGCATGATTCCTAGCGGCGAGCGGATCATCACCATCGAAGACGCCGCCGAACTGCGACTGCCACACGACAACCAGGTCGCACTTGAAGCTCGGCAAGCGAATTCAGAGGGACGCGGTGCGGTGGAAATCCGTGATCTGGTGCGCAACGCTCTGCGCATGCGACCCGACCGCATCGTGGTCGGTGAGTGCCGCAGTGGCGAAACGCTCGATATGTTGCAGGCCATGAACACCGGGCATGACGGATCGATGACCACGCTGCATGCCAACAGTGCGCGCGATGTCAGCTCACGACTCGAAACCATGGCGCTGATGGCCGGCATTGAAATCCCGGTGATCGCCTTGCGCGAGCAGATTGCCAACGGTATCAACATCATCGTGCATCAGGCCAGGCTTGCAGATGGCAGCCGCAAGATTGTTGATATCAGCGAGGTCACCGGCATCGAGAGCGCCCGCGTCCAGATGCAATGCCTGTTCCGCTACGCGCAGCACGGCAGCGACGGTCTGTTTGACGTCGCGCAAGTCAACGCGAGCAGTGCAGGGCGGTTTTCAGCGACCGGATTGATTCCGCAGTTTTACGAGCCATTGATGGCGCAGGGCCATCGCTATGATCTCTCCCTGTTCAACACTGAACGCCACTGACTGAACGACACAGACGGAGCGACACGATCATGATCAATGAAGAGTCATTTCGGTCCTGGACCTTGCAGCTCTGTGCGTTCGCGAGCGTCAGCGGTCTTTTTCTAGCGTGGGCTTTTTATCTGCGCGGCGTTTGCCATCGGTTTCAGCAGAATTTTCGGCATCAGACCAGTGAACGACTGAGTCGCTCGTTCATCTTCTTGAATCCCGATCGGCTGTTTGCATTAAATCTGGCCATGATCGCGCTGGCGCTGCTGGTCGTTTTCGCCCTCAGTTCGCGAATCGATCTGGCCTTGCTTGCGGCACTGCTGGCCGGCGGTTTGCCGGCGTACCTTTTGCATCGCCTCGAGCGCAATCGCCGACGTGCCATTGCGCAACAGTTACCTGAAATGCTGAGCTTGCTGTCGTCGACGCTGCGCTCCGGTGCGAGTCTCGGGGTCGCGCTCGAACACATGGCGCGACAGATCAGTGCGCCGTTGGGCCAGGAACTGGCCGTGTTGCAACGCGAACGAAGATTGGGCGTGAGTCTTGATGACTCGCTCTGGAACTTGCTGCATCGAGCGCCCTCCGATGGCATGCATCTATTCACCTGCCTGATCCGTGTCAGTCATGCCAACGGTGGCGGTCTTGCCGATTCATTGACTACCTTGGCACAGGTCTGCCGCCGCCGGTTGTTGCTGAACGCCAAACTCGCCGCCTTGACCTCGCAGGGGCGATTGCAGGCTAATGTCATGACCGTCATACCCCTCTTGGTGGCCGCCGCCTTGTTCGCGATGGATCCGGCTTTGATGGCGCAGCTTTTCACGACGCGTTTCGGCCTGGCGATCTGTTTTCTGGTCGCGCTGCTGCTGTCGCTGGGCACCTGGATGGTCCGGCGCATTGGCCGACCGGACTAAGTGATGAATTCTTCGATGCTCAGCTATGGCCTGGCGGTCGCCTCGATGGGCGTCTGCCTGATGCTGGTGGTCGCCAGATTGGCTCGATTCGATCACCGCCCGGATCATCGCTCCGATGCACCCCGCGATCGAACGGTGGCCTTGAAGCACGCCGTGCCCGGGAATTTGACCGGACTGTTCCGGTTTGTCTGGCCGCTCATCGAGTTTGTCGCCGGACCCTGTCACGGACTCAACGCGTTGCTGATGTTCGAGCGGCAACAGCAGCAGTTGACGCGGGCTGGCTTCGAGGAGCCGTTCGGACCGGCGCAGTGGCTGGCCTGCCGGCTGTTGTTGAGTCTGACGGCGGCATCGCTTGTTGCGATGTTTTTGGTAGTGATCGGTTCAGATCGATGGTGGTTGATGGCCATCAGTACGGCACTGATCTTTGCGTTGGCTAATGCGTGGCTGGAACGGCGCGCTCGGCAACGCCGGCACGAACTGCTGTCGCAACTGCCGTTCTTCATTGACTTGACGGTTATTTGCCTGGAGTCGGGCCTTAATCTGTCTGCGGCCATCGAGCAGGCGGTCCGTCAGGGGCCCCGCGGTGCGCTGCTGCGGGAACTACAGAAAGTGACGATACGCTTGCGCTCCGGCCAATCAATTCGGCAGACGCTCGAAGGACTCGCCCAAGCCTGTCATTTGATCCAGATCGATAGCGTGGTGAGTTCTTTGGTCGCCGCCCAAGCCAGCGGCTCCGATCTGGGGCAGGTGCTGCGCGCCCTGGCGCAACAGAATCGCGACGAGCGCTATTTCGAAGCTGAGCAACAGGCCATGCGTGCTCCCGTCAAAATGTTGTTGCCCCTATTGCTGTTTGTTTTTCCATGCACGTTTTTGATTTTGCTTTTTCCAATTGCAATGCGATTGATGAGCGAAGGAATCCTCAAATGATTGACCCAGTGAGATTACAGGCATTCAAACCCGTGAACTGCTTGCGCGAACGATTGGTGGGACTATTGGGCCGATCGACGCTGCCGGTGGGCCAGGGAATCTGGCTGACACCCTGCAAGGCCGTGCATACGATCGGCATGCGATTCCCCATCGATATCGTTTTTGTTGCGCGCAACGGAACGGTGCTGAGAATCGATCAATCGGTGCCGCCCGGCCGTATCCGAATATGTTGGCGAGCTGGGTCGATCATTGAGATGAGCGCCGGGTGGGCGCGCGAAATGGGTCTGCGTTGTGGCGTGAGAATCGGTCTTCGCGCTCCGATTCAAGGCGGCTGCAAATGAACCGATCGGCGCGACTGTTCATCTTGAACGGGCTGATCGCAATGAGCATGCTCGCCATTTTGAACAGGCCCGGTCACGCTCAAACACCGCAGGTGCACACCGAAGTCGTGTTGCCACCGAACGAATCGCCCAACGATTCAACGAACAAAGCACCGATCGGTTCAGATCGTGGATCCGGTTTATCCGGCGCGCTCAATACCTTGCTGAAGGACGCAGAACTTTTCTCCCGGCAGCAGCGCTTCGAAGCGATTGTTCAGTTGCTGACGCCTGTTGTAGCGCAAGGTCTCGGCGATGTTGCGATCATGCTCAAGTTGGCCAATGCCCTGCATCGGCTACAGCGTTGGGATGACGCGCTCGCCCTGTATCGCCGCGCGGCGCAACTGGTCTTGCCGGAACCTTCGCAGCTTGGCTATATTGAAGCCAGTAAGGCTAGAGCCAAGGCGTTGCTGAATATCGCCTCGATCAATCTGGCTTTGGCGCAGATGGCATTGCTGGAATTTCGCCGCAACGGACTTCCGGGCGCCGAGCAAAATCAGGTCTTGCAAGAGCAATCGCGAATCCATGAAGCGTTGCAAAGCGCAAAAATTGAGTTCACGTCGACATTGTCGCCGTCACTATCGTCGCCGTCACTATCGCTGCCGTCATCGCCGTCGCCATTGCAACCGCTGTCGCAACGGCCGTCGCAACTATCCGGCAACGCACTGTCGGATTCCGCTGTGGCGGTTGAGTATCTAAGCGGCGGACCCAAGCATCAGTCGCCTGCGTCCGCAGTCCCTGAGGCGCGACGACGAGCGGTTCCGAAATGACACGCACACCTTTACAAGGGTGCTCTTGCCTGCGCGGTAGCAGTCTCGTTGAACTGCTGTTGGCCTTACCCTTCTTGTTGCTGTTGGGCTTGTTATCTTTGCAGGCGGGTCTGCTGTTTCACGCGCACCATGCCTTGAGTTATGCCGTATTTGAGGCGACCCGAAATGCCAGTGTCAATGGCGGCCGAATGGCGGCCGCCGAATTGGGTATGGCGCAGGCGATGATTGCCTATTTACCCGGTGCCGCTGGCAATTCATCGGCCGCCGCCGGACGGCGAGACGCGCTGTCGATTGCGTTGCGCCATGTGCAATGGGGCGTAGCTCAGCAGTGGATCGAGTTTCGTCGCGTTTCGCCGACGGCGGCTGCGTTCGTCGATTGGTCTGAGACCGCGCGCGATGACAACGGTACGCCGATCGATGGCTCACCGGTGATTCCGAACGACAATCTCGCGTACCGGCGTTCCTCCCAGATCGGTCATGCCGGGGCAGTCGGTTACCGCGGTACCGAGCCTATCGGTGCCAGCTCGGGTCTGAGTCTCGCCGATGCGAACCTGCTCAAACTGGAGGTGCGCTACGGGGTACGCTTGGTCGTACCGTTTGTTGCACCGGTCATGGGCTGGATCGCGCGCCAAATCGATGCCTGCGAGCCACCGGGTGCTCGGCTGCTGGGCCTGTTACGAATCGACGCAACGCCCACTATTGCACCACCCGACAATATTGCGAGCGCCGCAGATGCGAACTGGCGCTGCCGGTTTTACCGGGGCATTGATGAAGCAGGGCAAGCGCAACATCGCTGGCCTCTGCGGTTATCGGCGATCGTTCGAATGCAAAGCCCGATCGTTTTGGAATGAGCAAAACAGCTTCTGCAACCGGATGCGTGAACGTGTCCGATCCTGCAGCAGATCTCACACTGGCTGAGTCAGAAGTCTCGGTCCGTTGTTCAGGTCTTCGGCCAGAGCGACTGCGCCAGTGACTGATTGGCTTCCCCCGAAAATCTCGTGGGCAAAGATATCGTCAATTCGGCCCCAGCGAAATTCTTTAAGCAACTGCTCGATTCGATGCAGGGTCTTGCCCAGATTCAGGTAGTGTCGGGTGCGAGAGTGGAGCGGCGTATCCGTCGCCTTCGGTTGCTCGGGATCGATTTCCCAGAGGCGGCAATAATAAAGCGCCGATGCGCCTTCGTCGCGGTTCAATCTTTGCATGGCCCAGCGCGAAAGCGCGTACGGATACAGCCTGAAAAAGCCGCCGCCAGGTCCAGGCAACGAATAGCCGAAGAGACGAATTGAGCTGACCGGAATCTCAACGACATTGGGTTGGATGCGGTACGGAAAGCGCGGCGAATTCGGAACGCCGTAGGGGCCATGCTGCACCGGGAAAACACTCGAACTGTAGAGATAGCCACATTCACCAATAATGGCATGCGCCCACGGCGTGCTCAAACCTAACGAAAAGCTCGGTGCCCGGTAGCCGATGACTTCCTGTCCGGTCAATTCCTCAAGTATGGCTTTCGAGCAAATGAGATCGTCGCGGAACTCGGCGGCGGTTTGCTTGTTCACGGTGATGCGTCCGTATCCGTGGCTTGCAATTTCATGACCGGCGGCGGCGATTCGTCGAACCAAGCCAGGATGGCGGTCAGCGATCCAGCCAAGAATAAAAAAAGTCGCACTGACGCGATGTTGCGCGAGCAGATCAAGCAAACGACTGAGGTTACTTTCTACCCGGCTTGATAAAAGTTCCCACTGACGGCGTGGGATCGACCCGGCGAATGCCTCGACCTGATACCAATCCTCTACGTCGACAGAAAACGCATTTTGGACGGAAGGCTCGGCGAACATGGAAAAGAAATATTACCTGCTGAAAGCGCTACTTTTATTCAGCCTGCCCTGTAAGAATCAGCAAAATTGAAAATGGTCGACCTGCAACCACATCGAACTTGCGCTCGCCTGATCTAGCCGGGCGCCGGCTTGAAAAGCAGGGTCGTCGGCCCTGTCCTCTTGCCGCTCAGAATGGTTGAGGGTGGCGCCGCGCTGGCATCGAAGGGATGGCGATCCAACGGGTACTGATTACGGATTCTCTGGACGTAGGCCATGGTCTCGGCGTAGGGCGGGATGCCACGGAAGCGATCAACTGCGCCTTCGCCGGCGTTATAGGCGGCCACGGCCAGCCAGACATCGCCGCGGTAGTACGCCAACAACCAGCGCAGATAACTCATGCCACCCCGCAAATTCTCAGCCGGGTCGAGCATGTCCCTGACGGCGAATCGCTCGGCTGTGTCCGGAATCAACTGCATCAGGCCCTGCGCATTTTTCACCGAACGTGCCAGCGGATCGAATCCAGATTCGGTACCAATCAGTGCCAGGACCAGACGCGGATCAAGCTTGATCTGTTTTGAAAGCTTCACCACCATCTCGACGATCTTGCGCCGCTCGATGGTTGGCAGCGTCGATTTGAACTGGGCCGGATCTTCGACTGTTGGGGTTTGGGCCAGGGTCACTACCTTGGCAGGCGCTGGTGCATCTTCGGGCAATGCATCGCCACCCAGGCAGGGCGGCATGCGCCTGGCGTGACCCTGATAAAGTTGCGAGAGTTGCTCGCCCATCTCGCTGCCCAATCCGGCTGCGCGGCGAAACAAGGTATAGGCAACCGCCTCGCTTCGCGGCACGCCACGGCCATTGGCGTACATCCAGCCCAAGCGAATAAAGGCGTCAGGAATCTCGGATTTGGCCGCCTCGCAGTAAAGATTCTGGGCGCGATTCAGGTCGGGCAACACGCCTTCGCCGTTTTCATACCGAACTCCGGCCTCGAGTTGCAGGCGGGCGCGTTCAACCTTGGCATCCGACAACGCGACCGGCGGTTGCGTGCTGGGCAGCGATTCACCGCGCCCCGGCAATGTCGTCGGCGCGACCGGCGCAGCGTACGGCAGCGCCGGCACTGCACTGGTCGGCGCCGGCGCGCCGAGCGGAACCCCTCGCGAGACAGCCTGATCAGTCGCCCTCGTCTGTCCTTGTGACTGAGCCTGCGCCTGAATCTGCGACTGAATCTGCAACTGAATCTGCGACTGCGCCTGAATCTGCGCCTGCGAATAGGCCTGCGTCTGGGCGAAGGTTGTCGCTGGCACGATCAAGCTGGCACTGGCCAAAGCAAGCGCGGCGAGCGATTGTGCCGCCGCGGTCCGTTTGCCAACCAGCAAACGAGGGAGCACCAACCACCGTTCAAGGTGACTTTCGGATCGTGCTTCGCGGTGGGTAAGATTCATCGGGCGGATTGTAGGTGAGTCAGTCTGTACGTGCTGCAGAACTATTGATTAATGGAAAGTACGTACGCGGGATGCTCTCGCTTCCCGCGCATTGAGCTCCTCAGCGCAAGCCGAAGCGGTTCAATAGATCGTACAACGTCGGTCGACTAACCCCGAGAAGCTGG
>JANLTP010000142.1:0-10623 GCA_031363055.1 Burkholderiales bacterium | reverse complement strand
CCGAGGCGCGCCAGCACGCGATGACGACCGAGCTCGCCGCGATCCGACCGATCGAGGCTGACCCCGAGAAAGCCAAGCTGCTCGGCTACTTTCGCAACAACATCGTCCATGCCGTGGCAATACCGTCGCTGCTGGCGGCACTCATGGTTCGACATGAATCCATCGAGCTGTCGCGACTGCGTCGCCTCACTGCACGCATCTATCCATACCTGCGGGCCGAACTGTTTCTATGGCGCGACCCCGAGCAACTCGACGCTCATATTGAAGAACTGTTGACCGCCATGACGGCGCAAGGCTGGATGGTCCTGCAATCCGAAGACGGTTCGCCTGGTACGCCTGGTATGACTGTCACGATGGCATTGCAACCGTCAGATCTTCGCGAGCGGGCCGCGTTGCAACGCTTCGCCAGGATCATGCATGGGCCACTCGAGCGCTATTTTCTGCTGATCGGTCTGCTGGCCAATGCCGAGGCCACAGGCTTGACGACCGACTGGGTGCAAGAGCGTTATCTGCGACTCGCGCAGCGCCTGCCGTCGCAGTTTGATGACCCGCTAAACCTATCGAATCTGCAGGCCTCCCTGCGAACGTTGCTCAATGTGTTGCTTGAATCCGGGGAACTTCGAGAAAGCGGACCGTCGCTAATCGTATCGGCTGAACTCATTGCCGCCCACGACGATGCCCTCTGGGCACTGCCCGACGAAATCAGTCTGATGCTGTCACACCCCGACAAACTACCCGCGCCGTCAAGCGAGCGAACGCGCCAGGCGCACTCTTGATCAAGAAGCTTACGCCCGACTCGCATCCCCGACGCCTCATGTTCAAAACGCTCGGTAGCGTCGCAGCCGTCAACCTCGTTTTGCCCGGATGCAGCTTCAACGCGGATATTGATCACAACGACGTCGACGCGCCGACGGCCGCCAACGGTGCACTGCCGTTGTTACCGGCGGACCCACTGGCTTTGGTACTGGGATCGGGCGGGCCGCGCGGCTTCGCGCATATTGGCGTATTAAAAGCGCTCGACGAATTGAAAATCAAACCGGACTTGATCGTCGGCGCCTCGGTCGGCTCGCTGGTCGGTGCGCTTTATGCCGCCGGCATGAGCGGACTGGAAATTGAACACATTGCGTTGCACATCTACGTGACCGATGTGCTGCGCATCGCCATCGGCGCCCGCGAGCGATTCTCGGGTAATGCGATCGCCTCCTGGGTCAATCGCAACCTCGGGCACCGACCGATTGAAAAGTTCGGCATTCGATTCGCCGCCGTCGCGGTTCGCGACGCCGATCACGCATCGATGGCGTTCACACAAGGAGATTCGGGTGTCGCCATTCAGGCATCCTGTGCCATTCCGGGCACGTTTACCCCCGTGCGAATTCGCGGGCAGACCTACATTGATCCCGACAAGGTCGCACCGCTCCCGGTTCGGCTGGCGCGCCAACTCGGCGCTACACGCGTACTCAGCGTCGATGTTTCCGCGCATGAGAACCGGGCGCCAACGGGTGCGGAACGATTTCGGGAGGGTGATTTTGCCAAACGCGCGCTGATTGAACCGGACGTCAAGTCGGCCGATCTGAATCTGCATCCGTACTTCGGTTATTGGGTCAGTTTCACCGAAGAATTCCGACGACGCGCGATCGATGCCGCGTTCGAACAAACCCTGCAGGAACGCGTCCGTCTGGGCGCACTGGCCAAGCCTAAAACCGCTTCATAAGTCCCCTCAAACGTTAATATCAACCCTCACGTCTGCGCATAGGAAGCCTCATGTTTCGCTCGTTTTTTCTAGCCCGCCAATGGTGGCCCTGGTCGATCCTGGGGTCAGCCCTGATTCTCTTCACCACTTGGTACAAGGTTGAACTCGACGTCAAGATCAACAACTGGTTCGGCGACTTCTATAACCTGATCCAGAAAGCACTCGGCAAGCCAGGCTCGATCACCTTGCCTGAATACATGGCGCAGATGACCACCTTCTTCGAGATCGCGCTGTTGTTCATCGCCATTGCGGTTGTGCTCGATTTTTTTATCAAGCACTATGTGTTTCGCTGGCGCACCGCCATGAACGAGTACTACACCCGGCACTGGCACAAGGTTCGTCATATCGAAGGCGCCTCGCAGCGAGTACAAGAGGACACCATGCGGTTCGCGCGGCTGGTCGAAGGCTTGGGCGTCAGTTTCATGCGCAGCCTCATGACCCTGTTCGCGTTCTTGCCGATTCTCTGGACTTTGTCCGAAAAGATTACTGAACTGCCCTGGGTCGGTCATGTCAGCCACGCGCTGGTATATGTGGCCATTCTGTTTGCACTGGCCGGCACGGTGTTGCTGGCGGCGATCGGTTTCAAGTTGCCCGGCCTGGAATATGAAAACCAGCGGGTTGAGGCCGCCTACCGGAAAGAGCTGGTGTACGGCGAAGACGATGCTCAGCGTGCGCAGCCGCCGACCGTGCGCGAGTTGTTCGGAAATGTTCGTGTCAACTATTTCCGATTGTTCTTTCACTACCTGTACTTCGACATCGGCAAGTGGTCCTATCTGCAATTCGGCGCGCTGGTGCCTTATATTGCCCTGGCACCGACCATTGTGGCCGGTGCCTTCACCTTGGGCACGATGCAGCAGATCGTCCGGGCCTTCGCCAAAGTCGAATCGTCGTTTCAATATCTGGTCAACAGTTGGACCACGATTGTTGAGTTGATCTCGGTCTTCAAACGGCTGCGCGCCTTCGAGCGGCAGATAAACGATGCACCAGATGCGGTCGCCAGTTTCACTTGATGAAACATTTTCATTGAATGAAACTATAGAACTGTCGAGTCACAAAAAATTGACACCTTTGCCCTTTTCACCCCAGTGAAGAGGACGTAACATATCAATTATGAATTTCGATAGCCAAAACAACCTTAGTCAATCGAGCGGTCGCGATGACGCTTCCAGCGAACCAGACGATGCCAAAGCCAGCCGTCCTGAACCCACTTCTTCGGTTCAGCGCGCCTGTTCAATCTTGCGGGTCATGTCCGACTCGCGCAATTCGCGACTGACCGATATTGCGCATGCGGCCGAGCTCGACAAAGCCACGACCTTGCGACTGTTGGAGGTGCTGACCCGAAACGGCCTGGTGCAGCGCAACCCGGTCAACAAGCAATACTCGCTCGGTCCGGAGGTGTTTGTGTTGGGTGCGGCGGCAGCGGCGCGCCAGGATCTGCGCCCTATTGCCAGACCTTCGTTGATACGCCTGGCCGACGTCTTTGAAGACTCCACCATGCTTTCGTTGCCGCGCGGAGCCGAGTCGGTCTGCGTCGATGTGCAATCCGGCAGTTATGCCATCCGCGCTCAATACCTCGAGGCCGGTAGCCGTCGACCGCTCGGTGTCGGCGCCGGCAGCCTGGCCTTGCTCGCCTGGCTGCCCGACGAAGAAATTACTGCGCTGCTGCCGCTGATTACCCAGCGCCTGTCACCATACCCGCGAATGAACGAGAAGGTTATCCTTCGCTCCATTGAACAAGCGCGCAAACAGGGTTTTTCAACCGTATTCGACGTCTTGATCGATCGCATGGGCGGCATCGGCGTGCCAATTCTTGGCCCCGACCGACGGCCCCTGGCTGCGCTCAGCATCGCCGCCCTGACCGATCGCATCCGCTCTCGCGAGCAAGCGATGGCCGAGGCCTTGTACCGCGAAGCTAATTTATGTCAGGCTGCCTGGCGGCATTAATTTGAAACGCCCAGCAACGTTGGCGACATCACTGCCTTCAGCACGGTGTCCCCGCGTGACTCGGGATCACTGGCGCTGAACCACCACAGCGCGCTTTTCTGAACCGTCCAGCCGTAGTCTTGCCCGGTCAATAAACGGGCTGCCAAGGCCCCCAGGATCGGTTGATGCCCAACTAAGATCAGCGCACTCGGGCAGCCCTGCGGTCCATCCGGCCATTCGACAGCGGCTGCGTAATCCTTGACGCTGGCCCCTGGCATCAAACGATCGTCGATCCGGATATCGTCGCTCAAGGCGGAAGCTGTTTGACGCGCCCGATCGGCCGGACTGCACAACAACCAGACCGCTTTAGGCAAGCGCGGTTTGAGCCAGGCCGCGGTCTGTCGGGCCTGCTCAACGCCGTGCGGAGTCAGCCGACGCTTCAAGTCAGGCCAGCCTTCTTCGGCATCGGCATGGCGCCAGAGTATGAGCTCGATCATGGTCGAATTACCTCTTGATTCCGACAGGCTCCCGGGCCTGTGAATTAGGCATTGCAATTGAATTCAGTGTTGTCGGTGTATTCAGCGTTGCCTGCAAGCGCTGATATTTTTGCGTCAATTGCTCCGTCGTTTCGCGCCACGCCGGATCGAACGGAATACAGGCCACAGGACAAACCTGCTGACATTGCGGTTCATCAAAATGCCCCACACATTCAGTACATTTCAGGGGGTCAATCTGATAAATCTCCGCGCCCATGAAAATGGCGCTGTTCGGGCACTCGGGCTCGCAGACATCACAGTTGATGCATTCGTCGGTGATGATCAGTGCCATGTCTGCAGCGCGACCTTCAAGTCTTCTCGGAGGATGTATTGTCGGGTGCAGTCTTGTCGGGTGCAGTCTTGTCGGATGACGTTTTGTCGGATGAACGACGCTTGGGTGGCGCACCGAGTTGAGCGAGCTTGCGTTTCATCCAGTCCTCGACGTTGGGTGCCACGAACTTGCTTACGTCACCGCCCAGCACGGCGATCTCCCGCACCAGAGTACCCGAGACAAACTGGTATTGATCAGTGGGTGTCATGAAAATGGTTTCGATCTCCGGCATCAGATGCCGATTCATGCCGGCCAACTGGAACTCGTACTCAAAGTCGGTCACTGCACGCAGGCCACGCACCACCACGTCAGCCTTGTTGTCGCGCACGAAGTTAACCAGCAGGCCGGCGAATCGCACCACCGACACCTTCGGATGATTATTGAATACCTCACGCGCGATCAGTACCCGCTCTTCAATGTTGAAAATCGGCTTTTTGGCATTGCTGTCGGCTACCGCCAGGATGACCTTGTCGAACAATTTGCAGGCGCGACGAACAATATCTTCATGTCCGTGAGTCAGCGGATCAAACGTTCCGGGGTAGACGGCCAGTGTCATGTATGCCTCTGTTCGACGCAAAAAAGATGATAGTAAACCTGTCCGGCCCGATCCGACCTGACGCTCGTCAGTACATGGCCGGGCAGCCATGCCTGCACTTGATCGCATTCGATGGCGGATTCAGCCTCGATGTAAATTCGCGCCGTGCCGGCCAACACTGCAGCCAACCTGACCAGAATTTTTTCGTGCCAGCCTTCGCCAAAAGGCGGATCCAACAGGACCAGATCAAAGCGTTGATTTTGCCATTGTGCCTGATCGAGCGCCGTTTGCGCGTCGCTCTGTTGCACGATAATCATGTCGGCCTGCAGGCGATCCTTGAGACTTTGAATTCCCTGTATGACCCGGGCGTCACGCTCGACCAGCGTCACCGAAGCCGCGCCGCGAGAAGCGGCCTCAAAACCGAGTGCACCGGTGCCGGCAAACAGATCCAGAACCTTGCTGCCCAAGACCGCCGGGCCGATCCAGTTGAACAGGGTTTCGCGAACCCGATCGGGGGTTGGCCGCAATCCCGGGTGATCAATGACCGTGATCGGCGTTCGCTTCCACTGTCCGCCGATGATCCGCACGGTGTGCGCAGGCGCATTGTACGAAGCCGTGCCCCTCGGGCGGACCGCATTGCCGATGGCCGGCTTGCGAGAGCGCTTCAAGAACCAGCGCCCACCACAACGGTGATCAATCGGTCAAGCGAGACATGCCGGGCAAACGCCGCACGCACCGATTCGAGCGTGACCGATTCAACCTTGCTCGTCCAGGTATCGAGATAATCGATCGGCAAACGAAAAAATCCGATCACAGCCAGGTTATCGAGAATCTTGCGGTTCGAGTCGATCCGTAACGGAAAGCCGCCCACCATATTGGATTTCGCCGCCGCCAACTCGTCCGGAGTTGGACCGTCGCGCAGAAACTTTTGCAGTGTGTCACGCACGACCTGCAAAGACTCTGCGGTCTTCTCTCGCTGAGTCTGCAAGCCAATGGTGAAGGCGCCGGGATCGCGTGCCGGCGCGAAGCCCGAGTAGACGCTGTACGCCAATCCGCGCTGCTCGCGCACCTCGTTGTAGAGCCGCGAGACAAAGCCGCCGCCGCCCAACACGTAGTTGCCGACCAGCAGCGGGAAAAAATCCGGATCGCCACGGGCAATCGCCGGAGCGCCGATCAAGATATGACTCTGGCTGGCCGGATGTTCGATGCGCCGATCGATCGACTGCAAGGGTCGGGTGATTGGCTCAAACACCATCGCCGTCGGCGCGGCGCCCGTCTTCGGCAGTGCTCGCGTCAGCCGTTCGGCAATCGCCTCGGCTTGCGGTCGACTCAAGGCACCGATCATCGCAACGACTGCGCGCTCAGCCCGAAAATATTGCCGATGAAAAGTCGCCATGTCTTGGCGATCAATCCCGGCAATACTGGCGGAGCTGGCATCAACACCATAAGGATGTTTGCCAAACGCCAACTGATTGAAGGTGCGGCTGACAATGGTCTCAGGCTTGCTTTCCGCTTCCTTCAGGCCGGACAGAACGCGCTCCTTCTCGCGGCTCACGACGGCGGCCGGAAAATCGGGATAGGCCATCGTGTTGGCGGTCAGCTCGATGGCTGCGTCCAGTTCCGCCTGACTGGTCAGCGTACGCAAGGAAATCGAGCTGCGATCGTCCGATGCACCACCGCCGCGTTGTGCGCCCAAGCTCGCATAGGCTTCGGCAATCTCGCTCTCGTTCATCGCCTTGCCACCGGTCGGCGAAATTCCCTTGGCCATCAAGGCGACCGTCATCGATGCCAGGCCAGCCTTCTGGGGCGGATCAAAACGCGAACCGGCATCGAAATCGACGTTGATATCGAGCATTGGGATGCTCGGTGAGCGCACGAACAGGACGCGCGCGCCCGTCGGGGTGCTCCATTGTTCAATACGCAATCCGTCCTGCGCCCAGGCGGGTGCGCTGAACAGTGAGAATGCCGACAGCAAGACTGCGGCCAGCAAGGCCTCGAGCGATTCCGAAACGATCCGAATGGACAGGATTCTCATCAGTGCCTCAGATTCGGGTTGGCCGGCGCAGGCGGTTTAGCACTCAAGGGCTGCGGCAAGAGATTGACGACCGTCAGCGCATCATCGCCAAAATATTTCGCTGCCACCGCCTGCACTTCAGCCGCCGTCACCGTGCGAATATTTTCGAGTATGCGATCGGCGTCGCGATGAGAAAACCCGACAATCTCCAGACTTGCGAGCTCCATGGCCTGCCCCATGACCGAATCGCGTTTGTACACCTGACTGGCCACATATTGCGTCTTGACGCGCCGCAATTCCGAATCGAGCACGCCATCGTCGACGATTTTCCGGATTTGCGCCCGCAGTGCTTGCTCAAGCTCGGCGCTGGTCTTGCCCTCGGCCGGCGTACCGTCCAACAAAAACAGCGCCTGCCCGCGCAGCGTCATATCGTAGCTGGCACCCGCGCTATCCGCCAGCCGCGTGCTGGCTCTGACCAGTTCGCGAGTCAGACGGCCATTCTCATCAGCATCGAGGACCGCAGCGAGCACTTCGAGCGCGTACGGCTCGCGATCCGGCGAATCAATGCTCTGTAGCTTCGGCACATGAAAGCCGAGAATGACATACGGGTTTTCGGCAGGTGCCTTGACGGCGACGCGCTTGATGCCTTTTTGGGGTGGCTCAAGTTGCGGCTTGCGCGGCGGCAAAGCCCGCTGGGCAGCCATGCCGTAGGTGCGCTCGGCGACTCGCAATACTTCGTCGGCCTTGACATCACCGACCACGACCACGATCGCGTTGTTCGGTGCGTACCATTGCCCATACCATTCGATCGCGTCCTCTACCGTCATCGCTTGCAAGTCGTTCATCCAGCCAATCACCGGTGCGCGCTGTGGCGACGCGACAAAGGCATTGGCCTGCAAGGCTTCGTATACCAGCGCATTGGCCTGGTCCTCAGTACGCAAGCGCCGCTCTTCCATGACCACCTTGATTTCCTTTGCGAACTCCTCGCGCGTTAGCACCAGATTGCTCATCCGGTCGGCTTCAAAAGTCATGACTTCAGACAGGTTCTTCTTCGGTATCTGTTGAAAATAACCGGTGTAGTCGCGGTTAGTGAAGGCGTTCTCGCGCCCTCCGAATTGCGCCACCCGCTTGGAAAACTCCCCTTGCGCGATCGTCTTGGTCCCTTTGAACATCAGGTGTTCGAGCGCATGGGCAACGCCAGTCTTGCCATTGACCTCATCAATCGAGCCAGCGCGATACCAGACCATATGAACCACGGTCGGCGCCCGATTGTCCTCCTTGACGATCAATTTCAGTCCGTTGGCAAGCGTGCGCTCGACGATGCTGACATCGGCATTTTGCTGTGCGATGACTGGGGTTGACAGCAAGCAGGCAAGCGCAAGTGCGGCCAGCGAGGGCGGAAATAAGGCGGAGCGCAAGGGTCGGCGATTAATCTGAGACAATTTGAGTTTGTGATGATCTGGAGGTTGGACAAACGCGACTGCGCCCATCAGCCGCGAGTTTAGCCGCAACACCCAAGTATCGGTCACATCCCCCGCCAGCATTTGAGAGTAAGACACGCATCATGTTCGGATTTCTACGCCGGAAAAAGCCGGTTGAGCCACCAGCGCCTGCCCCGATCGACGCGGTGGCGGCTGTTCGTGATAGTCCGGGACTTCCGGCCATCGAAGCGGAGCTAAGCCGCGAATCGGAGGTGCCGCCGGCCGCAGATGTTTATACCGAACAGCCGTCAGACCCGGTTCAAACTTCGAACGCCGCTGCCAGCGGTACGAGCGCTGCGGCGGTAGAACCGGCACCTCGAAAATCCTGGGTCGCCAAGCTGCGGCAAGGCTTGAGCAAGACCCGCACCAACCTGGCCGGCATGTTTGGCCTGATCAAGATCGATGAGCAACTTTACGAAGATCTCGAAACTGCGCTGCTGACCAGCGATGCCGGATTCGACGCTTCCCAGCGCATTCTGGCGCAACTGCGCACTGCCGTGAATGAGCAGCGCCTCACCGATGGCCAGCAAGTCAAACGCGCCCTGCGCGACATTATCGCGGGCCATCTCAAAACACTTGAGGCGCCGATTGATATTGACCGGGCCACGCCGCTGGTCATGATGATCGCCGGCGTCAACGGTGCTGGCAAAACAACGTCCATCGGCAAACTCACGTATCACCTGCAGCATGCCGGCAAATCGATTTTGCTGGCCGCTGGCGATACCTTCAGAGCAGCCGCGCGCGAGCAATTGGCGACCTGGGGCGCGCGCAACGACGTCCAGGTTATTGCGCAACACGGCGGCGATCCGGGCGCGGTGGCGTTTGATGCAGTCACCGCTGGCGTGGCGCGCGGCACAGGGGTCGTGCTGATCGACACGGCGGGTCGCCTGCCGACCCAGACCAATCTCATGGAAGAGCTCAAGAAGATCAAGCGATCGATTGCCAAAGCGTTGCCGAACGCCCCGCATGAGGTGTTGCTGGTGCTGGATGGCAATACCGGCCAGAACATGCTCAATCAAGTCAAGGCCTTTGATGAAGCGGTCGGTCTGACCGGGCTCATCGTCACCAAACTGGACGGTACCGCCAAGGGCGGCGCCTTGCTCGGTCTGGCGCATCTGCGCCGCGACAAACCGATACCGGTGTACTTCATTGGTGTCGGCGAAAGCATTGACGATCTCGAGGCGTTCTCTTCAACCGAATTCGCCGATGCCTTGTTGGACGAACATTGATGACCGAGTTGATCGTCATCCGCCACGGCGAAACCGATCTGAATCGCGTCGGCAGCTTTCAGGGACAAATCGATGTCGCACTGAACGAGCACGGACTGCGACAGGCGCAACGGCTCGCACAGCGACTCGCTGGTGAGCCGTTCGATGTGATCTACGCCAGCGACCTTCTGCGCACGCAACAAACCGCCGAACCGCTAGCCCGCCAGTTATCGCTGACCATCAATCCGGTGATCGGTCTACGAGAGCAGCATTTCGGCGAACTTGAGGGCCGGACGCTGGCATCGGTGCAGCAGGAATCGCCTGAACTTTGGGAAAGTTGGCTACTGTTTCAGGCCGATTTTTCAGTGCCCGGCGGCGAGTCGGTTCGGCAGTTCTCGGCTCGGATTCTGTCGACGGTGTTCGGTCTGGCCGAACATCATCAAGGCCAGCGTCTGTTGCTGGTCGCACACGGTGGTGTGCTCGACATGCTATACCGGCACGCCAAGGGATTTTCGCTCGACGGGCCGAGACTATGCGCCATACCGAATACCGGTATCAACCGACTCACGGTCGAGGACGACGACATCCGGATCACGGTGTGGGGCGACGACGCGCACTGCGCTATTGCCAGCTCAACACCGAAACGTCGTTGACGAATAGCGGCATGTCTTTCCAAAGCCCCTTCAGTTTGCTGTTTGAGACAGTGATCCATTGCGGCTGATACAAAAACACGTTGGCGACATCACTGGCCAACATACGCTGCAGGTCGCCGACCAGTTTGGCGCGCTCCTGGGTATTACCGGTGGCGCGCATTCGGGTGTAGGTATCGGTGAACATCGGCGACT
>JANLTP010000129.1:0-38101 GCA_031363055.1 Burkholderiales bacterium | reverse complement strand
CGCGAACGATCGTGATCCGATGATGAAATCACTGTGGTCGAACTGCAGATTAAATCGCTCGTAGCCGCTGATGTCAAGCCAGGCTCATCGCATCAAGCAAATGAAAAACGGCCGCAACAGGCGGCCATTTTTCATTTCTTGAAATCGAGCTACGGGTGCAACTCGACATGCCCTACTAATGCGTGAGTCGATCGGTATCTGAGGTGCTTGGAACCACCGGACTGGTGTCAGCCGCCCCGGCCACTTTTGCTTCAGCCGCCGCTTCATCAGGCAGTGGAACCGGCATTCGCTCAAGGGCCACTTCAAAGACACGATCGATCCACCGAGCGGGAATGATTTCGATCTTGTTCTTGACGTTATCCGGAATGTCGGCCAAGTCCTTGACGTTCTCTTCCGGAATCAAAACGATCTTGATGCCACCGCGATGCGCGGCCAGCAGCTTCTCTTTCAAGCCACCAATCGGCAACACCTCGCCACGTAGTGTGATCTCCCCAGTCATCGCTACATCGGCTCGAACGGGAATACCGGTCAGAACCGAAACGATGGCAGTGGTCATCGCTACACCGGCACTCGGCCCGTCCTTGGGCGTCGCACCTTCGGGGACATGGATGTGCAAGTCCCGTTTCTCGTAGAAATCGTCGCGGATGCCCAAGCGGTGCGCACGGCGGCGAACCACGGTCATGGCGGCCTTGATCGACTCTTGCATGACATCACCGAGTTTGCCGGTCGTAATGTTCTTGCCTTTGCCCGGCACGCTGACGGCCTCGATGGTCAACAGTTCACCACCCACTTCGGTCCAGGCAAGCCCAGTGACCTGACCCACCTGGCTAGCCTTTTCAGCAACACCGAAACTGAAGCGCCGGACACCGAGGAACTTGTCCAGGTTTTTCGAGTTGACGGCAACTTTTTTCTCTTGCTTCTTGAGCAGTAACAGCTTGACCACCTTGCGGCAAATCTTGCTGATTTCACGCTCCAGTGCCCGCACACCGGCTTCGCGAGAGTAATAACGAATGATGTCGCGAATCGCCGACTCGGCCAGCGCCAGCTCATCGACCTTCAAACCATTGTTCTTGATCTGTTTGGGCAACAAGTAACGCATTGCAATGTGCAGTTTTTCATCTTCGGTATAACCGGACAGGCGAATCACTTCCATGCGATCAAGCAGCGCCGGCGGAATGTTCAGCGTGTTGGCGGTCGCCACGAACATGACGTCGGAAAGATCGTACTCAACCTCGACGTAATGATCGACAAAGGTGTTGTTCTGTTCCGGATCGAGCACCTCCAGCAGCGCCGACGACGGATCACCACGAAAGTCCATGCCCATCTTGTCGACTTCGTCAAGCAGGAACAACGGATTGCGAACGCCGGCCTTGGTCAGGCTCTGCAGGATCTTTCCCGGCATCGAACCGATATAGGTGCGGCGATGGCCACGGATTTCCGCTTCGTCACGTACGCCACCCAAGGCCATACGAACAAATTTGCGATTAGTCGCTCGGGCAATCGACTGTCCCAACGACGTCTTGCCAACACCCGGAGGTCCAACCAAGCACAAGATCGGCGACTTCACCTTGTCGACCCGTTGTTGGACTGCCAGATATTCCAGGATTCGATCCTTGACCTTCTCGAGGCCATAGTGGTCGTTGTTCAACACCGACTCGGCGTTGGTCAGATCGTTATTGATTTTGCTTTTCTTGCGCCAGGGCAAATTTACCAGTGTGTCGATGTAGTTTCGAACGACTGTCGCCTCCGCCGACATCGGCGACATCAGCTTGAGCTTCTTCAGCTCGGCTTCAGCCTTTTTGCGTGCTTCGGGGGACATCTTGGCGGCCTTGACCTTGCGGTCGAGCTCGTCCATGTCGGCACCCTCTTCGCCCTCGCCGAGTTCTTTCTGAATCGCCTTGACTTGCTCGTTCAGGTAGTACTCGCGCTGGCTCTTTTCCATCTGGCGCTTGACGCGGCCACGGATGCGCTTCTCGACTTGCAGGATGTCGAGTTCAGTCTCGATTTGCGCCAGCAGCTTTTCGAGCCGCTCACCGACATCCATCGTTTCAAGAATGCCCTGTTTCTGTTCGATCTTGATCGGCAAATGCGAAGCGATGGTATCGGCCAGTCGGCCAGCATCATCAATGCCATTCAGCGAGGCAAGAATTTCAGGCGGAATTTTCTTGTTCAATTTGACGTATTGGTCAAACTGGGCAAGGATCGCGCGGCGCAGCGCCTCGGCTTCCGACGACGGCGGTGGTCCCGCAGGAATCAGGCTCAATTCACAAACGAAATGCACACCACTGTCATCAATCGACGTAATACGTGCACGTTGCGAGCCTTCGACGAGCACCTTGACGGTACCGTCGGGCAGTTTCAACATTTGCAGAATGTTCGACACACAACCGATGCCGTAAATATCACCGGCCGAGGGCTCATCCTTGGAGGCATTTTTCTGCGCCACCAGCATGATGCTCTTGCCCGCTTCCATGGCAGTCTCCAAGGCCTTGATGGACTTGGGGCGGCCCACGAACAGCGGAATCACCATATGGGGGAACACCACGACATCGCGCAAGGGCAAGAGCGGCAGTGATTGAGGAGCTTTCATCGAATTTTCGGACATCAGTATCTCCGGGAGGGTTCACCGAACATGGTGTTTAACTCCCAATTTTCAAGAACGAGTCTCTTTTTACCTGTTCGGCCGAAGCAAACACAGGGCTTGCGGGGAAAACCCCACGCTTTGTCGGAGCGGTACGACGGAGCACCCGACGGGCGGCAAGCAGACGCGAATCATGCAACATCGCCACGACAACCAGCGGTCGATGCTTAATGACCGCCTGCCACTCGCGGAGTCTCTTCATAAATCAGCAAAGGCTTCGAATCGCCATTGATTGCCCCTTCTTCCACCACGACTTTGCTGACATTGGCCGAACTCGGCAGCTCGTACATGATGTCGAGCAGCACATGTTCCAGAATCGAACGCAGCCCACGGGCACCGGTCTTGCGCTTGAGTGCCTTGCGCGCAATCGCCTGCAGGGCCGCCGGCCGCACCTCAAGTTCCACACCTTCCATCTGGAAAAGCTTCTGGTATTGCTTGATCACGGCGTTCTTCGGCTCAATGAGAATTTGCACCAATGCATCGGTGTGCAACTCGTCGAGGGTGGCAACGACCGGCAAACGACCCACCAATTCGGGTATCAAACCAAACTTGATCAGGTCTTCCGGTTCGGCCTCTCGTAAAACGTCGCCGACCGCACGCTCATTCGGGCTACGCACCTCGGCGGCGAAACCAATGCCGGCACGCTCGGAACGGTTGCGAATGACCTTATCAAGCCCGTCAAAGGCACCACCACAGATAAACAGGATATTGGTGGTGTCAATTTGCACAAAGTCCTGATTTGGATGCTTGCGCCCACCCTGGGGCGGCACCGACGCGATAGTGCCCTCGATCAGTTTGAGCAGCGCCTGCTGCACTCCTTCGCCCGAGACATCACGAGTAATCGACGGGTTATCGGACTTGCGCGAGATCTTGTCGATCTCGTCGATGTAGACAATACCGCTTTGCGCCTTCTCGACTTCATAGTTACAGTTTTGCAGCAACTTCTGAATGATATTTTCGACGTCCTCGCCGACGTAACCGGCTTCAGTCAGCGTCGTGGCATCGGCAATCACAAACGGTACATTGAGCATGCGTGCCAGGGTCTGGGCCAGCAAGGTTTTACCCGATCCGGTCGGCCCGACCAGCAAGATATTGCTTTTGGCCAGTTCGACATCGTCCTTCTTCGCCTTGTGCCGAAGACGTTTGTAGTGGTTATACACAGCAACCGACAAGATCTTCTTGGCGACGCCTTGACCGATCACGTATTGGTCGAGAATCGCGCAGATTTCCGCCGGTGTCGGCAACCCCGATTTGACGTTCGCTGCCTGGGCCTCGCCTTGAGTTTCGTCGCGAATGATGTCATTGCATAACTCAATACACTCGTCGCAGATAAACACTGACGGACCGGCGATCAGTTTGCGGACTTCGTGCTGGCTCTTGCCGCAAAAAGAGCAATACAAGAGTTTTTCGCTCGAACCTTTTTTCTCGGACATGGATACTCCGCTTACCTTAAGTTCCGAACTGAGGGCGTGAATTCGGACGGCCGCCCGGGTGTGAATCTCACTTAGGCGACCTCGGCGCGCTTGGAGAGAACCTTATCGATCAGTCCGTAGCTTAACGCATCTTCGGGTGACAGAAAATTATCCCGATCCGTGTCCTTGGAGATTTTCTCCAGCGACTGGCCGGTATGTTCTGCCATCAGCCGATTTAAGCGTTCGCGAAGATAGAGGATTTCACGGGCTTGTATTTCGATGTCCGAGGCTTGGCCCTGCGCGCCACCTGATGGCTGATGAATCATGATGCGCGAGTTGGGCAGCGAAAAGCGCTTGCCCTTGGCGCCAGCGGCGAGCAGAAAAGCGCCCATGCTGGCTGCAATACCCATACACAAGGTGCTGACGGCGGGTTTTACGAACTGCATGGTGTCATAGATCGACAGGCCTGCTGATACCGAACCGCCCGGTGAATTGATATAAAAGGAGACATCCTTATCGGGATTCTCAGATTCCAGAAACAGTAACTGCGCGACCACCAGATTGGCACTCTGGTCCATCACCGGACCCACCAGGAAAATGACCCGTTCGCGCAGCAGCCGCGAGTAAATATCGTAGGCTCGCTCGCCGCGCCCGCTTTGCTCAATCACAATCGGGACCATGCCCAAGCCGCGTGGCTCATGCGTCTGGCCCAAATGGGTCTGCCCAAGCTGGGCGTTGACCAAATCCTCGACGATGCTATTAAAAGTCATTCAGAACTCCAGAAAGTTGCACTACAGAACCCGACTGAGGCTAGCGGTTCTGCATCAACTCATCAAATGCGATCAGCTTATCGGTCACTTGCGCCTTGTTTAGTGCCCATTCCACAACGTTTTGTTCGGTAACCACTGCTTCAACTTCAGCCAGACGCCGCTTATCGCTGAAATAGTAACGAATAACCTCGCCAGGGTTCTCATAGCCCTGCGACATCTCTTCGATTTGCTTGCGAATCTGGTCCGGCTTGGGTTGCAAGCTGTGCTGCTTTACGATTTCGCTGACCAACAACCCAAGGCGCACTCGCTTTTCGGCTTGCTCCTTAAATGCATCAACTGGCACCGGCATCTTGCTGACGTCAACGCCGCGCGACTGCAAATCGGCCTTGGTACGCTCGGCCAGCGTCGCGGATTCGTTTTCGATCAGGCTTTGCGGCAAGTCGAACTGCGAGAGCACGGGTAACGAATCGAGCACGCTGTTTTTGGTTCGCTGACGCGTACGCTGCTTGACCTCGCGTTCGATGTTACTGCGAACTTCGCTGCGCATCTTTGCCAGATCGCCATCGGCCACGCCCAGTTGTTTAGCGAATTCGCCATCAAGTTCGGGCAATACCGGCGCTTCAATTTTCTTGACGTTGATTTCGAACTGGGCACATTTACCAGCCAGATCCTTGGAGCCATAGTCAGCGGGAAAGCCAACGTCGAACCGGCGGGTATCACCGGTCAAGGCGCCGCGAACACCGGATTCGAAATCCGGCAACATGCGGCCCTGCCCCAATTCGAACGGGAAATCCTGCGCCTTGCCGCCTTCAAATTCAACACCGTCGAGCGTGCCGACGAAGTCCATCGTGACGCGATCACCCTCTTTGGCGCGCTCTGTCGAGTCGGTCCAGGTGGTTCGTTGTTTGCGCAAGACTTCCAAGGTTCGGTCGACTTCGGCTTCGGTGACCTCACAGGCGATGCGCTCGAGCTTTAACTCGGCGACGTCACCGACCTGCACCTCCGGGTAGACCTCAAAAGTCGCGGTGAAACCAAACTCCGTTTCCGGGCCGCCTTCCTTGCGCTCGATCGAGGGTTGTCCGGCAACCCTGAGCTTCAGCTCTGTAATGGCATCGGTCAACACCTTGCTGACCGAGTCACCCAGTACTTCGGACTGCACTTGCGCGCCATAACTCTGAGTGACCATACGCATGGGCACCTTGCCAGGGCGAAAGCCCGGCAACTTCGCGGTCCGACTGATTTCACGCAAGCGTTTTTCAACTTGCTGTTCTACTTGTACCAAAGGCACCGCCAGTGACAGGCGCCGCTGCAACGCACCGAGTTGCTCCAACTGAGAAGTCATACCAATCTTTTCCAACGAAGCTTGCTATCTGGGAATAGAGCCCGGGGGGGCTCCGCATGAGACGCATTGGTGCGGCCGAAAGGACTCGAACCTTCACGCCTTATCAGCGCCAGGACCTAAACCTGGTGCGTCTACCAATTCCGCCACGGCCGCATCCAGGGTTTATTCTAAACGAAGCATGGAACCTGCCCTTCGGCAGGCATAGAAACCTTAGAATTTGGCGATGAACCCTGCAACATCCTGGATCGGTTCGAGCACTGATCACTATGAAAATTTCCCGGTCGCCTCGTGGCTGCTGCCGAAGTCGGCGCGACCGCCGATTGCTGCCGTCTATCGCTTTGCCCGTTATGCCGATGACGTCGCCGATGAGGGCATTGTCGAGGACTCGGTCCGATTGCAGGAACTCGAACGTTTACGCAGCGCCCTGATTTCGACGGAACCTGAGCAACCGCCGACGCACCATCCGATGGTGTCTGCCATCAAGCCGTACTTCGCAACCTTCGGGCTCGAGGCGCAGTGGTTCGTCGATTTGCTGTCGGCGTTTGCACAAGACGTGGCGATCAAGCGCCATCCCGATCGCCAGCATCTGATGGACTACTGTCGGCGATCGGCCGAGCCCGTCGGCAAAATTGTCCTGCAGGTGTTCGGGCGGCTGAATCCCGTCACCGAACCGCTTTCAAATGCCATTTGCAGCGCCCTGCAACTGATCAACTTTTTGCAGGATTTTGCGCACGACTGGCGCATCGGGCGCCTGTACGTTCCGCTCGATGAACTGGCTGCGGCCGGACTCAACGAGAGGATCATCGAAGACGCCGTTTCCGCACAATGCGCACCCCTGCCGCTTCGCGCCTTGTTTGCGCAACAAGCCCGTTTTGCCCGCCAATTGCTGGACTCTGGCAGGCCGCTGTTTGCCCAAGTCCCGTTGCGTTTGCGACTGGAGCTTCGCAGCGTCGTGGCGGGTGGCTCACGGGTGCTCGATAAGCTGGCAAGGGGCGGCTACGATCCGATCTTGCAGCGGCCGGCGCTGGGCAAACGTGATATTTTGCCGACCTTGATCGAGGGACTGCGGTGACGCCCGACGAGTATTGTCAGAACAAGGCTGCCAAAAGCGGCTCGAGCTTTTATTACAGTTTTCTGTTTCTGCCGCCAGAACGGCGCCGCGCCATTACCGCCTTGTATGCATTTTGCCGCGAGGTCGACGATGTCGTCGACGAATGCCACGACGTCGGAATCGCGCGGACCAAATTGCAATGGTGGCGCAGCGAAATCGCCAAACTCTACGAAGCCAGGCCTGAGCATCCGGTCACCCAGGCCTTGGCCCCCCACCTGCAAGCCTACGGAGTCGAGCGCCGTTACTTGAGCGAAATCATCGATGGTATGCAGATGGATCTCGAGCAAAGCCGCTATTTCGATTTCGAAGGTTTGGCGCTTTATTGTTATCGGGTTGCTGGCGTCGTTGGCCTGCTGGCGTCGGGGATTTTCGGCTATTCGCAGCCGGCTACCCGCGCTTATGCCAGTAAACTCGGCGAAGCACTGCAACTGACCAATATCATTCGCGATGTCGGCGAGGATGCTCGAATGGGCCGGATCTACTTGCCTGAGGAAGACCTGAACCGATTCAAGGTTAGCTCGCATGACATTCTGGCCAATCGGCACAACGATGCGTTCGTGGAATTGATGCAGTTTCAATGCCAGCGCGCCCGCGCCGCCTACCATGAGGCCTATCGACTGTTGCCAACGGCCGACTATCGAAGCCAGCGGCCGGGACTCATCATGGCCGCACTGTACAGCGCACTACTCGATGAAATCGAGCGCGAGCGCTTCAAGGTGCTGACCCAGCGAACCAGCCTGACGCCAGTGCGCAAGCTCTGGATTGCCTGGCGCAGTTGGAATCGCGGCGGACCGCCACAACCCGGGAAGCTCTGATTATCACGCGTTCAAATTCCAAGTTATCGCCTTGCCCAAGCCCAAAGTGACTGAGTCCAAGTTGACTGAGTCCGTCGCGGTCATCGGCGCTGGCTGGGCAGGTCTTGCGGCGGCCTTGTATCTGGCTGAACGTGGCGTCAAAGTGCAGGTGTTCGACGCTGCACCCCAGGCCGGCGGTCGGGCCCGAAGGCTCGATCTCGCGCTGGAGCAGCAGAACTTTGTGCTGGATAACGGTCAGCATCTGCTGGTCGGAGCCTACCGTGACACCTTGCGGATTATTGCCAATCTGGGTTGCGAAAAGCTCGTTCAGCGCGTACCCCTGCAACTCAGTTCGAGTGCCGGATTACGCCTGAAGACGCTGCCCCTGCCGGCACCGTTTCATCTGTTGGCCGGATTGCTGAGCTGTCGCGGCTTGGCATTGGCAGACCGCCTGCGCATGTTGCGCCTGATGCTCGCGCTGCGGCTTGCAGGCTGGAAAACATCTGAGACAACCGTTGCCAACCTGCTGCGCGCCTTGAAGCAAGGCCAGCCATTGATCGAGTCGATCTGGCGACCGCTGTGTGTGGCCACCTTGAACACCGACATTGAAGTCGCCTGCGCGCAAACCTTTGTTAATGTGTTGCGCGATACGTTGGGCGGCAGGCGCGCCGATAGCGATTTTGTCCTCAGTACGGTCTCTCTGGGCGACCTGTTCGCGATTCCGGCAGTTGCCAGAATTGAACGCTTGCGCTCGCAGGTGCACTTTCGAGCACCTATCCGGTCGTTGAATCCGGTGCCAGGCGGATGGGCGTTGAAGGGATCGGCGCAAGGCATCCACATGAACGCCGACATGAATACCGTGTTCGATCAGGTCATTCTGGCGGTGCCGCCCGGCAACGCCCTTACCTTGCTGGGTGAGCATGGCGCCCTGGCAGCTTTTCGCGCGACGCTCGGCCGTTTTGAGTATGAACCAATCGTTACCACCTACCTTTGGTGGGACGAGCAGGTTCTGCAAGCCAGCGAGCATCCGCTGCCGCTGTGGATTCAATTGCAGGAATCCATCGAGTCGGACTGTTTCGGACAATGGTTATTCGATCGCGGCGTTCAGCATGGCCAGCGGATTGCCGGCGTCGTCGTCAGCGCCGCCGCGCGCGCGCTGCTGCTCGGATCGGACCGGGAAGGCGCACAGCAAAGCCTCGGTGAATCAATCGCCATTCAAGTAGCGACCCAATTGAGGCTTCCGTTGCCGCATACGCATAGAACCATCGTGGAAAAGCGGGCCACGTTTCGCTGTACACCCGACCGTCCGAAAATCTATGCCAATGCCTTGCATCAGCAAGCGCCAGGCTTGTGGTTGGCTGGCGACTATGTCTGGCCCGATTACCCGGCCACTCTGGAGGGCGCGGTTAGAAGCGGCGAGGCAGCGGCCAAGGCCTGTATCGAAGTCTTCTAACTCCAGGCAAGCTCGATGGCTTGCTCGATGCGATCAACCGCCAATACTTGCACGCCCTCGAGAAGCACAATGCCGTTATGGTCCTTGGCCCGTTCGCCGCGCCCGGCCTTGGGCATATTCAGGCTCGGTAACATGACCCTTGAAAAGCCGAGCTTACCGGCCTCTTTCAGGCGATCTTGTCCACGCGGTGCCGCTCGAATTTCGCCCGCCAGGCCGACTTCGCCAAACACCGCCAGGCCCTTCGGCAATGCCTTGTTCTTGAGTGACGAAACGATCGCCAGCAGGATCGCCAGATCGGCCGCCGGTTCGGCGATGCGCACGCCTCCCACCGCATTCACAAACACATCCTGATCAAGGGTTGCAATGCCGGCATGACGATGCAACACCGCCAGCAGCATTGCCAGACGACTCTGCTCGAGTCCGACCGACAGGCGCTTCGGATGACCCAGGCTGCTTGAATCGACCAATGCCTGCAACTCGACCAGCAACGGCCGGCTGCCTTCCTGGGTAATCAGGACACAGGAGCCGGCGACCACCGATTCATGTTGTGACAGAAACAGCGCCGACGGATTCGAGACTTCGCGCAAACCACGATCGGTCATGGCAAACACGCCAATTTCATTGACGGCGCCGAAACGGTTCTTAAAGGCACGGATCAGGCGAAACGATGAATGCTGCTCACCTTCGAAATACAGAACGGTATCAACAATATGTTCAAGCACCTTCGGGCCAGCCAGGGCGCCCTCTTTGGTCACATGACCAATCAAGACCAGCGCGCACCCGGTGCGCTTGCACAACCGGGTCAGTTGGGCGGCACACTCACGCACTTGGGCGACTGACCCGGGCGCCGATTGCAAGGTCTCGCTGAACACGGTCTGAATCGAGTCAACCACGGCGACGGTTGGCCGCTCGCGCTCAATCGTCTGCGCAATGGTTTCGAGCTGGACTTCCGCCAGAATCGGCATTCCCGAGTCGCCGAGTCCGAGACGGCGCGCGCGAATCGCCACCTGCGATGCCGACTCTTCACCGCTGACATAAAGCACCGAGTGATGGTTCGAAACGTGCGCCAGGCATTGCAGCAACAGCGTCGATTTGCCAATGCCCGGGTCGCCGCCAATCAGTACGATTGAGCCGGCCACCAAACCGCCCCCGAGCACCCGATCGAGTTCGTCGCTGCCGGTCGATACCCGTTCGACCACACTGACCTTGACCTGATTCAGTGGCGTCATGCGGGTGATGGCATCGCGCGAATCGCCAATTCCACTCAATCCGGGGCGGCTGGAGGCGATCGACTCAATTAGGGTATTCCAGGCATTGCAATGCGGGCACTGCCCCTGCCATTTGACGGCGACGCCGCCGCATTCATTGCAAACATACTGGCTGCGCGCTTTGGCCATCAGGGCACGCGGATCCGACGAACCCGCAGCGCGATTGCGCACATGAGTTCGTACCCAATGGTCGCACTGGCCTGCGCCACTTCATCAATGGCGATGTTCGAACCCCAGAGCTCGACCTCATCACCAATCTTCGCATCGGCAATTGGCGTCAGATCAGCCATCAGCATGTCCATGGCCACTCGCCCGACCAGCCGGGTCCGTTGGCCGGCCACCAGAATCGGCGTGTTCGCTGCCGCATGCCGCGGGTAGCCGTCGGCATAGCCACAGGCAATCACACCAATGCGCATCGGTGCCGTGGCCTTGAAGAGCCAACCATAACCGACGCCGTCACCAGCGTACAGCTCCTGGATGCCGATCAACTTCGAACCCAACTGCATCGCCGGCCGCAGTCCCAAAGAGGCGGCGCTGCGATCATGATAGGGCGTAGCGCCATAGAGCATGACGCCGGGTCGCACCCAGTCCTGATGTGCGGCGGCGACACCAATCACGGCGGCAGAATTGCAGGTGCTGCGCTCGCCATTAAGACCCTCGGTGACTTGCAAAAACGCCTTGAGCGCAGATACGGTGCCCCCCGGCAGTTCGGAATTGGCATAGTGCGTCATGAAATCGATCCGACCGGCCCGACCGCTGTTGCGCAGTTGCTGGTAGGCCTGTCGAAACGACGGTGCATCAAAGCCCAGGCGATTTAGACCCGAGTTGTATTTGAGATACAGTGACAGTGGGCCTGTCGCTGCTCCGGCCAACAGCAGCTCGACTTGTAAAGAACAGTGAACCACGAGACTCAGATCAAGCTGTTGCGCCAGCAATTGATCTTGCGCGTCGAACGCGCCCTCGAGCATGAGGATCGGTTTCTTCCAGCCGGCCTCGCGAAGTCGCATGGCGCCATCGAACTCGACCAACGCCAGGCCATCGGCTGCCGCGAACGCTCGCATGGCCAGCTCCAGCCCATGGCCGTAGGCATCGGCTTTGACGACCGCCCAGACCCGTGCTGCGCCAGCAAGCTGGCGTACCCTTTGCAGGTTATGTGTCAGGGCGGATTCAGATACGGCGACAAAAGTAGGACGGGGCATTTTTCAGATCCGGGCAATGCTTTGTGCGTGAGACTACTACAAAGCGCGATGGCGCCAATAGTCGCCTATCCCCTTCATGTTATAAAGCCTGCAAGTCGGTATTCAAGGGTCCAATGAAACGCGGTTTTTACACGATCATGGCGGCGCAGTTTTTTTCGTCGCTTGCCGACAATGCGCTGTTAATCGCCGCAATTGCATTGCTGGTTGAGCTGCATGCCCCGGACTGGATGAAGCCGCTGCTCAAACTGTTTTTCACGATCTCGTATGTCGCGTTGGCGCCCTTCGTCGGCGCTTTGGCCGATGCCATGCCGAAGGGCAAGGTGATGTTGCTGACCAATTCGATCAAGGTCGTGGGCTGCGCATTGATGTTCTTTTCGGTCCACCCACTGTGGGCCTATGCGGTCGTCGGATTTGGCGCGGCCGCGTACTCGCCGGCCAAGTACGGCATCTTGACCGAACTACTGCCGCCCGAGCAACTGGTGGTCGCCAACGGCTGGATTGAGGGCACCACGGTCGGATCGATCATCCTTGGAACCGTACTCGGCGGCGCCTTGATCAGCCCGGCCGTGTCCAGTGCGTTGTTGAGCATCGACTTCCCGACCATCGATACCGGCGTCAACAGTCCGGCCGAATCCGCGATTCTGGTGATTGCCGTGTTTTACCTGCTCGCCGCGATCTTCAACACACGCATTCCCGATACCGGCGCGCAATACCCGCACCAGGAGCGAAATCCGATCAAGCTCGTGACCGATTTCGCGCACTGTCTGGTCACCCTGTGGCGCGACAAACTGGGCCAGATATCTTTGGCCGTCACCACCTTGTTCTGGGGGATTGGAGCGACGCTGCAATTTATCGTTCTTGATTGGGCGCGAGTAACCTTGCATCTGCCGCTCAGCCAGGCGGCCCTGTTGCAAGGAGTGGCAGCCATTGGCATGGCCGTCGGCGCGGTGCTGGCTGCCCGCTTCATCCCGCTCAAAGGCTCGCTGCGGGTTTTACCGGTCGGCGTGGCGATGGGCTTGATTGTCCCGCTCATGACCGTGGTCAGTACCACGACCTCGGCCTACCCATTATTGGTATTGATTGGCGCTCTGGCCGGCTTCTTTGTGGTGCCAATGAACGCGCTGCTGCAGCATCGCGGCCATGTGCTGATGAGCGCGGGCCATTCCATCGCGGTACAGAACTTCAACGAAAATCTGAATATCCTGTTGATGCTCGGTATCTATGCGTTACTCGTCAGGCTGCAACTCGGCGTTAACGTGGTCATCATCCTGTTCGGACTGTTCGTCGCGTTCGCCATGCTTCTGGTCATGCGCTTGCATCGGCGCAACCAGCAGGAGTTTGATTCGGTCGCCTTGATTGGTGAAAGCAGGCATTAGGAGGCTGTCGGGCGTTCAAGACGGGTTCGATAACTGGTCGAGGAGGCGCCGCGTCAACAACAAGTCAGCCCACGCCTTCGATTTGTCGGGCAGATTTCTCAACAAATAGGCCGGATGGTAGGTCACCACGACGGGCACGTTTTGGCCTGCCTGCTGGTATGTATGCTGGCGCTCGCGCAAACTGGCGATAGTGGCATCGGTGGTGAGCAGTGACTGCGCTGCAAAACGACCCATGACCAGTATCAACTGCGGCTGCAAAAGCGCAATTTGCCGCTGCAGGTACGGCGTACAGGCAGCGACCTCGGCCGGCTCAGGGTTGCGATTGCCCGGTGGTCGACATTTCAGTACGTTGGCGATAAATACGTGTTCGCCCCGATTCAGTCCAATCGCGGCCAACATGTGATCGAGTAACTTGCCCGCCTGTCCCACGAACGGCTCGCCGCTGGCATCTTCCTCCTGGCCGGGCGCCTCACCGACGATCAGCAAGCGCGCTTCGTGCGGACCGACGCCGAATACCGTCTGGCGACGACTCGAACACAGGCCGCAACGCCGACAATCGCTGACGCGCTTGGCCAATTCGTCCCAGGACAGCGCGGCGTCATCGACCGGGCCAGCCAGCACGGCGGCTCGTGTTTGCCACAGCGGTGCAAGTCCCAGGGCTGAGTAGGCGCGTTGCTGATTCGGGGTCATGGTGTCAGCCACCTGCTGAGTACCAGAGCATCTTCACGATCTGCGCCGGGGGCCGGGTAGTATCCCTTGCGCACGCCAATCTGCTCGAATCCGGCGCGCAAGTACAAGCGCCGTGCCACCGGATTGCTTGGCCGAACCTCGAGATAGATTTGGCGGGCCTGGCGGTGTCTCAATTCGAGCAGCAACCATTCGAGCAATTTCGCCCCCCAACGTTGCCCCTGGGCGCTACGACAGACACTGAGGTTGAGTAGATGTACTTCGTCGATCGACCACATGACAACGGCATAACCGATCAAGCCGGACGATTGCTCAAAAATCCAGGCGTCGTAGCCTGCCGCCAGCGAATCCACAAAATTACCTCGCGACCAGGGAAACGGATAAATGTCGCGCTCGATCGACACTACCGCGTCCAGGTCTGTCTGACGCAATACACGAACCCGAAACGGCAAGTCGGCCGTTAGAGCTTGCGGCAATGCGCTCATGGCCTGATTCGCTGTTCAGCCATCTTCAAGGCAACCTTGTTGCGTACATAAAGCGGCTCGATCTGTGCGGCCGAAATCATCCGACCGGCACGCCAGTGGTGGCTCGCTGCCCAAGCCAAATGTTGGGCGCTGGGCCAGGCCTGCGAATCGATTTCCATGGCCGCTTGCTGAGCACATGCTAGCAAACGCGGGAATCGCGAAAAACCGTTGCCAGCCGCGATCAGTCGACCAGGATTCGGCCTGCGCCAACGTTCGCCACCAAGATTCAACGAGCCGTCGCCGCGCCAGGCAGTGCTGACCGAAGTGATCAGCTCGACTGCCGCGCCAGGACTGCAAACGGTGGGCTCTTGATGCAATTCGAGATCGAACGTCGGACCGGATCGGTAGGCGGCGCAATAGACTTCGCCCATCCTGGCGTCAAGCACGCTCCAGATCAGTGATGATTCAAAAGTATGCGGTGTGACCGGACTCGGTGTGACTGGATTCGGAGTGACCGTTTCGCGGTCGGGCGAAAGCGCTGCGGCTGCCACGATCTCAAGCGAACTCAGGGACAAGACGGGCCGCTCGAGCGCAAATCCCAGGCCCTGGGCGACCGAGCATCCGACGCGCACACCGGTAAACGCGCCGGGGCCTTGATCGAACGCGATCACATCGATGGCGTGTCGATGCAACCCGGCTTGCGCCAACAGCGTTTGGATCATCGAAAGAATGGCGCCAGAGCCGCGACTCTCGCTGTTTGCTTCGAGCGCAAACACTCGGGCTGTTTCGCCAGCTTCAGGTACGCTCAGGGCGACCGCACAGCACTCGGTCGACGTTGCCAGGGCCAACAGCACGGGTTTGGTGAGCGTATCGTTGTTCAGACCGTTGTTCAGACCGTTGTTCAGACTCATGATCCCATTTTAGGCACGAAGCATGCGAACCGGATCGAACAGCGATTATTTGCCTTGGGCGCGCAGACGCCCTTCGCGCAATTGCAGTCGCAACTGCTGTCGTTCCTCCGGCGTCAGCCGAGGACCACCTCCGTCGTTGCGATAGCCGCCGGCGCCATTCATCGGCGCACCATATCCGCCGCCGCCTGCGCCCCCTGCACCGCCGCCCGAGGGCGGTAACGCCGGGTAGGCCGGCGGCGCTTGCTGATATTGCACGGGCGGCTGGCCGCGCAGACGTTCGTCCAGCGCGCGTTGTCTAAGTTCCATGCGCAAACGTTGCCGCTCAACTGCATCGAGTCGCTCGGCACCGTTTTGGGCGAACGCCGGCTGAACGCCGCAAATCAGCAGCAGCGCAGCCAAACCAATATTTGAAATAACAGCCATCGACGGATTCTAGGCGGCTTGTCGAGCCGATCCCAGACGACTGGGGGTAAGTGTTGTAACAGGCCGTAACCGATTATCAGCGCAGCATGCAAAAATGTTGATCTCTGACTATCATAGCGGCATGTCACTGTCAGGCAAGCACCTTCTCGTCGTCGACGACGACCCCAAATTGCGCGAGCTGGTGCGCCGGTATTTGAGCGACAACGGCTTCGAAGTCAGCGTTGCCCAGGACGCCGCGTCGATGAATCGGCTGATTCAGCGTGAACCGTTTGACTTGATCATTCTGGACATCATGATGCCCGGCGAAGATGGTCTGTCGATTGTGCGACGTTTGCGCGGCGGCAACGACTTGACGCCGGTCATCATGTTGACCGCCAAGGGCGATGACGTTGATCGAATCGTCGGTCTTGAAATGGGTGCCGACGACTACCTGGCCAAGCCGTTCAATCCACGCGAACTGTTGGCGCGAATCAATGCGGTGCTGCGCCGCCGACAAGCCAGCGAGGCGCCCGGTGCGCCGACCCTGGACAGCGGCGAGGTACAGTTCGGTCCGTTCACGTTAAATCTGGGTACTCGGATATTGTCGCGTGACGGTGAGTCGCTGCCTCTAACCAGTGGCGAATTCGCCGTTCTCAAGGTGTTCGCGCAGCATCCGAAAGTCGCCTTGTCGCGCGAGAAGCTCATGGTGCTGGCCCGGGGCCGTGAATACGGCGCCTATGACCGAAGCCTGGATGTTCAAATCTCGCGACTTCGCAAGCTCATCGAGCTAGATCCACAAAAGCCCCGCTACCTGCAGACCGTCTGGGGTGTGGGTTATGTCTTTGTTCCGGCCGGGAACTGAACGTCAAGACTCCCTGATGCAGTTCAGTATTTTCTGGCGCACCTTTCTCATGATCGGCGCGCTAATCGTGGCCAGCGTTTTATCGGCCTTGCAGTTGGTTTGGGTATTCGATCGCTCGCCGCCAGATCAACAGTTGGCTTGGGAAATCACGTCGGTCATCAATCTCACTCGGGTTGCACTGGTCAACACGCGCGCGGAAAAGCGTCCTGCCCTGCTCGCCGCGCTGGCGCTGGAAGAAGGTATCCGGGTCACGCCGCTCGAGCCTGGCGACCGGGTCGAAAGTATTGCCAGCGCGTTTCCCAGCGATGCAGCATTTTCCGATGCTGTGCAGGCCAGACTTCGGCACTTGTTGGGCGCCGACACCCGCATGGCGGCCCAGGTCAACGACGAGGCCGGTTTGTGGGTCAGCTTCGATATCGATGGCGATCCGTATTGGTTGGTTCTGAAGCGAGAACGATTCGAGCGACAGATCGGGCCGGATTGGCTGTTGATCGGACTAGTCACCCTGGCGCTGTCAGCGATCGGCGCCATCCTCATCAGCCGGCTCGTCAACCGACCGCTGTCGCGGCTAGCAGGTGCCTTGGAGCGCGTCAGCCGTGGCTTGGCTCCCGAGATTTTGCCGGAGCGAGCACCTACCGAAATCGCTCAAGTCAATCATCGTTTTAACCGCATGGCGAGTGATCTGGCGGCCATCGAGTCGGACCGCGCGGTTGCGTTGGCCGGCATCTCGCATGATGTTCGAACGCCGTTGGCGCGTCTGAGAATGGAAATCGAGCTTAGCCCGTTGATCGATGCCGACAAGGAATCGATGAGTTCCGAAATCGAGCGTATCGATCAGATCGTCGGCAAGTTTCTCGACTACGCGCGCTCGGGACAGTCCGAGCTGGAACGAGCCAAACTCGCCGATGTCAATGTAGCCGATCTGCTGAGCGATTGTCGGTTGCGTCTGATGTCGGGCTCGAATGATGTTCAGATTGAACTTAACATTCAGCCCGGAGTCGGTCTAATCTGGTTTGGCGATGCACTGGATCTGGAGCGAATGTTGAGCAACGTTCTGGAGAACGCGCGCCGCTACGGCCGTAGTACCCATGATGACGTTACTCGCGTTCAGATTGTTGCGAAACCGTTGCTGCTCGATCGTGGCCGTCGCTCGAGCAGCAGCGGCGGCGTCGAGTTATCCATCCGAGACTGGGGGCCTGGTGTCGATCCGCTGCAATTGCCGAAACTGCTGCGCCCGTTCTCGCGCGCCGATGAGGCGCGCAGCTACGAGGGTGGCAGCGGCCTGGGGTTGACGATTGTCGATCGGCTGGCGCGACGCTACCTCGGAAAATGTGAATTGGCCAATGCCAGCGACGGCGGTCTGATCATCAATCTCCATTTGCCGAACGCACCGGGCCTGCTTTCGGGTGTGGGCGCTTGATCGATCTGAAATGTTTGGAAAGATCCATAGCCAGTACCAATCAAGGATATTTGGATAATCAATTTGCCTGGCGTCCGGATTAACCCTAGACTCGGGCGCGCGATCGATAGTTCATACTCTTGATCGCCCATGATCCTATCCGGGATTCCCATCCTCGGCCGATATGGCACAGCATTCGTAGCTTCTAAACGATACTTCCATGCCCAGCCTTAAATGGACCAAAACCCACGACAATTTGAAGGCAGCATTTGCTGGTGAGAGCCAGGCAAATCGTCGTTATCTATATTTTGCAAACAAGGCAGACGTTGAAGGCGCGACTGAAGTGGCAGCCTTGTTCCGCTCGACCGCAGAAGGCGAGACCGGTCATGCGCATGGCCACCTCGATTACCTCGCGCAAGTTGGCGATCCGGCCACCGATCTGCCGATTGGTTCGTCGGAGCAGAATCTGAAAGCAGCCGTTGCCGGTGAGACGCACGAGTACACCGACATGTATCCGGGTATGGCGAAGTCGGCTCGTCAGGAAGGCTTTGAAGAGATCGCCGATTGGTTTGAGACGCTTGCCAAAGCCGAGCGCTCGCACGCCAATCGTTTTGCCAAGGCGCTGGAAACCTTGGTTTGATGTAGTTGATGTTCATGGTCCGGCCATTGCCCGTCTGATGGCGGTTGTGGCTTGGCCTGATTCTGCAAGGGGAGCATTTCGATGCTCCCCTAATTTTTCGTGTTTGCCTTATCGTCGGAGACCTGGCCCATGAGCGCCCGTGAAGGATCCCTGGAAGCGCCGACCCGGCATCCGCTGGATTGGAAAAATCCTGATTTCTACAACGAAGAGTCCTGCCTCAAGGAAATGGAGCGCACCTTCGACATTTGCCACGGTTGCAGACGTTGTGTGAGCCTCTGCAATTCATTTCCAACGCTGTTTCACTTGGTCGACGAGAGTTCGACCTTCGAAGTCGACGGCGTGAAAAAAGACGATTTCTGGAAGGTGGTTGACCAGTGCTACCTCTGCGACGTTTGTTACATGACCAAGTGTCCGTATGTGCCGCCGCATCCCTGGAATCTCGACTTCCCGCATCTGATGCTCAGGGCGAAGGCCATACAGTTCCGGCGTGGCACTGCCACTCAATTTCGCGACAATGCACTGTCGTCAACCGATCGTAACGGCAAGTTGGCCGGAATCCCGGTCGTTGTGCAGATTGTGAACAAGGTCAACAAGAGTCCGACCTTTCGCAAGCAACTGCAGAAATATATGGGCGTTCACGAGACCGCTTGGGTGCCGGAATTTTCAGCCCGGAAGTTTCGCTCACATGCCGCCAAATCAAAGAGTCATCCGATCCGCGATGGCCAACGCACGCCCGGCAAAGTGGCCATCTTTGCGACCTGTTATGTCAACTACAACGAACCGGGTATTGGTCACGATCTCCTCAAGGTGCTTGACCACAACCTGATTCCACATGTTTTGGCTGAACAGGAATCCTGCTGCGGCATGCCCAAGCTGGAACTCGGCGATCTCGAGGCCGTTGCAAGACTCAAGGAAAAAAGCATTCCGGTACTGGCCGAACTGGCCCGAGCTGGCTACGCTATCCTCGCCCCGATTCCGTCCTGTGGCCTGATGTTCAAGCAGGAACTGCCGCTGATGTTCCCCGACGATGCCGATGTCCAAGCCGTTCGCAAGGCGATGTTTGATCCGTTCGAGTACCTGGTTGCACGCGCCAAGGACGGTTTGCTCAAGACCGACTTCACAGCGCCGCTTGGTAACGTGTCCTACCACGTGGCCTGTCACTTGCGTGTACAGAACGTTGGCCAGAAAACTCGCGAGTTGCTCGAGATGATTCCGGGCACCCACGTCGACACCATCGAGCGTTGCTCCGGCCATGCGGGGACCTGGGGCGTCAAGCAGGAGTTTCACGAGACCGCGTTGAAAATTGGTCGCCCGGTATTTCGACAGATGCAGGAACATCCGCAAGGCGCCACGCAATGGATTGCCTCGGATTGCCAACTCGCCGGTCATCACATCAACGAAGGCATTCAGCTCAGCGGAGCTGACCTGTCTGACCGACTCGCACATCCGATTACGTTGGTGCGCAAAGCCTACGGGTTACCCGACTAATTACTCGAGCACTAATTGCTCGGACAATGAATGTCCAAACACTAAATACCCGAACACCCCTTACTTGAACTATTGAGGATTTTAAGCATGCCGCAGGTTACCCGCGAATCCCTGATGACTCTGGAGTCGTTCGCCAGAACGCGTAACAGTTTCCGCAAACAGGTGCTCGATCACAAAAAACAGCGCAAGCTCGCGCTTGGCGATCACATCACCTTGTTGTTCGAAGATGAATTAACCGTACGTTATCAAATTCAGGAAATGCTGCGCATCGAGAAGATATTCGAGGACGACGGTATTCAGGATGAACTGGCCGCCGACAACCCGCTGGTACCGGATGGCCGCAACTTCAAGGCCACTATGCTGATCGAGTATGACGATCCGCTAGAGCGTCGCCAAGCCCTGGGACAACTCAAAGGGGTGGAACGCAAGATATGGGTTCAAGTCGAAGGCGCAGCCAAGGTCTATGCCATTGCCGATGAAGATCTCGAACGCGAGAACGAAGAGAAGACCTCTGCGGTGCATTTTCTGCGCTTCGAGTTGACTGAGGACATGGCGGCCGCACTCAAGTACGGGGTCGGATTGAGCGCCGGTTGTGATCATTCGGCCTATGAGCTGCGCGCCAACCTGGTACCGCCGGAGTTGCGCAGCGCGCTGGTTAAAGACCTGTCTTGAGCTCGATCAGGACCACGACCTGGGCGACAATGCCTTCACTGCGCCCTTCAAATCCAAGCCGCTCGTTGGTTTTGGCCTTGACGTTGATGCTGCCCGCCGGCATTGCGGTGACCCGGCGCAGATTGGCTGTGATTGCCTCGATGTAGGGGGCCAGCCTGGGAGCCTGCGCAACAAGGGTTGCGTCGATATTGACCGGCCGGTAGCCGGCCTCGAGCACCTTTACCAAGGTTGCTCCGAGCAATTGCAAACTGTCGGCTCCGGCGAATCGCGGGTCGGTATCGGGAAAATGGGTGCCGATGTCACCGAGGGCCGCTGCCCCCAGCAAGGCGTCGATCAAGGCGTGCGTCAGCACATCGGCATCCGAGTGCCCGAGCAATCCAAGATCACTGGCAATCTCGACCCCGCCCAGAATCAGACGTCGCCCAGGCACCAGCGCGTGCACGTCATAGCCCTGACCGATTCGAAGCCCTGGCTTCGCAGCTTTTGTCGTCAACAATGCGCGCATGAGTACATAGTCCTCAACGGTCGTTACCTTGAAATTTTCGCGAGCACCCTGGATCAGCAGCGGTTGCTGGCCGAGTGCTTCGATGGCTGAAGCTTCATCAGTTGCGCCCGGGTAGTGGTCCAGCGCTCGTTGTAGCAGTCCGCGGCGAAACACCTGCGGCGTCTGGGCCAGCCATAGTCCGTCACGATCAACCGTGTCGCAGCTTCGGTATTGTTGCTCGGCAACCGATGCGCTTGGCAAGCTGTGACGCTTGACGGTATCGGCCACTGGAATCGCCAGTAAGCCGCCAACCTCATCGTTCAGGATGCCATGCCTGAGTCGTTGCAACATCTCGAGGGTCAGTCCGGGCCGGGCGGCATCCTGCACGAGCACCCAATCTTTCTCGTGTACGTTCTCCAGGCAGTCGAGTGCGCTTCGCACCGAGTCGCGGCGAGTCAGGCCGCCGACCTTGCACAGTCGCACCCGAGGATGGGCGCGCAGCAGGCCTTGCGCGATCTGATCGTCCGGCGCAACCACCACCAAAATGCTGTCAATCCATTCGGCGCTGCACAAGGTATCGACGGTCCACTGCAAAATGGATCGCTCGTCGAGCAGCAGGTACTGCTTCGGAATGGCAAGACCCAGGCGCCGGCCGGCGCCAGCGGCCGGCACAATCGCGTGCCAGGTCGGGGCACCAACGAGCGGGTTTTTCGCAGTTTCTGGACTCATGCGCTTTTGCAAACCTGACACCGAATGCGGCCTGCCACCGAAATGCTCGGGCACAGGAATAAAATATCGATTTTAGCCGCCTACCTAATTCTTGAATAACTCAACTTCGACGACCCTTCCTACCGTCTCATCACTCGATTTCGTAGCCGAGCCACGAGTTGGGCATGTCTTCGCACTACCCCGCTGTCAAGGCTCTTCCGATGCCTTGTTGCTGGCCAAATTGCTGGTTCGCGCCGAACGACCACTGGTGATTATTGCCGCCAACGCTCATGATTGTGAGCGCCTGGCGCAAGAAATCGTTTATTTCGAGCCAACCATCAAGCCGCAGGTTCTTCCTGATTGGGAAACCTTGCCGTATGACAGTATCTCGCCGCATCAGGATCTGGTTTCAGTGCGCCTCGATGCGTTGCAGGCGCTGGGTGCCAGCCAATCGCGATTATTGCTGACCAGTGCCACCACGGCTTGTCATCGCTTTGCTCCCAGGTCTTACCTGGCCTCGCGCACGTTCTTCTTCGACAAGGGGCAACGACTCGATGAGCAGGCGCTACGCACGCAACTCGTGTTGGCCGGCTACGACCATGTATCGCAAGTCGTGCGACCCGGTGAGTATTGTGTGCGCGGCGGCCTGATCGATCTGTTCCCGATGGGTTCAGCACTTCCCTACCGGCTTGATCTGCTCGGCGATGAGATTGAATCGATCCGCACGTTTGATCCCGATAACCAGCGCAGCTTGTATCCGGTCGCCCAGATCCGCCTGCTGCCCGGGCGCGAGTTTCCGACCGACGAGGGATCACGAACCAGTTTTCGGGGGCGTTGGCGTGAGCGCTTTGAAGGCGATCCGTCGAAAACCCAGATTTATCGTGATATCGGCAACGGTATATTGACCGCAGGGCTTGAGTATTACCTGCCCCTGTTCTTCGAGCAAACCGCGACGCTGTTCGATTTTCTGCCCGCGGGCGCCGTGATCGTCACGCTCGGCGATGTCGAGGGTGCGCTACAAAAGTTCTACGCCGATACCGAACAGCGATACAAGTTCCTGTCCCATGATTCGGCGCGCCCGGTACTAAGACCATCCGAAATTCTTCTGCCGCCGGAAGACTTTTTCATCGCCTCCCGACAACGCAGCCGCTGGAGTCTGTCGGGCTCGCCGACCGCCGATGTGCAGTCGGTAAAGCCGGTCATTGCCGCGATCGACAAGCAGTCAAGTCAGCGTCGGTTCAGCGTCGATTTGCCGCCGGTCATTATCAATCGGCGTGCCGAACAACCGTTGGCGAGTCTGCTGAACTATCTCGATGAACAAGAGGCACCGGTTCTGATCGTTGCCGAATCGAAAGGCCGACGCGAAACCCTGAGTCAAATGTTCGCTGAGCATGGACTCGATTTGCCGTTTATCGCGGACTGGGCTGCGTTTCTCGAATCCGAGCAGCGCGTCGGACTGTCGGTAGCGCCCTTGGCTGAAGGCTTCGCACTGCTCGACGGTGGCTTGAGTGTCATCACCGAGTCCGAGTTGTTTGGCGAATCGTCTCGCAAGGCCCGACGTGGGCGGCGCGATCAGCAGACCAATGTTGATGCCATCATTCGTGATCTTTCCGAGCTGCGTCCGGGCGACCCGGTTGTGCATGCGCAACATGGTATTGGTCGTTATGTAGGCCTGATCACACTCGATCTGGGCGATGGCGAAACCGAGTTTCTCAATCTGGTCTATGCAAACGACACCAAGCTCTATGTGCCGGTGGCACAGTTGCATCAAATCGGCCGTTACAGCGGTGCCAATCCCGATACCGCACCGCTGCATCTGCTGGGCTCGGGTCAATGGGAAAAAGCCAAGACCCGGGCGGCCAAACAGGCTCGCGATACGGCCGCAGAACTGCTTAACATCTACGCCCGTCGAGCGGCCCGCCAAGGTCACTCCTTCAAGTTCAACTCGGGCGACTATGAAGCTTTTGCCGAGGGATTCGCCTTTGAGGAGACGCCCGATCAATTGGCCGCCATTCATGCCGTCACCCAGGATATGGTGTCCGGCAAACCCATGGATCGGTTGGTCTGCGGCGACGTCGGATTCGGCAAGACCGAGGTGGCGCTGCGGGCCGCGTTCGTCGCCGTATCGGACGGCAAACAGGTCGCCATTCTGACGCCGACCACCTTGCTCGCCGAACAGCACTTTCAAACATTTTCCGATCGATTCGCCAACTGGCCGGTGCGCATCGCGGAGCTTTCGCGCTTTCGCTCGAGCAAGGAAATCCAGATTGCCGTCGATGACATCAATTCCGGCAAGCTCGATATCGCCATCGGCACGCACAAGTTACTGTCGGCACAGCTCAAGTTCAATCGCCTGGGTCTGGTCATCATCGACGAGGAGCACCGATTTGGCGTGCGGCAAAAAGAAGCACTGAAGGCGTTGCGCTCCGAGGTCGACGTACTGACCTTGACCGCGACGCCGATTCCGCGCACCTTGGCGATGAGTCTCGAAGGCATTCGCGACTTCTCCGTGATTGCGACGGCACCGCAGCGCCGGCTGGCGATCAAGACCTTCGTTCGACGCGAGAGCGACGGCATTATTCGCGAAGCCCTGCTCCGAGAACTGAAGCGTGGTGGCCAGGCCTATTTTCTGCACAATGAGGTCGCCACCATCGAGAATCGCCGCATCATGCTTGAAAAGCTGGTGCCCGAGGCACGTATTGCGATTGCGCATGGCCAAATGCCGGAACGCGATCTCGAGCATGTGATGCGTGACTTTCATCAACAGCGATTCAACGTGCTGCTCTGTTCAACAATTATTGAGACCGGCATCGACGTGCCCTCGGCCAACACCATTATCATGCATCGAGCGGATCGGTTTGGTCTCGCACAATTGCATCAATTGCGCGGCCGGGTCGGCCGCTCGCATCACCAGGCGTATGCCTATCTGATGATTCCGGACGAAACGGCGATCACCAAGGACGCCACCAAGCGGCTCGAGGCGATTCAGATGATGGAAGAACTGGGCTCCGGCTTCTTCCTGGCCATGCACGATCTGGAGATCAGGGGCGCTGGCGAAGTACTCGGCGACTCCCAGTCCGGCGACATTCAGGAGGTTGGCTTCTCGATGTATTCGGAGATGCTCAGCGTTGCCGTACAGGCGCTGAAGGCTGGGCGCGAGCCGGATCTTAGCGCACCGCTGGCAGCGGTGACGGAGATCAATCTGCATGTACCGGCGCGCTTGCCGCAAGACTATTGCGGCGACATCCACGATCGCCTGACGCTTTATAAACGGCTGGCCAACTGTGCAGAACCCGACGAACTGCTGGCCCTGCAGGAGGAGATCGTCGATCGCTTTGGTACACCGCCCGAAGCCACCCGGGCGCTGATCGACACCCACAAACTGCGCCTGCAATCGACGCCGCTCGGCATCACCCGAATTGACGCTTCGAGCGAGACCATTCTGATGCAATTTGGTCCGCATCCGGCGATTGCACCTGAGCGGATTATCGCGTTCATACAGTCGCGACGTGACGCCAAACTGGCCGGGCAAGACCGCTTGCGTTTCACCTTGCACACCGCCGACTACAAGGAGCGAGTGGCCAAGGTTCGCGAACTGTTGACCTTGCTGGCGTCGCCGGCGCCGAAAGTGAAGGAACGTACTCGATGAGCGAACTGTTGATACAACACCCCACTTTGAGCCCAACGTTGCTGGCCGAGTTAGCGCAACAGTTGCAGTCAGAACCGGTGATGAGCAGTGGTCAGCCCGACCCAATGATAAGCGCAAGCCAAATCGCACGCTGGCCATGGCCGTCTGGCAGCCGCAGCCAAGCGGCCGATCTGGCCGAAAAGTTCAGCGTCGATGCCGCCTGGATCGAACAAAAGCGGTCGCTGTCCGACTATCGCTTGCTGGTGTTCGACATGGACTCAACGCTCATCACCATTGAATGTATTGATGAGATGGGCGATTACTTTGGCAAGAAGAACGAAGTCGCTGCGATTACCGAAGCCGCCATGCGGGGCGAGATTTCAGACTACAACGAGAGTTTGCGACGACGTCTGAACCTGCTGGCGGGTATGCCCTTGCACGCGATGCAGCAAATCTACGACGAGCGCCTGCAGTTGAGCCCTGGCGTTGAACGTCTGATCGCCGCTTCGAAGCAAGCCGGATTGAAGGTTTTGCTGGTCTCCGGCGGCTTCACCTTTTTTGCCGATCAACTGAAGATTCGACTGGGCCTGGACTTTGTTCGAGCTAATCGGGTTGAACTGCGCAACGAGCAGTTGACCGGTGGCCTGATCGGCGAGATCGTCAACGCCGACGTCAAGCAGCGAATCGTCGAGGAGACCTGTGTAGCGCTGGGCTGCTCGCCGGCGCAGGCGATCGTGATTGGCGATGGCGCCAACGATCTGAAGATGATGTCGATCGCCGGCGTCTCGGTTGCCTATCGCGCCAAGCCGGTCGTCCGCCGCCAGGCATTGTTTGCGCTGAACTACTGCCCACTCGATGCCGCGCTCAACTTCTTCGCGTAAAGGTCGTGGTCGTCGGAGGCGATCACTTCGACCTGTGCCCAGTCGCCAACCTTAAGGCCGACTGCCGGTTCGATAAACACCAGTCCGTCAATTTCCGGTGCATCGGCCGCTGAACGACCGATGGCTCGTTTTGCTTCGACGCTGTCAATCAGGACGCGCATGCTCTGTCCAACCTTGCGTTTGAGCCGTGCCCGACTTATTTTTTCCTGCGTCAGCATGAATCGTTGCTGGCGCTCACTGCGAACCAAGTCAGCAACCGGATCGGGTAATTCATTGGCACTCGCGCCGTCGACGGGCGAGTATGCAAAACAGCCGACCCGATCCAGTTTGGCCTCTTTCAGAAACTCGAGCAAGGATTGAAACTGCGCCTCGGTTTCGCCGGGGAAGCCCGCGATAAAGGTAGAGCGTATGGTGAGTTCCGGACAGATTTTTCGCCAGGCCCGGATACGCTCGATATTTTTCTCGCCCGAAGCAGGCCGCTTCATGGCTTTCAGAATGACCGGATCGGCATGCTGGAACGGCACATCGAGATAGGGTAACAAACATCCCTTGCCGGCATACTCGGCCATCAGTTCGACCACCTCATCGACATGCGGATACGGGTAGACGTAATGCAGGCGCACCCACACGCCCAATTGCGACAGTTCACGAGTCAACTCGGTCATCCGTGTGCGGACCGGGCGACCGTTGGCGAACCCGGTTCGATACTTGACGTCAACACCGTAGGCGCTGGTATCTTGCGAAATGACCAGCAACTCCTTGACGCCGGCGCGCACCAAACCTTCGGCCTCGCGGATGATATCGCCCACCGGTCGACTGACCAGATCACCACGCATCGACGGAATAATGCAGAAGCTGCAGCGATGGTTGCAGCCCTCGGAAATTTTCAGATACGCATAATGTCGCGGCGTCAGCTTGAAGCCGCCAGCCGGTATCAGGTCGAGCAAAGGATCGTGCGGCTGCGGCAAATAGCGATGCACGTGCTCCAGCACTTCATCGGTCGCATGCGGCCCGGTTACCGCAAGCACCTTGGGATGTATGGCGCTGATGAGATTGTGGCCGTCGGCATTTTGTTTTGCGCCCAGACAGCCGGTCACTATAACCTTGCCGTTTTCGCTAATGGCCTCACCAATGGCGTCCAGCGACTCGGCAACGGCCGCGTCTATGAATCCGCAGGTATTCACAATGACCAGGTCCGAGCCATCGTAGCGCGCTGAAATTTCATAGCCTTCGGCGCGCAGTCGGGTCACGATCAACTCGGAATCAACCAGCGCCTTCGGACAGCCCAGCGACACCAGCCCTACTTTGGGCGCTGCTTGTAATTTCCTGGCGAGGGTAGGCTTTAACTCAGCAATCGACATCCGCTATTTCTTCTCGTTATCCGGGAACGGGAAGCCGGGAAAGACACTGCGCGCCTGTTGCTGCATTTGTTCTTGCATCTGTACAAACAAGGTCTTGCTTTGATCGAGGTAGTTGCTCATCATCGATTGGATCATCGGCGTTTGCATGGACATGAACTGAGTCCACATTTCCGGATTGGGCATGCCGCGATTGTCATAAAACGACTTCGACTGATCCTGCATCTTGCCCTGAATCTCGACGAACGCCAGCATGGTTTTTTCAAGATAGGTGCCCATCATGCCTTGCATGGAATGCCCATAAAAGCGGATGATCTGGGACAAGGTGCTGGCAGTAAACAGTGGCTGGCCGCTGGCCTCCTCTTCGAGAATGATCTGCAACAAGATACTTCGCGTCAGATCCTCATTGCTCTTGGCGTCGGACACCTTGAATTCGTGACCCTCCAGCACCAGTTGCTTGACGTCAATCAGCGTGATGTAGGCACTGGTCTGGGTATCGTAGAGTCGCCGATTCGGGTATTTTTTGATCAAACGCTGGGTGGCGGGCACACAAGTCTCCTGCTGGATCGGGGCTGGAATTGGCCGCGATCTCGCCTCGATTGTATTCGGGAAGTCAAAATCGGCTATTCAGCCCGCTGTTTCACATAACTTCCAGGAGCGGCTTCCAGCGGCAAAAACTTGCCGTTGCCCAGCGTCGTCGGAGCGGCTTGCTCGGTGGCGGCAAACTGACTGAGCCAGTTGCGCCAGTCTACCCACCAACTGCCTGGATGTTCCTGGGCCGACGCAAGCCAGCTTTGTGCATCCGGCTTGATCGCTTCACCGCTCCAGTAACTGCGCTTGTTTTTCGAGGCCGGATTGATCGCACCGGCAATGTGTCCGCTGGCACCGAGCACAAATCGTACCGGTCCACCCACCAGATGCGTATTCAGATAAGCCGCGCTCCACGGAACGATATGGTCTTCCTTGGCGCCAAAGACATAAACGGGCATGCGCAGCTTGCCCAGGTCGATCGGCTGACCCAGCGAGGTCAGGCGCGCCGGTATCTTCAGTTCGTTTTGCAAATAAAGGTGGCGCAAATACCAAACGAACATCGGGCCCGGCAAGTTGGTTCCGTCACCATTCCAGTACAGCAGATCAAAGGCAGGCGGATGCTGGCCTTTCAGGTAATTGTTGACCACGTAGTTCCAGACCAGATCATTGGGTCGCAGAAACGAGAACGTCGTCGCAAGTTCCTGGCCCTTCAGCAAGCCGCCCTTGCCGATCGTTTGTTCACGCTGGGCAACCTGCTGCTCGTCGATAAACACCCCGAGCACACCCGGCTCGGAAAAATCGAGCAGGGTCGTCATCAAGGTCAGCGAGGCGACCGGATGCTGACCCTTGGCCGCCAACGCCGCCAACGCCGTACTCAAAATGGTTCCGCCGACACAGAAACCGAGTGCGTTGATTTGTTGTTGTCCGGTAAGTTCCTGAACGACCTTGATCGTCTCGACCACGCCCATCTGCAGATAATCGTCCCAGGTGCGCTCGCCTTGGGCGGCGCCGACATTTCGCCACGACACCATAAAGACCTGATGGCCCTCTGACACCGCATGAGCGACGAATGAATTCTCGGGCTGCAGATCCAGAATATAGAACTTGTTGATACACGGCGGCACCAACAGCAGCGGCCGGCGACGCACCTTGGCGGTACTCGGGGCATACTGAATAAGCTGCACCAACTCATTCTGGAAAATCACCGAGCCCTTCGAGGTGGCAACGTTGCGACCGACTTCAAAGGCCGAATCATCATTCTGCGAGATTCGACCCAACTGCATATCGCCCATCAGATTTTCAGCCCCCGCCATCAGGCTGCGGCCCTGGGTCTCGAGCATCAGCCGTTGCGCCTCGGGATTCGAAATCAGAAAGTTGGCCGGCGACATCGCATCGACCCACTGTTGAATGGCAAACTTGACTTTATCGCGCTCCCGATCGTCGGTCGTCATGTTTTCAGCCATGCGGCCCATGAATTCGGCATTCAGCAAGTACAAAGCGGCGTTCCAGGTGAACAGGCCATTGTTCTGCCAACTGGCGTCGGCAAAACGCTTGTCCGAAAGGCTCGGCAAGGCACCCTGACTGGCGCTTTCCATGAGCTTCTGTACACGCTGCATATAGTCGCCCTGCAGCGCGTTGAACGCTGGCGCAGCACTCGAAAATGAACTGAGCAGCGCAGTCATCGAGTTGCTGAGGTCCGCGCTGGCAGCGCCGAATGGGTTCGCTGATGGTGCCATCGAAGCAGCCGGTGCGGGCTCGCGGGTCGGTGCGGGCTGGCGGGCCGGCGCGGGCTGGCGGGCCGGCGCGGTTCGGCGGGCCGGCGTTGCCTTGGTCGTGCTCGCCACCGTACGCGACCCCGGCTTTGCCTTGGCAGCACGGCCCTTTTGTTTGGTCACCATGAATATCTCCTCATTACTGAATCCAGATCAGTGAAGCCATCCGGCCCGTCTGTCGATCGCGACGATATGAATAGAAGTGCTGTTCGTCGCGGACGGTACAGTATGCACCACCGCTTATCGTTTGAAAACCAGCCGCGTGTAATCGACGCGAGGCAATTTTGTACAGATCGGCGAGGTACTTGCCGGCCTCCGTAGTCGGTACAAAATACTGGGCGTCGGCAGCGTGCAGATCGCAAAAAGCCGAGCGCACGTCATCACCGACCTCGAAGGCGGCCGCGCCGATCGCCGGCCCCAGATGGGCGATCCAGCCAGCGCTGGCCGGCCGGCGTTGCTGCAGTTTCAAGGCGCTTGCCTCGATGACACCAGCCGCCAATCCGCGCCAGCCAGCATGGCAGATTCCGATCGCATCACCTTCCCGATTGCACATGAAGATCGGCAGACAGTCGGCGCTCAGCACGCAAAGCACGACCGACGCCTGCATCGTGATGGCCGCATCGGCGACATTGACGGGACTACGCTGTTGCGTAACGGTCAAAGGCGGCGAAGCCGAGTCGAACTCGAGCACCTCTCGGCCATGGACTTGATGCAGCCAATGCGGCTCGGCCGGCAGCACACGCCTGAGGATCTGCCGATTTTCACGGACTCGATCCGGATCGTCGCCACTGGTGTATCCCAGATTCAACCCGGACCGCTGCGCCGGTGATGCGCCACCGTCTGAGGCGCCACCGTCTGAGGCGCTACCGTCTGAGGCGCTACCGTCTGAGGCGCTACCGTCTGAGGCGCTACCGTATGGCGCGCGGCTGACTCCACCTGCCCGGCAGGTCGTCAAGGCGTGTATGTGCGCTGGTGCGGCCCAATCGGCCCGCACTCGGCTAGGCATGATCGTTCACCACACGCAGGCCCGCATCGAGGTCGATGCCACAGGCTTGTGCGGCGAGAGTGAAATCGTTCGGCGGTGCGATTCTCCAGGATTTATGGCTAGAATCCACCGGGTCGGCGATACCGAGGCGGTAAGCATGGAGCGCTTGCCGGTCGATAGCGAGACGGGTGCCGCCATAGAGGGCGTCACCCAGAATCGGATGTTTGATGTGCGCGAGGTGCACCCGGATTTGATGAGTTCGGCCGGTCTGCAAACGACACTCCAGAAGACTGATCATTTGGGCTTCGAGCATTCCCTGCGCCAGCGGCAAGTAGTGCGTCAGCGCCGGCTTGCCGTAGCTGGCCCGCACCACCGCCATGCGGGTTCGTAGCGCCGGGTCACGACCGATCGGCGCGTCAACCGAGCCGGCTGACGCAATCCGGCCGTGAGCCAGAGTCAAATAGCGGCGCGACATCCTGCGCTCCTTGAGCTGATCGGTGAACGACTGGCGCGCCAATTCACTGCGCGCGACCACCAGCAGTCCACTGGTGTCCTTGTCCAGACGGTGAACGATGCCGGCACGAGGCAATAAGGCCTGCGCGGGCCAACGATGGATAAGTCCATTGAGCAAGGTATTTCGCCAATTGCCCGCGCCAGGATGAACGACCAAACCGGCAGCTTTATTGATGATCAGATAATGCTCGGTTTCGGCAATGACGTCGAGTGCAACCGGGTCGGCCACAAAGGATTGATCGGCCTCGCGCGGCAAGGGTTTGACATACGCGATTTCGGTACCGAGCAGCCGGCTTTTAGCGCTTAAGATCCGTGATTCACACCAGACTGATCCCAATTCGATCCAGCGCTGCACGCGAGTCCTCGAGATATCGGGCAAACGGCTGGCCAGGAATTGATCAAGACGCATGCCCGCGCCATCAGCACAATCGATTCGCTGAACTGCGGGATCGCTACCCGGGTCCTCCCATTCACCTTCTATATAATCCTGCTCGGGTGATTCAGTCATAGGTCAGTCATCCGTGCGAGCAGCCAAAGGTGTCGTAGGTCAATGGTGTCTGTTGTCGGTCCAAGGTGTCGTCAGTCAATGGTGTCGTTAGTCAATGATGTCGTCAGTCAGCGGTGTGTTCATTCATATAAGTCGAAGGCCCGGGTGTTGTTGCCCGGGGATTGGGTGATTCAGTTGCGTAGATATTTATCTGTACTCGGTTTTGCCGTGCTGGTCCTCGTTGCGTCCGCTTGCACCTCAACGAACGCGCTGGATAACACCTTGGGCTGGACGCCTGAAAAATTATATGCCGAGGCCAAGGGCGAAATGAGCTCGAACAACTGGCCGGCGGCAATCAAGTTGTTGGAGAAGCTCGAATCGCGTTATCCGTTCGGCCGCTGGGCGCAGCAGGCACAGATCGATCTTGCCTATGCGCAATACAAGGATAACGAGCGGGTGCTAGCCCTGGCGGCTGTCGAGCGATTTCTGAAACTTCACCCCAACCACGCGTCGCTGGACTATGTCTATTATTTGAAAGGGCTGATCAACTTCAATGAGCAGCAAGGCCTGGTGGCTAATCTGGGCGGACAAGATCTGTCTGAGCGCGATCTGCGTGCAGCGCGCGAGGCCTTTGACGCCTTCAAGGAAGTGACCACGCGCTGGCCGGACAGCAAATATGCCGCCGATTCAATTGCCCGGATGCGTTATCTGGTCAACTCGATGGCACGCGGTGAATTGTTGATCGCCCGATATTATTTCCGCCGAGGCGCGTTTGTCGCGGCTGCCAACCGGGCGCAGAGTGTTGTCCGACAGTATCGCGATACACCTAGCATCGAAGATGCGCTCTACATCATGTATGCGTCCTACGACAAGCTCGGCCTGGCGGATCTGCGCTCCGACACAGAACGCGTCTTCAAGCTGAATTACCCGAGCAGCGATTTGCTGGCACGAGGATTCGAGAACGACGATCGCAGTTGGTGGCAGCTCTGGCGGTAGCGCTGTTACGTCAGTGGTACTTCAGCATTAAGGATAACTTGACCAGACTTCGAGCGCTGTTTGACGAATTCCAGCACCGCTTGAAGGTCTCGCGTACGCGCAAACGGCGGCAGGCTCTTGAGCAGCGATCGCCCGTACGCCTTATCAGCCAATCGGACATCGCCGACCATTAACACGCCGTAATCGTGCTCTGAGCGAATCAACCGGCCAGCGCCCTGTTTGAGACTCATCGCGGCCGCTGGCAAGTGCAATTCACGGAAAGCATCCTTGCCGGCGCGCTTGAGCTGATCAGATCGCGCCCGCAACACGGGATCGTCAGGCGGCGCAAACGGCAACTTGTCTACGATGACCACCGAGAGTTGCTCGCCGGGTACATCTACTCCCTCCCAGAAGCTGGCGGAACCCACCAGTATGGGCGCGGTGGCGCTTCGGAAACGGTTCAGCAACTCTGCCCGAGTCGACTTGCCTTGAATCAGCAACAGAAAGGTCGGCTCTTCGGTCTCGAGGCGAAGTTGCAGCAATTGGCTCAGTCGCTCGACCATTCGGAGGGTTGTACATAAAACGAACGCACGACCTCGATTCGCCTTGAGCACCGGCCAAGCCGCCTCGATCAATTGCTCGGCAAACGCTTCGGACGAAGGCAACGCCAACCTTTGCGGCACATACAGCAGTCCGTTACGCGGGTAATCAAACGGACTCGGCCAGATCTTCTTGTCGGCGCTCATCAGCCCGAGACTGCTGGCGAAATGATCGAGGCTGCCAGACACCGACAAGGTAGCGGATAGAAAAATATAAGCGCAGGGCCTCTGACCTAAATGCTTCTGAAGGGGTGCGGCAACCGATAACGGCGTCGCATTCAAGGTACAGCCGCTCTGATTCACTTCGGCCCAAAAGACTTTTTCCTCGCCAACCGGGTTCGGCTGTTCGGTGGCCGATTTTGCACTGCTCGCACTGCCCTGTTCGGTCAGGTAAATGATCCAGGCGCTCAGGCGTTGTTCGATTTCACTGGCGCGCTGCGCACAACGCGCGAGATCGGGGCTGCGCGCTGCGGCCTGATCCAGGTGCAGACCCAATATTCCAATCGCCTTGGCGCATTGCCGTATGCATTCGTGAAGATCATGATGCGCGCGCAGATCGGCCTCGTCGATACGTCTGGGCGTTCCTGCGGCCAGACGCAACTCGCGCACTACTTGCTCAAGCGCCGACGATAGTGAGACCCAATCGGCCGCGTCGGCAGCGTTGGCCAGACCGAAGCGCAAACAATCGCGACCGAACTCGATGATCTGACGACTGGAAACTGATTCGCCGAGGAACTGCGTGGCGACCTCGGCGAGCTGATGCGCCTCGTCAAAAATGACCGCTGCAACGTCGGGCAGCAGTTCGGCAATGCCTTCATCGCGCAAGGCCAGATCGGCGCAAAACAGATGGTGATTCACGACCACGATGTCGGCCTGTTGCGCTTGTTGACGTGCCTTGACTACAAAGCATCGGCCATGATCCGGGCACTCCGAGCCCAAACAGTTTTCGCGTGTCGAGACCGCCTGTGACCACGCCGGAGCATCTTCGGCGACTAGCGGCAAGCCGCTACGATCACCTGAGCTCGAGAGCCGTGAGAACTGTTCAATGCGCTTCAGATCGGCGATATCAGCGCGACTCGCGAAGCGGCCATCCTGTAAATTACGCGCCAGATGATAGTGACAAACGTAGTTGCTGCGCCCTTTCAGCAAAGCCACCGAGGCAGCCACCCCTAATGCGTCCCGGACTTGCGGAAGGTCGCGGTCAAAGAGCTGATCCTGCAAGTTGCGTGTGCCGGTTGCAATCAAAACCTTGCCGGCGCAGAGCAGCGCCGGGATCAGATAGGCAAATGTTTTGCCGGTACCGGTGCCCGCTTCGGCGACCAGCAAGCCGCTCGTGGCAATGGCGTTGGCGACCGCGACCGCCAACTCCTGCTGCGCCAAGCGCGGTACAAAGCGAGCATTGGCGCGTGCCAGGGATCCGCCTTGGCTGAGTGCTTTGACAACCTGTTGATGCATCAGGCCGGAATGTCCGGAACCAGTTGCATCTGAAGCAGAAAAATGGTGTCCTTGATCTGCAATTTGCGCTTTTTAAGACGCCGTAATTGCAGTTCATCAAAGCTGCCCGGATCGACGACAAGTCCAATCATGGCGTCAAGTCCACGATGCTCGAGCTGGAGCTCGGCAATTCTGCGTTTTATGTTTTCCTCGTCAGACATGGTTGAGTGCTCGGCATCTTCAGATGAACGGTATCAGGATGGAAGATTCAGCATGAAATAATAGTTCACATGTCACATGCCGTTCAATCGTCCGCTCGGATTACACCCGCCGGACTGGTGTTTACTGGTTTTACTGCTCAGGACAAAGGCGATCGTTCCGAGCAGCAAGACCGTATTGCCATTCTAACCAGCCCAAACGCTCCTGGCTGTGCTCTGGGCGTTTTGGCCGACGGCATGGGCGGGAAAAGTGGCGGTGCACTGGCTGCCGAGAACGTCGTTCTGACCTCAAAATTGCGCTTCGACGAATTCTCCAGAACCAACGCTATCGAACCGTTTTTCAACGCCTTGGTCAGCGAAGTACACACCATACTGCGGCTGACGGGCATGACTTCGGGGCTGGATCCGCACAGCACATTTGCGGCCGTGTTGTTGCAACCCGATCGCATCGATTGGTGCCATGTCGGCGACAGCCGTATCTATCACATTCGCGATCGCAAGCTGCTGCATTGCACCTCGGATCACACCTTGTTCCAAGAGCTGGTGCAGCTTCGAAAAATCAGCGCCGATCGGGCCCGACTGCATCCGTCGGCCAACGCGCTGGTCAATGCGCTGGGTGGCCGGCGCGATCCGGTGGCGACCTTGGGCAGTCTGCCTGATCCGCAGGCTGGCGACACCTTTTTATTGTGCTCGGACGGGCTCTGGAACTACTTTCACGCCGGTGAAATTGTGCTCGTCATTGAGAGCATGCCACTGCGCGAGGCCGCCGAAACCCTGATCAGCCGTGCCCGCACGCGCGCCAACGGACAGGGCGATAATTGCTCGTTGATCTTGCTCAGAATGTCCGGGCCACCGGGACAAAGCGCCAAGGCAGCACGGAACATAAGTTAGCTCTCGTTCTTGCGTGCAGCCTTTTTGCGGCCCTCGGCGATTTTGCGTAACTGTTCGGTCCTGCGGCGCTCAAGATCGGCCACACGTTCCTGACGTTGCTTCGATTCGGCAATGCCGGCCTGCTTTTGCCTGTCCAGTGCGGCTTCATGCTGGCTGATCCGCGCTTGCTGTTGCGCCGCCCGCTGGCTTTGTGGATCGGCGTTCGGCGTTGCCGGCGAACTGGTCTTTTCCGATGGGCCTTGTGCCGCCCCCTGCCGAGCGGGCTGAATGCTGTTTCGAGCCTCGGCAGCGTTACGCTCGGTCAAGGCGGCGTTTCGGATGACCTGTCGGGCGTGCACATCAATGGCGCCGATTTTCGATTCGTAGGCCTGTCGTTCGGCCTTTAACTGGCTCTGGCAGCGGGTAACCGCAATTCGCTGGCGACACTCATTGTGCTGTGCCTGCCACAGCTCCAGATAGCTGCCGCGAGCCTCGGCGGTGGCTGACAAGGCAGCACGTGCGCGATCGGGGTCAGTAATCGAGGCAATCGAATAGTTACTTAGAATCGGTTCATTGGCAGTCGACGAAGCGCTCGGTGGCCAACCAAACGGCGCAACAAAAACTACCAGAGTAACCAGAGCAACCAGGTAGCGGACAGTTTTCAGAAGAAGGACATCTCGCATCGAATTCTCAAAGTCGCTCAACTGATTCATTTAACTGATTCATTTAACTTGTTCGTGCGGCTGATTCGTTCAACTAATCCGGCTGACCACCGTTCGGCGCGGCGCGGCCAGGTATGCCTTGGACTGCATCTCGAGAATACGGCTGACGGTACGATGAAATTCACCTGACATGGCGCCATTCACATATAGTTGCTCGGGCGGACATTCGGCCGACATAACCAACTTGATGCCCTGATCGTAGAACACATCGATCAGCCATACAAATCGTCGTGCTTCCGATGACTGGGCTGCGGACATCCTGGGAATACCCGACAAAAAGACCGTGTGAAAACGGCTGGCAATCTCGAGGTAGTCAATTTGTGATCGCGGGCCGCCACACAGCGTTGCAAAATCAAACCAGATAACACCGCCGGCACTCCTCAGGACAGCGAGTGATCGGCCGGCAATCACGATGTCGCCGCCCTTATGACCGATATCGGCCAGTACGTCAAAGGCGGTCTGCATCGCGCTCCTCGCCGCTTCACCGAGCGGTGTGTGATAAACCTGCACCATCTCCATCGCGCGGCGCCGATAATCGACACCGGCGTCGACCGTAATGACATCGACATTTTCATTGATCAACTCAATGGCCGGTTGCAACCGATCGCGGTGCAGACCATCCGGATACAGATCGTCGGGTCGGTAGTTCGAGGTCATCACAAAGGTGGTGCCGTTCGCGAACAGGGCGCGCATCAAGCGCTCAAGGATCATCGCATCGGCAATATCGGAAACGTGAAACTCGTCGAAGCAGATCAATCGATAACGCAAGGCGATGCGACGGGCGGCTTCATCGAGCGGATCGACCTGTCCCTTGAGTTCGTCGAGTTCACGATGCACCGCCCGCATGAATTCGTGAAAATGAATGCGCAACTTGCGTTTGACCGGAATGGCAGTATAAAAACAATCCATCAGAAAGCTCTTGCCGCGACCAACACCGCCATGTAACCAGACGCCACGCGGCACATTCGGTCGATTGACCAATCGCTTCAGGCGGTTCGAGCGACGCGCCCGGAAGTCGACGAATTCGTCGAACATCTGTTGCAGG
>JANLTP010000096.1:0-4976 GCA_031363055.1 Burkholderiales bacterium | reverse complement strand
CATGCCGATACGCATACGAACTTCGATCGGATCAACCTGCGGATCGAGCAGGTTAGTGTTATCCGGCATCAGACGAATCTCACCTTCATAGCGATTACCCGGATACAGGTCATGCATCCGATTGAACGATCGCAAAAGAGTTGACTTGCCGCAACCCGAAGGACCGATCAGGGCAGTCACTTTTTTCTCGTACACCGGCAGGTCTACATCCTTGAGCGCCTTGAAGTCACCGTAGTAGAACGAGAATTTGCTTGCCGCAGCCTTCAAGGGCAAGCTTGCTTTGATGGGTTCAACCGCTGTTGTCATCGAGTATCTTTCACCATTTAATATTCTTGCGCAGCCGGTAGCGCAGCCAGATGGCCATTGCGTTCATTGATAAAGTCATCAGCACAAGCACAAATCCGGCCGCCGCAGCGTTCTGCTGAAACGCCTCCTCGGGTCGCGATGTCCAGTTGAACATTTGAATCGGCATCACCGTAAAGCCCGACCATAACCACTCAAAATTCAGCCCGAGCGATGAACCACCGATCGGCGTTGGTGGCAGAAACGCAATAAACGTCAGGGCTCCAATCGTAATGATCGGCGCCGTTTCACCGATCGCACGCGACATTCCAATAATGACACCCGTCAAAATGCCGGGCAGCGAATACGGCACGATATGGTCTCGAGTAACCTGCCAGCGTGTCGCACCGAGTCCATACGCACCTTCGCGAATGTGCTGCGGGATAGCGCGAATGGCTTCACGCGTCGCCACGATGACAACGGGCAGAATAAGCAACCCTAAAGTCAGGCCCGCTGTCAAAATACTTTGTCCGAATCCGAAGCCGTAAACAAAAATTCCAAGTGCTAACAAGCCGTAAACGATCGACGGAACCCCAGCCAGGTTTGTTACGTTGATTTCGATAATGTCGGTGATGAAGTTTCGCGGTGCATACTCTTCAAGATAAACACCTGAAGCAATCCCCAGCGGCACGGCCGCCAATGCCGTCACGAGCATGACCAGCAAGGAACCTACCCAGGCCGACAAAATTCCCGCCTGTGCTGCCTTTCGGGAGGGATAATTCATGAAGAAATCGGGGTTCAAACGCTCCCATCCGCTATAGGCCTTCTGTGCAAACAGTGCAGCAAAGGTCAGTATCCCGACCCCCAGTGCCGCGATCCCCATGACGGTAAAATACACATCCCATTTTTTATTGCGCCGGATCAGTGCGCGAATCGAATCTAGTTTGGAAGTTGGCATTCGCCCTGCGTCCTGAGTGACTTAGTATGCTTCGCGATAGCGGCGGCGAATGTAGTGACCCAAAACATTGAACAACAAGGTCATGCACATGAGTGCCAAGCCAGCAGCGAAAATTGATTGATATCCAATCGAGCCGTGCGGCAGATCCCCCAGTGCAACTTGCACGATGTAGGCAGAGATGGTCTGAGCCGGCTCGGCAGGATTCATCGTAAAGTTGGGCTGGCCACCGGCGGCGACTGCGACAATCATGGTTTCGCCCACTGCGCGTGAGATCCCGAGAATGAACGCTGACAAAACACCGGATATCGCTGCCGGCAGTACTACGCGAGTCGCCGTCTGGAATTTCGTTGCACCCATCGCGTAAGAGCCCTCACGCAGGCTCATTGGAACCGCGCGCATGGCATCTTCCGACAGCGAGCTGATGTAGGGAACGATCGCAATGCCCATCACCAGACCGGCCGACAGCATGTTAAAACCTGGCAACGACGGAAAGAACCACTGCAGGATCGGTGTGATCGCAGTCAGTGCGAAGTAGCCATAAACGATGGTCGGTATCCCGCCCAGCAGTTCCAGGAAGGGCTTGATCACTTCGCGTGTTGCTGGCGCGGCAAATTCAGAGAGGTAAATTGCAATGATGGTACCGACCGGCACGGCGACACAAAGCGCGACCAGCGAAGTCGTCAAGGTTCCAGCCAATAATGGCAAGATGCCATACCGAGGTTCCGAGAACAGTGGCGTCCACATGGTATCGGTCAAAAACAGCGAGATCGGCACATGTTGGAAAAAGTTCCACGACTCGGCAACGAGTACCCAGACGATGCCCAGTGTAGTCAGTACCGAAACACCTGCCGCTCCGAAGAGCAGCAACTCGATGATGAACTCTTTGACGTTGCGGAGTTGTTTCTTGGCTAGACGGTCACTGACTACCGGCGCCGAGAGCAACGGATTGACGGGTTCGTTCATCGTATTGTTGAGCGCGGAAGTTATCATTGATTTTATTCTACGAAAGCGCGAACCTTGCTCGCTCGTGACAAACTGACCCGAATCCATTGATACCGATAGCTTGAACTTGAGGCAGACGAGCTGCTACTTGGCTTCGCGCCTGAGCAACTCTTCAACCGTCACCCCGATCTCGGGAACTCCGCCAAATACCGTACCGTATTTCTTTTTCTCGAAATGTTCGGTCGCCAGCGCATAGGCAGTACTGGGCAACGGAACGTATTTCACTTCTTTCGACAGGCGCGGCGCGTTCTTCAAGTAAAAGCCGACGAACTCGACGACTTCCGGGCGGGCCAGAGACTTCTCGGAGACGTAAATGAAAATCGGTCGTGCCAGAGGATTGTATGAACCATCAAGCACCGCCTGCTCAGCCGGTTCGACTGCCTTGCCTTGTTTGTTGACGATCGGCACCGAGCGAACCTTCGTCTTGTTCTCAGCGTAGTAGGCATAACCAAAGTAGCCCAGGCTGTTTACATCGCGCGAGACACCCTGCACCAGCACGTTATCGTCTTCAGAGGCGGTGTAGTCACCGCGCGACGATTTCGCCTTGCCAACGGTCGCTTCAGTGAAGTAGTCGAATGTGCCAGAGTCGGAACCCGCACCAAACAATTTCATCGGCGACTTCGGAAACGAAGGGTCGATCTGATCCCAGGTCATGACCTTGCCCTGGGCCGAGGGCTCCCACATTCGCTTGAGTTGGTCTACCGTCAACTGCTTGATGAAATCATTCTTTGGATTCACGACGACCGTCAAGGCGTCAAAGGCAACCGGCAGCTCGACATAACGAATGCCGAGCTTTGCGCATTCTTCCATCTCCTGCTTGAGAATCGGACGGGAAGCATTCGAGATATCGCTTTCGCCCCGGCAGAACTTTTTGAAACCGCCGCCCGTACCTGAAATACCAACCGTGACCTTGATCGCGTTCTTCTTGGCCTTTTGAAACTCTTCGGCGACCGCCTCGGTGACTGGGTACACCGTACTGGAGCCGTCGATTTTGACAATTGATTGGGCGTGGGCGAACTGAACCGTCGAGAAACTCGCCAGAACCAGAGCTAACTTATTGAATTTGTTCAAGAACTATCCTTTCAACGACAAGTGGAGCTTGCTTGGTGAGTCTGCTGAGATCGAGTCTAGTGACGAAATATTACGAAGATGTGACGGCGCGAATTGCCGTCACGCACACCGGGTCCAAGGTTCAGTGACTGATTTCAGGTACCAATCCGACCACCATCGTTCTTGGTGATGACGATCGTTGCCGACCGGGGACGCTTGCCGGCTCCATAACCCGCGTTCGAAGGCCACTGGCTCGTGTACTTGGCGGGATCAGCCAGATTAGCCTGAACGGTGTTTTCGCCTGGATGTTGGATGTTGATGAACATCGCCTTGCCGTCGGGCGTTTCTGCCAGGCCGGTTATCTCGCAACCGACCGGTCCCACCAGAAATCGCTTCAAATTATCTACGGTGGGCGCTTTGCCAACATAAGTGTCAACGATCAAGGGGCCGCCGGCAGCACGGCTGTAACTCAAGGATTTCTTGGCACCATCGCCCACCTGTCCGGGCATTGCCGCCAGCATCATGCAATTGGTCACGTCGGTATAGGCACTATCGTCAGTCTGAATCCAGCAAATGCCGGTGGCCTGACTGAACACCAGACCATCAGGACTCGAGAAGTCCTGATCAGCAGTCAGGCTGGACAGGTTGACCGTGCCGTTCGGTGCCCCTGACTCTGAACCGAACAAGTAGACATCCCAGGTGAACGTCGTCGCTGACACACCGACGCTGCCCTCCTTCAGTCTCAGTATGTGACCGTTGGGATTACCGGCTTGCGAAACGGTGCCCTTCAGGTCGGTGTACGCACGCGGATTTGCGGAATCCGGCGCGAGTTGAGTCGAACCGGTCGGCTCGGCGCGGCGATTGCTATTGTTCGTGAGCGTAAAGTAGACCTCGCCGTTTGCGGGATGAACGCCACACCATTCCGGTCGATCCATCTTGGTCGCGCCGACCGCGTCACCAGCAAGTCGTGAGTTCACAATGACATCAGCCTGATTGGCGAACGCGTAACTCGCATAGGCTGCGATTTTCGGGTCTGTGATCGTCAACTCGATCCATTGTCCGGACCCATCGGCATTGAACTTTGCGACAAATAACTTACCGGTATCGAGATACTTGTCGCCGACGGCGAGTCGATCGGCTGCATTGGCGTCCGCCGCGCTCCAGGTGGCCGTCGACACCCACTTGTAGATGTATTCGTTACGTGCGTCATCACCCATATAAACCGCCAATACCTGGCCCGCAACCGGCTTGGTCATGGCGGCGCTCTCTTTGGCGAAACGACCCATTGAGGTCCGCTTTTTCGCTTTGCGGGATTTATCGTAAGGGTCGATCTCGACCAGGTAACCCATACAGTTCAGCTCATTACGATAGTCGTCCGATCCGTCAAGCGACGTGCCGGACTTGGCGTTGATCCAGCGCTGATACTTGTCGGCGGCGCCGCCTGATTCCCAGCCATGTCTCGAGGCAGCGCCTTCGGCACGACCGTAGCGGCGCAGGGCGGTAACACTCTTGTCGTTGCCTCGGGCAAGGTCGTCACCGACCGGGCGGGTAAAGTATCCGAACCAGTTTTCTTCACCGGTCAGTACAGTGCCCCAAGGGGTCCGACCGGTACCGCAGTTGTTCAAAGTGCCGCGCGTCAGCAGTCCGGTGGGCGAGTACTTGGTTCTCGCGAGCGCATCACCTC
>JANLTP010000027.1:0-50000 GCA_031363055.1 Burkholderiales bacterium | reverse complement strand
GCGGTGTCGGGATCGTCACCGGCACAAACCGAGCCGGCGATGGGCGTCGATACGCCTGCCTTGGCTTACTCAGAACCAGCGTGACCCGGCACCACTTACCAAAGGTGACCCGATGCAGGCCGAGTCGATCGCAGAACGCCCGCTCGGTCTCCACTCCCGCTTTGAACTCAGCAACAATCTGCTACCAATCGGCGGCGCTGCGCCGCTCGGCTCTCTGGACCATGACGACTTCCCAATCAGTGAATGAGACGCCACTTTGATGCTCGATTCAGGCGCGGTCAATAACGTGCCAGATCGATCGCTTACGATAAGAGCACAGCATGAGCCCGTATCAAAAGATCCTATGCCCTATCGATGGCAGCTTAACTTCCGAGCGCGGCATGCGCGAAGCGACGCGCGCTGTCCTGCTGGTGCGCGATTCGAAAGCTCGAGCGAAACAAGGCATCGGATAAAGGATGCCGCCGACGCCAGCGCCCTTGAGCGCGGGCAATCACCTGCGCCTCGCATTTGCGATCCTGGTAAAGCGCAAACGCCACCCGACGAATTTCGCTGGCGGCAACTGCGGCTGCAAACTGAGCAAGGGCCATTGATCAGCGTACAGGTTCAGCTCAGGCACTACCTTGGTCAGCTCGATATCGGCCTCCCAGTAGGCGTCGATCGTGCCAACATCGCGCCAACACGGTTGTTCGCCGACCATGTTGACGCAACTTTCGGAAAAACGATGTGGGTCTAGAGCTGAGCGCCTGCGACAGGCACAATTGTCCTGGCGTAGCGCAGTCTGGTCGCAGCTTGGTCTTGTAGCAGCTCGTTTAGCTCCCGCGTAGCGTGGTGCCATGCATCCGATCGGTAGGTACGAACCAGACCTTTGCCATCGCCAGCAGTTCACCGTCGCTGATTCGATCGGAACTCTCAACGCCCCGCACCTTGGCGCGCAAGGCTGGCGCCAACGCATCGAGGTAGTGAATGAATTCATTTTTAGCGGTGCCGGGTCCGACCACCAAGACTTCCTTGGCGCTTTCCAATGCGGCCGCGACGCTCTTGAAGTAATGCGGATGCGTTTTGGCGCGGCCATCGCCCAGCGAACCCTCATGATGATGCAGATGCTCCTTTCCTTCGGTCGCTCGAATCCGCGCGGTGGCGTGATCGTCGGCGTCAAAGTGAATCAGGCAAGCCTCCTGGTGATCGATCCAAACAACCGCGTGCGAATAACTCATGATGATCCTTTGTAGTTGCGGCCAATGACAGGCCCGCATCCAATCACAATAAGCCGGTCCAGTCGCACGGGAGTTGAGAAGACGCAAGCGAGCCCTGCTGTTCGATGTGCGTTTACGCGGGTCGCTCGAATCCGATTCGCAAACCGTGTTTCATTGATTCTGCGCAATGTTCGCCCAAGCAGCAAGCGCCAAACTGTTTTGGCATCGCCACCCTCTTTCTTGGAGCAATCATGAAAACCGATACCGAACTGAAAAAAGATGTAATAGACGAACTGGACTGGGATCCGGCTATCAAAGCCAACGCGGTAGGTATTGCGGTCAAAGGCGGTGTCGTCACCGTCACTGGCCACCTCGACACTTTCGCTGAAAAATTCGCGATCGAGCGCGCTTTGCAGCGAGTCGATGGCGTGCAAGCGGTCGCGATCGAGTTGGACGTCAAGCTGTCGCCCGATCACAAGCGCAGTGACACCGAGATTGCGGCGGCGGCCGAGCTCGCGCTGAAATGGCAAACCACTGGTTTGGTCGACAAAGTTCGGGTCCAGGTTGAACATGGACGGGTACGTCTGACCGGTGAAGTCGAATGGCAATTCCAGCGCAGCGCGGCCGAGCAGGCGATCCGCCCCTTGGCCGGTGTTGTCGGCATCAGCAATGAAATTACCTTGAAGGCCAAGCCCGTGCCTTCAGATCTCGGCGATCGCATCGAGGCCGCGCTCAATCGCCAGGCGCTACGCGAGGCCAAACGCGTCCAAGTTTCGGTCGAAGGTTCAACCGTCAAGCTGCGCGGTAATGTCCACTCCTGGCAGGAGCGTGATGCGATTCAGGGAGCGGTATGGTCCGCGCCCGGGGTGCGCACCGTCATCAATGACGTGCATGTCGGTCCTTGAGACATCATAAGGCACTGCGAGACCCTATGAGGCACCCAATGCATCACCTGTCGTTTCCGCGCTTTCACCCGATACCGGCGTCGCTGGTCACTGCTTGCTGCTGCTAACCAGCGTCGCCGTCCTGTTGCTCGCTCAGCATGTACTCGTCGACTGGCTAACGCTCGACTGATCGCGAACGAATGCAGGCCTTAGGGGCGATCTCGGGCCTGACCAGCGAAGATGCCGCTCTGCGACAACGGCAGGCGGGCTTTAACGAATTGCCAGCGCCTGATCGGCGCGGCTTTCTTCGGATCGTCGGCGAAGTCAATCGAGAGCCGATGTTTGCGCTGCTGGTCGCCGGTGAGTCGATGCCGGTTCACAAGCGCGCATCATCCGACCAGCAGCCGACCGGCCGCGCGCTGCGAAGCATCGAAACCGAACAACCGCGCCTGCAGCGCCAGCTCTGGCCGTTCGTGCGCAATTCGCATTGATCGGCGCGCTCGCCGGTGCCACCACCGTGCTGCTTTACGGTCTGCTGCGAGGTTCTTGACTTGAAGCCCTGCTCGGCGGCATCGCGGTGGGCATGTCCTTGCTGCGCGAGGAGTTCCCACTGTTGCTGGCGGTGTTCATGGCCATGGGGGCTTGGCGGATATCGCAAGTTCGCGTGCTGACTCGCCACGCCTCGGCGATCGAGACCTTGGGGGCGACCACCGTAATGACCAAGCGCTACTTGAATCGAAATCCGCGATTCATGGCCACCACCTTGGCTGAACTCGATCGCGATCAGCAACGGGTTGCCTCGCTCCTCAGTATGGTGACCGGTGGTCGGACTTGATCTGAGTCAATACCGGCCCGCGTGGCGAACCATAGGCTGTTGGTGCAGTTTGCGGCAAGCGCCCCTTAACTCGCTTGACGTGCTGATGGACGTGTATTTATTCAACTTACCGATTGGGAGAATTGCGATGGCTAATTTGCGTGTGTTTGATCCGATGTATGCGGACACCTTTGAGCCGCTTTTTCGAGGCGTCTTCGCGCCGATGACCGCCGGCAACGGCGCCGAGGCGCCACAAATCCGAATTGACGTCGAAGAGAACGACAAGTCGTATGTCGTGCGCGCCGATATTCCGGGGGATCAAGAAGGAGGACATCAATATCCGTATCGAAAGCAACACGGTGCAAATCGATGCCGAGACCCGCCAGGTTCAGACTCTGCAAGTTACTTTGGCTGTTGAATTTTTAAGCGTTCCAGAGTTGAGCTTGCAAGATTGGTTCGACTAGGCATTGCAAAACATCGCTTATCATTACGCGGCAGTCACCAGTGAATTTCAGGAGCTTAAGCCATGTACCGAGATCCCCTGCCCTTACATGATATTCCGGCACTCAGTGGTAACAACGCGCCGGTGGCCGATGAGATTCAGGCTGGCGACCTGGCCGTCATCGGTGAGCTTCCCGCCGATCTGAATGGCATCTATGTTCGCAACGGTCCGAACGCCTACTTTCCACCCGACTGGCGCTACCACGCCTACGATGGCGACGGCATGTTGCATGCGCTTTATTTTGATCGGGGCAAGGTTAGTTATCGCAACCGCTGGATTCGAACCGCTGGACTGCATGAGGAGCAGGCTGCCGGTCGCACCCTTTGGCGCGGCATCAAGGAATCGCCACGCGCCGACAGGCCGAGTGAGCCGCTGAAAAACACCAGTAACACCGACGTCAAATATCATGCCGGCCAGCTCATTACCATGTGGTATCGCAGTGGCATGCCGTATGCGGTGGATCCGTTCACGCTCGAAACCTTGGGCACGGCCGACTACGATGGCGCACTCGAGCGCATTTCAGCGCATTCGCGCCCGGATGAGCACACCGGTGAGTTGTTGTTCTTCGACTATGACGTCAAGCCACCGTACATGCAGTACGGAGTGATCGGCGCTGATCGCAAGCTCAAACACAAGATCGATATTCCGTTGCCCGGTCCGCGCTTGCCGCATGACATGGCCGTCACCGAACACTATTCGATTCTTCATGACTTTCCGATGCGGCTCGATGAGGAGGCGTTGAAAGCCGGTCGCTACAAACTGAATTTTCATGCTGACCTGCCGGCGCGTTTTGCGGTCGTACCGCGTTATGGCGATGCTTCGCAGATACGCTGGTTTGAGGCTCGTCCAACCTATCTGCTGCATGTCGTCAATGCTTGGGAGGAAGCCGATGAAATCGTGATGGTCGGAACACCTTACCGCATGCATGAAAATGAGCACGGCAAGATTGATTCTCGTCGGCTCGAGCGAACCATAAATCAGCGGCAACGCGACTTTATGCTCTATGAGTGGCGATTCAATCTGCGCACCGGCGCCACCCGCGAGCGAGCGATTGACGATGTTTTGAACTCGGAATTTCCGGTCATCAACAGTGCCTATCAGGGGCGCAAGAATGAATACAGCTACAACATCGTGTTCCCCTACGGTGGCAAGGAAGAGCCGCGCTTTCCGGGACTGGTGAAGTACAACTTGCGTACCGGTGGCTATGTCGCCTACAGCGAAGGGCCGCAGTCGTTCTACAACGAGCCCGGCTTCGCGCCCCGCGATCGCTCGAGCGCCGAAGACGACGGCTACCTGGTCACCGTCGCCTGGGATGAGCCGGCGCAGCGCTCGGAAGTGCAAGTGTTTGATGCCAGCGGACGCGAATTCGGGCGCGGCCCGATCGCCCGTGTGCCCTTGCCTCGGCGCGTGCCGCACGGCTTTCACGCGACCTTTGTCAGCGCTGCCGTGCTGGCGCGCTGGCAGTAAGGAGAAACCTCGATGGCTTTATCCAGAAGACAACTTTTGAGGACGAGCACTGCGCTGGCTACCGGCTCGACCCGTAGCTTGACGACCGGTCTTGCTGCGGCCGTGACGAGCCTGCTGGCTGCCGGCGTCACTACCCGCTCGGCGCGGGCACAGAGTTTCCCGGATCGGCCGGTCAAGGTCATCATGCCATTCGCCGCTGGCAATACGCTCGATGTGTCGTTGCGCCAGGTCGGCGAGATATTCCTGAAGAACACCGGCCAACCGATCATCATCGAGAACAAGCCCGGCGGCTCCGGTCTGATTGCAGCGCAGGCCTGTGCACAGGCAGCGCCCGACGGCTACACCTTGATGCTCGGGAATACCAGCATGCTGACCATCAATCCACACACCTTCAGCAAGCTGCCCTACGACCCGTTCAAGTCGTTTCGTCCGGTCACCAATTTTCTGGGCGCGACCATGGTGTTCGCGGCCAACGCCTCGGTGCCAGCCAATAATTTGAAAGAATGGATCGCCTACGCCAAGGCCAATCCTGCGAAAACTAATTTTGCGTCCTTCACGGCCGGTAATTCATCGCATTTTGCGGGGGTGCTGTTGAACAAGCACGCCGGCATCGACATGGTCCACGTGCCGCATAACGGTTCGCCACCGGCGGTTCAGAATCTGATCGGCTTGCAGGTGCAGACTGCCTTCCTGCCTCTGATGGCCGTCAAGCCACATGTCGAGTCCGGCAAGATCAAGGTGCTGGCGGTGACCAGCAGCAAGCGCTCGCCGCTGTTGCCCAATGTGCCGACCTTCATCGAGGAAGGCTTTCCGGATCTGGATATCTATATCTGGTCAATGATCGTGGCGCCGGCTGCAACCGCCGATCCCGTGATCTCAAAACTCAACACCGAGCTGACGCGCGCACTGCGATCGAGCGACATTGCCGATAAGTGGCGTGCAGTAGACTTCGAGCCACTGCCCACCACACCTGAGGAGGCGAGCCAATTCATGCAAACCGATTCAAGACGCTGGGCCGAGGCAGTCAAAATTTCAGGCTTCAAGGCCGCCGATTGAATCGAACTCGCTGATTGAATCAAACTTGATGAGTCGCACAACGCTACCTTTTCAAACTCGCTTGCCGGTCTTTGCAGCACCGATGTTTTTGATCTCGGGTCCCGATCTGGTGGTCGCTGCCTGTGAGGCCGGCATCATCGGGTCCTTTCCAACACCGAACGCACGGCCCATCGAAGTACTCGATCAGTGGATGGCCGACATCACCACAAGGCTCGCCAAGCTGCGCGCCGAACGGCCCGACGCCGTGATCGGGCCCTGGGCAGCCAACCTGGTGACCCATTCGTCGAACGAGCGCTTGCCCGAGGACTTGAAACTCATCGCACGCTACCAGCCACCGATCGTCATCACCGCACTGGGCAGCCCGAAACCGGCCATCGAGGCGGTCAAGTCGTATGGCGGTCTGGTATTTGCCGATGTCGTCAATCTGACCTTGGCTCGCAAGGCCGTTGCCGCCGGCGTCGATGGACTGGCCTGCGTCTCGGCCGGTGCTGGCGGACACACAGGCTACATCACGCCGTTTGCGTTTGTTTCGGCCGTGCGCGAATTCTTCGATGGTTATGTCATTGTCGGCGGCGGAATTTCAGACGGTTGGGGCGTGGCCGGTGCGATCGCGGTCGGCGCCGACTTCGTCTACATGGGCACGCGCTTTATCGCCACCACCGAAAGCCTGGCACGCGCCGAGTACAAACAGATGTTGATCGACAGCAACGTCGATGACCTACTGATCAGCGCCGGCCTCACGGGCACACCGGCCATCTGGCTCAAGCCGTCGCTGCGCGCCAACGGCCTGGACCCTGATAATTTGCCGCCACCACCGACCCGTTCATACAACAGCAACCAGTCGATCACCACCAAGCGCTGGATGGATGTATGGGCGGCCGGCCAAGGCGTCGGTCACATTCGCGCGGTGCAGCCGGTAGGCGAAGTCGTTGACGAACTGGAGCGCGACTATCGAACTGCCGTGGCACGCCTGGCGGGCATGGCGGGCATGGCGCAGCGGGCAGGGTAACAACGGCACGCTGATTCCGAATATGCCTAAGTCCTCGCCCTCGCCCACCAAAGCCAGCCGGCCATGATCAGCAGCACAAGGTCCTCCACTAAGGTATAGATCGATAACGGCCTGGCCCAATAAACGCCGAAACAACCGCAGTTCGGAATCGAATAACCCGATATCAATGCACGTGTTAGCCAAGCCAGATAGAGCAGATGCAAACCGAACACAGCGGCAAATCGGCCTTGCAGTAACGCTGTCAGCCCGGCTGCACGGCCGAACCTGGAAAGAATCGTCGGAGCAAAAGCAAGAGCAAATGACAAGAGCACCTCGGTAAAGACCAACAGCCAGGAGGCCATTGGCACCCAAGTCGAGGGCAGTGTCCTGTAGGTTCTGACGATTTCATGGAAGCCGTTCATATCGGCCAACTTGCCGGTCGCAGACGCCGCCAGCAGCAATACAAAAAGCCATCGCAGCACCGCGCTCGGCCAGCGCGTCAATTCAGGTACCCGGTTGTCGATTGATGGTCCAGTCATAAGGGATAAAGTCAACCCTAAAATCCTCAGGCACGGGCGTGACGCGATAGCGGTTCACGTAACTCGCCAACGACGGCGAGGCAGCCAGAAAATCGCCGGTATAAAACTTCAATATTTCAGAGAGCCGGAGCACCCGCCGTCCGGCGTCGACTTCGACATTACGCGCTTCGTTGAAGAAGATTTTAGCCTCACGCTGTAATTGCGCTTCAAGCTTCTCGGCGACAAACACCTCGCGCGGCAATCGCGGACAGCCGATCGACATGCAGTTCAAGGCTACATGAATACGCGGCTCACCCAGCGCACGTATCACGACGTTTTCGTAGTCATAGAGCGAGATCGCCTCGCCGCCTAGCTGTACCTTGCCGAAGTAGAAGAAGCCCACTTTTCGCAAGCCCGCCAAGGTGTCCGGAATACCGGTTTCGAGCACTTTATGCATCGCCAGGGCGTTATAGGCATTGATATGAAAGGCGAGCACATGAGCCGGCGTTGCAAACTGGTTCGGGCGATTATTGGGCCCCGTCTCGTAGACGTAGGCGACAAACCGATCCAGGTCGGCACGATCGCGGGCGAGCGCCGCAAAGTTGACTCGTCCGAGACTGTCGACATGCTGACTCAAGACCCGCGACCAGGCGTCATAAGGCGGTGGGCCAGCGCCATTGACGCTGACCGAAGGACGCGGCACCGCAGCGCAGGCAAACAATGCCATGCTGATCAGGAATAACAGCGCGCGCCGCATCATCACACCTCGCTGCGAGCGCGCCCGCGCGCATTTTTTCGGCTCAAGCTGACCTCAATGCGCTTGGGTAAATGATCAGCCAGTTCTCCGGTCGCCGGGTTAAAAAATTTTATCTGTTGGTTGCGTTGGACTTTGGCCGGCACCAGCAGATACTGATCGCGCTTGGCATTGTGAACACACATCGACAGCGGTCCTTCCGGCGTCATGACCATGAACGAGCAGGATTCGCACCGTGCTGCATCGAGTTGCGACGAGTCCATAAAATTATGAACGAAAAATGAGATCTTGCCGACCTTGCCGCGTGCAGCAATGAGATCACGTCGTTGCTGCCACGCGAGCTTGGCCATTCGCCCAACCACACCCCACAGCAGCGCCGGGTTGCGTGCGAAAAATCCGGCGACGGTCAAACGCAGTCGCGCCTTGTTGGCTCGGTCCACAGTGACATCGGCACTGCTGGCCAGCATCTCACGAACGAATGCCGGGTCATTGAAAAAATCATGGACCTTGCCGTTGATGGTGAGTCCATAAGCGTAGCCATTGCATTGCGCGTGGCCCGCGCTGGCCGCATCAAAATTCAGATTGGCACCCGTACCTTGCCGAATGGCAACCATGACTGTTTCAGGGTTCACAGCGACGCGTTCACGTTCGACCCCACGCCCCATGTCGGCACCGACCTGAAACGATACCAATCTGATCGAATCTGAATGACGGACGAAAAACTGAACCAGCTCGGGAATCTCATGAAAATTTCCCGGAAACGCGGTGGTATTAAAGATAATGGCCAACGGCAATCCACGTGCACGCTCGATGTACTCCGCACGCACCGAGTTCAATTGCGACTCGCTCGCATAGCCCTTGCGCTGCTGGGTCATATCGACATGAAAAGCGACGTCCTCCAAACCGGCCTCGGAAAGTTCTGTCAGCAACTCACGGCTAGCCTTGATACCGTTAGTAAACAATGACGAGCGCATACCCTTATCGCGAATGTAGCGAACGATAGCGACCAGTTCTTCCCGGCGACGCAGTGTTGGGTCGCCGCCGGTCACCTGAACATCGGTATTCGCGCCGTAATGCTCATGGATCAAATCAATTCGACGGTAGACCTCCTCGATCGGAATGTCCTTCAGTGCCTCTGAAGATTCTGACAAATAGCAGTACGAACAGTCCAGATTGCAACGCTGGGTAATTTCCAGCGCCACACAGCCGATGGCCATTCGCCGACCGACCATTTGCCAGGGCGCCCACTGCCCTGCTTTTTGAAGACGCTCGCGCGTACGCTGCATTGGCGACATCCAGTCGGTGGGCTTCAGATACGGTTGCCAGGCAGCAATTTGATCTGGGCTCAGGACGCGCGAATCGGTTGTCATGGCACTCAAGGGTTACACACAGGGGATAATCGACTTTACGGTTGAGCCGCAAGTTTGGATTCGGGCACAGAGTCTCTTTGGATTCGCAAATGCCTTGAGTCGTAACATCAGGATCGATACTGACATCGCGCTGGGCTGAAAGCCAACCTGACCCAACCCGCCGTATCGTGAAACACCGCTCCACCATTCGGCCAACCCGGGTCGGCGCCTGGACAATGACCTCGCCAAGCTCGTTATCCAGACTGACGCGAGTGCCCTCGATGATGCCTAGAGTCGTGGCCTCGCAGTTTTGGTTATTCCGTTAAAGCCCTTAAGAGTAGAGGGTGCTGCACAGTTATGAATGGGTTCACAACAGTCAGCCCTGCCAAGTGAATCCGTGGCTAAGGTCTTCAGTGATCAAGAGTCGGCATTTTTGAAAAGCCGAGACTGAAATGATCAATGCATCCCAGAACTGCAGCTTATGTGTGGCGACCAAATCACAGGCGGCTGTGATGGAGTCTTTGGTTGAGTCTGCAATGTCGTACGTATCGCTCCAGGAAAGCACGGCATCACGGGCGTTGAGCGCGCTACGCCCTATTCGTAAAGTTCTGCACGATTCCAATTGCGTGGGCCGGAGATTGCTTGGCTTTGAAGTCGCTGAAGCAAGGCGTTCTTGGCCGCAGCCCGGGTTTTCTCCTTTACATCGACCCCGGTGATTTTCGCGACGGGTTTACCCCTGGAAACCACGAGAATCTCCACGCCTCGGCTCACTTCGCGAAGTACGGCCGAGAAATTTCGGTTTGCATCTGCGGAGGAAAGAGATTTCATGGCGTCTTCGGATTGTAGTGTTGAGCACTACATTTCAACATCTCTGACCAGACCAAGCAATGTTTTTCATACGATCTTGTCGCTCCTGATTAGCTCCGAATCGGCGCGAGCCCGCCGGCCAGCTTGACCCAAACCGCCGTATCGTGAAACACCGCGCCGCCATTGGGCCAACCCGGTTCGGCACTGGTCAGTGCATTGATACCGATGGCCTTGTCAAAATATTTGTTCGGCCAGATGCCCTCGACAATGACCACGCCGCGTTGCTGGCCGTCGTGGATCGCGGCATGGACGATGACCTCGCCGCGCTCGTTACCCAAACTGACGCGGGTACCCTCGACAATACCGAGTGCCGTACAGTCCTCGGGGTGCAGACGCGCAGTCGGACGTTGTTCGCGCCGCAGTGAACTGGGCGTTTCGGTGAAGGTCGAATTCAGGAAGGTACGCGCTGGTGCGGCGACCAGCCGAAACGGCTTGTCCGGCGTCGCGCGGTCGATCACATCAAAGTGACCTGGCAGCTCGGGCATTTCGCGCCAGCGCCCACCGAAGCGCTGCCAGTCGGCGCGGAAGTGAAACTTTTTGTCGGCGGTATCGAAGCCGTCGAGAAAGTGCTGGGTCTCGAAGGAACGCGCAAAGTCCTGTCCGCCACGCTCGTGATTGGTCTGCGCATCCCACATGCCCGAGCGCGTCAGCGTCTGGTCGATGATGTCCCAGGAACTCATTGAAAATCCCCGGTGCTGAGCGCCCAGCCGTTTGGCGAGTTCGCAAATGACAAAGTGATTTTCTCGCGCCTCGCCCGGCGCATCGATGAGCTTGCGCGCCACCTGCAAGGTCGTATGGCCGCTAGCGGTGTAAATGTCGTCATGCTCGAGAAAGCTGGTGGCGGGCAGAACGATATCGGCAAACGCTGCGGTCTCGGTCATGAATTGTTCATGCACGCAGGTGAACAGATCCTCGCGAGCAAGGCCGGCATGCACCTTGTGCAACTCCGGACAGACCATCGCCGGGTTGGTATTCTGAATCAGCAAAGCCGTGACGGGCGGACCGCCGTTCAATGCGTCGGCTTCACCGATCAGAATTGGACCAAGCCGCGACTGATCGAGCTCGCGCACTGAGCGGTCGACAACGTCGAGTCCTTCGATCAAACTGCGATCGAGCGGATAGATGCCCGTGTGCCCATACAGCGCGCCACCGCCCGGGTATTGCCAGGCGCCGGTGACGGCAGGCAGGCAGGTGACCGCATGCATATTGACCGCACCATTGCGCGAACGTGAGAAGCCGTGATGACAGCGGATGAAGCTCTTCGGCGTGCGGCCGTAAAGACGCGCAAACTCGACGATGACATCGGCAGGCAAGCCGGTAATCTCGGCTGCCCATTGCGGCGTGCAGCTTTGCATGTGCGCCGCCATCTCGTCCGGGCAGTCGGTGTAACGACGCAAGTAGTTCCAGTCAGCGAAGCCTTCGGCGAACATTACATGCATCATGGCGCAGGCCAGCGCGCCATCGGTGCCCGGTCGAACCGGCAGGTGCAAGTCGGCTTTCTCGGCGGTACCGGTGCGATAGGGGTCTATGACGACCAGTTTCGCGCCGCGCTTTTTAGCGGCCATGGCATGTTGCATGACGTTGATCTGGGTGTTGACCGGATTGCCACCCCAAATCACGATGAGTTCGGCATGCTCACCGGCCTCGCGCAAATCAACTCCGCGCTTGCTACCGACGCCAGCGATCCAACCGGAGTCAGACAGCGCCACACAAATGGTCGAATGCCAGCGCGAATACTTCATGACATGCCGCAGACGGTTGATTCCATCACGCTGCACCAGACCCATGGTGCCGGCGTAGTAATAGGGCCAGACGGATTCGGTACCGTGGCGCGCGGCTTTTTCAATGAAGGCGTTGGCGACCCGGTCGAGCGCCTCGTTCCAGGTGATCGGCTTGAACTGGCCGCTGCCCTTCGGCCCGGTACGAGCCAGCGGCTGGGTCAGCCGGTCGGGGTGATGGACCCGTTCGGCATAGCGCGCCACCTTCTCGCAAATGACACCATCGGTATAACGATTACGCTTCGAGCCGCGCACCCGGCCGATCGTTTTCGAATCGAGCACTTCAACATCGAGCGCGCAGGTGCCCGTGCAATCGTGCGGACAGACCGAGGGCAGAATCTGAATGGGCGAGCGCAGGGGTGCATTCATGAGGGGTGACTGGCTTGGGGAAAGCGCTATCGTAGCGCGTTCGGTGGCCGTTGCCGAAACCGTCGGCATACTGGACCCCGACCACTCGGATGTGATCGTCTATCCGACCTCTCACAGCGCGCGGCCCCCTGTAGGGCTAGGCCCTTGTAATGGTGCAATGATTGCACTATAGTATGGAATGCCTCGGCTCATTCGCTTCGCCAATTCCGAAATTGCGATGTACTTTGCCGATCACAATCCGCCGCATTTTCACGTGCTGGGTCGCGATGGAGACGAAACATGAGCCTAGGCAAGATTAGCGCCGTTTCGATCGCAGGCGCGAATGTTCTGGCGATTGAATGGGACGACGGAAAGTGTTCCCGGGTTGACTTGCGCGCGATGATCGCCGCTCGCAAAACGCTTGCTCCATTGGTCGATCAGAAGCAATTTTCCGATGTCAAGGTCTCGGCCGATGGCTGGTCACTTGAATGGCCCTGTGGGATCGATTTCGGTACAACCCAGTTGCGACGCTGGGCCGATGAACAATCCGGTGAGGCCATGCCGTCGGCGGACTTTAGAAAATGGATGGAAGCCAACGGCCTAACCCTCGACGGCGCGGCCAAGGCACTCGGCCTGTCGCGACGAACGATTGCCTACTACTTGTCAGGCGAGCAACCCGTGCCGAAAACTGTCATGCTTGCAACGATTGGTCACGGACGTCCGCAAGCGGCTTGAGGTCCAGGTGCCGCCAAAGCCACCCCAGTAACAAACCCCGCCGCTCTTCACTGGTTTTCATAGGCCGCAGAATCTCACCAACAAAAAGACTTGTAATTGAGAATAAGTCTCATTTACAATCAAGCCATGACGAACTCTCGTGACCCCTGCCCTGTCGATGACAGCGCTGCTGCGGGCAATCTAAAAGCCCCATTGACGGCCTTGTCTGGCCAGCAACGCAGCAGTGCCGACGGTCCAACGGTCGTTACCAGTGAGTCGCTATTTGCCGGCGCCAATGAAGTGCAGATCGAACATCAGGGCATCCTGTACCGATTACGCCGCACTTCCCTGGGAAAACTGATCCTGACCAAGTAGTCCTGACCAAGTAGTTCTGCCCCAACAGACCTGACCAAGTCGTCAGCACCCCGGTTCATCCGCACGCCAGCCGCCGCCAGCCAGTACATTTCAAGGAGCTTAATGTCGTGATGACTGATACACCCATGGCCTTGTCACGCTCGATCGAGCGAATCCGTGTTCTGGCTCAGCAATCGCGAGGCGCAGTCGTCGATCATCGCTCGGCGGCCACCGAACTGGGCGTCTCCGAGGGTCAATTTATTGCCGCGCATGTCGGTCTGCCGCACGCCAATACCGGTGCCCGCGTGCAGGCACACCGCCTCGCACCCGACTGGCGTGAGATTTGCCGATTCGCCACTGCACTCAAGCCGCTGACCCTGGAAACGGTAAATGCCACCTGTCGGCTGATCGAATCCGAATACAACGGTCAATCGAATATCGTGCCGCTGGCGCCAATCGGCGATCGTTCGGCGCGGCATTGTTTTGCGGTCAGCGAACGCTTGGGTTCGAGCATTCAAACGAGCTTGAATCTGTTCGACGCGCGCGGTGAAGCGGTGCAGCGGTTTATTTTGACGCCGGACAGCGACCGCTTGATGCTCGAACGATTGATGGAACGATTCACCGCAGCCGACCAACATCCTGGGCTGGCTGCCATCGCCCCGGTCAAACCGCAACCACCGTGCCGACGCGAGCGTCGCGGCTACGTCCAGCAGGTCGCTAGCGATATCGCACAACTGCTGTTGAGCCGGGTCGCTCAATTGGGGCTGCCGATCAGCATCTGCGTTGATCGCAACCCGCAGATACACGAATTATCCGGACGACTCGACCGAATCCGGCTACAGCGCTCGTCGAATCAGCGCGAGCATTGCGAATGGCGTCTGCTGATCGACGAACTATTTTACGAAAGCCAGCTCGTTGAATACTGAAGTGATCGATACCGTGACGGCGAGCCAGGGCTCACGTCGAACCCGCATCTGGGAGCTGACCGCAAGCTTTCATTGCCCGGTGATCGGTGTGTGTATGCCGCTCGGCGTACTGCGCAAGCTGGTCCTCAAATGCATCGAGGGCAAGACGAGCCTCGACGATTTCGAGATCCATGGTCGCGCAGTCACCGAATGCAGCAGCCGAAATCCACTGTCCGAGTCCATTCAGCGCTCACTTGACGAGCGTTACGAGTCCGTCATTCGCACATTCAAAGCCGCCAAGACCGCTTGCGCGCTGTCAGCACTTTGGCAAGCAGCGCTGGCGAGCGGCGATCTGGGCGGTGCACTCTGGGCTGCCCTGTCGCATCCGCGCTGCGACGAAGTGATCGCCACACAGATCTGCCGGGACATTCATATGGCACAGCATCAGGCCGGCGCGCACGCGCGGGTTGACCAGGTCCGACTGACTACCTTGAGCGACGAAAACGGCCTCTTGACGCGGGAACTGGGACGCATCCAACAACGTATGACGCAATGGGTCGCAGAGAAAGCGCGCGAACTGCAACTGTTGCAGGACGCCCTGAACCAGGCCGCCGTGGAACGCGTGGCCCGTGAGGCGGTAATCGAATCCATGCAAAGGCAGTTGGCGCAGTATCGCGAAACCGGCCCGGCGCTGGCCGAGCGAATCGAGCTTCAGCAGCAACTTGCCATGGCCCTTCAAGAACAGCGTCGGTTGCGTCGCGAACTGTTGTTGTCGACATCCGGTTCCGAATGGTTTGGAGCGACGAAAGCGCAGGTATCACTTGCCGACGCCGAGCTTGTCGGTGCTGAGCTTGTCGGTGCTCAGCCTGCCACTGAAGCCGTCAGCAACTCACTCGAACACAAGCTCGTTTTGTGTGTTGGCGGGCGTATCGGCAACTTGCCGAAATACCGTCAGACCATCGAGCGGCTGGGCGCACAATTTAATTTTCATGACGGTGGCATCGAGCAGAACCACCACCAGTTGGAGGCCAACCTGGCCGCCGCCGATCTGGTCATTTGCCAGACCGGTTGTATCAGCCACAATTCCTACTGGCGGGTGAAGGATCATTGCAAGCGCACCGGCAAACAATGTGTGTTCGTCGAGAATCCGAGTGCTTCTGCGTTGGCGCAGCGCCTGGAATTGCTGTGAGCTTGCTGACCAGTTCACCGGTCAACTCAGACAAATTGACCGACTGAAGTTCAGATTTTGGCCGAACCTGCACGGCTTTCATGTCATGATCGGTGCAGATTAACCGATGGAGACAGAAGGTGAAAAGAGTTCAGTGGATAACCGCAGGTGCCGCAGTGATGTTAACGGTTGCTGCGTGTACCAGCATGAGCCCAACGAAGCCGGTGACCGAGCGAATATCGGCCCTGCCCGCCGTGGTTCACCCGGCCGATAATCCGTCGACGCCAGCCAAGGTCGCGCTCGGGAAACAATTGTTCGTCGACACCCGACTTTCAGGCAGCGGTACCATGGCCTGCCAAGGCTGCCACTACCGCGAACTCGGCTGGACCGATGCGAAGGTCGTATCGCGACGCGACGACGGCCAACTCAACAGCCGCCACACACCGTCGCTCTATAACGTCGGACATCAGTCACTCTGGTATTGGGATGGACGGGCAGCCACGCTCGATGGCCAGATCCTGGCGGCTTGGCGCAATCAAATGAGTGGCGACCCGGCTAAAGTCGCGGCGCTTTTGAATGCGGTGCCCGGCTATCAAAGCCAGTTTCAGGCGGTCTTCAATGGCCCCGCCTCGCCCGAGAATATTGCCAGGGCGCTGGCCACTTATCTTCGGACCAAAAACAGTGAAAACTCGCCCTGGGATCGCTACGAGTCGGGCGACGTCACAGTGGTGTCAAACGATGCTGTCGAAGGCTTTCAATTGTTCATGGGCAAAGGCAAGTGTGCGGTCTGCCACACGCCGCCACACTTCGGCAACAGCACGTTCTTTAACATCGGGCTGGAAGCCGGCAAGGCGAAGCCCGATATCGGCCGACAAAATGTGACCAAGAACGAAGCCGACGCGAGTGCTTTCAAGACGCCCTCACTGCGTTCGGTGGCTCTGGGCGCGCCGTATTTTCATGATGGCAGCCGCGCCACGCTCGAGGAAGCGGTGCGCTACATGGCAACCGGTGGCGGCAACGATCCGAAGAAGTCACCGATTCTGACGCCTACCGATATGAGTGAGACCGAGATTCAGAAAGTCACGGTGTTCTTGAGGTCGCTGACAAGTACCGAACCTTGGGAGCCACCGCGCTTGCCTTGAGCGCTTTCGATTGCTTTAGCGCCAACCCGCCCGATCAATGATTCGGGCGGCATTGATCTGTGCCTTGCCCACTTGCGCGATCGGTAACGGATCGGCCTTGAACTCACCCATCGATTTAAGCGCAGAATTTTCACGACCTGCCGACTTGACCACCGGCCATTCATTGTTGCCGTCCGCAAAGTAAGCCTGCGCCTGATCGCTGGCCAAATACTCGAGAAACTTGACTGCGGCATCAACATTTCGAGCGTTCTTGAGCACCCCACCACCAGAGACATTCAGATGCGTGCCCCAGCTCGCCTGATTCGGCATGACAATACCGATTTTCGCCGCTACGTCACGGTCCTCGGGTTTAGTTGAACGCAAGATGCGAGCGGCGTAATAGGTATTGCTGACCGTAACCGCGCACGCGGAGCCGTCCGCGACCGCCTTGATCTGATCGGTGTCCCCGCCCTTCGGTGAATAGGCGAAATTCGACACAACGCCCTTCGCCCATTGTTCGGCCTGGGCCTCGCCCAGATGCTCGGACATAGCACCGATCAGCGACAACATGTAGGGGTGTGCGCCGGAACGCGTGCAGACCTTGCCCTTGAGTTCCGGCTTGGCCAAGTCTTCATAGTTGAGCACCTGCTCGCGCCTGATCAACATGTTGTTATAGATGATGACCCGTGCGCGGGTCGAGAACCCAAACCACTCCGAGCCCTTGCCGCCGTCAGCACCACGCAGTTGCACCGGTATTCGGCTCTCCAGAATGCTCGACTTGACCGGTTGAAACAGTCCGTCAGTCTGGGCACGCCACAGCCGCGCCGCGTCAACCATCAACAATACATCGGCCGGACTGTTCGCGCCTTCTGCACGCAGGCGTTCAAGCAAAGGCTCGTCACCCGCCTCAAGGCGATTGATCTTGATGCCAGTGGCCTTGGTGAAGTTTTCGTAGAGCGCCTCATCGGTCTGGTAGTGGCGGGCCGAGTACAGATTCAGGACTTTGTCCTGCGACAGCGCTGTCGAGGCGGCAAGCATGAAAAGGCCACCCGCGAACACCGCCTTGGGCAGCGGACGACGCCAGATTGATCGAAGCGATTGAGACTGCAAAAAGGACAGCATTTTGAGCAACTCCAGGAAAGTGCGATTAGGAAAACTTTGACCTTGCGGACCACTTTCTCACGACGCCGAAACGGTCAATGGGTCAATGGGAATGAGTATCGGTACCAATATTAATAGGAATCATTCGCATTTGCTAATTTAACCTTATTTTCTGGACCTAATCTTGCGTCCGCCGACCGCTTTAAACCCGGCCGTTGAATGCTCGCCTCAGCGGCTGCCCTCGGTTGAAATCGACCCGCTTCCGATCCTGCAGGGTCATTTGTCACAGATCCATAAACTCCTTATGGATAACGCCAACATCGGGTCGTCATAAGGCAATTCTTTGCAAAGGCGCGGGCTGAACTGGACGAAGTTGATTTCGGCGTTCAGGCAACTACAGCGGCGACCTTCGGATGGCCATTACGCGAACGCCTCCAACCCGACCGACCCGTCAGCCATAAACTCTGCACGGTGCTTCTTAGGGTCGAAGGCAGCCAGCATCTGTTCAAGCGTCGGCTCGGTCTGCGACTCAATGACAATCCGACCCGGCTTGACGATTACGCGAACCCGCGTGCCATCTGTGACGCCTGCTAACTTCGCCATTGGCATTGTGAGACGAAGCGCCAAGCCGTTACCCCATTTGCTGATCTGACTGACCGTTATACTCATGAACGCGCTCCAGTTCGTTGATACTAATGTATCAGCGCCAAAGCCTCGTCTCAACATCCACATCTAGCGTACGCATCCCAGCGACGCGCATACAGCGCGCACAGATCGTCTTTGCTGATCTGGCGATGTTCGTAAACGTCCGGCAAACCCACATTGAATATCGAATCGGAGCGGAGGATTCTGTATGCCTTGGCAATGAATGCGAGGTGATGGAATCGAAGAGACGAAACAGGTTGGCCTACTGCAGGACCGGGAGGCAGTAGCGGCGCGGGTGGCGAGCGGCCAATCGATCGAGGTGTGCTGCGAATCGAGCGGTCAGTCGGAGTGGTCGATGCAGCGCTGGCGTGTCGAGTTTGGCGAGGCGCTGGACGTGCCGATCAGGCGTCGGCCAGGTGCCTCGAACGCTGAGCTGCAGGCCTAGCAACTCCCCATACAGCACCTTGCGCCTGTACTTCGGAATAAACACTACGTGATACTTGCAATCCCATTTCATGTGATTTAGGCTCTCGACCTTGTCCATCCAGTTTCCCCTTTCGTTTGCTTGGCGGCTCACGATTGGTAGTTTCTGCGATGGACACCTATTTATACGTCAAACTTCTAATGCCTCCCCAGCATAGCCGGGGGGTCTCCCAACGGACTAGCAGAGTGAGTTGGTACCCGCCAAAGTAGTTTGCCAAGGCGAACTTGCTACATGGCTCTCCTGTACGGAACATCGGGCGACGTGGCCCGTGCGGCGCCAACGGAAATATCCGGCGCCGGACGCAATTAACCGCTTCGATCGTTATATCGAGGAAAATGAAGCCTCGCAGGCCACATCAGCTTTTCGCCTGGGGAGGGGTTCGCACATGACCCACACTCAGGATGGCATCAAAAAACAGCGCCGGCTTTCCGCGCAATGAGTTCATGAAAATGGCCGTAACGCTCACCGCCATAGCTGCCATCGCCCAGATCGGAAAAATCATCCCGGTCGCGGCTACCGGCACGCCGATCCCGTTGAACGCGACGGCCAGGCTTACGTTCTGCACCATCTTGCGATAGCTCCAACGACTGATCTCGCGCGCGTCCAGCACCGAATCGAGCCGATTGCTGAGGATGATGATGTCGGCCGCATCAATGGCGATGTCAGTTCCCCCGCCCATGGCGATGCCTACATTGGCCTGCATGAGTGCCGGCGCATCGTTGATGCCATCGCCGACCATTGCGACGTTGCCGGTTTGCTGCAGCTTGCGGATGAGCGCGGCCTTGTCCTGAGGTAGCAATTCGGCGTGGACATCGGCGATACCGGCCTGCGCTGCTACGCGGCGCGTGGCGGCGGCATTGTCGCCACTGATGACCATGGTCTTGATACCTAACTTATGGAGTGCTGCCACCGTGTGCGCGGCTTCCGGGCGAAGCGTGTCGCCGAACGCCAACAGCCCCAGTAGCTGCTGGCCACGGGAGACCAGGACAACCGTTCGTCCCAATGTTTCCAGGGTCCCGACGCGAGCGCGAGCGAAGCCCACGTCGATATTGTTTTCCTCGAGCAACCGCAGATTACCGACCAGGACGCTGTCCCCCGACAAGGTCGCGCGCACACCGCGGCCCGGAACCGCCTCGAAATGGTCGAGTGCGGCCGGTGCGATGCCACGATCGAGGGCCGCCGTCATGACGGCCCGTGCCAATGGGTGTTCGGAACTGGCTTCGGCGGCCAGCGCCACGGCCAGCAGATCGCCTTCGCTGCCAGCAAGTGTCTCTATCTCGTGCAAGGCAAGTTTGCCGAGTGTCAGCGTGCCGGTCTTGTCGAAGACGACGTGCGTGGCCAGGCGAAAGCCCTGGAACGCCTCACCGGTGCGCATCAGGATGCCGCGTTCGGCCGCTTCGCCGGCGCCACGCACGATCGACAACGGTGCCGACACGCCCAACGCACACGGATAGCCCATCACCAGCACGGTGAGACCCGCGAACACCGCGCGATCCCAATCGGGTACGCCGCTTATCAGGTAAGGAGCGACGACCCAGCCGACCATCGCGAGGAACGAGAGAATCAATACGGTGGGGGCATAAACGGTGAGGACGCGATCGACCAAGTGCAGCATACCCGGCTTCAAGGCCCGCGCATCTTCGACTTCGCGCGCCACGCGACTCAAAAAACTCTCCTCTCCTACGGCGCTGACGCGCACCAGCAAGGTCCCCAAGCCATTCATCGAGCCGCCAATCACTTTGTCTCCAGACTTCTTTTCGACTGGCGCAGGTTCGCCTGTGACCAGCGACTGGTCCACCGACGAGTGTCCCTCGACCACCACACCGTCGACGGGAAGACGCTCGCCGGGGCGTACCCGCACCAAGTCGCCGACCACAATGTCCTTGATTGCCAACTCCTGCTCTTGGCCGTTCCTCATCGCACGTGCGGTATCCGGCTGCAATGCCAATAGCCTTCGCACCGCCTGCGAGCTTCGCGTTTTCACGATGAGCGACAGCCACTCCGAGAATATGTGGTAATTGCAGACCATCACCGCGACGCAAAAGAACGGGGCGGTGGGAAATTCCGGCTTGCCGGTGACCAAACCATAAGTGCCGCCAATAAGTCCGGCGAAGGCGCCCGCGACCAGCAGGACATGTTGATTGATGATTCGACGGCGAATCGCCTGCCAGGCCATGTAGAGGATATGTCGGGACAGAACAAAGACCACGACGACGGCCAGCCCCGCCGAAAGCCAGCCTTCGCCACCCACGAGGTATCCCGCCTGCTTGACCCAGAAGAGCGCCAGGGTTCCGGCCGCCGCAGTCGATGTGCCGACGATTGCCCGGCCAAGGCCGCCGCCGCGGAGCACCAGAAACACGAAAGCGAGCAGGCTCATGCCCACAAAGGACTGCAGAATCGCATACCAGAGGTCGTCCGGCCGCGAAATCAGGGTCAGCGAGCCTAAGCTAAAAACGGTGGCGACCAGGAAGCGGTTGGCTTCCTGAACGAGCAGGCGTTCTTGCGCCTCGAACGGTTCCAGTTTTCTGGGATCGGAGATCACGTATCCCATTTGAGTCAGGGTCTTCAACAGATCCTGGGGCGAGACCTGTTTCGGGTTGTATTCGACCAAGGCCTGTTCGTGAGTGAGGCTCACCGAGACCTTCTCCACGCCGGTATGGCGGCCCAGGGCTTTCTCAATGGTGCCGGTACAAAGCGAGCAATGCATGCCCGCGATGCGGGCGCGAATCCGGGCGAGATGCGGACGGCTCGCGGGTTCATGGCTCCACAGGGGAGCTACGGTATCTGTCAAGGTTGTCATGATGTACTCCAAAGTCAGCCGTTGCCGGGAACCGAGTCTCATCGTAGTCGGCGTACTACGCTACGGGGTCAAGGCCTTTTTTTCAAACTCACGAGACACTCACATAAACGCCAAACCAAATGGACCAGACCCCCAGCACGATAAAGACGAGCCCGGTCCAGAATGGCAGGCGGCGGCTCAAAGCGGCCAACCAGTCGAGAAACTTCCTCATGGGAGCGAACAGCACGGCGGCGACCAGCGGCAACGACAACGCAAAGCCAAACAGTGCCAGCGTGACAAATCCCCGCGCCGCGTTGGCCTCGGTCGCGCCCTGGGCAGCGCTCGTCGCCAGAAGTGCGAGCAGCAGCGGTCCCGCACAGGCCGGAATATTGAATCCGAATAGCGCGCCCAGGGCGGCCGACCCTTGCGTGGTTTGCACTGCCGCGAGCGACGGGCCGATCGAGCGCATCAACCATCCGATTCGGCTGGTTAGGTAGAGCACACCAATACCGGCGTAAAGCAGGCCCACCAGCACCCAGACGACTTTCTGCAAACCGAGAAACCAGCCACCGACCAGTGCGGCGACGACTCCCAGCACGCCCATGAAAATCGTCCGCGCCAGTGTGAACGTAAACACCTGAGTCAACTTCTGCCGGGTCGTGTGGCCTTCCAGTGTTTTGATGAACAATAGCGTCGCGCCGATCGCGCAAGGCTCAATGAAGGCGAAGAGGCCGAAGCCGATTGGCCAGAGTAGGACCTGCGCCACCTCACCACCGAACACGAGAGTCAGGCCTGAATCGTGGCTTGGTAGCCGGCGCGTTCGACGGCTGCGACCAGTGCAGCAGGCTCGACGGTGGTCGGATCGTAAAATGCCTTGGCGCCGTGATCGGCATAGGAGGCGCTTGCACTTTTCACGCCGGGGACCGCAGTGAGCAGCATTTCAACGATCTTGGCACAGCCTTGACAGTGCATGCCGTCAATCTGGAGTTGAGTGGATTTCATGGGTGCGTTCTTGGTGGCGTTCTTGGTGGCGGTATAGGATGGAATCGCGTATTGGTCCGACGGCGCCGCGAGCGCGGCTACGATCGAACATTGCTCGAGGTCGCCTTCGCCCGGACAGACGTCGACCAATTGGCGAAGCGTCTTTCGTATCGCGGCTAGCCGAACCAGTTTGGCTTCGATTTCAGCGAGCTTTTCTGCGGCGCGGCTTTTCAATTCGCCGCAGTCGGTCGACGGATCGGCTTGCAGATTCACCAATTCGCCGATCTCGCGCAAGGTGAACCCCATCTCCTGAGCGTGATGGACAAATTCGAGTCGCTCAACGGTGGCTTCGGGGTAGACGCGGACCCCGCCCAGCGGACGCTTGGGCTGGTCAACGAGCCCTTTTCGTTCATAGAACCGTATCGTCTCAACACCCACGCCAGCACGTTCGGCCAACAAGCCGATGGTCATTGCTCTTTTAGATGCTTGGTTAGAAGTAGTCATCATGCGCAATCGACATTGTCTTTCAGTACTATGGTACAGACGCAAGCGGTTTCAAGTGCCGCAGTGAACTGGAAACGCGTTTTCGCATAGAAATGACAGTCACGGCCAGATAATCAAATCTGCTGAATGCCTACTACGTGGTGATTCCTGGCTTGGCTGGATTACCTTAGGCAGTTCAACCTGTACGCTGCGCCGGGCCAACATCATTGCGCATGTTTCACCCCATCGAGGAAATGCAACCATTGTTCGGGCAGGTTATGCGCACGCGCGCCGTCGCGCAGAAGCGTCAGGTAACGCAGCGAAGGATTTCCATCGAGAGCCAGTCCGTCGGCAATGTAGCCCACGACCCTCAGCGGATGCCCGCCGATGTCCTCTGCGTCGAGCCAGACGTGCCGATAGCGACGTCCTGGGACGCCTTCAGTGGCATCGAGCTGGACCAGACCGGCGCGGGTGATTCGGTAGAGAACACCCCATACTTCGGCGCCCATGTCAGGGCAGATGTTGGCCGGCGCCGCCTTCCCCTTCGGTCGACCTTCCAAGTTGAATCGTAGCCGATAGCCGCGCACTCGGCCGGGTCGCCATTCGAGCGGCCGCATGCCGCGCCGGTCCTGAAACGCGCTGTCGTGAATATTGGCGCCGTAGGCGAAGTACCAGACCTCGTCTGCAGGCCGCCCGGTCAACGTCTGCCCATGCAGCCGGTAGTGGAAACGCGACATCAGCCAAGAGCGGGCTATGCGTCGACTCAGCCAACGTGGCGTCGAAAACGTCAGTGCATTCATCGGAACCCGCTGTATGGTTCAACTGTCGCTTGCACGCGCTTGTCCCGTTTCGCCTCGCACATCGGCGAGTACGACACCTTGGGCCCACAACGAAATCGCGCCGACCGCAGCAACGCTGATCAGGCTCGATGTCTCGACTATCAGCACCATGACCAACGCCTGCTCGGCGCTGACGCCGAACAGTCCGAGCGCAAACACTCCGCCGATGATGAAGCTGCCGATGAAGCGGATGAAGTGGCCCAGGATAATCAGAAAGCCGAGAAAGACGATCATGAACAGGTACTGCGATGTCGCGAGTTGCACGCCGATCGACAGCCCCGCCCACAGCAGGTGGGTCGCTGCGACCAGTTTGATCGCCACGCTCGCGAACACGATGCCGACGCCACGCCAAGCCTCGTGCGGCCACACGATGCCTTCTGCGAATGCACCAGTCAGTCGGCGAACGGCGGGTGAAAAACGCTTCGGCAGATGATCGAGGAGCCGGGCGATCCGGCCATCGGCGGTCAGCATGCCCCGGCGATACGCGAGCAGTGCAAGCAACACGGTCGCGAACAGAAAGAAGCTACCGACGCCTCCCGAGACGAGGCCGGCGCGGATGCCGCCGGTCGGGTCCTCGATCACGACCATGAACAGCACCGCCGGAACCATACAAGCGAAGACGATGCCATCGGTGAGCCGGTCGAGCGCGACCGTCGCAAGCACACTCACGAGCTTCAGGTCCTCGCGGCGCGCCACCAGCCACGAACGGGCGACCGTGCCGAAGCCGAACGGCACCAGAATGGCGAGCAGGTAACCGGCCATGATGGTCCCGAACAGGTAGACGAGACCGACCGATCGCAGCGGGTGCAGCAATTGCCGCCACTTCCATGCGCGCACGAGTTGCTCGGCGAGAATCGAGAGCGGCACCAGTGCGACGAGTCGAAGGTCGGCGCTAGCCACGATAGCGCCGAAGCGCTCGACATCGAATCGGCGCAGCGCCCAAGTCAGCGCAGCGAGCCCGAGCAGACCGCCGACCCAAGGCAACCAGCGGCGAGTGCGATTCGAGGTTGATGTCGCGGCGACGTCGATCACGATCAGGCCTTGACTCGATCGAGGTGGGAAATGGGTATAGTCCCCGCACGTGCCGCTTGGTTGCCGATCGTGTGCGTGAGAGGATGCTATTTGCAATCGAGACGAAAGTGTATACCCGAATGGCACTTGACCACGCGTCCGCGCCAGCGCCAGGCCGTCAGCGGATATAGCCGCTCGCGGTGTTCCGGAAAATTCGCCTCGGTTGCTGCTAACCTTCCCGCGTCAGGTAAGCACCATTCCACCTAAGTCCGCATCAAAGCCTCATCAAAAATCGCCACCGCCCGCGTCCAGCCCGCCGACGCGCCGCGAATCTTGTGCGGAAAGCAGGAGACATAAAAACCATCGCCGGGCACTGATTCGAGGTTGTGAAGCTTTTCGATGTGGCAATAACCAATGTCGCGGCCGGCCTTGTGGCCTTCCCAGATCAGCGAGGCGTCCTTGCTTTCGGTGTACTTTTTGGCGGTATGTACGAACGGCGCGTCCCAACTCCAGGCGTCGGTGCCAGTCAGGCGAACGCCGCGCTCGAGCAAGTACATGGTGGCTTCATAACCCATGCCACAGCCGGCCGACACATAGTCCTTGTGCCCATAGCGCGAACCGGCGCGCGTATTGATCATGACGATCTCGAGCGGCTTGAGTTCGTGCTTGATACGCTGCAACTCGGCGGCTACATCCTCAGCAGTCACCACATAGCCATCGGCAAAATGTCGGAAATCGAGTTTGACGCCCGGCTGGAAACACCATTCGAGCGGCACGTCGTGAATCGCGATGGCCGGCCGCTTCTCTCCAAGCGCCGCATCCATGGTGCTGTGAAAATGATAAGGCGCATCGAGATGGGTGCCGTTGTGGGTTGAGAGCTGAACGGTCTCGACGGCCCAACCCTCGCCTTCGGGCAGATCCTTCTGTTGCAGGCCCGGGAAGAACGGCGCAATTTGCGCGTAGGTGTTCTCATGCGTGAAATAGGTGATCCTGGGCTCCAGGCCCGGCGGGTCGGAAGCGACATCGTTCTCAAGAAAGATCGAAAGGTCAACGAATCGGCGCGTCATGACGGTTCCTTCAAAGTTGCGGTCGAATCAATGCTTGAACAGGCGGGCGTGAACACACGGCGCGGATGCAGCCCGGTCAGATGGCCCATGAACGGCGGCACAATATCGTAGCCCAGCATCGCCTGCAATCGAGGTGACATAGTACTGGCCGTCTCGCGCGGCACGCTCAACAGGAAGGTTTCCTGCGGCCGCAGCCACGGATTGCAATATTGATTGGTGATCGAGCGGCGGATCGCCGTACTCTGGTTCGCGCCACCGCGATGGACCGTGCCGCCCACCCAGATTGCGCAACTACCGGCCGGCATTTGCAAGACCTGCAGCGCACGCATGGCCCGGCCCAACTCGTCTGCTGAACCTCGGCGCGCGGCCTGGTAATCGTCCGCAGACCAACGATGACTCCCCACGACGATCTCGGTCGCGCCGTTGGTCGCCGTGAACGGATCAATCGCGATCATCGTGCTGACGCTTTGTGGCAGACCGCTGACTACTGCGGGATAGTAGCCATCGTCGCGATGAAAATCCTGCGGCGTTTCGCCGGGCGACATGGCGATCGCCTGAGCAACACTGAGCAGGTAACCCGGCGACAGCAGTCGATCGATGATCGCGAGAATCTGCGGCTGCTCGCACAGGTCCTGAAACCGCCGGCCATGATTGATCAGCGTATAGATCCGCTCGGTTTGAAAACCCTCAAAATCATTGCGACCACGATGTTGGCCCAGCAAGGCATCGAGCTCAACCGAACAGGCAGCGATTTGATCCAAATCCAGCAACTGCGGAATGATCGTGAAACCATCGCGCGCAAGTCGCTGCAAGTGTTGCTCGACTTCGAAGTCAGTCGCTTGGTTCACGTCGGTCACTTGGTTCAGGTCGGTCGCATTATTCATAACGGTCGATTGATCAAAATCAGTCGCCTTCTATCGGTTCGACCCGAACGGGTCCTCTCATGGGTCCACTGACGCGTCCTCTGAGGGATTCCAAATATGCCATGATTCGCAGAATCATAAATGATAAAGCGGAATATCCATGAAGGCCTTGCTCAGCGTGACGCCCGGTGGCCCGGAGTGCCTGGAACTCAGAACCGTCGCTGACCTGACGCCAAAGCCCGGTCAGGTGGTGGTACGGGTGCACGCCTGCGGCGTCAATTTCCCGGATGGCTTGTTCATCCGCGATCTCTATCAGGTCAAGCTCGCCCGCCCGTTTTCGCCGGGCGCGGAAGTCGCCGGCGTCGTCGAGGCGATCGGATCCGGCGTCAGCGCCTTGAAGCTAGGCGAGCGCGTCGCCGGCATCATCGGCTCCGGTGGTATGGCCGAACAGGTCTGCGGCGAAGCATCGCGCTTCACGAAGATTCCGGACTCCATGTCGTTTGCCGACGCCGCAGCGTTTATCTTTACCTATGCGACCGCCCACTATGCGCTGCATGATCGCGGCGAGTTGAAGAGCGGCGAGACCGTGCTCGTCCTTGGCGCAGCCGGCGGCATTGGCCTGGCCAGCGTCGAGCTCGCCAAGGCTGCGGGCGCGCGGGTGGTGGCTGGCGTTTCCTCCGAGGCCAAGGCCGAGGTTGCGCGCGCGCATGGTGCCGACGAGGTCGTTGTCTATGGCCGCTCACCGTTCGATGGGGACGCCCGCAAATCATTGACCGACGCCCTCAAGGCGGCCGTCGGCAAAGGTGGCAGCCAGATGATCGTCGACCCGGTGGGCGGCGATTACGCCGAACCAGCGCTTCGAACCATGGGCTGGAAGGGGCGTTATCTGGTGATCGGTTTTACCGCCGGGATCGGGCGAGTGCCGATGAATCTGATCTTGCTCAAGGGCTGCCAGATGGTCGGCGTCGACTGGCGGCAATTCCTGCTGTACGAGCCCGACGGCCATGCCCGCATCATGCAGCGCTTGTTTCAAATATATGCCGACGGTCAGATTCGACCCGAGATTCAGCAGCGGTATTCACTCGAGCGGGCGCCCGAGGCGATTCAACTGATGGAATCGCGCGGCGCGATTGGCAAGCTGGTCATTGAAGTGATCGCGTGTGACCGACTTCTCGATCATTGACCCCTGCGGCGTCTATTGGCGGATTGGGCAGGGCACACCCGAATGACCGCAAAGGCGTGGCGCTCCTCCAGGACTTGCGCGCCACCACATTATTTAGGGGGATACCAACTCACTCTGCCGGTTTTCACATCGTACATCGCGCCAACAATCTTGATTTCGCCTTTGTCTTCCATTTCTTTCAACACGGGGCTTTTGTCACGGATGTTTTGCACAGTCGCTTTGACGTTTGCGGCCGAGACCATTTCGACGAACTCGTAATTCTTCGACGAACGATCTTTCACATCGGGCGCAGTGCTGGCAACTACCGGCTTGATTTTGCCGATCAAGGCCGTGAGGTTACCCAGCTTGGCGTCATCACAAGCACCTTTGATGGCGCCACAACTGGTGTGGCCTAACACCACGATGAGTTTGGAGCCCGCAACTTTGGACGCAAATTCCAAACTACCCAAGATATCTTCGTTGACAAAGTTACCGGCAATTCGGGCGTTAAAAACATCACCAATTCCCTGGTCAAAAACGATCTCGGCCGGAGCACGGGAATCGATGCACGACACGATGCTGGCCAAGGGGAACTGACCGCCTGACGTAGCTTTGACCTGCTTGATGTAGTTCTTTGCTGTGGGTCGACCCGAAACAAAACGCTGGTTTCCCTTCTCGAGGCTTTTGCGCACCATGTCGGGGGTTACTGCGTCTTGACAGGCTTTGGCGTCCTGGGTTTGACACATTGTCCCTTTGGGTACGACTCTGCTTGATTTTGGAACATCAGCGGAAACCTCCACGCTGAATATTGCCAGGGAAGCGGCAAAGGAAATCAAGCCCAGGCAAATACCGGTCGAAGACTTGGCCGAAATTGGCGAACGCAAATAAGTTGTCATCAATCACTTTCCAAAAGTTAGCGCACCGAATGATAAAACGAAGTCAGCGATCGAAATTGACGTTTTTTATTAACATTCCGTGAATGGAAAATGAACGGGAAATGAACGACAGGTGTGGAGTTGCCTATCAGTTTTTAATGGACTCAAGGCGATAGCCTAATCCGCGTACGGTCTGAATGAAAGATACTTCGCTGTCAAAATCAATCTTGCCCCGCAATCTTCGAATAAATACGTCGACGACATTGGTCAACGGATCTTCGTGCACCCCCCAGACATTCGCGAGAATTCGCTCGCGACTGAATAATCTACCTGGCGCTGACATGAGCAATTCCAGGAGTGCCAACTCCTTTGCGGTCAATACGATAGACATACCACCTCTGGTAACCCTCATGGCACTTCGATCAAGTATCAGATCATCAACCTCCAATCGACTGTTGGTCGTTGCCGCCGTGGTGCTGGCTCGACGGCCAAGTGCTTCGATGCGCGCCAACAATTCCTCGAAGGCAAAGGGTTTCGGCAGGTAATCATCGGCCCCTAATTTAAGCCCCGCGACCCGATCGACCAAGCTGCCCAATGCGCTCAGCATCAAGATAGGCATCGTCACCCGCTGCGATCGCAAGGTCTGGCAAATTTCAAGCCCATTCATGCCAGGTAACAATACATCGAGCAACAGAACGTACTGTATCGACGCGTCATCTTGCATCAATTTATCAGCGGCCAGCGCGCGTTGAAGGCCATCAATACCGTGACGAGCTACCTCAACGCCATATCCTGCGGCACGCAAACCCCTTTCGAGAAAGTCAGAAACCCGGTTGTCGTCCTCCACGACGAGGATATTCATCACAATAAAAGCGCTTCCTCAAAATGTACCGCCAGCGGGATAGACAGAATCACGCACGTGCCTGGCCTTTCCTCTTTATCGCAAGAATCAAGGTGGTTAGCGAATATCATAATTTGGCCGCCGTGCGCCCGAGCAAGCGATCGGGCAATAGCCAAGCCAAGACCACTTCCGTCAGCCCGGTGCTGCCTAGCCCGAACACCGCGAAAATTTCGCTCGAACAGGTGCTCGATTTCTTCAACATCAATACCGATGCCCTGGTCGACAATTCGCAACTCCCATTTGGCCAACGTCCCATCGACGTTATCAACGCTCGTACTTATATTCACCGGCCCACCAGGAAAAGAATATCTGACGGCGTTATCCAGCAAGATCGTCATCATTTGTCGCAATCGCTGAGCGTCGCCAGAAACCATCAAACTGTGTTGGGAAAGGCTTGGCGCCATCACCAACCGCACGCCTGAGGCAATCGCAAGTACACGAGCTTGGTCAATCGCCTCCCGCAGGGGTTCATGCACGTTAACGGGTTGCTTGACAAAAGAAAGTGCATCAATATCGCCTCTCGCCATGGTGAGGAGGTCGTCAATCACACCACCCAAATGCGTTACCGCTTCGACGATTCGGTGTAACGATCTTTTGTATTCACTTAATGGTTTATCTCGCCCGCGCAAGGCAATTTCTGCCTCGCCACGAATAGCTGTGGTGGGCGTTTTCAATTCATGACTGATATCTGCAAATAGTTGGCGACGTCTGGCCTCCAGCATCTGCAATCTTTCCAGCGCATGTTGCAATTCTGAAGTCCGTATTTGGACCAACTCTTCGAGCTGCTGTCGCGCCTTTATCTCTCGCGATTTGTGTTGCTCCAGTTCTTCGGCCATCGCATTCACACTGATTGCGAGCTGAGCAAATTCATCGTGCCGATCAGCCGGAATTCGATGCGCCAGATCACCCTTGCGTAGCGCAACAGCGCCCATGCTAAGTTCATCCAGGGGTCTGCGTAGCGCACGAGAAAAGTAAAGCGCCAGCAATGCCGCTGCCAGTGCAATCGTACCGGTTGCACTGACGGCCAAGCCCAGGACCAAATTGAGCGATCTATCAGCGGCGGCTCTTTCCCGAGCTAAAGCCGATTGTTCTCTCTTGATACTCTCGGCCAATAATGTGCGCAAATCTGCACCGTCGGACAAATTAAAAACGCGTGTCAGTTCTGCCCAGGCAACAACGGCGTTTGTACCCGATGGCAGCGGCTTCGCTGAGGCCAGCGCAATTCGAAGTTCATCCAGGTTCTTGCTCAAGACCGTCATTGCGTCCTGCCGCTGTTGGTATTCCAGGATTGCGTCGGAGTCCTCTACATCGAGCACAACTACTCGGTTGGCGAGCGATCGCAAATTGCCTAACGAGCCGGCCATTTCCGCTTGAAGCGTATCGCGAACAGCAGGGTCGGCGCCTGCGTCCAGAAGCGCTTGCGATAGCCAAGTACGTAGCCTCTGTTTAGTTACCGACAATTCCAGAAAACCAGTGAGCACATCGCCCGCCGCACGACCTCGCAGAACATGTCGCTCAGCAACACCGATCGCCCACCACGCCAGCGCACCTTGCAACAACGAGGCTACCGCAAGCGTAAGCAATGCAATCGATAGACGTCTTCTGAACATTTTTTCATACGAGACAGTCGGAGTGTTCGAGTCTAATTCGGATTGCTGCGGCCTTTCAAGGTCAATCGATGGCCAGCATCATCAAGCCGGCTGCACTGGCCGCTGCGGCAGGAATGCCCCAGGATTCCCACCTGGACACCGAGTCTCCGGCGACTACCTCTACCGGTACTCCGGTGGTTCTCAGCACCTTGTCGGTGACTGAGTCTTCCAGCATGCGCGTCAAGGAGTTCTTCCGCGCTGTGCCCATCACAATGTGATGAACTTTCATTCGTTCAGCCGCGCGGACGATTTCGTCGCCACGGTCGCCCGAAACCCAGTGCACGTGGTGGGGCACATTGGACCGATGGAGCAAGTCGCGCGCACCGTTCAATGCAAGCTGTGCCTGGTTTTGATGCCACGACGCTCGGTCACTACGACTCACAAACCGCGCCACGTAGTTCGACAGGCGCGGTTGTACATTCAGAATGTGCACCTCCAGTTCATGGTGTCGCTGGTACTCGGCGACCGCATGCCGGACCGCGCGCAAAGCATTATCGGAACCATCTACGGGTACAAGTATTTTCAGCATGTTGAAGTCTCCTTGGGTTGAGTCATCAAAAGTCGACGGTGAGGGGTCCGAACTGGCACCGATGGGGCGCAGCTTGGCAAACTCGGCCAATCGCGCATGAATGCGGGACTCGAAGCGCTTGTGGTTTTTCGCGAATGCGATAAACAGTACCAACGGAATCAAAAAGTAGGCGAGAGTTCTCACCAATGGCGCCGACTCGAACCACGGCTGAAGGAAAGCCTCGCTCATCATCATCTTGACCGCAGTCCACACCAGCACCGCTGAACCCAGGTAGACGACACCCGGATAGCGATCCACTACTTTTAACACGAGCGTGCTGCCCCAAACAACGATTGGGACACTGATTACCAGCCCTGCGACCACGAGCAGGTAACTGCCGTGCGCCGCGCCGGCAACGGCCAGGACGTTGTCCAGGCCCATCACGGCGTCAGCGACCACGATGGTGCGCATGGCACTCCAAAACGTGTTCGCGGCGGGGTGGTCGGCTTCGCCGTCGCCGACGTCGGGGCGCAACAAGCGGTAGCCTATCCACACTAACATGGCACCGCCCGCAAGCAAGAGGCCAGGAATCTTCAGCAACCAAACGACCGCTACCGTCATCAGAGTTCGCACCCCAATGGCGCCAACCGCACCCCATAGAATGGCGCGCTTTTGCAGGTGGCCGGGCAAGCCGCGAGCTGCCAATGCGATGACGATAGCATTATCACCGGCGAGCACCAGGTCGATAACAATGATGGCCAGCAAGGCCGAGATGAAACTGGTGGGGTCCACGGGCAATTCCTTTTCAAGGTGGGTTGCCATCCGTGTTTGCAATTTGGGCAAACGCGATGGCAGTCAAGGGGCAGTTGACGAGAGAAACCAAAGCCCGAGTGCAACGCTAAGCCAGCTATAACTTCTGATAAAGCAGATAATTCGAGAACATTACATCTGTAAAAGTTGAACATGATCGTATCCTTTAACTATCGTCACCTCTACTATTTTTGGGTCGTGGGCAAGGAAGGTGGCATGTCACGCGCCGCCGATCGGCTCGGCATGGCGGTGCAAACCGTCAGCACGCAGGTACGTGAACTGGAGCGAACGCTCGGCCATCAATTGCTTAAGCCTGCAGGGCGCGGGCTTGCCCTAACCGATGCGGGTCGCGCAGCGATGCGCCAAGCCGATCTGATTTTTCAACTCGGCGAGTTACTGCCAGCTGTGGTGCGCGACGCAACCAGCGAATTGAGAGTGCCATTAGCCGTAGGCGTTTCTGATGCAATGCCCAAATTGGTGGTGCGCCGCTTGATGCAACCTGTGATGAGTATGCCCAATTTGCGCTTGCGCTGCGACGATGGTGAATTGGAGGATCTGCTGGCCGACTTGGCGCTGCACCGATTGGACATCGTATTGGCCGATTTCCCAGCGCCCGCGAATCCGAACCTCAAACTCTACAGCCACCCATTGGGTTCTTCGCCGCTCGCCTGGTACGCACCTCCCACACTTTTTGCTTCGGCGCGACATGGGTTCCCGCGATCGCTAGCTCATGTGCCCGTGCTCCTGCCCACTGCCCATGCGGCAGTACGCGCCGGTTTGGATGGATGGTTTGAAAAGAACAATATCCAGCCAAAAATTGTGGGTGAATTCGAAGACAGCGCCTTGTTGAAAACCTTCGGCGCCAGCGGCATGGGCGTATTCCCGGCAGCCGAGTTGATCCACGAAGAGATGAAGTCGGTCTACGGCGTCAAACGTATCGGTCGCTGTGCCAACGTCAAGGAGCATTACTTCGCCATTGGCACCGAGCGAAAAGTGGCCCACCCATTGGTTCAACTTTTGTTGGCGCGAGAACACCTATAGCTCGCAGTTCAACTCATCGAGTAATTCCTGTACGTGTCAAAACATAGGTCACCGTCAATGAGTCAACGTTCAAATGTAAAACCTGATCCTCATCCGGTTCGCTTGTTTCGAAATGGCGCCAACCGAGCCGTGCGAATTCCGCGCGAGTTTGAGTTGCCCGGCGCCGACGCAATCATGACGCGAGAGGCGGGGGCGATTGTGATCCGACCAGCGCCGCCGCATTCGCTGTTGGCGTTACTCAGAAATCGGGTGCTGATCGTCACTACGGAAACATTCGTTGGGCTCTGGAAAAGGCCGGCCAACCGATTGGTCCGAACGACTTATTGATCGCTTCGCAGGCGTTGGCCCTAAACCTCACGCTCGTCACTGACAACCTGGACGAATTCAAACGCGTGCCCGGTCTCAAATCAAAAAATTGATTACGCGCAGCGTCACTTTGATGACGCAAGGCTAAACATAGCTTTATTCTAACAAATCGATAAATACAATTGATTTATTCAATCGAACGAACCGCGCTTTTGTACACGCTGCGCTTGAGCATTTGGCAATCCAAGCATTCCAGACGAAAAACCAACGAAGTCGAAAGGTACAGCCATGTCAACTCAAAACATACCCAGTGAAGGTCAATGTCCGTTTTCCGCTGGCGCTGGCAGCCACACCATTTCTGGCAAGCCCGCGAACGCCCACTGGTGGCCCAATCAATTGAACTTGCGGATGCTGCACCAGCAATCCTCGAAATCCAATCCGATGGGCGAATCGTTCAACTACACCCAGGCATTCAAAAACCTCGACCTTGATGCCGTCGTCAAGGATTTGACGGCGTTGATGACCGACTCACAGGATTGGTGGCCAGCCGACTATGGTCACTATGGGCCATTCTTTGTTCGAATGACCTGGCACGCAGCAGGCACCTACCGCACTGCCGACGGTCGCGGCGGTGGCGGCACCGGTGCCCAGCGCTTTGCGCCGCTCAATAGTTGGCCCGATAACGTCAACCTCGATAAGGCGCGACGTTTGTTGTGGCCGATCAAAAAGAAATACGGCCGCAAATTATCCTGGGCCGATTTATTGATACTCACGGGCAATGTCGCCATGGACTCGATGGGGTTCAAGACCTTGGGCTTTGGTGGTGGTCGCGCCGATGTATGGGAACCGGAAGACGAGATCGATTGGGGACCCGAAACCCAGTGGCTCGGTGATCAACGGTATAGCGGCGATCGCGAGTTGGCCAATCCGCTGGCTGCAGTGCAAATGGGTTTGATCTATGTCAACCCGGAAGGCCCGAACGGCAAACCGGACCCGCTGGCCTCGGCCCGGGATATTCGCGAAACCTTCGCTCGCATGGCGATGAACGACGAGGAAACGGTCGCCCTAGTTGCCGGCGGCCACACCTTCGGCAAGTCTCACGGTGCCGGTGACACAGCGCACGTCGGCCGGGAACCGGAAGGCGCTGACATCGATGCTCAAGGCCTCGGTTGGGGCAACAGCTTCGGTAGTGGCAAAGGCGAACACACGATCTCCAGCGGTATCGAAGGCGCGTGGACGCCGAACCCGATTCAATGGGACAACGGCTATTTCGACACGCTGTTCGGCTACGAATGGGAACTGACCAAAAGTCCGGCTGGCGCCCACCAGTGGAAACCGAATGATCCGGCGGCAGCCACGACCGTACCCGACGCGCACGACCCGTCAAAACGCCATGCGCCGATGATGACGACCGCCGACATGGCGCTACGCGTCGATCCTGCGTATGAAAAAATTTCTCGCCGCTTCTTGCACAACCCGGAAGAACTGCACGACGCCTTCGCACGCGCCTGGTTCAAACTGACGCACCGCGACATGGGTCCACGTGCGCGTTACCTCGGCAAGCTAGTCCCGGAAGAAGTATTCATCTGGCAAGATCCGGTACCCGCAATAGATCATGCGCCGATCGATGCGCAGGATATCGCCACGTTGAAAATCAGGCTCACGGCAGCGGGTGTGCCAGTGTCGCAGTGGGTGAGCACCGCCTGGGCGTCGGCCGCAAGTTTCCGTGGCAGCGACAAGCGCGGTGGCGCCAATGGCGCACGCATTCGCCTCGCCCCGCAAAAGGATTGGGCAGTCAATCAGCCTGTCGTGCTTTCGAATGTCCTGGCGATTTTGGAAGGCGTTCAAAAAGAGTTCAACGCAGCGCAGACCAGTGCCAAGCGCGTTTCGCTGGCGGACTTGATCGTGCTCGCAGGTTGTGCCGCGATTGAAGCGGCCGCCAAGAATGCTGGCCACGACATCAACGTGCCGTTTTCGCCTGGGCGTACCGATGCAACTCAAGCGCAGACCGATATCGATTCGTTTGCGGTACTGGAGCCCAAGGCAGACGGCTTTCGCAATTACGCCGCACCGGGCTATGAGCGATTCGCCGCCGAGATGCTCGTCGATCGAGCGAATCTGTTGACGCTGACCGCGCCAGAGATGACTGTCTTGATCGGCGGCCTGCGCGTACTGAATGCCAATTACGGACAGTCAGAAAACGGCGTCTTTACCGATCGTCCCGAGGCATTGAGCAATGACTTCTTCGTGAATCTGCTCGACATGAATACGCAATGGCAGAAGTCGACTGCCACCGACGGTACGCTACAAGGTCGCGATCGTACGACCGGAACGCTCAAATGGACGGCTACGGTCAATGATCTGGTGTTCGGCTCGAATGCACAACTGCGCGCCATCGCCGAGGTGTACGCGGCCCGTGACTCGGAATCGGCGTTCGTGTCGGCCTTCGTCGCAGCCTGGAGCAAGGTGATGAACCTCGATCGCTTTGATCTGGCTTAGTGATCTGGCTTAGTATTCTGGCTTGATGATCCGCACGCTCGTTCTCCTGGTTGCCCTGTGCAACATTGCCTTCATGACCTTCAACACGGTCATCGGTCCGATCGGTCGCGTGGTCGGTATGCCCGAGTGGCAAATCGGTTTCATGATGTCGGTCTCGGGCATCTGCTGGATGATGTCGAGCAGGTCCTGGGGGCGGCACTCCGACGGCGTCGGCCGCTACCGAGTGATGCAACAGGGATTGATCGGATTCACCGTGCTGTTCGCACTGCTCAGCATAGCCGTCGCTCTGGGTCTGGCAAAGGTGATCGACGCGGCGATGATGTTCTTCTCCTTGTTGTTCACGCGCGGTGCTCTGGGTGCGTTCTACGCCGCCCTGCCGGTCGCCTCGCAAGCGATGATCGCCGACTCACTGGCACCCGAAAAGCGTGCCGGTGGCCTCGCCGCACTGGGGGCGGCCAGCGGCGTCGGCATGATTCTCGGTCCGGCCATCGGTGGTGTGTTGGGTGCTTATTCGCTGATTCTGCCGTTACTGTTTGCCACTGTCCTGAGTGCTGCTGCAGTGTTGCTGGTCTATAAGGCCGGCACGAGTCTGAAAGCCGTCGAACTCGAACATCGTTCCGGGCCTCGCTCATCACCGCCGATGTCATTGACCGATCGACGATTGCGCTGGCCGATGGCGGTCGCGCTGTGCGCCATGTTCTGTGTCATCTCGGCACAAGTGAATACGGCCTTCTTTATCATCGACCAATTCGCCTACCAGCCAGCCGCTGCGGTCAGTGCGACCGGATTGGTCTTGACGTCAGTGGGTCTGGCGTTGATCACCGCGCAGTTGCTGGTCAGAAAACTGAACTCGGGCAGCAACGCCGCTCGCTGGACACCGATCCGGCTGATCGCCACCGGCACCGCCATATCATCAGTTGCCTTTCTGGCGGGCAGCTTCAGCCCGTCGGTGCCCTGGATGGCCGCTGGCTATTTTGGTGCCGGCTTCGGCATGGGCATGGTGTTTCCCGCCATGTCGGCTGCGGCGTCGGGCGCCGTGAGCGCACAGGAACAAGGCATTGCCGCCGGTACGATGGCCGCAGCTCAGGCCGCCGGTATGGTGCTCGCGCCGTTGCTGTCGACTGCGCTTTATCACATCGCGCCGCAAACGCCGTTCTGGGCGGCGGCGGCCGTGTTGTTGGTAGTCAGCTTGCGGTCGGCGACTATGATTGATCAACCCGAACATCAATATGTATCTCCCACTATCGGCAAGAACGGATAAACAACCATGACCCAAGTCCAATGGCAAAGCACCAACGATCAGTACACCGCGTTAAAACTTGAAGTCGCGACAGCCGAAGGTCAGCGAGACGACGTTTATCGAGTATTGCTGAATCGTCCTGACGCGCTGAACGCGTTGAACGGCGCAATGTTCGAAGAGATCCCGAAGGCAGTGAAAGAAGCCGAACAGTCCGGTGCGCGGGCGCTGATCATCACCGGTGCGGGTCGCGCGTTTTGCGCGGGTGCTGATCTCATGCAATCAACCTCGTTCAAGCCCGGATCGTCAATGGATGAACAGCAGGAGCGTGCGCGCGCCACCTTCGTTCGGGTGCTTGATCTGGTGCAGAGCATCAATCAGGTCAAGATGCCGGTCCTGACCGCCATTAACGGTGTGGCAGCGGGCGGTGGTGCCGGCATTGCACTGGCCGGTGACATCGCGCTGATGGCTCGGTCGGCTCGCTTCGTGCTGACCTTTGTGCCGAAACTCGGACTGGTGCCTGACGTCTCGGCGACGTGGTTCATGTCGCGCACGGCCGGCCGCGCTCGTACCTTGGGGGCCAGTCTGACCGGCGACTCGGTTTCTGCGGAAACTGCCGAGCAATGGGGGCTTATCTGGCGCTGTATCGACGATAACGACCTGGCAACTCAGGCGCTGGCCCTGGCACAACGCCTGGCCAATGGACCGCAGGCGGCCGTGCTCGCCACGCGTAAACTGGTTGATTGCGCGACCGCGACCGATCTTGCCGCACATCTCGAGATGGAGCGCGACGCCCAGTGTGCGCTGATCGGCGCGCCGGACAATGTCGAAGGGGTTCTGTCGTTTCGCGAGAAGCGTACGGCCAATTTCAGAAAGGCTTGATCGCAGGCCACTTTTTTGATCGCAGGCCACTTTTTTTATTCAGGAGCCATGAATGACCATTTCACTCTACGACGCCAGCGTACCGGTTTTTCGTCAAATGCTCGGCAACTTGTCTGACCTGCTCGAGAAGGGCGAAGCGCACGCCAAGACCAGGAATTTCGATCCGGGCAATATGCTCGCCAGCCGCCTGGCGCCCGATATGCTGACACTGACCAAACAAGTGCAGATCGCATGCGACGGTGCCAAAGGCGCGGTCGCCCGGTTGGCCGGCGTCGACATTCCAAAGCATGAAGATAACGAAATCAGCATGGCCGATTTAAAGGCTCGGATCGCCAAGACGCTCGAGTTTGTCAACAGTATTACGCGCGAGAAAATTGATGGCCAAGAAGATCGCGACATCACCATTGTCCTGCGTGATCGCTCGATGCAAATGAAGGGCTTGCCGTTCCTCATGCACTGGGCGTTCCCGAACTTTTTCTTTCATGTGACCACAGCCTACAACCTGCTGAGACACAACGGCGTGGAAATCGGCAAGAAGGATTTTCTCGGCAAGGTCGCCTGACCCGAAGCGGCTTGATTTGCGATTTGACGTCTAAAACTTTTTGAGTTTTAGACGTTTACATCCATTAACGATCTATGCATAATGATTCACAGCAGTGCGAAAACTGCACGGTTTGGACGAACCGACGCACTACCGATGATCTTCAAATGCACCAAGATGGGCGACTGATCGATTAAGTAGTGCGCTTGACCCCGCCCGCTTGCCTGCGTAGCTTAAATAAACTCTTCGAAAGAGTAGCAAGTTATGGCCATGGCGATCGTGTTAGGTTTATTGGTATTCGGGTCGGTACTTTTTCATCTTCTGAGTCCGTGGTACTTTACGCCGATCGCGTCAAACTGGGGCACGATTGACGACACCATCAGCCTGACATTCTGGGTCACCGGCGTGGTGTTTGCCGCCGTCAATCTGTTCATGGCCTACTGCGTGGTGCGCTTTCGCCAGCGCAAGGGTAGCAAGGCTGAATACGAGCCTGAGAACAAAAAGCTTGAAATCTGGCTGACGGGATTGACAACACTCGGCGTCGCTGCCCTGTTGGCACCCGGTCTGTTCGTATGGGCAAAATTTGTCGACGTCCCGAACGATGCGGCGCTGTTCGAGGCAGTCGGCAAGCAATGGCACTGGAGCTACCGCTTCCCGGGCGCCGATGGCAAGCTGGGTGCGGTCGACGCCAAACACATCAGTGACAAGAATCCGTTTGGCATGGATCCCAATGATCCGCATGGGCAGGATGACGTCCTGATCAACAGCCCGGAGGTCCATCTTCCGATCGGCAAACCGTACAAATTACTGCTCCGCTCGGTCGACGTCCTGCACAACTTCAGCGTCGCGCAGTTTCGCGTCAAGATGGACCTGGTGCCGGGTCTGGTGACCTATATCTGGTTCACACCGACGCGACCCGGAACGTTCGAAGTGCTCTGCGAAGAACTGTGCGGCATTGCACATTTCACCATGCGTGGCCGGGTTGTGGTTGAAGAAGAGAAGGCGTTTCAGGCGTGGCTCAGCCGTTATCCGACGTTCGCCGAGTCTGTTGGGCGCGCACCCGACGATATTGCGGCGGGCAAGGCCTTGTTTGCTGCCTGCGCGGCCTGTCATGGTGCCCAGGGCGAGGGCAACATCGCGTTGAACGCGCCGAAATTGACCGGCCAGGGCGAGTGGTACTTGCATCGCCAACTGACTGCGTTCAAACAGGGTACCCGCGGAACGCTGGAAAAAGATGCCTTCGGCAAACAGATGGCCCCGATGGCGGCGATCTTGACCGATGACCGAGCCGTTCGCAATGTCAGCGCGTATGTCAAAACGTTGGCTGATCGTCCGGCGCCACTCACCGTCAAGGGCGATTCGAACAAGGGCAAAGATATTTATGGCTCGACTTGCGGCGCCTGCCACGGCCCGGACGGACTGGGTGTGCAGCAAATCAATGCGCCCGGGTTAAAGGGAATGAGTGACTGGTATCTGGTCACTCAATTGAAAAATTTCAAACAAGGCATTCGCGGTGCCCATCCGCAGGATTTGTTTGGTTCCCAAATGGCACTGATGGCCTCGACGCTGGCCGACGATCGGGCCATCGACAACGTAGTGGCCTACATCAATACGTTCAAATAAATAGGATCAGGAGAGCTTGATGGAGTACGCAGCACATGATGCATCGGACTTTGCACCACCGGCCGAAATCGGTGAGATGGAGCTCTATCATCCCAAAACGTTCATCGGCAAATACATCTGGAGCCAGGACGCCAAAGTCATTGCCATCCAGTATGCGGTCACGGCCATCGGCATAGGGCTGGTGGCGTTGGTGTTGTCGGGGCTGATGCGTCTGCAGTTGGGCTTTCCGGAAACTTTCTACTTTATTAACCCGAGCAACTACCTGCAGTTCGTCACCATGCACGGCATGATCATGGTGGTCTATCTGCTGACAGCGTTGTTCCTGGGCGGATTCGGCAACTATCTGATTCCGCTCATGATCGGCGCGCGCGACATGGTGTTCCCGTACGTCAACATGGTGAGCTACTGGGTCTATCTGTTTGCAGTGCTGTTGCTGGTGGCGAGCCTGTTCGTCCCGGGTGGGCCGACCGGTGCCGGCTGGACTTTGTATCCGCCACAGGCCATCCTGCCCGGCACACCCGGCGCCACCTGGGGAATCATCCTGATGCTGGTGTCCCTGGCCTTCTTCATCATTGGCTTCACGATGGGTGGCTTGAACTATGTGGTGACGGTATTGCAAGCGCGCACCCGCGGCATGACCATGATGCGCTTGCCCCTCACCGTCTGGGGAATTTTCACGGCCACCGTGCTCGCGCTGTTTGCGTTTCCGGCGCTGTTTGTCAGCGCCATCATGATGATTCTGGACCTGACGTTGGGGACTAGTTTCTTCATGCCCGCTATCGTCTCGTTGGGCAAGCAGGCCAACCATAGCGGTGGCAGCCCGGTGTTGTTTCAACATCTGTTCTGGTTTTTCGGTCACCCCGAGGTCTACATCGTCGCCTTGCCGGCATTCGGCATTGTTTCGGATCTGATCAGCATCAACGCACGGCGAAACATCTTCGGCTACCGCATGATGGTCTGGGCGATTGTCGGCATCGGCGGCCTTAGTTTCATCGTCTGGGCGCACCACATGTACGTCAGCGGAATGAACCCGTACTTTGGTTTCTTCTTCGCCACCACAACCTTGATCATCGCGGTTCCGACTGCGCTGAAAGTCTACAACTGGGTGCTGACGTTGTGGCGCGGCAATATTCAAATGAATGTACCGATGATGTTTGCGATCGGCTTCGTCTTTACCTTCATCAACGGCGGCTTGACCGGCTTGTTCCTGGGCAACGTCACGGTCGATCTGCCGTTGTCCGACACCATGTTTGTCGTGGCGCACTTTCATATGGTCATGGCGATTGCGCCGATACTCGTCGTGTTCGGTGCCATCTATCACTGGTACCCGAAAATAACCGGCCGCATGCTCAATGACACGCTCGGAAAGTTTCATTTCTGGGTGACCTTTATCGGCAGCTACTGCATCTACTACCCGATGCATTACCTGGGTTTCCTCGGTGTTCCGCGGCGCTACTATGCGATCAAGGGCACCAACTTCATTCCGGAATCGGCGCAGTCCCTGAATGCCGGTATCACCATCGCGGCGCTGATCGTGGGCGTCGTCCAACTGGTGTTTTTGTTCAATCTGATCTGGAGTTATTTCAAGGGCAAGCCCTCCGGTCCCAACCCCTGGAATGCCACCACGCTGGAATGGCAAACCGCCGATACCCCGCCCAAACATGGCAATTTCGGTGACGAGTTACCGGTGGTCTATCGCTGGGCGTACGACTACAGTGTTCCGGGCGCAGACCGCGACTTCATTCCGCAAAACGTTCCGCCGCAAGCAGCCGGCGGCCGTGGCGGCGGCGGCAAGCACTGAGCAACGGAAGAGCCACGACATGGGAATTCTCCAGGCATTGACTGCCAAACCCTGGCTCGCCGATCAGGGCCTGACCGATAACCAATACGCCGGCGGTGTCGATACCGAACCGGTCAAGAAACTCATGCTGCGGATCTTCCTCGGCGTGGTCGCGACCCTGTTCATGCTGATGGTGGTCGCCTATGGCGGTCGCATGGGCTACGAAGACTGGCGTCCAGCACCGCAACTGCGACTGCTGTGGGCCAATACGCTGGTGCTGTTCCTGGGCAGCGTAGCGCTGCAGTGGGCGCTGTCGTCGGTGCGCCAGGGACGAATCGACACCATGCGCATCGCGCTGTTGGCCGCCGGCGGTTTCACGATCGTGTTTCTGTTCGGACAGATACTGGCGTGGAAGCAACTGAGCGCGATGGTGAACTTCGACATGGCGAATCCGGCGATCGGATTCTTCTACATGATTACCGGCGTTCATGGCCTGCATCTTCTGGGCGGGCTGGTCGCCTGGGGCCGCGCCATTACTCGAGTGTGGGGCAAGTTCGATACCGAAAAAATGCGACAGAGTGTCGAGTTGTGCGCACTTTATTGGCACTTCCTTTTGCTGGTTTGGGTGGTCCTGTTTGTGCTGCTCTTCACGGGCAACAATCTGGATCTTTTGTTGAAGCTTTGTGGGATCCGATAGACCGCCAATATGACAACGACACATCACGCTGTTCCGCAAGTGCTTGCACCGCCGGCGGTGCTGGCCCCCGGTATGGAGGGATTCGTCTCCGACTGGTCGTCGGATCAACGGACCTTCAAGACGGCCCCTTGGGGCAAGGCGATGATGTGGATTTTCCTCGTCAGCGACACCTTCATTTTCAGTGCCTTCCTGATCTCCTACATGACCGTGCGAATGTCCACCACGGAGCCATGGCCCAACCCCAGTGAAGTATTCGCCTTGACGCTGTTTGGCAGCAAGGTTCCGTTGGTCCTGATCGCGATCATGACGTTCATTCTGATCAGCAGCAGCGGCACGATGGCGATGGCCGTGAACTTCGGCTATCGGAAAGATCGCCGCACCACCTTTTATTTGCTGGTGGCGACAGCGATTTTGGGCGCCTCATTCGTCGGCATGCAAGCCTTCGAATGGACCAAGTTGATTGTCGAAGAAGGCGTGCGCCCTTGGGGCAATCCGATGGGTGCCGCCCAATTCGGATCGGTCTTCTTTATGGTCACCGGCTTTCACGGAACACACGTGACGATCGGCGTGATCTTCCTGATTATCGTGGCGATCAAGGTCCGCCGAGGCGATCTGGATAACGAGAAGCCTGGATTTCTGACCGGCCGCAAGGGCAACTATGAAATCGTCGAAATCATGGGCCTGTACTGGCACTTCGTCGATCTTGTTTGGGTATTCATCTTCGCATTTTTCTATCTCTGGTAGGGGGCATCGTGGCGCATGCGCAGGGTCAACAACATCCGATCGGTATCTACTTCAAGATTTGGGGGCTGCTGTTCGTATTGAGCGCTTTCTCCTACATGGTCGACTATTTCCACGTCCAAGGTTACCTGCGATGGACCTTGATCATTGTGTTCATGTTGTTGAAGGCCGGACTCATCATCGCCGTATTCATGCACATGGTCTGGGAGCGGCTGGCGTTGGTCTACGCCGTTCTGACGCCGCCGATCTTGCTGCTGTTTTTCATTGGCATTGGCGCCCTCGAGGCTGACTATACATTTCTGACCCGAAGCGTTTTCTTTCTCAAAGGTCAGCCATGACAGAACAGCGCTATACGAAGCACGCGGTGATCATTCTTGGCGCCAGCCTGGCGCTGATGGCGTTCATGTTTGTGCTGGTGAGCCACCATCGCCAGATTCCCGGCAGGCTACCGCAATATCGACTCGGATTATTGAGCAATGGGCTCAGCGTCACCGATCGTATCAGACCGGTCGGCAGTAACGTCTTTGCCACGCCTGGGGCACAACCGCCGGTGGATACCGCGCAGGCAACGACAGCGGCCCCGACGGCTGCAGCGGCTGCAACGGTAACCACGGCGGCACGCGATGGACCGGAAATCTACAAGACCACTTGCGTCGTTTGTCACGGTGCCGGCATCGCCGGCTCGCCCAAGCTCGAGGACAAGGAACAGTGGGCCAAACGATTGGCGAAGGGCCAGGAGACGCTGTACGCCAGCGCTCTGAACGGCACGCAGAGCAGCGCCGGGGTCATGCCGGCCAAGGGCGGCAATCCGGCGTTGAGCGACGCCGAGGTCAAGTCGGCGGTCGACTTCATGGTGGCGCAGTCGAAATAAAAGGAGGAGATAGATATGCATATGCTCAGGCACTACTTCATCAGCACCAATCTCGACGACCTCGAAGTCTTTGAGGAACAGCTCGAGGCCAATGGCGTTTCAACCCCGCACATTCACGTTCTCAGCCGCAACGATACCGATGTCAAGCATCATCATCACCTTCACGAGGTTCAGTCACTGATGAAGAGTGACATCATTCACCTGACGTTACGCGGTGCAGTCGTCGGTGCCGTTGCCTTTGTGCTGGTGCTCGCGGTCGCCTACTTTGCCGGCTGGACCCAAAGCAGCGTCGGCTGGACGCCGGCCGTATTCCTGGCGGTCGTGTTGCTGGGTCTTTGCACCTGGGAAGGTGGGCTGCTCGGCATACAGCGACCGAACCACCGATTTGCGCGCTTCGAGAAAGCCCTGAGCGAAGGCAAACATCTCTTTTTTGTCGATCTCGAAGATCGACAGGAATCGATCCTTACCAAACTCCTGAAGACGCATCCGACCATAGAATCGGCCGGTACTGGACCTTCGACTCATCATTGGCTGATTGCGTTACAGGAGAGAACCGGCATGGTCCGGCACAGTTGAATGCTCTGACCATCAAGTTCGGCCTGACGATCGCCACGGTGGTTCTGGCGGCAGTGCTCGCAGGCAGCTTCGTCGCGACGATCTATCGGGAGCAGAATTCGCGGGGTACGCTATTACCTACGCAGGGTATGACGGTGTTGCCGTCTCCAAAGCAAATAACCGCATTTTCGCTGACCGACCATGAACAACACAGCTTTGATCTGGCGAGTCTGAAAGGTAAATGGTCGTTCCTGTTTTTCGGCTTCACTTCCTGCCCGGATATCTGCCCGACGACCCTGTCGGTACTGGCCGGTGTCCGCAACAAGGTCGCCGACCGCACCCCTGCCCCCAAGCCCGCGGCCGCCGCCGCCACGCCGATGCAATTCGTATTTATCTCGGTCGATCCAAAACGCGATACCCCGGCCAAGCTGGGGCAATACGTGACGCATTTCGATTCGTCATTCAACGGCGTGACCGGCAGCAACTCGGAACTTGGTAATCTGGCGCGACAATTGGGCGCGGTCTATGAACTTTCAGCCACGACACCGGGAAGTGATGACTATCGTGTTTTTCATACATCGGCCGTCTTTCTGGTCGATCCACTGGCTCGTTATCACGCGGTCCTGTCGTCGCCGCATGATGCCGAAACGATCAGCAAACGTTTCCTGGTTCTGCGAGAACTTGAAGAAGGACCCGTGAGATGAGACGGCGCGAATGGCTGTTGGTCGGTCCGTGCGTAGCACTGTTGAGCGTTGCGCCGCAGCTTACTCTGGCGGCCGATGATGACCATCGCGTGACCGTGCGTGACGCCTGGATTCGCGAATCACCACCTGGCGTCGACATGACGGCCGGCTACATGTCGATGCGCAACAACGGCACGCGGCAGCAGGTTCTTATTGGCGCGAGCAGTGCCGGCTTCGGCGAAGTCATGATTCATCGGACCACGGAGAAGGACGGCATGGCAGCCATGATGCACACTTCACAAATCGAGTTGGCGCCGAATGCCAGTGTCGCCTTTGCGCCGGGCGGATTGCACTTGATGCTGATGAACCCGACTCAGGCGTTGCGCGTCGGCGATCGCGTCAACATCAATCTACAATTTCAAGGGGGGCTGGTCGTACCATTTGCCTTCGAAGTCCGAAAGTAACAACGCGCGAGTTGGAGCGAGTCTCATGGCCTTACCTGAAGCTGGAACTACCGGTTCGCTGACCTCGGTCAAACCTGTAACGGCCGCGTTCGCCATCTGCGCCGATAAGTTTCAGGAGTTTGTTTCGCTGACCAGACCACGAGTGACGCTGATGGCCGTATTTACCGCCGTCATCGGCATGTTCCTCGCGGTACCGTCACCCGGCCTGCCGACGGCCCAAGTGGTCCTGCTGGGTAGCCTGGGCATAGGCCTATTTGCGGGGGCCGCCTTTTCCATCAACTGCCTTATTGAGCAGCGTATCGACGCGAAGATGGCCCGCACTCGCGGTCGCGCCTTGCCACGCGGCACCCTCACGACGACCGAAACACTGGTATTTGCGTCCATTGTCGGCAGCTTGGGGATGATCGTCCTGCACGAATGGGTCAATCCACTGACCATGTGGCTGACCTTGGGAACCTTTGCCGGCTACGCCGTCATCTATACGGCCATGCTCAAACCGGCGACACCGCAGAACATTGTGATTGGCGGAGCATCCGGTGCGATGCCGCCAGTGCTGGGATGGGCGGCTGCCACCGGGACGGTATCGGCCGAATCCCTGATCCTGTGCCTGATTATTTTTTTGTGGACGCCGCCGCATTTCTGGGCGCTGGCGCTGTACCGGATCGAGGATTACAAGAAATCCGGACTGCCGATGCTACCCGTTACTCACGGCTCAGAATTCACGCGTCTGCATATCGTGCTTTATTCGATTCTGATGATTGCAGCCACCGTCCTGCCGTTCACGATCTGGATGAGCGGCTGGTTTTACCTCGTCAGCGCCTTGGTGCTGGGTGTCATCTTTCTGCACCTGGCCGTCAAGCTGATGCGCTCATATAGCGACGCCCTTTCAAAGCGCCTGTTTCGGTACTCGATCGAGTACCTGGGACTGCTGTTTCTGGCCTTGCTGATCGACCACTATTTGCCGTGGTAGTTCAATTTGCAGTGGTCATTCATTCTGGAATGGGCGGCCTGATCGATTGAATCGAATCAAGCCGATCGACGCGTTTGAAATCGTCCTGCTGTCGATACTTTGGGGTTCGTCGTATTTTCTGATGCGCTCGGCGGCGCCCGAATTCGGTCCCGCGCCGATCGTATTCCTGCGCTTGCTGATTGCCAGTCTGATCCTGCTGCCGATTCTGATCTGGCGCGTCGGACTGGCCGACGCGCGCCAGCACAAACGGCCGCTGTTCGCGCTCGGCATCATTTCAACCGCGCTACCGTACCTGTTGCTGGCCTTTGCAGCGCTGTCAATTCCGGCCGGCATGTCGGCGATTCTGAATTCCACCATGCCGCTGTTCGGTGCAGTGGTCGGCTACGTCTGGTTGGGTGAACGGATTGCTCAGTCGCGCGTCGTCGGCCTGCTGTTGGGCATCGTCGGCGTCACCGTGCTGGTCTGGGGCAAGTTGACCTTCGGCGGCGGCGGATCAGGTCCGGCAATTCTGGCCGTGCTTGCCAGCGCGCTGATCTGGGCGACCGCCGGGCCCTACACTCGCCTGCGTCTGGGCGCGGCCCATCCGTTGACAACATCGGTTGGGACGATTGTGATTGCCATGTGCATCATGGCGCCATTCGCCTGGTCAGAGATGCCCAAACAGATGCCCGGCCTGCGCGCCTGGCTCGAGTTGCTGTTGCTGGGCGCAGCGAGCACCGCGCTCGGAACCCTGATCTATTTTCGACTGCTGACGCGCGCCGGAACCGTCGCCGCCATGTCGGTCATGTTTCTGAATCCGGTGACCGCGATGATCGCCGGTTCACTGTATTTGGGCGAACCTATTACGATGCAGATGTTTGCCGGATGCGCGATCGTTTTGCTCGGTACCGCCTTGTCGGTTGGGCTGATCGGGCGACGCGTCTAATGACGATCCGATAACACACCAGGAACGCGGAACTCTACGTCGAAAATGACATACGCACTCATTAATTCTCTCCAAATAGCGCTCGAGAAAGTCGGCGCTGAGAATCGTACTTTAGGCATTGAACTGCGGTCGCGGCTGAACGACCAGTTTGCTCGTAATGTTCCAAATTTATACTAGTGCGTTACTCGTGATTCATTATAAAAAACAGACCAGAGACTGTTGAACTTGAAATACATTCGCGATAAAATACTGTTATTAATTACAGTTATTGAGTTCCCTATGAACCTTGCTGATTCGACCCTGATTTTCGATCCAATCTCGACTCAAATATCGAATCCAATATCGATCGCCGAACTCGAAGCACAGATCACCGAACTGGCCGGCAACCTGAACGCGGCCAATCATCGCTGGCTCATGTTGATCGCCGAGTTCGATCGTCGCGACGGCTGGGGCGATGGCGCAACGCAGTCCTTCGCCCACTGGTTGAACTGGAAGTGCGGCCTCGATCTTGGTGCGGCAAGAGAGAAAATACGCGTGGCGCACGCGCTCGAAAAGTTACCACTGATTTCGGCGTCAATGGCTCGAGGTGCACTGAGCTACTCCAAGGTGCGTGCGTTAACTCGCGTCGCTACACCCGAGACTGAAGACACGCTACTGATGATCGCCGTGCACGGCACCGCCAGTCACGTCGAGAAGCTGGTTCGGCAATACCGGCGTGCGCAGGATGCGGCCGAACTGACCCGAGAGGCGCTGCAGTTTGCCAACCGCTCGGTTCGCTACTTTTATGACGACGACGGCTCGCTGGTGCTCAACGCTCGACTGCCGGCTGAGAGCGGTGCGGTGCTGGTGAAAGCGCTCGAGGTGGCCACCGAAGACTTCTGGAAGGCCGATCGTTCGGCGAAAACTGCTGCGGGAGTTTCCAGTGGCATCTCGAGTGGCGTCTCAAGTACCGTTTCCAGTGACGTTTCCTGTGGTATTTCCAGTGGCGTTTCCGGCGACGTTTCTGCGGAAACGTCCGCGACCTACAAACCGTCCCGAGCCGAGAACATCATGCAGTACCGTGCCGATGCGCTGGCGCTATTCGCCGAGTCGTTTCTGAAGCATGGTTACGAGGCCTTGAGTGGCGGCGAACGCCAGCAGATCGTGATTCATATCGATGCTGAAAGCCTGAATCACAACGGCGCTGGTCGATGCGAACTCGAAGACGGCTCGGCACTGGCAGCGCAGACCGCGCGGCGCCTTTCGTG
>JANLTP010000015.1:0-13264 GCA_031363055.1 Burkholderiales bacterium | reverse complement strand
GAAAAATTTGCGCGACATCCAGACCGTTGCGGTGAGCGCGGGCAGGGCGGCCAGCAGGAACGCTTCATATTGTTCAAACCAGAGCGTCGCGGCCACTGTAGGCGCCAGACCGAATGCACTGGCCAGCAGGCAATCAAAACGAGTGACGCCCTGCGCTACCGGCTTGGCCTTGGTTTCATCGTCGCCCCGTGCGTAAGGCAGGATCATCATGACCATGACCGCGCAAGCACGCGAAAAAGTATGCGCGCAAATCAGCCCGATCGGTATCCAGCCGGGTTCGATCGAGGCCAGTGTTTCCAGCTTGAGCGCAAACAGCAACAGCAGGCCGATCGCGCCATAAGCACCGATTCGGGAGTCGGTCATGATCTCAAGCGTGCGCTCGCGGCTGACGGTGCCGCCAAAGCCATCACAGAAATCAGCCCAACCGTCTTCATGAAAGGCACCGGTGCAGAGCACGCCTGCGATAACCGCGATCAGTACCGCGACCGAATGCGGCAGCAAGTTGGCCAAGAAGATATAGGTCATGGCGACCAGCACGCCGACCATTAGACCCACCAGCGGAAAATAACGGGTTGCCTTGGCCAATCGAGGCGGCGCGTAATTAGCCCAGGCCGACAGCGCGCCCACGACCGGCACACGGGTATAGAACTGAACGGCCAAAATAAATAGTCGGAACTGATCAAGAATCATCGTGGTGCTCAGCGATTGGCGACGGCGGCCGACTCGAAACTGGCCATGTCACGCAACATTCGTGCCGCACTTTTGACCAGCGGCATGGCCAGCGCGGCGCCGCTGCCTTCACCAAGGCGCAGGCCCAGATCCAGCAGTGGCGTGGCGTTCAAGGCATCCAATGCCAGCGCATGACCCGGCTCGCCGGAGCGATGCGCGAAAACGCAATAGTCCAATACAGCCGGTTGCAGTTGATGAGCCACTAACAGCGCACTGGTGACAATAAATCCATCGATCAATATCGCGCGTCGTTGCTGGGCCGCCGCCAACAGCCCACCCACCATCATGGCAATTTCGAACCCTCCAAAACAAGCCAACACCTCGAGTGGTTTCTGGCTGCTCGCGTGCAGTTGCAGAGCCGCCCGCAGCAATTCGAGTTTGTGCGCCAGTCCAGCATCATCGAGGCCGGTGCCGCGACCGACACAACGATCGATCGGCAGATTCAGCAAGCGCGCGGTGAGGGCGGCGGCGCTCGATGTGTTACCGATTCCCATTTCGCCAAAGCCGAGCACTTCGGCACCGCTTTGTGCGATCACCTCGCGAGTAATGCGCGCACCGGCATCGATCGCGTTGCTACATTGTTGCGACGTCATGGCGGCTTCGCAACTGAAGTCGGCAGTGCCGGGCGCAATTTTGGCGTGAATCAGCTTCGGATGCTGCAGGAAGTCATGATCGACGCCGGCATCGACAATGCGCAGTAGCACCTGGTTGGCTCGTGCAAATACATTGATGGCTGCGCCGTCGGCCAGAAAGTTCATGACCATTTGCCAGGTGACCGATTTCGGATAGGCCGAAACACCGCGATCGGCAATGCCGTGATCGCCCGCGAACACGATGATCGCTTGCGAGTCACAACACGGTTGCAGCGTTTGCTGGATGAGGCCGAGCTGGAAGGCGAGCGCCTCGATGCGCCCGAGCGCACCGCGTGGCATGGTCTTGTTCGCCAGACACTCATGCAAGCATTGCTCGAGTGCGTCGTCGTGCACTGAAGCAATCAACTCAGGTGCCTGTGCTCAGAAAAATCAAGAAGCCCCGCCGGTGCCGTCAGGCCCGCATCCTGAACCGTTAAAGTTCAGGTCGGTCGCAGCGGGCATCACATCAGGTTCATCCGACAGAGGGACGATCACAACAGCGACACTCAAAAGCCGCGACCTGGTTACATAAATGGTTCAAGGAATGTAAGGCCGGTCACGAACACCGCAGGGCTATTTGAATTGTACTGCGTTGTGGCGCGGAATCACCAAAACAGTTGGTCGGCCCGACAAACTGTTGCTGTTTCTAGAAAAGGCTTTCTTGCCGCTTGAATTCAGCGTCAAGATCTTCGGTCATTTTGCGTATGCGTTTCAAGACCTCACCCGAGACGGGGGTCTGAGCCGTGCCGCTGGGCTTGCTCAGCAGTTCATGAGCCAACTGCAAGGCGGCCATGACGGCAATACGATCGACGCCGTTGACGCGCCCGGCGTCGCGAATGGAGCGCATTTTTTCGTCGACGACTCGCGCGGCGTCGACGAGACGCGGTTTGTCGGCCTCATCAACCGCCAGTTTGTAGTCGCGATCTAGAATTTTGACGTCGATCTGTTGCATGGTGATTAACTTTCTTCGTTAACCATCAATGGTAGCCGAGACAGCGCCGACTCGACACGTTGTCGTGCCTCGGTCATGCGTCGTTGTAATTCCGAATTGATTTTGCGCGACTCAAGTAATTCCTGACGAAGCTTGACGAGCTCGCCAGAAAGTCGTTGCGTGGTTGTCAGCAAACGTTCAATTCGATCGCTAAGTCCTTGAATTTCTTGTTCCATACCTAAATCTTAGGTTGCCGGACGATGGGGGTCAAGTAAACCTATTGGGGTAGACTGACTGCATATGGCAGAAAAGCTAATTTTTACGCTTTTGGCACTGATTCTGTCGGCTTTTGGCTTCGGTACGGTTCAGGCGAAGCCGATTCGAGTTGATTCGGTCGAAGTCGAATTGGTGGCCGACCGTGATTCGGTGCGTGCCGGCGAGGCTTTCAAACTCGGCCTGCGCATTCGCCATGACCCTCATTGGCATACCTATTGGCGTAACCCCGGCGATTCAGGGCTGCCGACCGTCTTCGAGCTCAAGCTGCCCGAGGGTTTTCGCGCTGGCCCGATTCAGTGGCCGGCACCGGGCCGAATCAAGGTTGGACCACTGACCAATTTTGGCTATGAAGGCGAGTTGCTGCTGCCCGTGGTGATTGAGCCGCCCACCACGCTGGCCTCGGGTTCGGTCATCATTTCCACGCAAGCACAGTGGCTGGTCTGCAAGGATGTCTGTATTCCGGGCGAAGCGTCGCTGAGCCTCGAGCTTGCTGTGCGCGATGCCGGGCCGTCAAAGCCTTCGGGGTGGCAGAGTCTGTTCGAAACCATGGCCGCCAAGACGCCCAGCCAGCGACTCGAGCTGCAGGGCGGCTGGCGCGAGGTCGCCGGCAAGCCGGAATTATGGTTGACGCACGAAAGCCTTCAATCGGCGAGCGCCGTTGAGTTTTATCCCTACAGCGAGGGCTTGATCCGTAACAGCGCGGCCCAGCAGCGTTTGACCGGTCAGATCGCTTCGAATACCGCGGGCGTCCTGGTGATTGCGCTGGACACTGGCGTCGACGCGGCGAAACTGAATGCGTCCAACTTTTTTGGGGCGCCGGCCGGCGTCTTGGTCAAGGATTCGCAGGCGTTTGAAGTCAGTGCGCGAGCGCTTGATTTTGCGGACGTTTGGAAGCCCGATGCGGCGACCGCGCCGTCGCCGCCGACATCATTAACCTTGACGGTGGCCCTGAGTTTTGCGTTGCTGGGTGGCCTGATTCTGAATCTGATGCCGTGTGTATTCCCGGTGGTTGGTCTGAAGGTGCTTGGATTTGTCGATCCGGCTGCGCCCGATCGACGCCGTACCCTCGGACATGCCTTGGCCTTTTGCGCCGGTGTGCTGCTCTCGTTCTGGGCCGTGGCGACGCTGCTGCTGGTATTCAGAAGCACCGGTCAGGCGCTAGGCTGGGGATTCCAATTGCAATCGCCATGGTTTGTCATGGCGATGGCTTTGCTCTTCGTTGCGATCGGCCTGAATCTGTCCGGATTGTTCGAGTTCGGCCTGAGTTTGACGCGCTTGGGCGGCGACAACGGAGGCCAAAATGGCCGCGCTCATTCGGTCGGCCTGAACTTTGCATCGGGTGCGCTGGCGGTTCTGGTGGCCACACCCTGTACGGCGCCGTTCATGGGGTCGGCATTGGGCTATACCTTGGCGCAGCCGGCATTGCCGACGCTCGCCGTGTTCACCGCCATGGCCGCCGGCATGTGTCTTCCCTATCTGTTGTTGGGCGCGTTTCCAGGATGGATGCGCTGGTTACCGAGACCCGGGCGCTGGATGGAAAGCCTCAAACAGTTTCTGGCCTTTCCGATGTACGCGGCCGCGCTCTGGCTGGCCTGGGTCCTGGCGCAGCAAGCGGGCGTCGATGCGCTGTTGGTCTTGGGCGCGGCTGCGCTTTGGTTGAGTCTGGCTGCCTGGATATTGGGTCGATTTATTCAAGGCACAGTCAAAAAGCCGGCGCTGGCCTGGCTGACGTTTGCAGGGAGTCTGGCGCTCGCTGTCTGGTCGGCAGCGCAGCTTGCCGATGAACCACAACCCGTATCCGCTAGCCAGGATTCTAGCGCTACTCACATCGCTGAGCAGCGAGTGTGGTCGCCCTGGTCTGAGGAGGCCGTGCAATCGGCGCTTGAGCAGGGCCGGCCGGTGCTGGTGGATTTCACGGCCGCCTGGTGCGTCAGTTGTCAGGCAAACAAGAAACTGGTGCTCGAGCGTGCCAGTGTGCTGGCGGCGTTACAGCGTTACAACGTGCTGTCCTTGCGTGCCGACTGGACCCAGCGCAATCCAAACATCAGTAACGCGTTGGCGCGGTTTGGTCGCAACGGCGTACCCCTCTATGTTTTGTACGATCCGTCGGATCGGCAACCGAGGTTGCTACCCGAACTTCTGACGCAATCGATCGTTCTCGACGCACTGGCACAAATGCCGTCTGCGATCGCACCGAGCACGCCGATCGCACCGAGCACGCCGAGCAGCCGTGCGTCGTCGACGCGATAGGGCACGGCGCTTTGTGGATATAATCCGCTGGCTTTCGGTGCTTGAGCGCGAACACTCGCTTTCAAGTTAAACGGGAAACAGTGCTGGCGCGTGTTACTGCGTCGGCAAACTGTGCTGCCCCCGCAACGGTAGGCAGGTCGACGATTCAGCGGTGCGCCTGAATCGTCTGCTGTGAATCAACGATGTCGGTTTGTAAAGACCAGTTCGGTTTCCATGAACCCTTTCGTAAAGCCACTGGGGCTAACGCCCTGGGAAGGTGATTCGCAGACCTGTCAGCCCGGAGACCGGCCGAGAGGGTGATGTCCAGGAGCTAGAACCAGCGTTCAAGGTTCGCGATTCCTGCCGACGTCGTTTCCCGAATTGACCTCGCGGCGGGCGAAGGTCGTTAACGGAGTTCTCATCCCATGTTGAGTTTTTGTTCGTCTATGGCGCGCGCCTCAGGTGCAGCCTTTTTGACATCGTCGTCGGCTTTTCTTTTTCTGAATCCGGCGTTGGCCCAGCGTATTGATCCGCAGGGCGCTGCCCAGTCCGAAGCGATTGTTGTCACTGCCAATCGTGACGCCCGTCGTCTGTCTGAGACCTTGAGTGATATCACCGTCATCAACCGGCGTGATATTGCCGATGCCGGCACCTCGACCTTGCCTGAATTGTTACAAGCCTTGGGCGGGGTCGAGATTTCCCAGAACGGCGGCGCCGGTAAAGTGTCGGGCGTTTTCTTGCGTGGCACGCGGACTGCACAGACCGTTATTCTGGTCGATGGCGTGCGGCTTGAGAATCCGTTGTCGGGCGGTGGCAATCTGGAGTTTTTACCGATCTCCAGCATCGATCGAATTGAAGTACTGCGTGGACCGAGCTCATCGCTTTATGGGTCCGGCGCAATCGGTGGCGTCATCCAGATTTTTACCCGCCAGGGCGATGGCCCGCTGCAGTCGCACGGCTCATTGTCGTTGGGCACACAAACGACGCGCGCCCTGAGCGTCGGTGTCAGCGGGCGCGTCGGGCAGCAGGGCGATACCAGCGTTTCGCTCAATTACTCGGCCGATCGAACCGCCGGCTATGAAGCGACCACACCGGGCAGTTCGTCCTATCAGGCCGATCGCGACGGCAATCGACAGTCGAGCATCAACGCCAGTCTGCAGCATCGCTTGAATCAGCAATGGTTAATTGGCGGCTCGGCACTTTCGACCAACGGCCGCAGCGCCTATGACGACTCATTCTCGACGCCCGATACGGCACGCTTGCGCTTCGCCAGTCGCGCGCTGACGGCCTTTGTGAACGGCAAACTTTCCCCGATCTGGGACACCTCATTACGATACGGGCAAACACGCATTGAATCGAGCTACGATGCCTTCGTGTTCGAGCCGAAGTTGACGACCAACACCTGGACCTGGCAGAACAATATCAATATGGCCGGCGGCAAATGGTTGTTTGGCTATGAGCAAATGCGCCAGTCGATCAATGGCGAGGGCGTGACCACGGGGACCTTTGCCTACCTGCGCGATCAGCGCAGCACGCGCTCATGGTTTGGTGGCTTTGAAGCGACTAGCGGTCAGCATTTATGGCGACTGCATGCTCGCAACGACTCGATCGATGAGTTGGGTGCGCGCCTCTCCGGTTCATTGGGATACGGCTACCAACTCAATACCGAATCGCTACTTCGAGCGAGCTATGGCACGGCGTTTCGCGCGCCTACCTTTGATGATCTGTACAGCCCGTTCGGATCGAACAGTGCATTGCGACCGGAGCGTGCCACCGGATTCGAGTTTGCCTACGAGCAGTACCGGGGCGCGAGCTTCTTCAAGGCCACCACCTTTTTGAATCGCGTACGCAGTGCGATCGAACTCGACAACAGCTTCACGCCGCAAAATATCGATGCTGCGCGGGTTCGCGGCATCAGTTTTGACGCACGCCAGGAGTTTGATGCATTCAGATTACGCGCCAACTTGACGGTTCAATCGACCTCGGGTTCGACTTTTGATTCGAATACGAATACCGCCGTGGTGGCGCCGCTGTCGCGTCGTGCACGGCAGTTCGGCAGTCTCGCCGCCGACTGGCGTTCCGGTCCGATGCGCTATACCGCTCAGTGGGTGTTTCAGGGAGAGCGTTTTGACCAGCAACAGCGTCTGGGTTCCTATGGCTTCGTCAATCTGTCCGCCATCTGGGCATTGTCCAAGGATACCGAACTCGGATTGCGGGCCGGCAATCTGTTTGACCGTCATTACGAAACCGCGCTGGGATACAACGGCGCGCCGCGCAACCTGTTGATTACACTGCGCAATCGGTTTTAGTCTGACCGTAGTTCGGTGTCGCGATATTTTTACCCTCAGCAATTATTTTGACCAGGAGTGCCATCGGGGCGCAACGATTGAGTAAAATCCGCCGACAATAATCATCTTCACAGATTTGGGAGGCCTTAATGCCGGTCGTTGCTGTTGTAAATCCAAAAGGCGGTGTGGGCAAGACTACCCTGGCCACCAATCTTGCGGGTTTCTTCGCAGCCAATAATCAACGGACCATGTTGGGCGATGTTGATCGTCAGCAGTCTGCCAAATATTGGCTCGATACTCGCCCGAACGGAGTCGCACCGATCGAAACTTGGGACGTCGCTGGTGGTGATGTCGCACGTCCACCCAAGGGCGTGACTCATGTCATACTCGATACCCCGGCTCAGATCAACGGCAAGCGGTTGGCTGATATTGTTCGGGTCGCTGACCGTATTTTGGTGCCGTTGACTCCGTCCATGTTTGATGTTCGTGCCACCCAACACTTCCTGGAGGAGTTGCGCGCTGAATTCAAAAATGGCAAGGTCTTTGAGGATACCGTCGGAATTGTCGGCATGCGGGTCGACACCCGCACCCGCGCTTCCGAAGAGTTAGCGCGGTTCGTCAACGGCCTCGGATTGCCGGTTGCCGGCTATCTTCGAGACACTCAAAACTACGTGCAACTGGCGGCCCACGGATTGACGCTGTTCGACGTGCCGGCAGTGCGCGTTCAGAAAGATCGTCAGACCTGGGAACCGCTGATCGAGTGGGTCAACAAACACTGAACACCGGCCACTTTCAGGATCGCCTGGTCGGCTTACGTCTGGCCGATGCCGATCTCTCGGTCCGCTGGTTGAGTGACCGCAGCGAGCGCCTTGCGATTGTGCGAGGCGTTTTGCTTCCCGGTGCGCAGCAGCGCGAGCAGGGCGTCATGTTGACCGCCTACTGGCGAAAGGGTATTGGTTATGCCGCTACCGCCGATCTGAGCGCACAGGGTCTCAGTACGGCGGCGCAGTGCGCCCTCGATTGGGCAAAAATCTGCGACCATTCGGGCCTCTTCAAAGACATCGAGCTGCCGAAGCCAACCGCACGCCAGTTGAATTTCGGGACCTTGTCGAGGTCGACGTCGCCCGAACCGCACGAGCAGGCGCCATTGGATGCCCGGCAACGCGCGTCGGTCATCGAAGTGTTGCGTCGCGAATCCGATGCGATGAACGGGGATTCGACGATCGTCAATCGTTTGGCGAGCGTGCAATTGACCGAGCGTGAGGAGTTGCTGTACTGGAATGGCGAACTCGTGGCCCGACAGCAGTTCAGTTTTCTCGAGTCATCGCTCGAAGTGACCGCGCAGCATCAAGGCGTGACCCAAACGCGAAGCAGCGGTGGGCAGTACAACGGCATCTGCCGCCAGGGCGAATCGATCGATTCGCTGGCAAGCACCTTGGCAGGGCAGGGCGCGCGCATTGCGGCTGAGGCTCTGCAGTTGGTAGCGGCGGATAATTGCCCGTCGGAAACCATGGATCTGTTGCTGGCGCCGGATCAGATGATGTTGCAAATTCATGAATCGATCGGTCATCCGCTCGAGCTGGACCGGATCCTTGGTGACGAGCGCAACTTCGCCGGCACCAGTTTTGTGACACTCGATATGTTCGGCCATTATCAATACGGCTCACCGCTCCTGAATGTCAGCTTTGATCCTTCGGTGCCGGGCGAGCTCGCTTCATATGCGGTTGATGATGACGGAACACTCGCCGAACGCCGACTGCTGATCGAGGCCGGTGTGCTCAAGCGACCCTTGGGCGCGCCACTGTCGACGCGCCGCGCTCAAACGCTCGGGTTCGCGCTGGACAGTGTGGCCAATGCCCGCGCTTGCGCCTGGTACCGACCTACCATTGACCGGATGGCCAATATCAACGTCGAGGCGGGCGATCAATCCGAGCGTCAATTGATTGCCCAGATGAAACGCGGAGTGTTGATGCGCACTAATGCATCCTGGTCAATCGATGATTCACGCAACAAGTTCCAGTTCGGTTGCGAATGGGCGCAAATGATTCGCAACGGCGAATTGGCAGAAGTGGTTCGCAATCCGAACTATCGCGGTGTATCAGCGAGTTTCTGGCGTAACCTGGCTGCTGTCGGCGCACCCTCGACGCTGCAGATTCACGGCACGCCCTACTGTGGCAAGGGCGAACCGGGTCAGGTCATCCGCGTCGGACACCGCTCACCGATGTGCCTGTTTCGCGATGTCGAAGTGTTCGGAGCGTAGGAGTATCGAGGGCCTGATGTTCGAACTTTATTTTGATCATCTCGTCACGGTGCTGCAGTCGCAGCGCGCGATGCTGTCGGGCAATCTGCTGTTCGTGCAATGGCGTGCCGAGCGCAGCGACTTTGTGCGTTTTAATCACGGCCAACTTCGCCAAGCGGGTACCGTCGAGCGCCACGGTGCCGATCTGCGATTGATTCAGGGTAAAAAAGTGGCGCTGCTGCAACTGGCGCTGACTGGTAACACGGACGACGATGCCGCTCTTGTTAAAGACGCGCTTCGCGAATTGTTGGCCGGCATTGCCGATGCCCCGGAAGACCCGCATCTGTTGGTCAATACAGCGGCTTCGGAATCGACGGATAGTGAATCATCGACGCTCGTCGAGCCGCACGTATTGGTGCAAGCCGTTCAACAAGAGGCCGAAGGTCATGATTTGGTCGGTGCCTACATGGGTGGACCGATGGCCTGCGGATTGTGGAGCAGTCTGGGCGCCAGACATTATTTCGAGCGCTGCCAGTGGTCGCTCGATTACTCCCTCTATGCGCGCAGCGACGCGACGCATCAGCGGCGCGACAAAGCCGTCAAGGCGACCTTGTCCGGCGATGTCTTCAGCCGCGAAACGGTGCGGGCTTCGATCCAGGATTCGTTGCTTAAACTTGAGGTCCTCTATCGCACGCCGAAGGTGTTGGCGCCGGGCAGCTATCGCGCGTTGCTGGCGCCTGCAGCACTGGCGGAACTCGTCGAGATGATGTGCTGGGGCGGCTTCTCGGCGCGCAGCCAACTGACCGGTCAATCGCCGCTCGCGAAATTGCGCGCCGGAGAAGTACAGTTGAGCAGCCTCATGAACCTGGGCGAAGACCTGCGCCAGATTCCAGCGCCGCGCTTTCAGGCCGATGGCTTCGTGCGGCCGATCGCGACCGAATTGATTCGCGCGGGTCGCGCGGCGGATTGGTTTTGTTCACCGCGAACCGGCCGCGAGTTTGGCATTGAGCCCAATGGTGCGAGTAATGACGAAGGGCCGGCGGCGCTGTCGATGCAAGGTGGCTCATTGCTGGCGGCCGATGAGCTATCGGCTTTGGGCACAGGACTTGCCATCAGCAATCTCTGGTATCTGAACTTTTCGGACCGTAGCAACGCGCGGGTCACCGGCATGACGCGCTTTGCGAGCTTCTGGGTCGAAGACGGCCAATGGGTCGCGCCGATCGTGCCAATGCGCTTCGATGATTCCTTGTTCAACTTGCTGGGCAGCGAGTTGCAAGCGTTGGGCGTCGAGCCGGCGCGATTGCCCAATCTGAGCAGCTATGACTGGCGCAGCTCGTCGGCCACCCTGGCGCCATCAGCGCTGATTCGTGCCATGCGCTTTACCCTTTGACCGTCTACGTTTTCAAACCACTTGTTCAGATCATTCGTACTGATCACTCACTCGGATCGCTTGTACAGATCACCTATTGAGATCACTTGGCCGGATCACTCATTTGTGGCCGGCCGGCGACCATGACCCAGTAAGAACCGTACGGGTCGAGCAGGTTATTGCTCTGCACCCTTGCAATACCGAATTCGGTGAAGCGATCATCGATCAGGTTCTTGCAGTGCCCGGTTGACAACAGCCAACCGCGCACTGCATCCCCTATCGAATCATGGCCGGCAGCAAGATTTTCGCCGACCACACGCCAGCGGTAGCCACTTTCGGAGGCACGTTGGCCCACTGAGCGACCTTGCGGGTCTATGTGATCAAAGAAATTTTGCTCGGCCATCGCCTTTGCATGCTGTTGCGCTATCGTGGCCAACCTTGGGCTCCATGCCAACATCGGCCTGGGTTTGGTCACTGCCAGTGCAACACGCTGAGTTCCCTGGTTACTCAGCATCCCCTCTTCCCCACATGAATCGAGTTTGTTACGAATGTTGTTGATCAGTTTGGTCGCTTCGGCCACCACGGTGGGTTCGAGCGGTTCGGCTTGCGCGGGCGCAGTCAGGAAACTGGCCGCGATGGAAGCTAAAAGTACCTGCTTTAAGTGTTTGACCCGCACGTTTTGTCTTCATGACCATTCCCTGGCGGGGTTCAATTTCTTGTTGCAGCGGATTACATAGGCGCCGATCTACAGACGCTAGCGAAACCACCGTCGAAGGCCATCGGGGGCCGACGAACGGTCGAATCGGAGGAACCGGTTTTTCGCCGATGTGATGGAAATCACGCGCGTTCGGCGAGCACATCCTGCATGTCAAAGAGGCCGATTTCGCGGCTAGCCAGAAACCGGCTGGCGCGCAGACTGCCTTGCGCGTAATTACTGCGGCTAGTGCTTCGGTGTGTGATCTCGATGCGCTCGCCCATACCGGCAAACAAGACGGTATGGTCGCCGACAATATCGCCGCCGCGAATGGCGGAGAAGCCGATCTGCCGTTCGCCGCGCTCGCCGGTGTGGCCGTGACGACTGAACACACCGTCACGATCGAGATCGCGGCCAAGCGCCTTTGCGATGACTTCACCCATCTTCAACGCCGTGCCTGAGGGGGCGTCGACCTTGTGTTTATGGTGCGCTTCGATGACCTCGATGTCGTAGCCGCTCGATAAAAGCCTGGCCGCGAGCTCGAGAATCTTCAACGTTGCATTGACGCCGACGCTCATGTTGGGCGCAAACACAATGGCAGTTTGGGTCGCCGTCGCTTTGATGGCGAGTCGCGCTGCGTCGTCGAAACCAGTGGTTCCGAGCACCATCTTGACGCCCAGGCGACTGGCCAGTTGCAAGTGATTGAGGCTACCCTCGGGGCGGGTGAAGTCAATCAGGATCTGCCCTCGGCGCAGCACCTGTTCCGGGTCATCGGCAACCGCTATGCCCGTATGAACGCCCAGCGATTCACCGACATCACGGCCGATACTGGCGCTGCCGGGTAGGTCGAAGGCGGCCGCAATCGCACAATCATCGCTGGCCAGGACCGCCTCGGCCAGCATTCGGCCCATGCGGCCGCTGGCGCCGGCAATCGCGATCGGCAGTTTGTTGGTGCTGGTCACGGCCGCGACTCGGCGGCGTTGCGAGGCTCCGGGGCGGTGGGCGCCGGTTTGCTGATGATCGGGCCACCGTCAGTGCCAACGCTGCTGCGATTGCCGGCTGCCATGGCGGCTTTCGAGCCGGGCAGCGCCGGATCGTCGGCGTCATCGCGCACCGGCAGTTGATCCGATTCGATGATCGATACCTTGTCATCGGCAAACCGGATGATGACGCGGCGCACATCGGCCCGTCCACTGGCGTGCTGAAAGCGGTAGACATAATCCCATCGATCAGTCCGGAAGGCCTGCATCAACAGTGGCGATCCGAGTGCGAATCGAACTTGATCCCGGTTCATGCCGGGCCTGACCTGGCGAAGCATTTCCTGGGTCACATAGTTACCTTGGGGCAGGTTGGCGCGGTACGGCTCCAGCAGGCCACTGCGGTCCGGGTCACTGGAGGTACAGGCACTCAGGGCCATTGCCGCGACAACTCCGCCAAGCACTCCAAGGGCGAGGCGCGTGACAACGGCTGGACGCCGACGCGGGTCCAGGCGGGAAGTAGTCAAAGTGGATGTAGTCAAAGTATTTGGAGCCAGAGTTTTGTTGAATTTCATCGCATTTTGCAAAAAGGCTACGTCAAAACCGATATGATAAAGCTCCACCCGTGTTTCACCCTAGGGCGCTGTCATGACGGATACCGCAAACCTGAAGAATACCGGTCTGAAGGCGACGTTGCCGAGGCTCAAGGTGCTCGATATTTTTCATTCGGGCCGCCAGCGCCATATGAGCGCCGAGGACGTTTATCGCGAGTTGCTGGCCGTCAATGAGGATGTCGGCTTGGCGACGGTTTATCGCGTGCTGACCCAGTTTGAGCAGGCGGGGCTGCTCAAACGATCCAATTTCGAGTCGGGCAAGGCGGTTTTCGAGCTCAACGAGGGC
>JANLTP010000013.1:0-25800 GCA_031363055.1 Burkholderiales bacterium | reverse complement strand
GCCGTGGTTCAACGCCTGCCGATAGCGCAGCACCTCCTTTGCCTCGGCGCTGGCCGGCATCGCCTCGTCCGAGGCTGCCTTGAAAAGCTCGTCGTTCGTCGTCAGGACTTTCTCGATTTCCGACGACGCGCGCGCTTCCTGCAGCACCAGGCTGTCGATCAGCATAGCTTCATTGGGCATGCGCTCGGCCATGCCTTTCAACTCCGCGAGCGCGCGGCTTGCGGCAATGGCCTTCTTCAAGACGGAGGGTGTTTCAAACTCGGCTGCGGGAGGCAGTGGAGGCAAGTCGTTGAAGGGGGCGTTGCGGTCGAACCTGCGTCAAGATTCGTCGAACCGATACCACCAATCGTCAACTCGGAATACGAACCGGTAAAGCGGTAATGCCGTGTACAAAACAGCTTGCCAATCGTTCTTCCTTGCCGACCATTTCAATCTTCGGAAAGCGTTTGAGGATCTCCTCCCAAAGAATCTGCAGTTGCATTTCGGCGAGTCGATTACCGACGCAGCGATGAATGCCGAAGCCGAATGAAAGGTGCTGGCGCGGCCGGGCGCGATCGATGATGAACTGGTCGGCGTTGTCGATCACCTCTTCGTCGCGATTACCCGAGATGTACCACATGACTACCTTGTCGCCTTTTTTGATCGTCTTGCCGCCAATTTCGTAATCGGCCAGTGCAGTGCGTCGCATATGCGAGAGCGGCGTTTGGTAACGAATAATTTCTGAGACCGCGCTGGGGATCAGCTTCGGGTTGTCGCGCAATTTCTGAAATTCGGCGGGATTCTGATTCATGAACAACACGCCGCCGGAGATCGAATTGCGGGTGGTATCGTTACCACCGACGATCAACAAAATCAGGTTGCCCAGGAATTCCTGTGGTTTCATGTTTCGGGTTGCCGGCGAATGCGCCATCATTGAAATCAGGTCGTTACCTGGCTCGGCATTGACTCGCTCGTTCCACAGGCGAGTGAAGTACTCGAGGCATTTCTGCAACTCGGCGTCCCGCTTTGCCCAGGCTTGCGCGTCATCCATGGCGGGCGGTGCGCTGGTGGCGACATCGGACCAGTAAGTCAGCAGACGCCTTTCCTCGAACGGAAAGTCGAACAGGGTAGCCAGCATTTGAGTCGTCAGTTCGACCGATACCTTGTCGACCCAGTCAAACGTCTGGTTGCGCGGCAGATTGTCGAGAATCGTGCAGACCCGCTCGCGAATCGTGACGCCCAACTTGGTCAAATTGGCAGGAGCCACGATTGGGCTAACCGTTCTGCGCTGGTCATCATGTTTGGGTGGATCCATTGATATGAAGCTGGGCCGACGCATCTGCAACGGCGTTTCAAAGATGGTGATCCCGCCAATACCCGCCTCGGACGAAAACACCGTATGGTTGGTATCAATCGCCATGATGTCGTTAAACTTGGTAATCGACCAGAACCGGCCCTGCTGGCCGTTTTCCTGCAGATGCACCGGTGCTTCGCGACGCAATCGAGCGAGGTAGGGCCAGACCGTGTCGGAGCGAAACAGTTCGGCGTCCGAGAGGTCGATCTGGTCCAGCGGAATCGCCGCTGCGTGGGCGCTGGCTTCTGGCCGGGTCATTGCGTTCATCTTTATCTCCGCTTGTTTCGAAACGAGTTGGTGACACTTTTCGAGCTTAACTTCTTGAACATTGACCGGGCAGATGGCAGGTCGCTGCGTTAACGCGCCAAATTGACTTCGGGCACGAGGCCTAGCCGCCGAGACTTTCGGGCAAAACCGCGATCGTCAAAAGTGACCAGTTGATCGCAATGTTTGCTGGTCACCCAGTGTAGCGCGTCGGCAAAATCGAGCCCCTGACGATGCAACACAATCGCGTCGCTGACAATCTCCCACCGTTCGACGGTAACCTGACTCATCCCCATCAAGTGCTCTGCGACGGCGCAGAAGTCCTCGGAGTCGCGGTCATAAAAGCCCCGCATGACCCATTCGAATTCCAGAATGACGCTCAACGGAACAAAGACTGACGGCGATTCAAGCAGGATGCGTCGCGCTATGGGTCGTTGGCGTGCCGCCTCAACGTCTTGAGGGTCATCGCAATAGAAGCGCGCCAGAAGGTTGGTGTCGACGGCGATCATGCTCGAGGCTTGCCGGCTTTCGTCAGCGACGCCGGATCGAATTCCGATAAGCGCCGAGGTTTGCCAGCGCGTCGTTTGGCGACTTTAATCATTCCGTAGCCGGCTGCCGGGTCGGACACCGAGTGCTGACGCCGCACCACCAGTCGGATGAAACCGCCCTCATCCACGAATTCGACCTGTGTGCCTGGAGTCAATCCATACCTCGACCGGATCGCTGCGGGAATGACAATCTGTCCTTTTGACGTCAGGGTCGTAGCGGCCATGGACGCGCTCCTCAACAGCGAATTCAACGCTGTGAGTATCGCACGAATTCTTACTTGGTAAGCCGCATTTCCTTGGCCTTGCGAACGCAAAGCATTTGGAGATGTGCTGTGACAAACGACAAGAAGGTCAGAAGGACCGGTGCCCTACTTTTCGTCGATCGTCGAATCGGTAATCCCATGTTGAAAGCGTATTGATCTGGTGACCGCGCTCAATGCCGCGCTGTACGCTAACTTCGCCGGGACGGCACACCGTGCTCTGGCGACGCCGAAGGTGCAGCGCCGATGCAATCTGGCAGGGGGCACGTTGTTGTCGGCGGCGGAATCCGATTCATGACTCGCTCGAACCAGCCGGTGACGCCTACCAGGGTAATCAAGGCGCCGCACACGACGAAGGCCCCGATCGCTTCGGGAATCGGAACACTCATCAGGTTGCTCGCCAGCAACGCAGCACTTGGAAGCGCTCTGCGGGGAATTGCCCCGGGCCGACCTCTATCCGATCGAATCCAGATGCGCAAGGATCGTCTTTCCGAACACTTTCAGATCCTTCAAATCGGTGCGCATCACGCGCATAACCAGAATCCAGTCGATTACCGCATACTCATGCGCCAAAATGTTCCGAAAACCAGTCGCACGTTTTAAGGACACGCATAGTGCCGCATTGATGACCCCGATCTTCTCGATCCAGGACCCGAGTCATGCAAATAGTCCAGGTCGAGCGACTGCAGAGGCGATGCGAGAAACGCGGCGGTCATCCTCACTACGGATCAGTTTTGCAATGAGCCGTTGTCGAGTAGTAACCCGGTCACAGACGATTTCGGTGCCCTGCATGGCCCGCGAGTAGATTAGTCCACCAGTCGATTCGAGATCGATGAGATCTACCGAACGGCCGGATACTCCGGCAATTTCCGTAGTCAATTTCATTCTGAGCCCTGAGCGCAATGGCTTGCCGATGCTGACCGACACATCAATATCACTTGTGTTGCCGGCCGTGCCGCCGGCAACCGATCCGAATACGGTTGCATAGACAACTCCGAGCGAGCGCAGGCGACTCGCGATCGAGTCGAACAGCCACTCCGCGCTTGGTTTGAAGTCCTTAGGGGCCACGACATAAGCCACGACTCGGCCGTGGCGCTCGACAGCAACTGGCGAATCGGCGCATGACTCGAGAAGCATGCCGAATCGATTCTTCGCTTCCGTTGCTTTGATGACTTTCACGCCTCTATTTTAGCTAATTTAGCTAAATTCTGCTGCTTCACGTCAACGACCTCACTGTCAGTGCGGCGTTCTATTCGAAGCTGCTCGGTCGCCCGGCCATCGAGGCATCACCGACCTTCGCCCTGTTCGCGCTCGATGGCGGCTTGATGTTGGGGTTATGGGCACGGCACACCGTGCAGCCCGCATCCACGTCGAAACCCGGAGCATCCAAGATGGCGATTGCGGTCGTGAGTGATTCCGTTGTCGATGAGCGCCACCACGAGTGGATAAAGATTGGGATTCCCGTGCTGCAGGCACCGGTGCGAATGGACTTCGGCTACACCTGCGTTGCTGCGGACCCGGATGGGCATCGGGTCCGGGTGTTTGCGCCGGGTCAGGAATAGTTCAATGTCGGCGGCGAGCGGACTCAGCCATTGCCAGGCGCCTTTGCGCTGGGCTTCAGTCATCGCCATTCAACGGAGGATAGGAATTTCAAACGTCGTATTCGCGCTTGATGCACCCGGATGCACCCGGATGCACCCGGCAATGTCACCGAATTGAGAGTCTGTCGGTGAACGACTCGCGTCATTATTGACAAAACGCCGCGCTTGGCAAGGGTTTTGGGCTCAAAGCGTAAGTCCCCTTGCGAGCTGAGCGAGCCGATGCACACTGGGACGCAGCCGGTCTCAGAGCCGCTGAAACTTCTCAGGGTATCGAATCCGCTTGACATCAGGCCAAGTACAGCGGCATTCGCCCGCGCGACGGTGCGCGCGCCTCCAGGCCCAGGTGCGTGAGGATCTTCTCAATGACTGGCGTCTGCAGAATCGCCGCGATGATCTTCAGCTCGCCGCCGCAGTTCGGGCAGTGCGCAAGGTCGAGATCAAAACGCTAGTTTCAGCGAAGACTAACTTGCTTGCAAGTTATGTCGCAGCTAAAGACGCGTTTGAGCAGGCGCGCCCAACTGGACCGGGCTGGCCGGCACGCACCCTTGGCCTCGCCCGCAGCCGGTTGCGCTGCCGAGGCCGGCATGGGTGGTGCACTGTCGGTGATAGTGCTCGCCGCGTTCTACCGGACCTTGACCTGGAGCGGATTTCGCAAGTCGGTCGAAGGCGCCTTGCGAGTTACGATCATGTCGTTCCTGATCATCTTCGGCTCGGCCACGTTCGCCCAATTGCTCGCCTTCACGGGAGCGTCCTCGGGTCTGATCAAATTTTTCCTGAGTTTCGATATGACGCCCTCCGAACTGTTGTGGGTGATGCTCGGCATCATCTTTTTCCTCGGCTGTTTCATGGATCAGCTCTCGATGATGCTGCTCACCGCGCCGATCTTCTTTCCGCTCGCCTAAACGCTCGGCTTCGATCTCACCTGGTTCGGGCTCATCATGTTGCTGGCGCTCGAGATCGGCTACACCACGCCACCGTTCGGCCTGCTGCTGTTCGTCATGAAGGGCGTGGCGCCGCCGGGCACGACCATGGTCGACGTTTACAAGGCAGCGCTGCCGTTCATCGCGTGTTCGCTGTTGCTGATTCTCATGATCATCGTGTTTCCGCCGTTGGCGACGTGGGTTCCGCGGATATCGCACTGAGCAGAGAATCGCTGGTCGGGCAACGGGACCGGCCACCGAGACGCCGGCAGGTCGCGCGTTCGCATCACTGCAGCGGTGCGCGTTTCCACACCGAGCTTCACGTAGATGTGCTCGAGATGTTTTTCGACGGTGCGAGGCTTGGCGCCGAGAATAGCTGCGATATCGCGGTTGGTCTTGCCGGCGGCGAGCCAATCGAGCACCTCGCGCTCGCGCGCCGTCAAATTTGCCGCCGCGAACTGCGTTGCCTTGTCGAAATGCGCGGGCGCCGGACCGGCGCAATCGATTGCCACCCCGAGTCGATATAGATTCGCGAGGTGCGGCCGGATCAACTCGAGCACGTCGCGATCACGATCGCTGAACCCGCGCCGACGCCGATTCAAGACGATTCCCACCAGGAAGTGATCATCCACGTGCAGCGGCACCGCCATCACATGATGCAGGTCGATCGGCCGATAGTAGTCGTTGAACAGTGGCGACGCCTGGAATTTTTCGTCCGAGTCGATGTCGCTGACGCGCGTCGTGACCGCGCTGCGATTGCGACCGTGTGCGCGCACCAGCGGATGGTCGTAGAAGTAGCGATCGAAAACTTCGATCTCACGCCGACCCATGGCCACGGCCGGGTTGCAGAGGACGCTGCGATGCCCGGAATTCAGATCGCACACAGACAGCGTGGTGAGATCCGATGCGACCAACTGCGGAAGCAATTCGATGCCGTGCTTCGCGAAGTCTTCTCCACTATGGGTAGCCTCGGCGATCTCCTGGAGCGTGCCGATCGCACTCCGCAAATCGTGTTCCGAAAGGCTGCTGTCCATGGCGGTTCCCCTTTTGGCAAAGTCGGTAAACAACGGTGACTTAACTCACCAATAACTTACCAACTGATAGGTATCTTGTCAACTAGTAGGTAATATGCAATAGTGCACCCATGACCAGCAAAACGCGTAGTGCCGTACCCATCATCGAAACCGCCCAGCGAATCCTCGATATCGCCGAGCGCCTCGTTCAGACGTGTGGGTTCAACGGCTTCAGTTACGCCGACGTCGCCGCTGAAATCAAGCTCACCAAGGCGAGTCTGCACTACCACTTCCCGACCAAAGGCGATCTCGGCATACAGTTGATCGAACGTTACGAGAAGGGGTTTCTCGCAGCGCTCGCCGCGATCGATGCGAGCAATTCCCACTCGTGCGAAAAGCTCGATTCCTATGTACGCATCTACGCTGACGTGCTCCGGAACGGCCGCATGTGCCTGTGCGGCATGCTCGCCGCCGAATACCCGACCCTGCCCAAGCCGATGCAGCAGGCGATGAATCACTTCTTTGACGAAAACGAGCGCTGGCTGGTCAGGGTGATCGAAGCGGGCCGCGCCTCGGGCAACCTGAAGGTCGAGGGCGATGCTCGCGAGGTCGCCCGCGTGCTGGTAGGCTCGCTCGAGGGTTCGATGATGATCGCGCGCTCGTATGGCGAAGTGGAACGCTTCCAGCATGCCGCGACTCGACTGCTCGCCGAGTTGTGTCCGGCAGCGCGCCGCAACACGGCGGGAGTCCGTCGCCGACGAATGGCTGCACCCGGTCACCGGCCGAGCCGCGCGACGGAAGGTTCGAATTCGTAGCATTACGCATTCCGGTGCGTCGGCGGCAGGGTTAGAAAGGCATCGTACCGTTCATCGCCCAGTAAATCCGATATGGAGGCGCGACGTGCTGACCCAGGCGCCGATGACAACAATCATCCCGGTGAAAAGCCTCGAACGTGCGCGCGCGTTCTACACGCAGCAACTCGGACTCGATGCGCACGGCCTGCAGCCGGACGGCACGTTTTTGCTTCGCTGCAATGGCGGGGCGGTGATTGCGCTGTTCCTGAAGCCCGAAGGCACCAAGGCCGAGCACACCGCGATCTCATTTCGAGTCGATGACATCGTGGCCGAAATCCGCGACCTCGAGGCGCGCGGTGTGCACTTCCATGACTACGACCTGCCTGGGCTCAAGTCGATCGGGCACGTGTGTCTGCTCGGCGCCGAAAAGGCGGCGTGGTTCAGCGATCCGGAGGGCAACATGCTCTGTCTGCACGAGGTCTTGCCGCCCCACTAGACGATTGCGGCCGCCACGTTGGCCACGGCGAGCTACGGGAGAACACGTATTGGGTCCGTGACGGGACGTGCGCACAATGACACAGCACTCGTCGCACAGCCAACGACACGAGTGCTTTCAGATCACTTTTGCAGCATACCAAGGAGCATTTTCATGACATTCACATTGACTTCAATCGGGCGTACGATCGTTCAGGCGGTCGCAGCGTTCACGATCGCGTCTTCCCCGGCGTTCGCCGAGGGGCTCGACGGCAAGGTCTTCGAAGGCGTATTTCTCGCGAAAGGCAAAACGCGCGGCGACGCCGACACCCTGACCTTCAAGAACGGTCGATTCCACTCGAGCGCCTGCGACCAGTATGGCTACTCCGACGCGTCGTACACGACGGCGTCGGAAGGCAATGCGACCCGATTCGAAGCCGAGACCGAAAGCGCCAAGTACGGCAAACTGCGCTGGTCGGGCTTCATCCGGGGCGAGAAACTCGACGCCACCGTGATGATGATCCAGGACGGCAAATCGCCGATCGAGAACTGGGTCGCGGCGGGCTTGAAGAAATAGCGGCGCCAAAATGTGCCCGCACGCCAGCCCCGGGGCTCGCAGCGGCAATACCTAAATTCGGGCATCCGGACGATGCCATCCAATTCCAGGAGGCAACATGAAAACATGCATCAGACCCCAGTTCCTTGCAGTCGCCCTTGCCCTCATCGCACCGTTTTCGCAGTCTGGGTTCGCCCAGAGCGCGGCGAAGGCCATCGTCACTCCGGTCGCGGAGGTCAAGTGGAAGGACGCGGGCGTTCCGGGCGTGGCGAGCGCGGTCGTCCAGGGCGACATGGCCAAAGGTTCCAGCCGTTTCTATCTGAGGTATGCCAGCGGCTTTGCCGCGCCGGTTCACCATCACTCGCCGGACCATTACGTGACCACGGTTGCCGGAAACCTGATTCTCGTCGTGGACGGCAAGGAGCACCGACTCGCGCCCGGTTCCTACTTCGCCCTCACCGGGAAGGCAAAACACGCCGCCCGATGTGAAGGCGCACAGGATTGCGTGATGTTCGTTGACGCACGGGGACCTTGGGATGTCGTGCTCGCGAAGGCGAACGGCGCCAAGAAGTAACGTCGCCCGCGATCTACCGGCCGGGACGTCGTCGATGTCCGAACTCTCGCAGTTCTACAATGCACGACGATTCCGCCGAGGCATTGAACCGGTTGTCCCAGCAAGACTTCTCAACACAAACGCCGATGATGCAGCAGTACCTGCGCATCAAGGCCGAACACGCCTCGGTGCTGCTGTTCTACCGGATGGGCAACTTCTAAGAGTTGTTCCACGGTGACGCCGAACGGGCCGCCAAGCTGCTCGGCATCACCCTGACGCGGCGCGGCGCCTCGAACGGCGAGCCGATCAAGATGGCCGGCGTACCGGTGCATGCGGTCGAACAATACCTGGCGCGACTTGTGCGGATGGGTGAGTCGGTGGCGATCTGCGAACAGATCGGCGACCCGGCCACGAGCAAGGGTCCGGTCGAGCGCAAGGTCACGCGCATCGTCACACCCGGCACCTTGACCGACGCACAATTGTTGCCAGAACGCGAGGAGCGGCTGCTCGTTTCGGTGTTGGTCAACAAAACCACGGCCGGGCTTGCCTGGATGTCTTTGGCGAGCGGCGAATTCTGGCTCAGCGAAGCGCCGCTTGCCCTGTTGACGAGTGAACTCGATCGCCTGAATCCTGCCGAACTGATCATCACCGAGTCTTCGAGGCTGGACTCGGGAATGGACCCTACGGTCCCGCAGATTCGCCTTGCGGATTGGCAATTCGACGCAACACGGGCGCAACGGCAATTGTGCGAGTTGCTGCAGGTACAAGACTTGTCGGGTTTCGGCGCAGCCGGCCTTTCCATGGCGCTCGGAGCGGCCGGTGGCCTGCTCGAATACCTGCGTCGCACCCAGGGACGGGACGCCGAACACTTGCAGGGGATTCGCGTCTATCGCACCGACGATTGTCTACAGTTGGACCCGATCGCGCGGCGCAATCTAGAATTAACCGAAACTTTGCGCGGCGATCCGGGTCCGACCCTGCTGTCGGTGATCGATAGCTGTGTGACTTCGCCCGGCGGCAGGCTGCTGCGCCAGTGGTTGCACAATCCGTTGCGCGACAGAAAGCAGATCGGTATGCGCCAACAACGACTGGCGCTGTTGCGTGGCGCGGTCGGGCGGTCGATGCGAATCGCGCTACGCGAAGCAGTCGACTACGAGCGGCTGGCCACGCGCATGTCGTTACGCAGCATTCGCCCACGAGAATTGGCCGCGCTGCGCGGCACGCCGGTGTTCGTGCAACAGTTGCACGAATCGATCGCGGCCTTGGACGTCGATCTGTTTGGTGATCTGATGGCCGCGCTCGACATCCCTAAGCTGGCATTCGAGCCGCTCGCGGCAATGCTCAACGAGGACCCACCCGCACTGGTGCGCGAAGGCGGCGTGATCCGTGCCGGTTTTGATGCCGAGCTCGATGAGTTGCGCGCCATCGACGAACACTGCGCCGAATTTCTCGCCGAGATCGAACAACGCGAACGGGCACAGACCGGCATCAATAACCTGCGCGTCGGTTTCAACAACGTACATGGCTTTTACATCGAGGTGACGCAGGGACAACTCGACAAGGTGCCGACCGAATATCGACGCCGCCAGACGTTGAAAAACGCCGAACGGTCCATCACGCCCGAACTCAAGGCGTTCGAAGACAAGGCGCTTTCGGCCAAGGAGCGCGCCCTGGCGCGCGAAAAATATCTCTTCGAACAACTGCTCGAACAACTCGCGCCGTTCGTGTCTGCGTGGCAGTCGCTCGGTCGCGCGGTCGCCGAACTCGATGTGCTGGCCGGCCTCGCCGAACGCGCCGACGCGCTCGGTTGGGTCGAACCGAAATTCAGCAATTTCCCCGGCATTGAAATTCGCGCCGGACGTCACGCGGTGGTCGAACAGTCGGTCGAACAGTTCGTGCCGAATGACTGCGTGTTCGATGAGAAGCGGCGCATGATTTTGCTCACTGGCCCGAACATGGGCGGCAAGTCGACCTACATGCGCCAGGTCGCCTGCATCGTGTTGCTCGCGCACTGCGGCAGTTGTGGAGGATGAGGATAGGAATTTCAAACGCCGTATTCGCGCTTGATGCACCCGGATGCACCCGGCAATGCCACCGAATTGAGAGTCTGCGTAAGACCCCTTGCGAGCTGAGCGTGCCGATACACACCGGGACGCAGCCGGTTGCGCTGCCGAGGCCGGCATAGGTGGCCTGTTGTGGCACAACATGCGCACGCAGCTTCGCCGACGTTGTGTAAAAGACGGTGCCAACACTTCATGAAACCGGATCAGATGCAGTCGCGGTCTAGGCGCCAACGCGGCCAGGCGCTGCATAAACTTTAGTGGCGACATCACCAAATGCGTGATGCCGTCGCGCCACGGTGTCTTTAGCGGCAGCACGACTTGGCCGGCGGCGATGCACCGCACCCGTTCGTTGGCCAGCGCCGGGCGGGTGATGTAACGGCAAAGTCGTTCCAGCGGCTTGCACTCGTGCGACGCGCAGCGCACGGCCGCGTGCTGGCTAGACCCCTCCAGATTGGCGCACACGGGTTACTTGAAGTCCAACGCTTTGGGCTTTGCGCCCCGCTAGGTCAGCACTTTCTGGCCGGCGCGCGGACCTGTTAGCGCCGGTCGAAAACAGGCAGGTCGGCATCATCAAGACGATCACCGTGGAGGTAGTTAAGGCGACGTGAACAATACCTTTGGGTCACCGGGTTTTACGCGAAAATCCATCTAGGCAATCGCCATCGTGCGTCCCTTCATTTCGTCATAGGTGGCAATTCGAAGTTCCTCGCGACAATATTGCGGACAAGCAACGTTTTCGGAAGACAGGCCGAAAACTTGATTGACTCCGAATAACTAAAAATCTCCGAATCTGTGAGTGGCGCGAAATCCAAGGGACCCCTCGTCATAAGCGGTTCCGACGTCTGCACACTGATCGCATCAAAACCAACCTTTTCGCCGCTAGACAAAGCAATGCGGGCCCACGTGCGGTTGGCCCGTGTACCCGCGAACGTCCAGGTCCGCGCTGACGACTCGTCGGAACGTGCGACCACAATGTGTGCTCCCGTAGGCAACGAGACTTCCTCAGATAGGCGCTTCAAAGTCGTTTGCGCGCGCAGGGACAGGGTGACGATTTTTGGTGAGCCAGTCGCAAGCACGCTTCGAATTCCCTGGCAGACCGGTAGACCAATGCTGCGCGCGCTGCCCGTCCAACGCGCTTTACCGCCTCGTTCAGCGGGCTCCAGCCATGCGGTCCGCTTGGCCCATTCGACATCAATGACTCGCCAGCTACGACCGGCAAGCAGGATAACTCGGTCCTCTTTCTGGCCGGACAAAACTGTCGGATCGATGTATCCAACCTCATGCGATCCATGCCGCCCCGTTAGTAGCATGGAGCCACTGAACGAGGCCAACAGCTCGCGGTAGTGTCCGCGTCCAAAGCTACGTTCTGCCTCGAATCCGATCCTGAGCACACCTTCCGCGCGATCGAGAAACTGCGTTGCCTCCATATGCTCGACCAGAAACGCGATGTCCTGTGGTGGTACTTCCGGAAACGAACCACGGAGCAAGCTGGTCAACTCGAAAGTTGTCAGCTCGCCGCGCTCCAGCATCAGTACCAGTGCTTGTTGGGCGACAATCGGCCAGGGCTCTGCTGGCGGAACAGCAGCCTCAACCCAAGCTTCTGACCATTTTTGGGTGACGCCCAGCGCCAACAAGAAGGCGTCGTCGTTGGTAGTGAGAAAAAGGCAATTCCGCCGTCCGTCTGCGCGCCGACCGGTGCGCCCCATGCGCTGCAGAAACGAAGATACGCTGGACGGCGAATCGATCTGAATCACGCGGTCAAGATCGCCGACATCGATACCGAGTTCCAAAGTCGAGGTAGCGACGATCACGCAGTCTTTTTCTTCCGAGAACGCAGCCTCGGCTTGTCGACGCTCGGAAACGCTCAGCGACGCGTGGCTGACGAACGTTCTAATCGCCATTTCGCGCAACATGCTACTCAAGTGTTCAGCGCTGCTTCGGGAGTCACAGAAAACAAGTCGCTTTTCGCCCTTGTGTAGCCGCGAAATGACGATCGCCGCATTTTCGAGGGATTCCACATGGTCGATCGTCACATCTGCGTCTGGGCTCACCGACGCGCTACCAACCACCGTGCGCGCCCCGCTCGGCGCGAACCACGCCAATAGATCCGTCGGATTGCTCACCGTGGCAGACAGGCCGATGCGTTGCAGCGGCCGCTGCAGATATTGATCCAAACGGTAAAGTATCGAGCGCATATGCCAGCCACGGTCGTCCGACGCGAACGCGTGTAACTCGTCGACAATAACCGCTCGCAGATTGCCGAACCACAATGGTCGATTGACGCGAACCGATATCAACATCGCCTCGATGGATTCAGGCGTCGTGAGCAGGATATCCGGCGCATCCTTGAGCGCTCGTTTTTTGCGCGACTGCGATATGTCGCCGTGCCATACTTCGACGCGCCGCCCTACCAGTCCGGCGTAGTGGGAAAGCCGGTGCTCCAGATTGTTTAGCAGCGCTTTGATAGGGCAGACATAGAGCACGCTGGTTGCCGGCCAAGACTCACAGAGCATCCTGGACAGAATCGGGATCGCCGCCGCTTCGGTCTTGCCCGCTGCTGTCGGCGCCAACAGCAGGCAGTGCGAGCCCGCATGAATCGGCGCAATGGCCGCTAATTGGGTGGGTCGCAGCGCGCTCCAACCCAGCGTGTTGACCACGTGGTACTGCAGAGAAGGATGCAGTTGGTCGAATTCGCTCACAGCTTGATGTCGTCAACCGAGGTGGCGCTGGCGGCAGCACGTTCGACCACTGACATCTCGCTCTCGGCCAACGTCAGTATGTAGTGCCGGCGCGGGTCGAAATCTTCGTGCAGGTCGACTCGATCCAAAACGTCCGCGACCAGCTTCTTCAAGAACAGGCGCGGCGCCACACCAATCTTGCCGCCCAGTCCACCGGCGACGGCACGGGCGAGCGCGTCGAGGTAGCTGTCATCCACGACGTTTCGCAGGCGCGGTTCGGAAGAGCGACCTTCAACGTAGATGTCGCGAACGCGTCGCCCCACGGCAAGCAAGGCAGTAAGATCGAACGGCGCCAGGCGGATCTGAACCGCTCGGGGATTATCGAATCGGCGGTCGGTGCCGAAATCAACGTGCAGCCGTTGGGCGAGTGGCGCGAGACGCTGCACGCCTTGTGGGCCGTCGAAAAACGCCGGCGTACCGGTGACGACCAAATAGAGCCCGGGATACCGTCCGGCGTCAATCTCGTCGATCCATTGCCGAAGTGCGTTCAGGCCCTTTTCCCGGCTATCCGTGCGCATGCGCTGCAACGTTTCCACCTCGTCCAGCACCAACACCAGCCCAGAAAAGCCGCTGTCACGCAAGATGGTGAGCAGGCCCACCAGAAAGTTGCTGGCGCCGAAATGGTCGAGGTCACCTTTGATACCGGCTGCACGCTTGACGTTGGCCGCCACATTGGGTTGCCCGGCTAACCAACTGATAAGTCCGTCTGCCAACAGGCTATCTCCGGCAGCGAGAGCTCGACGGTAGGTCCGAAGCACCGCAGAGAAAGCCGGGGCGGTCTTGCTGATCGTGGCAATGCGCGCTTCCATCAGCATGTCGGTGCGCGACAGCAGGTCCTTGGCGTCATTCGGATCGACCGACGCGTCGGCGAGAACGTCCTGCTCCAGCGCGTAGAACCAGCCATCGATAACACCGCGGAAGGCGCCGTTGGCGGTATCCGCTGTGCTCAGATGCTCGACCAACCGGCGATAGACGGTTTCCAGCCGATGAAGCGGCGTCTCGGTTTCATTGATCTGGACTTCGGTCGCCGCAAAACCACGGGCCCGCGCCCGCTCTTGCAGCCATCGCCCGAAGAAGGTCTTACCCGTGCCGTACTCGCCGCGTACGGCCTTGAAGCCGCCTCGACCTGCTGCCACCGAAGTGAGCTCGTCGTCGATGGTGGGTGCGAACGATTCGATGCCCACTGCGAAACCATCCAAGCCGCTGCTGGGCACGGTTCCGCGACGCAGCGCACCGACTATATCAGCGCGCCGAGCGGCACTGATCATCGCTGACCTCCGGTGCCACTCACTTGGAATTGCTGACGCAGCAGCGCGATGTTCAACTCGACAGTCCCGACCGCCTCATCGATGATCAGCACTGACGCCTGGTCAACGTTCAACATGCGCCTGACGGCACTCAGCATACCTCCAAGGCGGATCTCTGGCAGTGAAAGCCTCTGGGCCAGCGCGGCGCGCGACAGCTTGCCGCCACGTTCCGACAAAGCAGTCAACAGCAATCGCATCTTTTCGTCGGGCAGTGCAACCCGAGCAGCAAGTTGGCGTTGCGACGCGTAGATTGATCCGCTCAACAAAGCGCTGATCCAGTCCTGCGAGGCCGATGCCACCACAACCGGCAACTCGATCGGGTCGAAAAGCTGAGGCTGCCCGACTTGCTCCGTTGGCCTTCCAATTACGGTTTGTGCCGGTTGTGAAGTGGCAGGCTTCGCTCCCTTTGATTTCGAGATCGGTGGCAATTCCCACCACTCGGGTTGTGCCGGTGGAGCCGCTGTCCAGCCCGTCAAGCTCATCGCCAATGGCACCATTACGCTTAACGGAACGGTCACTTCCTGTGGCGACACACCACCGTGGTAGCCGTTCTTGCGTCCTGCGTATCGAGTGCTTTCGCCCCAAAGGCAAACGACTGTGTTCGAGCCGTCGCTCGTGACCACGCGACCATCGCTCACTGCTACCTCTTGAGGCAGCCGGCTGTCCGAACCTCGCCGCCAGCGATCACTGTCACCGCCGGCGATTGGGTTGGTGGCGTCCTCAAGCAGATGCCCGTGGTCGGCGGTAATTACTACCACTCGCCTTGCCTCCCGCGCTTCACGAAGCAGTGGTAGCAAAAGCCGCAACTCCTCGAGCGCCCAGCGCTGATGCAGTTGGTTCGGACCGCTCAGGTGATCATCGACGGCGTTGTAAACCACGCCGATCACACGCTGCTGTGGGTTCGCGATTGCTGTACGAACCTCTTGCGCCAGATTGGTCGCGTCGGCGAGATCGCCTTTGTGGAACAGCCTCGGCGGTACTCCGGCGCGGCTGTGCGCCAGCAATGCTGCATGTGAAGCAAATCCGGTCTTTTCTTGCGCGGCGGCTCCCAGAGTGAGCCGTCCACAGAGCAGGCTTGCGCGACTCACCTCGGTCACGGTGGGCAAAGCGGCTATGCCGACCAGAGCTTGCCCGATATCGCTCGGCACCATTTCAGTCCAGCCGTGACTCGCGCTTCGGGCGAACAGCTCTCGAAATATGCTGATGCTCAAACCGTCCATCACCAGCAGCAAAGTCGGATGAGAAGCCGCGATCGGCGCCATCACGTGTTCGAGTATGCACTCCACTGGCACCACGCGTTCGTCGACTGAGGGCTTGTTTGCGTTCCACTCGATCAAGACCTGCGCAAAGGGTTTCGCGAACTTGTTCCGCCGCGCAATCAGCGCCGCTCGGCAAGCGCTGTAGGCATCTGAAAGCTCCGGAATTTCGTCGCCACCGAGCAGCCGGAATCGCGCCCAGTCGACGAATGCCCCTTCGTCCGCCTGCCAGGTTGCGGCAGCCTTCAGCGATGTCGCGGATCGAGGGGCGCTCAACAGCCAGCGCGCCAGACGGCGTGCCATCTCGACGCGCTCCGCGCGCGTCGACTGAAGCGCCATCAGCGCGTGTCCGAGCGCACGGTCAGCGCACCGCTCCACCTGCTCCAGATTGGCTTTGCTGGATTCGGTAACATGAGCAGACAGTGCAAGGGCGAATTCCAGCATCCGCTGGTCCAGCGAGCTTGGCAGCAGGTCGCTGAAGTGTGCGAACTCGGCAACGCGCAGGTCGTGCAGCAAATGATCTGCCCGATCGAGCATAGCGCGAGTAAGCTCCAACCCGACCGCTCTTGCCACCTGTTCCGCAGCTCGTGCCCAGGCCCGGCCCTCCAGCACGCCAATATGTTTGTCGTTAGCGAATCGCTCAAGACGAATAGCAGCTTGACCCAACGCCGCTTGTCCTTCGCCTTCCGGCGCAAACACCACCCCGCAAACCAGCCCGAGCGGCAGTGCATCGGCCGTGCGACCGGCTTCAACGCAGCCGAGGACCATTTCGCCGGTACTCCCGGCCGCATCGCACAGCCAGCGCATAACATCCGTTCTGACCGCAGTTGGCAACCGATTAAGCGTCGCGTCAGCACCGGTGGTCATCGACCAGGACAGCAAGGAAGCCGCGTCTGGGCGCGCAGCCGGAATGTGCAGGAATCTTTGAAGGACTTCCTGCCAGGCCATCTCCAGGCCAAGAAAGCCGTTTGCCGCAGGTGGGTACGACCCTTGCGCGGCACCATCGATCAGGCTCTGCGGCATCCACGCAAACTGCCCCAATCGTGCGTCGGTCTCTTTGGCCTGAAAAAGCTGGCGCACGATGTCCCAACCTTCCGGCTGGAACACCCGTGCTCGTGCCAGGCGCGCCGCAATGTCCTCGGCAAGATCGTGTGTCGACAGCGGAGTGATAACCACCAGCCCGGCAGTTGCAGCGTCATATTGTTCGACGTCACATAGTGCCTCGCGGATTGCCAACGACGATGCGCACCAACGTAACGCAAACTGTCGGCCTCGCTGGTTCAGCGTCTCGGGCCAGGGCTGGCGCGCGTCCGCCCGAATTGCCAGCGCCAGGATCGACGGGTCGCTGGCAAGCACCCGTTCCAACTGCGCCGCGATCTGCGGAGTCGACAAGCTCATAACGTCGTGCCCTTGCGCTCCAGCCGCCAACTGAGGGTCAGTTCCAGATCGCGGTCGTTTGCCATGCGCGCCTTCAGCTCGTCCAGCGCCGCTGCGGCATCGGTACCCCTGAGGTGGAGCGCCTGTTTCTCATCCACCAACTCTGGGAACTTGACGCCCGGTGCAGTTGGCAACATCGGCGGCAACGGCACAGGCGCAGGGCTCCCGACGGGCAACAGTGGTACAGGTTCGGGCACAGGCGGCGCCGGCGGCGCGCTCGCCAGCAATCGCATGGCATCTCGTTCAAGCTCTGCCAATCGCGACTTGAGTGGCACGACATGTTCGTCGGCGGTCAATACCTCGCCAAGGCGCGATAGGATGCCCATCGCCGCTGCACGGCGATTGTCGCCAAGATCGCGGACCACATCGAATAACTGCCAGTTGCCGCTGGCGAGCGAATCGGCGCACGATTGCGCTTGGCCCAGGGTGCGGCCTACCGCTGCTTCCGAGGTATTCAGGGTCGAGGTGGCCAGCGACGACACGACTTCGCCTTCCGAAGTCTGCGTGAGCGTGGCCAACAGCGCCTGCGCAGATTCTGCCGATTGCTGTCGGGCACCGGCAACGCCCGCTGCATAGCGGGTCGAGCGATCACGGACTTGGGCGAGCAGTCTGCCGACGGCCTCGCGCTTGCCATTGGCCGCAACTTTCACCTCATCGACCAAGCGACCCACGTTGGCCGCATTGAGGGTCTGCGCGAGCGTCAGACCAAATAGAACGGAGGCGCGTTGCAGTGCTTTCTCCCAGTCGGCAGGATCGGGTAAGGTCTGCTCTTTGAGTTCCAGTTCGTCGGACAGGCTGTCGACAGTGGGCTCTACCGGCCCGCCACGCATCGTAAAGCGGCGGTTGGTTGAGGCCGCATACGTCAGGATGATCAAGTTCTGCAACTCGATGGGCAGTCCCATCGGCGTCGGGCTATCGATCCAACGGCGCAGTTTCGCCACAGTGATCAACCCACCGCCCTCGCGGGCGTGGCTCTGTCCGAAACGCGACTGCCAGTGAGGTTCGATCAACAAGTGGGTCTCGCCCATCTGGCCGAGCTGACAAGGGTTCACGACGGCGCGTACCAGCTTGCGGGTCGAGGTATCCTGAACCAGGCCCCGCTGGCCAGTTGCTTCGATGGCCTTCTGCACCTCGGGCCAGACCTTCTTGATGACACTGGCCTTGATCTCGGTGTCGAACTCGGGGTGTGCCGGGTACTGGTGGGCAAACAACTGTCCCAACAGGCTATCGAACGCGCTCCGAAAATCGGCGCCGACTGGCGGGCGCGGCGATAGAGTCGGATCGAGCGACTGGAATTGCTGGTCCGCCGAGAGTGGGATGCTCACGGCATCTCGCGGTTCGGCGCTGATCCCGTAGGCCGCTTCCAGTTGCGAGCGAAGCTTGATTTGCAATTGGCCAAGCTGATTTCTGGCGATCGCCTTGGCCTGCACGCGATCAACAAACGACAGGTGTGTAGCGTAGTTGTCAAAGCGCTCGCCTTGCAGAATGTAATCGAGCACAACGAGACGACCCAGATCGGCCAGGGCCTTGTTGCTGAGAAAGGACGGCAGCCACACCAGTGTCTGCGTTTCGCCGCCCCGATACGCGCTGAGGCGAGCCAAATCATCCGCCGGCCCGAAGTTCAAATCATCGAACGGAAAGTCCACCACCACCGACCAGGTGCCCGAGCGGCCACGCAGGCGGTCGTCGGTCATCTCACGGACGTTTTCGTACAACACCTCGACTTCTCGCCGCGTGCCGCGCCAGAGAAAATCGTAGCTCGTGAATAACCCGCCAGCGTCGTGAATTCCTAACTGTTCGAACAGGGTTTCGCGGATCTTCTTACGTCGATTGCCAGCGTTGTCGTTGGCCTCAGCCGCGCGAAGAATGGGCTCGATGTCGATACCTGTGACCTGAATTGAAATCACCGGGTTCTGATCTTCAGTGATCTTGAGCTCGCCGATCTCACTCGCCCAGTCACGGCACTTGCGCAGCACGTCTTGCGCCTCGCGCCCCGGAATAGGCGAGCGAAAGGTGCCGTGGTTCAGTGCGGCCAAGCGCTGCGCGGTCAGGCCCTTGAGCGACTCCACCTCTGGCACCAGCGCACCGAGCAGCAATGTCTTCAGCAGGCGGGCGTCATTGCGCAAGTTTTTGGCGGCCATAGGTTCAGCCAGGCCGAGCTTCACTGCCTCCCACGTCGCGCTGTGATTGCGCTCGAGCATGGGCAGCAAGCGCTGGTTGTACAGACGCTTGGCGTTGTCGAAATGTATTCGCATGCCTTCAGAGAACGGTTCGTCGCCATCAACAATGGCGTCGTACAGGTCACCGACGGGGATTAACTGTCCGAGTTCCAGGTCGGCTCTGCGGTCCACCAACAACTGCAGCATCAGCTTGAGCGCTGTTCGCTCGCGCTGCAGCGCCGCAGAGACGGCGATCAGGGTCTGCACCAACGCCGGGCTGAACGGATAGACCTTGCGGAACATCTCCCGGTCGGCCGTGCTGGTGAGCAGGGTGTCGAGCACGTCCTTGCGCATTTTCATCACATCGTCGAACGCCGCTTGCAGTGTCTGGCGGGCGGCTTCATTCACCGGGCGCAGCACGCGCTTCTCCGCGATCGCCGGCAGGTTCCGATCTTCCAAGGTGATGCGGTGAAAGCGCGCTTCCCAATGTTTGAGCACGTCGCTGAACTGCAGTTGCACGGCGCCGGCGAGGTTCTCGCCGACGAGATCCCGCAAGTCGCGCTGGCGGGCTACAAAACTGATTAACGGGATGGGTCGGTCGGCGTTGGTGGCCTCCACCAGCTTTACGAGCTTTGTGCCTTCGCGGCTGACAAAATTGACATCGGCGGCGTGGCTCGCGAGCCAGAGCACCAGTTCATCCAGAAACAAGATGACGGCGTCGTACCCTAGTGCCTGTGCGTGGCGGCTCATGATGCTCAGACCGTCGTCGAGCGAGACGAACGACTCGCCGCTACCGGCCAGGCTTCGGTACGCCGAGAAGTACTGCGTGATCAGGTCGCCAACCAACCGTGAACGCTCCTCGCCATTGGGTGGCTCCAGCATGGCCGCTTCGAAGCTGGTAGGGTCCCAGCCGCTGTCGAACTCGCCCCAACCACCGCCGCCGCTGGCTGCGGGCTTACTCAACTGGGCGAAGAAAGGGTCGTCGCCCATACGTCCCCGCAGGTCCCTTGCGTCCTTGAACAGACCCTCGGCCAGGTAAAAGCCAGGTACCGGCGCGTCCGGGTGCTTATTGCGCACGAACTCGGCGTACTGACCCAGGATGGCCGACTCCATATCGCGGGCACCGATCATGTGGTACGGTACGAGCAGAAATTTGCGTCCGTGTGTCCAACTGTGGCGCGCGACGACATTGGCTAGTTCAGGGATCGAACGCGCCTGGGTGTTGCCGGCCAGCAGGAGGCTGAGCACCGCCATGAAGTGGCTTTTGCCGGAGCCGAAACTGCCATGCAGGTAGGCAGCCTTACTGCCATTGGTCTGTACAGCTTGCTCAATGAATCCCAGGGCATTGCTGAAGGCATCGACCAGTTGTGGGGTCACCACGTAGTCGCGCAGCGTCTGCTCGGGTTCGGTGACCCCTTTTGATAACTGAAGCACGAAGTCGCCCTGGTGCACCCGCTCCGGGATTAGGATCAGGTCTTTCAGCAGCGGCATGGGTAGATTCCTTCGCGACAGTCCAATTCGCGGGGCGGACATGTTGCCCAAACGAACATGTGGGTAAGACGTGTTAAAAATAATGGTGTATTTTTAACATATGCTGCCGGGGAGTGGGTGGACCGACTCATCGCGTCAGCAGTTGGAACAGGGCATGGTTGATAAAGTACACCTCGCGGCCGAACTTCTGGCCGTGTAGCACCCCCAACCGCTCCAGCTCACGAAGGTACTTGGCGCAAGTCTGCCGCGTGCCCATGCCTGCACGTTCGAGGAACTGAATTTTGCAGTAGGGTTGCCGGAAGATTTGCTCGATCAGGTCCTTGCTATACACGCCCGGCGCGTCGCGTTGCACCCGCTCACGCACAGCCTCCATCAGCGCCAGGATGTCCGTGATCTGCTGCCGAGTGCGCAGCGAAGTCTGCTCCACTGCGTCCAGCATGTACAACACCCAGTCGCCCCAGGCGCCTTCTTCGGTCACTCGCCGCAGGCCCTCGTAGTACGCTGGTTTGTGATCGATGATGTGGCGAGACAAGTAGAGCACTGGCAGATTCAACAGCCCTCGGTCCACCAAGTACAGAATGTTCAGGATACGCCCCGTGCGGCCGTTGCCATCCGGAAAGGGGTGAATGGCCTCGAACTGATAATGCACCAGCGCCATCTTCACCAGCACATCAAGGCCATTGTCGGCGTGCATGAAATTCTCGAGGTCGCGAAGTTTGTCGCGAATGATCGATTCACCTTCGGGTGGCGTGTAGATGGTCTCACCGCGACTGTTGGCGATGCGAGTGCCCGGCGTTCGGCGAACGTTGAAATCAGTTAGCTTGATGAGCTGCGCGATCTCGATGAAGAGCCCCGTGGCGAGCGGTCGATCCTTGATCTGCCGGAAGCCGTGGTTCAACGCCTGCCGGTAGCGCAACACCTCCTTGGCCTCGGCGCTGGCCGGCATCGCCTCATCCGAAGCAGCCTTGAAGAGCTCGTCGTTGGTCGTCAGGATGTTCTCGATTTCCGACGACGCGCGCGCTTCCTGCAGCACCAGGCTGTCGATCAACATGGCTTGATTCGGCATGCGCTCGGCCATGCCTTTTAGCTCGGCCAGTGCGCGGCTGGCGGTGATCGCTTTTTTCAGGACGGTGGCGGTTTCTATCTCCGCTGCTGGAGGCAGCGGCAGCAAGTCGTTGAAGGGTGTATTGCGGTCAAACATGGGTCAACGCTCCGGCCTGATCGCTGTCTTCTCGCGTACGCGCTTGGCCGATGTGGCAAGGGGCTTCCAGGTCCTGAGGTCGTCAAGCGTGAAGCCCAGCATTTGGGCCTCCTGGTTGACAAAGCTCTTGTAGTACGCGCCCATACGCTCGCCATATACCGGGTCGATCTCGTTGTGCCACTGTTCCAACCAAGGTACCAACTCCAGCAGGCCGGCGAGCAGGGGTTGCAACCGGGTGGGCCTCCAGCCCTCGGTGTCCTTCATTTCCAAGTAGTAGGCGGCGAGGGCGGTGGCATGCTGCAGTTGATTCCAACCAGCCCACGCAATGGGCAGGCTCGTGTCGGCACCGCGCTCACAGCCCGGAAAGCTCACCCAGCGCTCTTTAGGAACGTCAAAGCCACCGCGCAAGCGCCAGAAGTTTGCATTCAAAAAGTCTTTGTTATGGTACTTCGGCGGGATGGGAATTTTGCCGACAAGTTCGCCGGCATCTTCTCTGCGCTGAATCGCCCAAGTGTGTTCCCATTGCGCACGTATGCGCAAGCCGGTGCTAGTGTGGCGCAGCGCGGGCAGGAAGGGCACGGCCTCGTCGACTACGAGGTCGACGATGAGCTGACTGAGATTGAAGTCGGCGTGCCCTCTGTAAAGTGCTGCGATTCCCATGAAATCGGCATCGTCGCGCACAGCGTCCGCTAGGCGATTGGTCGTTGTGACTTGTGCCGGACGCGAGCCGGCATGCCAAAAGCGCGGGGATTCGAGTAGGTCGAGCAAGCTAGCGCGAAGGGCGTTGCGCTCTAGGTCAGCCCACGGCGACGTTTCCCACCGCCGCTTGCAGTTCATGCCTTCGAGCAAGCCGATGCTGCGGTCGCTATTAATCAGCTCAATTCGTCGCGCGACGACTTGGCGATAGTCCTCTGGCCAGTGGTCGGGGATGTCAAGTGTAGGCGTTATGCCAAGCCACTCGAACCAGCGCGTTTCGAGCCGCCCTTGTGAAACGCGCCTCGCGATGACGATCTCAAACGCGCGCTCGCCAGGGGCGACCTGAGGCGGGAGGGCAAATGTGAAGGCATAGGGCCTGCCGCTAGACGGGAGCAGATCGTAGAGTCCGTAGCAGTGCCAGTCCAACTCTTCCTGCCAAGCGATCATTTGTCGACGTAGGCTCTGTGCATGCGTACGGGCCGCATTAAGGTCAGCACGCGTTGGAACCGGACGGTTGTCATTGGTCGTATCCGAAAGAAGCGCCATCGGAAGCGTTGCTGCCAAGTCATTTGCGAGGCGATCCAGTTGGCGTGCAATTTCTATCGGGCGTGAACCCGAAAGTGGGAATTCCCTTAGAGCCGTTGAGCTGAACTCATAGAAGTCGTGCCACTTTTCGTCCTTGGAGCTGCCGCCACCCGGTCCGCCCTTGTTATGACAAACCTGTTGGCACCAGAAGCACGCGATCGATGAGTTGAGCAACCCGAGCAGCCCAAGATGATCTTCCTCACATGCAGTAGCCGGCAATTTGATTACAGGTGCGGAACGATTGAATACCCGGCCACCCCTGTCGAGAACGAAGTGGTTGTGCGTGGCGACGAAGGCAAAGCCAATGCTCAAAGGTACAAGAAATCGTTCTCGCTGAAATCGACTCCATTCAAACCACGTTAATCCGATCTCCTCGTGGGTACCTCCAGGTTCGCGTCGAATACTTAGAGACTGCTTATATGTCCAAAGATGTCGCTCGACTCGGGAACCGTTCTCGATGACCGGTTTCAACTGAGAGTCATACGGGAAAAGTAGTTGCGTATCGTTGATAGCAGTCCAGTCCCTAATAACATCGCCCTCGACAAGCGGTACCAAGTCGCGGAGTTCAACTCCGCGCCTTCGCCAGTCTCGACTCCAGCCAAAGTAGACATCATCTGCTCCGGTGTGAGTTACTCGTCCTATCGCCGTGGTCTCGTCGCCGAGACGCCTTTCGCAAGCTTCAATTGACTCCTTGACCTCTTTCGCACCTCCACCGCCGATGCTCCACGGGTGCACACCGAGCACCGCTCGTTCGATGTCTGCCACGCTTACAAAGCTGCTCTCTGAATCAGCATGGTCTATCTGCGAGAGGATCGCTGTCCATACAAGCCCTAACGACGCGTCATCCGGTGCGCCTGGCTCGCCCTTGATGCCCATTACAGTGCGTACTGCACTCTCAAACGGCATGCGATGTCGACCGAAAAGAATTGCCGTTGGAATGCCGTGCCCAGGGATGTAGGCGCCAGAGGTATCAACTACATGGGTCAAGTCAAGGCGCGGTAGCACTTGCTCGATGAGCTTTGACCCAAACTCGCGTTTCATGAACGAATTGGCCGAAATTAGGCCTACGTACCCCGCAGGTTGTTTGTCGCGCCCGGTGATGGCTAGCTCGAAAAAGCGCTGAGTAAATGGCACGCCGAGCGAGTACTGGCGGTGGCAGCTCGCGTAGTAGCGTCGATAGGCGGCGTTCAGCGCGGCGTCTTTGACGACAATGTACGGCGGATTGCCCACAACTGCGTGGTACTGCGTGCCGAGGATACGCTGCACTTCTCCCAAGTCCTCAGTGGCGTAGGCGTGGCCCAGGCCGGTATTGGCGAAGTGTTCTTTGCCTTGGAACATATCGTCGGTCACCATGAGGCCGAATCGCTTGCCGTGCAAAAGGCTGTCGCCGATGGCCACATTAATGTGGAAGTCTGGCGCTTCGCTCAGCCGCCGCACGTCGCTGGCCAGCAGTGCCGCTACTAGCAGTCGGAACCGCGAGATTGCAACCGCGAACGGGTTCAGATCTACGCCAGCGACGGCATTCAGTGCCCGTTGCGTGATATTGCGTGAATTGCGTGCCGGTTCATGTCGCGTCCATTCTTTGACAAGACGATGAAAGCCTCCGAGCAGGAAGTGGCCCGATCCACAAGTCGGGTCGATCATCCGCACTTCGCGAAATCCGAATTCACGGATGGCCGGCGTCAGCGTGCGGTCGAGGATGAACTCCTCGACAAACTCAGGCGTTTGTAGCAACGCGTAACGCTTGCGAGTGGCTTCTGAAAGATCCTGATACAAGTCGCCAAGGAATCGGGTGTTCCATGTCGGGTCGGTGAAGTCATGAGCGAGGCTGCCGGTGTTCGGGCTTACCTGCTGCCAGAACTGGCGCAGGGCCATTGCCGCATCGCCGCTGATGCCGAGGCGAAATGCCGGGTTGTGTCTCTCGTCGAAAAAAGTATGCAGCCCCGGCAGTGCGCTGGCCTCGCGGAAGCATGCCAACAGGTAGTCGCGGTCGCTCTCCAGCGGTTTCGCAAGAAAGTACGCCTCGTGTCGGTCTCGTGCCAACGCAAGGCGACCTGACTCCGGTGTCCCGCTCAGCCAAGGGCGCTCGACCAGTTCGTTGTCTTCAATGAAGCGCAGGAACACGCAACTCAGCAGCCAGTGCACGCCGGCTTGCGTGATAACTTGGTCAGCCCAGCTCTCGAACGTTTCTGCTGTGCGGTCGGCGTCCCGAGCCGCCTGCCACTCCACTTGCAGGCTGGTCTTAAGCTCGGCCAAATCCTCGATACGCAGTCGAAGGTCGTCTTCGAGTCGCTTGAGCAGTCGCGTGAGATCCGCGAGCAGTTGTGGCGGATTAATCACTGCAGGCCTTGCTTCGATACTCGGTCAATCTCGTCCAACACCTTGATTACTTCTGAATCGATAGTTGCAGCAGTCACGTAGGGCGCGAGCGTGTGGTAGTCGGTCTTGCGCATGACATTGGGCAACGAACTGGTCGAGCGCCCTTGGCTGAGCGGGACACCGGAGTCAGGTCGCCTTGCGTTGGCACGAGACCGACACGAGGCGTACTTTC
>JANLTP010000001.1:0-12444 GCA_031363055.1 Burkholderiales bacterium | reverse complement strand
GATGCGATCGCCATAGTGTCGATCAGCGATGGTGTCGATAATGGTCATCGCAACAACAGGTCGGCAAACGCCATCGCCATCTTGATGCGATCGCCATAGTGTCGATCAGCGATGGTGTCGATAATGGTCATCGGCCCGGGCAGGGTAAATTTCAACTTCTTGCGAGTATGTGCGCGCGCCAATCGGGCCTCGGTCGCATGTACCCTTCCCTTCAGTTGCAATGGCCCGGTCACCACCGGCACCATCGCCTTGTAACGGTCATTGCGAATGCCCATCTCGACCTTGTTTTCAAAGTCAATGCCGTCGACCTGCTCGAGAAAGCCATGCACAAAATGTTGCCGAGACTGCTCGCCGTCGGTCACAATATCAATGCCTGCGTCTTCCTGCTCCTTGATCCAGAGCAAGGTCGCGTCACCCTTCGCTTGCACGAGCTCGGCGCCTTGCGAGCGCCACTTCGGCCAGAGTTTGTCGGTCTCGGCTAACCAACCCGGTTTCGGCAAGCTGCCGGCCAATGTAGTTTCAAACATGGATCACTTTCCGTATTTTGGAAGTTCGGACGCTCGGGCGTTCGGTATTTGGACGTCCGGACGCTCGGGCATTCAGCATTTGGACGCTCGGTATTTGCACATCCGTCAACAAGTCAATCTGCCTATTGTCGCTCAAGCTCTACAATTCAAGCTATGAGCGAATTTTCGAACCAGTCATCTTTTCCAATGCAATCATCGCGGCGCATGCAGATGGTGGACACGCCCATCATTCCGACCATTGCGGCGCTCGTGCGCGAAACGCCGGGCGCCATTTCCCTTGGCCAGGGGGTGGTGAACTTTGGCCCGCCGCCGCAAGCGCTCGAGGCGATTGCGATGATGGCTGCCGAGCCGTTCAACCACAAGTATCAGGCGGTCACTGGCATCGCACCGCTAATCACGGCAATTCGAAGCAAGCTGCATCGCGAAAATAACGTCGCCGATCAAGGCCAGGAGATCATGGTGACCGCCGGCAGCAATATGGCCTTCCTGAATGCGGTGCTGGCGGTCGGCGATATCGGCGACGAATTTATTTTGCCGCTACCCTATTATTTCAATCAGGAGATGGCCGTGCGCATGGCGGGGTGCGTGCCAGTTTTCGCCGCCACCCGGGCCGACTTCCAGCTTGATCTGAAGGCGCTCGAAGCAGCCATTACGCCGCGTACCCGCGCCATTGTGACGGTATCGCCGAACAATCCGACCGGCGCGGTCTACCCGCAGGCCGATCTTGCCGTCGTCAATGCCTTATGCAAGTCGCGTGGCTTGTATCACTTCAGCGACGAAGCCTACGAATATTTTGTTTATGACGGCGCGCAACATTTCTCACCGGCTTCGCTGCCCGATGCCGACCATCACACACTGTCGTTCTACTCGTTTTCCAAAACCTACGGCATGGCTAGTTGGCGAATCGGTTATGTGGTTTACCCGAAGCACCTGACCGATGCAATGAACAAGGTTCAGGATACCAATCTGATTTGCGCGCCGATGGTTTCGCAGACGGTGGCACTGCAAGCGCTTGCGTTGGGGCGCGCCTCAGTCGAGCCTCACTTGCAAGCGCTTGCGAAGGTTCGAACGCGCGTTTACGATGCCCTGCAACCGATCGCCGGTATTGGCGAGTTCCCGAAGACCCAGGGCGCGTTTTACGTGCTCATGAAACTGCCCGGTATCGACGATGCGCTGGCGTTCAATCAGCATATGACGCGAACCCACAAGGTCGCCACCATTCCCGGCTTCGCATTCGGATTCACCGATTCGAAGCATTCGAACTACCAGCGGTTATCCTATGGTGCGCTCGATGCCGACAGTGTCGAGCAGGGCGTGCGACGGTTTGTTGCTGCCGTAGAAGATTGGTATGGGAAGTAAGATCGATATGGGAATGGATAATGAAACCTGCCGTTAAATTCGCCGTCGGGCAATCAGTGCCGCGACTCGAAGACTACAATTTATTGCGTGGCAAAGGCCGTTACGCGGACGACGTCAAGCCTGCAGACTGCGCGCATGCCTTTGTGTTGCGCTCGCCGCATGCCAACGCGTTATTGCGCACCGTGTCCTGCGACGCCGCCAAAAAAATGCCCGGCGTGCTGGCCGTACTGACGGGCGCCGACGTCATTGCCGACGGCCTGGGTCCGATTCCCTGCCTGATCCCGATGCAAAACATCGATGGCAGCGCGCGCGCCGACACGCCGCGCCCGATTCTGGCCGGCAGCCAGGTTCGACATGTCGGCGATCCGATTGCGCTGGTCGTCGCCGCGACGCTCGCGCAAGCCAAGGACGCGGCCGAGGCGATCGACTGCGACTTTGAAGTATTGCCGTCCGCTACCGATCTGATGGCCGCCGCGCAAGCCACTGCGGCACAGGTGTGGAGTCATGCGCCGAATAATCAGTGCTTCGAGTGGCAACAAGGCGACGCCGCCGCCGTCGATGCAGCGTTTGCCCGGGCGACTCATGTCTCGCGCGCGACCATCATCAATAATCGGGTGGTGGTGGCACCGATGGAGCCGCGTGCGGCTATCGCCGAATATGACAGCAGCAACGACCGCTCGACCTTGCACACGCCGTCACAGGGCACCCATGTGCTGCGCGATCAACTGGCCGGCGTGGTGTTGAAGATTCCGAAATCGAAAATCCGGATTCTGACGGGTCAGGTGGGCGGCAGTTTCGGCATGAAATTGTTTCTGTATCCGGAACAGTGCCTGGTGCTGTGGGCATCGCGCAAACTCAAACTGGCGGTGCGCTGGACGGCTGATCGCAATGAGTCCTTCTTGTCCGACATTCACGGCCGCGATAATCATTCGCAAACCGAGCTGGCGCTCGATGCTCAGGGCGAAGTGCTGGCGATGCGCGTCTTGACGCACGCCAACCTCGGTGCCTACTTGTCGAACTATGGCCCGTTCATTCCGACCTACGGAACCGTGATGCTGGCCGGGCAATACCGAACGCCGGCGATCCATGTTCGCGTCAAGGGAATCTTCACGAATACTGTGCCGGTCGACGCGTACCGAGGTGCGGGCCGACCGGAAGCGATCTATTTGATCGAACGGGCACTGGACATCGCGGCCCGTGAGATGGGCCTGTCGCCGGCCGACATTCGCCGGCGCAATTTTGTGCCGCAGGCTGCGATGCCGTTCAAGACGGCGTTCGGTGATATCTATGACAGCGGCGATTTCGCAGGTGTCCTCGAACAGGCACTGACCAGCGCCGACGCGCAAGGGTTCGACGCGCGCCGGGCACAAAGCCTCGCACGAGGCAAACTACGCGGCTTCGGTATCGCCTGTTATATCGAGCGCTGCGGCGGCGGTGCCCCCGAGACGTCAATCGTGCAGATCGATCCGGCGGGCAGCGTCAATGTCATTTCCGGTTCGCAGGACAATGGCCAAGGTCAAGTAACTTCGCAGGTGCAGATCGTCGCACAACGCCTGGGTATTGATCCAGCCATCATCAAAGTCATTCAGGGCGATTCCGATCTGGTACCGATGGGCTTTACCGGCGGCTCGCGCTTCGCGCCGATTGCTGGCGTCGCCACCGCACGCGCCACCGATTCGGTGATTGATCAGGGCAAACAGTTGGCCAGCGAGCGGCTCGAAGTGGCGCCAGCCGACATCGAGTATCGTGAAGGCCAGTACCGGGTTGCCGGTACCGATCTGTCGGTCTCCATTTTTGAGCTGGCCAAAAAAGAAGTGGCACCCCTCGGCTTGATGGCAACCGAAACACAAACACCCACCGCGCCAACGTTTCCGAACGGCTGTCACATTGCCGAGCTCGAGATCGATCGCGACACCGGCAAAGTTGAGCTTTTGAACTACACCGTGGTCGACGATTTTGGCGAAGTCATCAACCCGATGATCGTAGCCGGCCAGGTTCACGGCGGTGTCGCCCAGGGCATCGGCCAGGCGCTCTATGAGCACACAGTCTACGATCCTGATAGCGGCCAACTGTTGTGCGCCTCATTCATGGACTATGCGCTGCCGCGCGCCGATCAGCTCGCGCGTATCAACTTCGAATTGCGCGGCGTTCCGTGTGCGACCAATCCGCTGGGTATCAAGGGTGCCGGTGAAGCGGGCGCCATCGGTTCGGCGCCGGCCGTGATCAACGCCGTTGTTGATGCGCTGCATCCGGCCACCGGTATCACGCACATCGACATGCCCGCCACCGCCGAGCGAATCTGGCAAGTCTTACAAACCGCTGCTTGAGAAACCGGAGACTCGCTGATTCTTGACATCCTCCCCGCCCTAAAGTGCGGAGATTCCTACCGCTAGCGTCGCATGTCCGCGACGGAGAATGTTCAGCGCAGCATTGACATCACGATCATGTACAGAACCGCAACCGCTACACGTCCATTCTCTTATTCCAAGCCCTGCGATACCTTTCGGCCGCGAGTCCGGCAACGCGCCGCAACTCGAACAGGTTTGGGTGGTAAACCTCTCACTCACTTCTTCGAACTTTGCCCCGTGCCCTATCGCTTTGTAGCGGAGCAAGTTTCTAAAGGTGGTCCAGCTTGCATCATTGACGGACTTGGCCATGCTGGTTCTGGCCAAACCCTTCGCGTTGATGTTGCCAACGGCGATGTAATCGAAGCGTCGCACCAGGTCGAGCGACGCCTTGTGCAGATGGTCCTGGCGCGTGTTAGCGATCCGGGCGTGAATACGGGTGATCTGTCGTCTTTTGCTGGCACGTTGTGCAACCGCCAATCGCTCGGCGTAGCGAGCGACGTGGCGCGGATTGCCGATCTTTTCACCGTTGCTCAGGGTCGCCAACTCCTTCAGTCCAAGGTCAATGCCAATGCCGGTCTCGATCTGCCGAGCCGCCACGTCGGCCACTTCGATGCAGACGTTCAGGAACCAGTGACCACTAGCATCGCGCGCGAAGTTCGTTCCGTCCTTGATGGCGGCCGCATCGGGCAAGGGGCGGCTCTTGAAGACCTTGAATTCGCGGCCGTGGAAGTGAAACCCGTTCGGCGTTTCTTTGACATCACGACCCTTGAGCGGCACCCAACCGAGCGACCGCCGGCCGCGCCAGCGCAAGAGCGGGCGATTGAACTGTTTACGCGACTTGGCGTATTGCTCGCAGGTGGCATTAACGGTACCGGAGTGAATGCCAAGCTCTTTACTGCTACCGATGGTCAGTGTGTTCAAGTCGAAGCCGCTAGGCCAGGGCTTGTGCCACTTGAGCGCATGCTTCTGGGTCTCGTTGCAGAAGTTCCAGACGTAGTTGACCGCGCGCGATTGCTTGTTCAGCAATCCATCGAAGGACTTGACTCGGTAGCGGTAGACGAGAACCATACTGTGATTATAACCAGCAAAACCGCTCGCTTCGCGAGCGCCCTCTACCTCCCCGACCTGAAGGCCGAGGTTTCTCGGGATTTTCGATGAAACAAGAACGTTGGGTGAGCTTTTTAGATGCGGGTTCGCCGGGATTCGGGCGCTTGGATGACGATCGCATTCAGGTCTGCAATGGCCAGATGTTCGGTGCGAACGCCGCCACCGGCCAGCAGCTTTTATTGAGCGAGGTAGAGCTTCAAGCGCCGTGTGTGCCGCGCACATTGTTTGCGCTCTGGAACAACTTCAAGGCGGCAGCGCAAAAAAACGCCTGGAGCACACCGACCGAGCCGCTCTACTTTCTGAAGGCGGCCAATAGCTTCAACGCGCCCGGCGCACAAGTGCCCAAACCGACCAGTTATTCGGGACGCATCCTTTATGAAGGCGAGCTCGGTGTCGTCATTGGACGCGACGGACGAAACATCGCCCTGGCTGAGGCCGAGCAATACATATTCGGCTACACCTGCGTCAATGATGTCACCGCGCTCGATCAACTGCGCGCCGACTCGTCGTTCGAGCAATGGATTCGAGCCAAAAGTTTCGATGGATTTACGCCGATCGGCCCTTGCATTGCGACCGGCCTGGACGCCAGCCGCTTGATCGTGCGCACACGCATCAACGGCCGCGAGCGGCAGAACTATCCGGTCGCCGACATGTTCTTTTCACCCAACCAATTGGTCAGCCTGTTGTCGCGCGATGTCACCTTGCGGGCCGGCGACATCATCAGTTGTGGCACGTCGCTGGGCGCTGGCCCGTTTACGGCTGGCGCGTTGGTCGAGGTCGAGATAGACGGCATTGGTGTGTTGAGTAACCGTATGGGCGAGGCCGTTGTTAGGGACGACGCGATGGTGATGTATCAAGCAGCCGACATTAGCCCAGCAGCAACCTGGACCTCTAAGGAGCGAGGGCTATGAACATTGCAATTGTCGGCGCCGGTGCGATCGGCGGATATCTGGGCGCGCGTCTGAGTCTGGCCGGCGCCGATGTCACCTTTATTGCACGAGGTGCCAATCTGCAGGCTTTGCAGACCCAGGGCATCAGACTCATCGAAGAAGATGGCACCGAAAAATCCGCACGCTCGGTCAAGGCGCAGGCCATGGCCGGGGCTGACCAATATGACTACGTGCTGCTGACCCTGAAGTCGCATCAGGTGGCATCGGTAAGCGCCGATGTCGCTCGGCTTTGCCACGAACGAACCGCCATTGTCACCTTGCAGAACGGCCTGCCCTGGTGGTACTTCTACAAAAACGGCGGCGCTTTCGAAAACACCCGGCTGAAGTCGGTTGATCCTGACGACACGCAATGGCAAATGCTCGGACCGCAACGCGTCATCGGTAGTGTGGTGTATCCGGCCTGCGAGCTGATTGCGCCCGGTGTCGTCAAGGTGATCGAGGGTAACCGCTTCACGCTCGGCGAGCCTTCCGGAGAGAAAACCGAGCGGGTGCTGGCACTGGCGAAGGCACTGATCGACGCCGGCTTCAAGTCACCGGTATCGAGCAATATCCGCGACGAAATCTGGGTCAAGCTGTGGGGCAATCTGACCTTCAATCCGGTGTCGGCACTGACGCACGCTACACTGGAGGAAATCTGTCGTTTCGAGCCTAGCCGGGAAGTGGCACGAGCCATGATGCGCGAGGCCCAGACGATCGGTGAAAAGATTGGGGTGCAATTCAAGATTACGCTGGAAAAACGTATCGAGGGTGCCGAAAAAGTCGGCGCGCACAAGACCTCCATGTTGCAGGACGTCGAGCTCGGCAAGGCGCTCGAACTGGAAGCGCTGGTCGGAAGTGTCGTGGAACTGGCCGGGATTACCGACACGCCGGCACCAACCATTGCGACCGTCTACGCGCTGACGCGGCTACTGGCTCAATCGCTGGCCAAACATGACGCACGGCTGATGATCAATCGCGCTTGATGATCAAGCGCGGCCCGCGGTGCGCATGGCACCGAACAACTTGCCAAGCACAGGCGAGAGCAACATCAGCAGTGCGACAGCACTGATCGAGGCAACCAGCGGGTTGGCCCAGAACACCGACAGCGAGCCGCCGGAGAGCAACATGGATTGTCGAAAGCTCGACTCCGCCATGTCACCGAGTACCAGCGCCAGCACCAGCGGCGCTAGCGGGTACTTGAGCTTCTTGAACAGGTAACCGAGCACACCGAAGGCGAGCATCATGACGACATCGAAGAGCTTGTTGTGAACGGTGAACGCACCGACCGCGCAGATGACAATGATGATCGGTGCGATGATTGAAAACGGCACCCGCAGGATGGCCGCCCACCACGGCACAGTGGTCAGCACGACGATCAACCCGACGATATTGCCCAGGTACATCGAAGCGATCAGTCCCCACACAAAGTCCTTCTGCTCGACGAATAACATCGGACCAGGCTGCAAGCCCCAGATCAACAGGCCACCCAGCAAAACCGCTGCGGTCGGCGAGCCGGGAATGCCCAGCGTCAACATCGGCAACAGCGCGCTGGTACCGGCCGCATGTGCCGCCGTCTCCGGTGCGATGACCCCTTCGATTTTGCCCTTGCCGAATTCGTCCGGATGCGTCGAGAAGCGCTTGGCGATACCGTAGCCCATGAATGACGCCGGCGTCGCGCCACCGGGTGTCACCCCCATCCAGCAGCCGATCAATGATGACCGAATCGAGGTCGCCCAATACCTCGGCAACTTTGCCCAGGTTTGCAGGACCACGCGGGTATTGATCCGCCCATTGGCACCCTTGAAGGCCAGACCCTCTTCGATCGTCAGCAGAATTTCACCAATACCGAACAGGCCGATGACGGCGACCAGAAAATCAAAGCCTTGCAGCAACTCGGTTTCACCAAACGTCATGCGCAGTTGTCCGGTCACCGAATCGAGGCCGACGGCGGCCAGCGCAAAACCCAGCATCATCGCTGCGATGGTTTTGACCGGCGGCTCCTTGCTGAGTCCGACAAAGCTGCAGAAGGTCAGTAGTTGCACCGCAAAGAACTCGGGCGGCCCGAACTTCAGCGCGAAGCGGGCCACCAGGGGCGCGAGGAAGGTGATCATGATGACCGCAACCAGCGCACCCACAAACGACGAAGTGAAGGCGGCCGTCAGGGCTTCGCCGGCCTTGCCCTGCTGCGCCATCGGATAGCCGTCGAAGGTGGTTGCGACCGACCACGGTTCGCCGGGGATATTGAACAGGATCGAGGTAATAGCACCACCAAACAATGCGCCCCAGTAGATGCAGGACAACATGATGATGGCCGAGGTCGGCGGCATACTGAAGGTCAGCGGCAACAGAATGGCCACGCCGTTGGCACCACCAAGACCGGGGAGTACACCGATTAGTACGCCCAGCACAATGCCGATGAACATGTAGCCGATGTTCGGCAAGGTCAGCGCGACCGAAAAGCCGTGCATCAAGCTGGCGATTTCATCCATTACATCAATAACCAAACCATTCTTCAAGCGGACCTTTGGGCAGAGGCACATGAAACCAGAGCTCAAAAAGGCAGAACAACAGTAACGGCGTCAACACACCGACGGCGATACACAGCAGCGGTCGAAACTTGCCCTGCCAGCGCATGAAGCTCGCAATGTAGAGGGCTGCGGCCACATAAACACCGACGTAGAGCAACGCGAACACGAATAACATGATCGGTACAAACATGCGGGCGACCAGACCCAGTTGTGTTGCGGTTGCAAACAGGGCCGACGATGCCGACCAGCGCGACAGCGTTTGCAAGAGCACCACCGCGCTGCAGACCAGCAGCGCCAGACCGACGTAAAACGGGAAATAGCCGGACTGCGGGCCGTCGCTTGACCAGCCCATGCCGAGCCTCAGGCTGTCCTTGATGACTATGCCGCCGATGGCAGCCAGCAACAAGGCAACCGCCACTTCGACCGTGCGCTGTCGCAGGCCGGAGCCCTGGGGGTTTTCACTCACTTGGCAACAAAGCCCGCTTCGATCATCAGCGCTTTGTGCTCTTTATCGGCAAGATCAAGCCAGACATTGAAGTCTTTACCGGTCAAGGCAATATCGCGATAGGCACCCTTCTGGACGAAGTCTTGCCACTCGGGCGTCGCACGCACTCGCTTGAACAGATCCAGATAAAAGCTGACCTGTTCAGGTGCGGCCTTCGGCGGCATCAGAATGCCTCGCAACATGGCGTATTCAACCGCCAGGGACTGTGACTTGCAGGTCGGAATTTCCTGCCAGGATTGGCTGCTGGTGATTTTTTCCGGATAACGCATGAGCGAGCCGCTGAACACGCACAACGGGCGCAGCGCACCGGACTTCCAGTGACCAATCGCTTCGATCGGATTATTGACCGTGACGTTCACATGTTTGCCGACCAGTTGTACGGCCACTTCACCGCCGCCCTTGAACGGTACATAGGTCATTTTCTGGCCGACCGTTTTTTCGATCGCGGCCGTAATGATCTGATCTTCCTGTTTTGAGCCGGTACCGGCCATTTTCAATTGGCCAGGCGTGCCCGTCTTCAAGGCGCTGACGAAGTCCGCCGTGGTCTTGATCGGCGATTCGGCATTGACCCAAAGGACAAACTCGTCCTGAGCGAGCATCTGCAAGGGTGTGTAATCCTTCCAACTGAACGGCACACCGGTGGCCAAAGGCGTGGTGAACAGATTCGACAAGGTGATGATCAACTTGTGACCGTCAGGCTTGGCGTTCTTCACATCCAGAAAGCCTTCGGCACCGGCGCCGCCCGATTTGTTGATGACCACCAGCGACTGCTTCATCAACCCATTTTTGGCGATGACGCCCTGGAGGAATCGCGCCATCTGATCGGCGCCGCCGCCGGTTCCGGCCGGCACGATCAATTCGACCGGCTTGGCAGGTTCCCAGGCGCTCGCCGCAGTGGCAACGCAGACCAGTGCTACCGACATCGCAGCACGCAAAACGCTCCTCGTGCGACCCGGAGGACGCAAGCTAACTGTACCCATTGAAACTCCGTATTGTGAAATCGCACCTTGACAGATGATATCCAGGTGCTAATTATTTGTTATATTTCATATACTTACTTGAAGATTGTAGCATCCCCCGAAGAAGGCCATTATTAACCCTGAGATACGATTCCAGGCGCGCCGATGATCTGTGTGCTGGCTTTGGGTCAACCCAACCGACATCGCCCTGAACCGGTGCGCTGCAATCATCATTGGTGCAGCCGCGACTTGGCATGCGATTTGCTCGATTGTCCGCAGGAGTAGAAGCTGGCAACGAGCCGCCGTTTCGGTGTGAGTGAAAACTAAACGAGCTCTCAAGCAAATGTGGCTCTGCCACTTTGCTTGAACCCCCGCGGAGGGCGGGTTGGGCGCAGCCCCGCCCTGGGGGCGCTCGCAGGTCATTGCTCCGGAAGCAGTCGACTGGTCTCAGTCTGTTCACTGTCCGGATGCGTTCGCCCGATTCCAGGCTGGAGCAGTCACTGCTGAATTTTGGCCGCCGCCTTTCTGTCGGCGAACGATCATTGATTCAGCACAGGAGTGACTTGATGTTCTTTCGTTCATCTAATTTTGTTCGTCCGATCATTTCAATCGCGCTAGCTTTGGGCGTCACGCATTGTTGGGCGCAAGACAAGGTCACCTTCATGACGTCCTGGTATGCGCAGGCCGAACACGGCAGCTTTTACCAAGCAATGGCCAAAGGCATCTATCAGAAACATGGCCTCGAAGTCACCATCAAGATGGGTGGCCCGCAGGTCAACAACCTGCAGTTGATGTTGGCTGGACAAGCAGACTTCATCATGAGTTACGACCTGGCGGTTCTGTCGGCGGTCGAAAAAGGATTCCCGGCCACGACCGTTGCCACCTCATTTCAAAAAGATTTGCAAGGCATGCTGACGCATGACGACGTCAAGAGCCTAGGCGCACTCAAGGACAAGACGATTCTGGTGGCAAGTTCCGGCCGCACGACGTGGTGGCCCTGGCTGAAGTCCAAATACGGTTATACGGACGAACAGGCACGCGCCTATACCTTCAACCTGCAGCCGTTCTTTGCGGACCGCAATCTGGTCCGGCAAGCTTATCCGTCCTCGGAGCCCTTCCAGGCGATGAAGCAAGGTGTCAAGGCCAATTTTTTCCTGTTCGCCGATGACGGCTACCCGCCCTATGGCACAACGATTGTGACCACCCAAAAGTTGGTCACTGACAATCCGACGGTCGTCGCCCGCTTCGTTCGCGCCTCGATTGAAGGTTGGAAGTCTTATCTCGCCGATCCGGCCGCTGCCAACGAACTCATCAAGAAAGACAATCCGAAAATGGATGACGAACAGATCACGTTCGCGATTCGTCGCATGAAGGAATTGAAGGTGTTTGATGGTGGCGATGCCGCGACGGCCGGCGCCGGCATCATGACCGAAGCACGCTGGAAGCAGACCTACGACTTTATGGTCAAGGCCGGTTTGCTGAAGGCCGAGACCGATTGGAGGAAGGCCTTCACCACCCAGTTCGTGAAGGATTTGAAGATCACGCCCTGAGCCGAGTACGAACCGTGCTGGTCACTCAACAGAAGGTACTGCGTCGATTCTGGTATCCGACGGTACCGCTCGCAGCGCTTGCCGACGGCCCCAGGCCATTCCACCTGCTTGGCGAGTCGCTGGTACTCTGGAAAACCGCGTCCGGCGCACTGGCGGCGATGCAGGATCGCTGCTGCCATCGAACCGCGAGATTGTCCAAGGGCAAAGTTCAGGGCGAACATCTGGCGTGTGGCTATCATGGCTGGGAGTACAACGTCAGTGGCCAGTGCGTTCGGATACCGCAGCAACCGGACACTCTAATTCCGCAGGGCGCGCGCGTGCCAGCGTTCGCGGCTCAGGAAAAATATGGCCTCATCTGGGTCGCGCTCGAGACGCCTTTGCGGCCGATTCTGGACATTCCTGAAGATCATGATTCGCGCTACCGACGCATTCACCAGTTCAATGATCGATGGCGAACCGGCGCCTTGCGACTGATGGAGAACTCGTTCGACGCCGCTCACTTCCCGTTCGTTCATCGCGGCGCGTTTGGTCAGTTCGGAAAAAACGCGCCGGAGTTTTTCAGCCTGCGCGAAACCGACTACGGCTTTGAGGCCGAGACCAAACTGACGATCAACAATCCGGTCGCCTCGCAC
>JANLTP010000268.1:0-23154 GCA_031363055.1 Burkholderiales bacterium | reverse complement strand
AGTCGCTCCTTCAGGTCGGATAGCGAAACCGACAGGCACAGAATCGCCATGATTTCGGAGGCGACCACAATATCGAAGCCGGCCTCACGTGGATAACCGTTGCCGGTCCCGCCCAGGCTGCTGACAATGCGGCGCAAGGCGCGATCGTTCATGTCCATGACGCGCCGCCAGGTGATGCGACGCACGTCAATGTCCAATTCATTGCCATGATGAATATGATTGTCGATCATCGCGGCCAGCAAGTTATTGGCCAGCGCGATCGCATTAAAATCACCGGTGAAGTGCAGGTTGATGTCTTCCATCGGCACGACCTGTGCGTAGCCACCGCCAGCGGCGCCGCCCTTGACACCGAATACGGGCCCCAGCGACGGTTCGCGCAGCGCAATGATCGCCTTCTTGCCAATTCGATTCAACGCGTCGCCCAGGCCGACGGTCGTGGTCGTCTTGCCCTCGCCGGCCGGGGTTGGGCTGATGGCGGTGACCAGGATCAACTTGCCGTTCGGTCGTGACTGCAGCGACTTCAAATAGTCCATCGACAATTTGGCCTTGAAGTGGCCATAGGGCTCGAGCGCTTCGACGGGGATGCCGAGCCGGTCTTTGGCGAGTTCGGTGATTGGCCGCATGGTCGCGGCTTGAGCAATAACGATGTCTGATTTCATACCGCTAGATTTTAGGCGGTTTAACCCCGACGCCAGCCTAGCCGGCTTCGGTGGGCACCGCATGGGCAGCGAAGCTTTGCCAATCGCGATCCTGCGATGGCCAATCGCGCTCGGGTATCTCGTTTAATCGCCGCAAAATCTGCGACAGGTGCCAGGTCGGTGGCGCGCCGAGTGCTTTGGGTGGCTCCCGCCACAGTCGGCGAATGACGTTATCGCTGACCGCAAAGCGCTGCGCCAGTGCTTCGATAATATTTCGATCCTGACCGGCGTCGATCGCTTGTTTGAGCACAGCGCTCCACCGTAAGGCGTGTGTTGTTTCGCTGCGCGCAGCCAAGCCGCGCAGATCCAGGGTCGGTGTCTGTTTGCGTGACTGCGCGAACTCGCCGTCCTGCAGAATGTCTCGTTCGTCGTCATCATCTTCGCCGGCATGGACCTCCAGGGTCTCCAGCGTTACGAGGGCATCAGCGAAAAAATTCGATAGCGTCGGCAGTCGAGTCAGTGCGTGGGCGCGCGCGGCCGCACGTCGCAAATCGAGCCTGAGCCAGTTATAGCAGCCGAGATGCTGGCAGGCTTGAGTGCGCGCCAGTTTTGTAAAGATGATCGGATCGAGACTACCCTCGATGAGCGCGGCCAGACGCTGTTCAACGGCGGTTTCTCGCAAGTCGATCGATCGGAGCACCTTGCCGTAAAAGTGCGCGTCGATGATCTCTTGACGAAGTGCTTCACGAAGCTTGCCGAGAAAGTCTGGAAATCGCGAGTTGCGATCAAACAGGCTGTTTGGCACATCGGGCGTCAGCACATGCTCGCGAAGCAGATGCCGCCCCCAATCATCGCGACGCTTCGAAACCACCGTCAACAGATCGCCGGCCAAGGCTGCGAAGAGGACATCCAGCGCCGGATCGTTGGTGCCATCTGCGCGTCCGTCTGCGCGTCCGTCTGCGTGCCGGTCTGCGTACCCATCCGCGCGCCCGTCTGCGTCGCGGTCTATGTGCCTTGTCTCGTTCGCCGAACTACGAGTAGACGCGTCGTTCGACAAACTGCGCGCCAGCGCGTTGACCAGCAGCTTGATGGACTTGTCCGACAACAACGCGCGAAAATCAAAGACTCGTTGCTCGCGATCGATGCCGATGAAGCGAATGTTCAGTCCCCAGGCTCGGGCCAGTTGCGCGAAGATCGGATTGGCGATCAGGGACAGTCGTGAAGCAAGCGGTAACAACACGACAAACAGGCGCCAATCCGAAGAGGGGTTGCGCCAAACCAGCGCTCGCGGGCTGCGCACATAAGTTTGTGCCAGATGGGCCAGTTCGGGCCCGACCATACCGTCGTCGCTGAGTTCAGCATCGATCGGAAAGCTGTCTACACAGAATGACTCGAAGTCGTCGGTTCGCCGCATCATGGCGGCAGTCTAAAGGATTCGGGCTGCCGAGCGCTGAGTTGCAGTGACTGCGTGAGCCGTGGGTTGACTGGAGCCGCCCGAGTCGCCGATCAACCGGCGCGTTTGGCAGCGACGAGCAAGCCGCCCGCAAAAACCAGCAGTCCGCCGGCGATCAGGGTGCGGGCAACCGAGCCGCGCCATAACGCCTCAAACGCAAACGCCAATCCGGCCAACAACAGGATTTTTGCTGTTACTGCGGTACGCTGAGCGGGGGTTTGATCAGTCATCACATCACTTTACATCAGAAATTCGGCGCTTGGCTAATAACGCTGACTTTTCGGTCACTGGCGCAGGGTCTTGCCGTTGTGATTAATCCTATGCACAACCAGCGCGCCCGTCTTGTCGCAGGTTATCGGCGGCCGGTTCTTGCGGACGAGTGCCGATTGCGCGTGCGAAAAGTCACAGGCCAGGGTTAGAGTGGCCGAGTCAAACTGGCTGGGTCAACGTTGGCGCCACATATCAAAACGCCGACCCGCTCGTCAATGCCTGGCTGGTAGGCGCCGCTCAGTAGGGTGGCCATTGCAGCGGCACCGCCCGGTTCTGCTGCAATGCGCAAATGATCCCAGAGCCAATGTTGCGCCGCAACAATCGCGGCGTCACTGACCAGCACAGAACTCGACACGGCGCGTTGCGCGATGGGGAACATCAACTCGCCGACCCGACTCGCGCCTAGCGAGTCTGCTGCGACGCCGCCCACTGCGGTGTCCACCGGGCGGCCTGCCGCTAGTGCTGAGTGCAGGGTGGGGCAAGTGATCGGTTCGACGGCGACGACTTTGACCTTGTTCTCGAACCAGGCAGCGATGCCCCCGATCAGTCCGCCGCCGCCGACCGCTATCAGTACCGTGTCGAGATCGGGCGTTTGCCGTTGCCATTCGAGTGCGATCGTTCCCTGACCGGCCAGCGTTTCGATTTGATCGTAGGCGTGTGAACGCAGGGCACCCGTCAGCGCTATGAACTGTTCGCTGGCCGCCAGCGCGTCCGCGTAACGTTCACCGACGACCTGCACCCGCGCGCCGAGCGCACGCAGTTTGTCGAGTTTGGCTTGCGGTGCGCGGAGTGGTACAAAAATATGCGCGACCACACCGAGCGAGCGAGCCGCATGAGCGACCGCGATACCGTGGTTACCGCCCGACGCCGCAACGACTCCGGCCTGCAGGGTATCGGGGCTCGCGCCCAGCAGGCGGTTAAACGCACCACGCGCCTTGAAAGTGCCGCTGACTTGCAATGACTCGAGTTTCAGATTCAGCAGATGGCCAGCCTCACGAACATCGATGACCGGCGTTATTCGCAGGTAGGGCGCAATGCGCTCGGCAGCCTGCGAGATATGGGATCGATCGAACATCGGTCAATTCACCTGCAATTCGATTCCCGTCAGCGCCAGGCTTGCCTGCGTCGGCGAATCAAAGTCGGTGTGCCAGCGCTGTCCGGGCGCAAGCGGCAAGGCATCGGTCAAGGTGCCGGTGGTAATGATGTCGCCTGCTTGCAGCGAGACGCCGCGTTTGGCCAATTCCACAGCAAAGTGTGCGAGTGCCTGGATGGGGCCGCCCAGTACGTTGCTGCCAGCGCCCTGTGCTTGCAGTTGCCCATTCATCGACAGGCTGATCTTGATCGCCGCCAATTGCGCCACCGGGTCGGCCAGTGATCGCAACGGGTGCCGATGGCCGATCTTCAGCGCACCATGCATGCCCTGCGCGGCGAAGGCCTCGGCGCCGTTGAATTTCCAGTTCGGGTAGATGCTCTGGACGATTTCAAATCCATGGGCATACCAGTCAATGGCCGCCACCAGATCAGCGAACGCAGTGCTCAGCGGTCGGCTGCCCAGCCCAAACACAATCTCCGGCTCGATCCTCGGTTCGACAAAAAGTTTTGCGTCGATTGCGCCGCGATCAGTTGCCAGTTGCTCGACGGTGCTGTCATAGACCGGACCCCAGATCGGCTGGTCAACGCCGTAAATGGGCCAGATGCTGCGATTGGTGAAACCGATCTTGTAGCCGACTCGACGTTCGCCGCGGGCCACCCGGGCGCTGGCAATGCCGGCGTTGATTCGCTCAGCGTGCGCCAGATCGGTGAGCGCCACGCGCTCGGACGGCAGCGACCGGTGCTGATCAAAACATTCCAGCAGAAATTGCGCGTCGACGAGCGATCGGTTCGCCGTCGTGGAGTCGTGCTGGGGGAGAGAGTCTGAAGGGTTCATGTTTTGTGTTCGCTGGGTTGGATGGTAGGCGGTATGGCAGATGGTATGGCAGATGGCACGGCAGACGGCGCGGCGGACGGGTTGATACTTGAAAATGCGCCAGCCGGTTGGTCAGACTCATTTTCCAGTAACTGTATCAATTCGCGTCGGCCTTTGGTGGCGATGGCAATCAGTTTGTCCTCATCCTCGCCGACCAGCAGTTGCGCGTTGAACTGTCGTTCGTCCTGGGCTCGAAACTGGACCGCGGCCCGGCGCGCCGCCTCCGGTGTGTCGCCCAGCGCGACCAGCGAGAGTTCAGCCACTTCCAGTGCCGAAGCGAAAGTTTCGCGAATCGCCGGGACTTTAGCGCGGCGCAATTCAAGCGCGTCGGTACGGCTGCGCGCCCGCGCCAGAATGGTCACCTTCGGATATTCTCTTTGGACATGGGCCACCGTTTGCTGAATCGCTTCCGGGTCGTCAATGGCCAGCACCAACAGACTGGCCTCGTCGATCCCAGCCGCCTCGAGGACATCCGGGCGGCTGACATCACCGTAATATCCACGATAACCGAACCGGCCCATGGTTTCTACCTGGACGGCGTTGTGATCAATGATGGTGATGCCGTATTTGCGGCCCATCAGAAGTCGCGCGATGATCTGACCGAAGCGGCCCATGCCGGCGATGATGACGCGGTTACGCACGTCGATGATGTCTGGCGCCCGATTGCTCTTGTTTCGATAGTGCGGCGCCAGCCAGCGATCGAAGATCAGGAACAGTAACGGTGTCGTCAACATCGATACGGCAATGACCGCGTTGGCGGTGGCCGCCTGCACGGGCGACAAAACCCGATCGGCCTGTGCCTGCGTGATCAGCACGAATGCGAACTCGCCGACCTGCGAGAGCGACAGCGCGAACAGCCAACCGTCTTCACGGCATAACCGGAACAAGGCGCCCAGGCTGCCCAGAATCAGAAGCTTCAACAACACAATGGCCAGCGCCAGTCCGAGAATCTTCCAGGGTGAGGCGAGGATCAGCCCGATATCAATCGACATGCCGACGGCGATGAAGAACAGCCCGAGCAGCAAGCCCTTGAAGGGTTCAATGTCGACCTCGAGCTCCATCCGATAATCCGAGTCGGCCAGCAAGACGCCTGCAATAAAGCTGCCGAGCGCCATCGACAGGCCGATACTCTGGGTCAGGACGGCGCTGCCGACGATGAGCAACAACGCGAAGGCGATGAAAATCTCGCGCATCCGGGTCAGGGCGATCAAGTGCAGCAAGGGCCGAAGCAAGTAGCGACCACCGATCACCATGACGGCGATGAGGGCGGCGGCCTTGGCCAGCGTGAACCAGGAGAACGCAGCGCTTGCGGCCCCGCCAGCGCCGCCGGCGATACTGCTCTCCACACCACCCGCCCCGCCGGCGGCCGGGCCCAACAAGCTCAATCCGAGCAAGATCGGAATGACCGCAAGATCCTGGAACAGCGATACCGCAAAGGCGGATTGCCCGGGCGCTGCTTTCAGCACATTGCGCTCAGCCAGAATTTGCAGTGCAATGGCTGTTGAGGACATGGCGGCGGCCATTCCGAACGCCACGGCGGCGCTCCAATGCATTCCCATCGGCATCAGCGCCAGGCTGACCAAGCCAATGGTGACCAGCACTTGCAGACTGCCCAGACCGAAAATGGCGCGGCGCAATGACCACAGTCGTTCCGGGTTCAGTTCGAGTCCGACCAGAAACAGCAGCAGCACGACGCCCAGCTCGGACACTTCGCGCACGGCGTCCTGGTCGGTAATGAGTCCCAACCCCCAGGAGCCAATTGCCACACCGGCGACCAGGTAACCCAGCACCGAACCCAGGCCAATGCGTTTGAATAGCGGTACAAATAGTGACGCTGCGGCCAGATAGACCAGTGCCTGGGTTAGAAAATGATGTTCTTGCATGAAATTACCCACGTGAAGGTGGCTGATGGTTGAATTGTCACCCGTCACGTCCCCGACTAGGCTGGCTCGTGATTTTCGACATCGAAAAATGAATCAAGTAATGCGAATATGACGTCGGCTTGAGCAGAAAGCAAAGGCATGGTTTTGGCAGCCGCCGGTGTAAAATTACGAGTTACCCCGCTGAAAATAAGGTCTTTATCAAAGACTTGGCCGCCAGATACCGGTTGGCGCTCGCGACTCCGAAAGGCTTGATTCTGCTTTTCGGATGGTTTGAGTCAGGGCCTGACTGTTGAACGTTCAACTGGACAGGATTGGGAAAATAGATCGCCACGACGAAAGTATCGTCGCTCTTGCGCCATCAAGCGATTACGTAACGGAGTTACCCGATGAACCAACCCTATGCCACGCAGATCAGTCCCGCGTTGGCTCAAGGCGTCGCCGCCCCCGACTATGTCAAGCATCAGCGCTTGATCAACTGGGTTGCCGAGATTGCCGCGCTCACCAAGCCTGACCATATCTATTGGGCCGATGGTTCGCAGATCGAGTACGATCGTTTATGTGCCGAGATGCTGCAGGCCGGTACCATGCGCGCACTGAACCCGGCCAAACGACCGAATTCGTTTCTGGCCTGGTCAGATCCCGCTGACGTCGCTCGGGTTGAGGAACGCACCTTCATTTGTTCGGACCGCAAGGAAGAAGCGGGCCCGACCAACAACTGGGTCGATCCGATCGAAATGCGCAAGACCATGCAAGGCCTGTTCGATGGCTGCATGCGCGGTCGCACCTTGTACGTGGTGCCGTTTTCGATGGGCCCTTTGGGCTCGCCGATCGCCCAGATCGGCATCGAGCTGTCGGATTCGCCGTATGTCGTGGTCAACATGAAACTGATGACCCGCATGGGTCGCGCAGTCTATGAAGTGCTGGGCGTTGACGGCGAGTTTGTGCCCTGTGTCCACACGGTTGGCAAGCCATTGGCCGCCGGCGAAAAAGACGTCGCCTGGCCGTGCAATCTGACGAAATACATTGTTCACTATCCGAAGACGCGTGAAATCTGGTCGTTCGGCTCGGGTTATGGCGGCAATGCACTGCTCGGCAAGAAATGCTTCGCGCTGCGCATTGCTTCGACCATGGGGCGTGATGAGGGCTGGCTCGCTGAACATATGCTGATCCTCGGTGTTACTTCACCGGCCGGCAAGAAATACCATGTCGCGGCAGCCTTCCCGTCGGCCTGCGGCAAGACCAACTTCGCCATGCTGATTCCGCCCAAGGGCTATGAGGGCTGGAAGGTGAGCACGATTGGCGATGACATCGCCTGGATCAAACCCGGCACCGACGGGCGGCTCTATGCGATCAATCCGGAGGCTGGTTATTTCGGTGTGGCGCCGGGTACCAATGACAAGACCAATTACAACTGCATGGCCTCACTGAATGCGAATACGATCTTTACCAACGTCGCGCTGACGGATGATGGTGATGTCTGGTGGGAGGGCTTGGGACCGGCACCGGCGCATCTCATCGATTGGCAGGGCAAGGACTGGACGCCCGTAGACGGCCAGGCAGGCCGAAAGGCGGCCCATCCGAATGCGCGATTTACCGTGGCGGCGACGCAGAATCCAGTCATTGACGCCGAATGGGACAACCCCGCCGGTGTCGCAATCGACGCGTTTATTTTTGGCGGTCGTCGCTCAACCACCGTGCCCTTGGTTACCGAGGCGCGCGACTGGGTCGAGGGCGTCTACATGGCGGCCACCATGGGCTCCGAGACGACCGCAGCGGCGGCGGGCAAGCAGGGCGTTGTGCGACGCGATCCGTTTGCGATGATTCCGTTTTGCGGCTACAACATGAGCGATTACTTTGCGCATTGGCTGTCGCTCGGCAAGAAGCTGCAAGCGTCGGGTGCCAAGTTGCCGAAAATGTTTTGCGTCAATTGGTTCCGCACCGACGAGCAGGGCAAGTTTGTCTGGCCCGGCTATGGCGAGAATATGCGTGTGTTGTCCTGGATGTTGGAGCGGGTCGACGGCAAGGGCGGCGGCACCGAACATGTCTTCGGGGTGACCCCGCGTTACACGGACTTGAATTGGACCGGACTCGACTTCTCCGCGCAGGCCTATGATCAGATCACCTCGATCGATCGCGCCGCCTGGCTCGCGGAAATCGAGTTGCATGCAGAATTGTTCACCAAGTTGGCCTACCACTTACCGGTCGAACTGGTCGAGGTCAAGCGCCAGCTTGAGGTGCGGCTGGCCGCTTGAGCGTGGCAGCGACAGCGCGCAGGGCCTGCTCGATGGCTGCGCTCATACTGCGTGCATCGGCCAACCCCCGACCGTCCGGACCGGGCTTGCCCGCAATGTCAAACGCAGTACCGTGATCCGGGCTGGTTCGCACGAATGGCAGGCCGATGGTGATGTTGACGCCGTCATCAATCCCCATGTACTTGACCGGAATCAGACCCTGGTCGTGGTACATCGCGATGACGGCATCAAACTCGCGAAAGCCGCGCGCTCGCATGAACACCGTGTCCGGCGCCAGTGGGCCGATGGCGTTGATACCGAGCGCCTTGGCGCGGCCTACGGCCGGCTCGATGATCTCGATTTCTTCGCGACCGAATAAACCGCCCTCGCCGGCATGCGGATTGACGCCGGCGACTGCGATCCGGGGTTGACTCAAACCGGCGCGCTGCAATGACCGCGCTGTCAACTCGATGGTTTCGATAATTCGCGGAATCGACAATGCCGCCAGCGCGTCGCGAAGCGCCAGATGGATGCTGACCAGAACGACTCGCAGCTCGGTATTGGCCAGCATCATGCGTACCGGCACGTTGCCGCTGCGAGCGGCCAGCAATTCGGTGTGGCCGGGAAAGTCCTGGTGACCGGCCGCATGCCAGGCGGCCTTGGCGATCGGTGCGGTCACCACGGCCTGAACCGTACCGGCCTGGGCGAGCCTGATCGCGCGTTCAACATATTGAAAGGACGCCGCCCCTGCGCGAGCGTTGATCTGACCGTATTTCAGGTCGGAGGTCTGGCCTTCCAGGGATGTGCCAACGGACTCGATGTGAGGCGGCATCGGTAGTTGCAGACGATGCGCTTCGGACTGAAGTCGCGTCGTATCGCCGACCACGATAGCCTGCTGCGCATAATAAGGATTGGCGAGCGCCTTGAGGGTGACCTCCGGGCCGATGCCGCAGGGATCGCCCATCGAGATCGCGATCATGTGGCTGAACCGCCGCCCGCTTGCGCAAGCACGCAGTCGAGCAAGACATTACAGCCAGCCTCGAGATCAAACGGCTGGGCATTCTCGATTTCATTGTGGCTGATGCCACCTTCGCAAGGCACGAAGATCATGGCGCTCGGACAGGTGCGCGCCAGATAGACCGCGTCATGACCGGCGCCGGAGGCCAGCCGGCGGGTTCGCAAGCCGCGCTGCTGCGCGAAGGCTTCGATGTTTGCAACCAGACTGGGGTCGAACGCGCACGGCGGGAAATACACCACCTGCTTGATGTCGATGTCGAGCGCATCGGTCTGGCCGATTCGGCGGGCGCAGTCATGCAGCTCGGTGACCATGGCGTTCAAGGTCTCGTCGTCGGCGTTGCGAAAGTCGACGCTAAATTCGACTCGTCCCGGAATGACGTTTCGTGAATTCGGATATACGTGCATTTGACCGACGGTGCCACGCGCATAGTGCGGTGCGGAGTGCGCGATGCGACGAACCTCGACCACCAATTGAGCGGCGGCCAGCAAGGCGTCACGGCGCATTTCGATCGGTGTCGGCCCGGCGTGGGCATCTTGGCCGGTGACCACGACATCAAACCAGCGCTGACCGAGCGCACCTTCGACCGCACCGATGGTGCAGGCCTCGCGTTCAAGCACCGGCCCCTGTTCAATGTGCGGCTCAAAATAGGCTGAAAACCGTGGTCGCGGCGCTTCACCGAGGTAGCCGATGCCGTGCAGTGCTTCGCTGACGCTGGTGCCCTCGCGGTCCTTCTGGGCCAGACAAAAGGCGGCGTCAAACGCGTTCGCGTAAACGCCCGAACCCATCATGACCGGTGTGAACCGTGAGCCCTCCTCGTTGGTCCAGATGACCACCGCCACCGGCTTATCAGTACGAACACCGGCGTCGTTGAGGGCACGGATGACTTCGACGCCGGCCAGCACACCATAGGCGCCATCAAACCGGCCACCCGAGGGCTGAGTATCGACATGGCTGCCGACGGCGACGGCGTCGGCATCGGGATGCCGAGCCATGGCTTTGCGCAAGGCATAGACATTGCCGATATCGTCGATGCTGATTTCGCAGCCGGCCTCGGTGAGCCAGGCGACCACCAGATCTCGCCCTTGGCGATCGAACTCGGTCAAGGTCAATCGCTTGACGCCGCCCTTGGCGGTTGCGCCGATGCGAGCGAGGCTCATCAGACTGTCCCAGAGACGCTGGCCATTGATTCCGATCGGCTGGGGGATCGGAAGTGGGTTGCGCTTGGGGGTTGTCATCGAGGGTTTCCTTCTGCTGTTGCGGATGCACTTGTATGCACTACACTCGCCTACTATAGTGAGTTGGCTCAGTGAACTGGCGTTTGGTAAGCTGACGTTTGGTAAGCTGAAATTTGGCAAGCTGAAGTTCAGCCGGCTGAACGCCGTGGTGGCAGGATTGAACCTAATATTTTCGGGAGAAGCAAGTGGGCAGTTTTCAATTGGCGCAGACCTCCGAGGCGGTCGCCGCGCTCGGTACCCGGGTAGGTCATTGGATCAACAACCAGCTTGTGTTGCCGGGCGGCGATGCTCAGACACGCAGCGCTGAGGTCTTTAATCCGGCCACCGGGTTGGTCGCGCGCGAGGTCATGTTTGCCGATGCTGCGACCGTTGATGCGGCCGTTCAGGCAGCCGCCAACGCCTTGCCTGCTTGGTCCGCAACGCCGCCCTTGCGGCGTGCACGGGTCATGTTCAAGTTCAAGGAGCTGATCGAGCGGCATGCGGACGAGCTTGCCCGGGCGATTACGCTTGAGCATGGCAAGGTGTTGAGCGATGCTCATGGCGAAGTGACGCGCGGCATGGAAGTGGTCGAGTTCGCCTGCGGCATTCCACAGTTGCTAAAGGGTGAGTATTCCGAGCAGGTGGGCACCGGCATCGACATGTTCACCACGCGCCAGCCGGTCGGTGTCTGTGTCGGAATTACACCTTTTAATTTTCCGGTCATGGTGCCGATGTGGATGTACCCCGTGGCGATTGCGTGCGGCAATACCTTTGTCCTCAAGCCTTCGGAGCGTGATCCGTCGGCATCGCTGATCATGGCGCGCTTGCTGCAGGAGGCTGGCTTGCCTGACGGTGTGTTCAACGTCATTCAAGGGGACAAATCGGCGGTCGACGGCCTGCTGAGTCATCCGCTGGTGGACGCGGTCAGTTTTGTCGGTTCGACGCCGATAGCGCGTTACATCCACGAGACTGCGGGTCGTCATGGCAAAAGAGTGCAGGCCCTGGGTGGCGCGAAAAACCACATGGTCGTCATGCCGGATGCCGACCTTGAGCAGGCCGTGGATGCCTTGATTGGTGCCGCTTACGGATCGGCTGGCGAGCGATGTATGGCTGTGTCGGTTGCCGTCGCAATCGGGGCGATTGGCGATGCCCTGGTGGCAAGACTGGCCGAGCGGGTTCCGGAGATCAGGATGGCGGATGGCATGGACAAAGCGGCCGAGATGGGTCCGTTGGTGAATCGTGCTGCGTTCGATCGGGTCCGTGCTTATGTGGCCAGCGGCATCGAGGAAGGTGCCGGCCTCGTCGTCGATGGCCGTGAGCAGAAAGCGGAGGGTGGCGGTAGCGACGGATTCTTCGTAGGCGGTTGCCTGTTTGATCATGTCAAGCCCGGCATGAAAATCTACAACGAGGAAATTTTTGGGCCGGTATTGTCTGTTGTTCGTGCCCGTGATTTTGAAGAGGCGCTCAAGCTGGTCAATGATCACGAGTTTGGCAATGGTGCCGCGATCTTCACGCGCGATGGCGATGCCGCCCGCGAATTCGTGAACCGGGTGCAGGTCGGGATGGTCGGTGTTAACGTGCCGATTCCGGTGCCAATGGCGTTCCACTCCTTTGGCGGCTGGAAGTCGTCGCTGTTTGGTGATCATCATATCCATGGGCCTGAAGGCGTTCGTTTTTACACGCGCTACAAGGCGGTCACGCAGCGCTGGCCTGCAGGTATTCGCGCCGGCGCGGAGTTTGTCATGCCTACGATGAAGTAAGACGGTTGATCAATGGAGAAGGGACTGAATCATGAGAAAGAGGATCGAATCGTGAGAGAGAGGACTGAATCATGACGCTGCAGTTAAAAGACATGCAATTGCTCCGGAACAAAGGCTATATCGACGGTCAGTGGGTTGCGGCCGATTCCGGCAAGATGTTCAAGGTAACCGATCCGTCGAATGGCCAGACCGTTGTCGAAGTAGCCGATATGGGGGTGGTCGAAACCAAGCGCGCGATTTCGGCAGCAGCGCGCGCTCTACCCGCCTGGAAGGCCAAGACGGCGAAGGAGCGCGCGGCTATCTTGCGCAAATGGAATGATCTGCTGATTGCGCATGCAGATGACATTGCGCTGCTCATGACCACCGAACAGGGCAAGCCGCTGGCTGAAGCGCGTGGTGAGGTGATTTATGGCGCATCTTTTGTCGAGTGGTTTGCCGAGGAAGGGAAGCGCGCCTACGGTGATTGGATCCCCACGGTTGCCAATGACCGGCGCTTGTTGACGATCAAGCAGCCGATTGGAGTGTGTGCGGCCATTACGCCCTGGAATTTTCCTTTGGCGATGATTACGCGCAAGGTGGCGCCCGGGCTGGCGGTCGGCTGTACGTTTGTAATCAAGCCTGCCGAAGCGACACCGCTGACTGCGTTGGCGGCAGTGGCGCTGGCCGAGTTGGCGGGCGTGCCGCCGGGTGTGATCAACATTGTGGTGGGTGATGGCGACAAGTCACCCGAGATTGGTCTGGAGATGTGCAGCAATCCGGTGGTTCGGAAAGTTTCCTTTACCGGGTCTACCGAGGTTGGTCGGATTCTCTTGCGACAGTCGGCCGATACGGTCAAGAAATTGTCGCTGGAGCTTGGTGGCAACGCGCCGTTTATTGTGTTTGATGACGCTGACATCGATGCCGCAGTGGAGGGTGCGATTGCCAGCAAATTCCGTAATGCCGGGCAAACCTGTGTGTGCGCCAATCGAATTTATGTTCAGCAAGGGGTATACGACGAGTTCGCGCGTAAGTTTGCGGCTAAAGTCGGTCAGATGAAAGTGGGTGCCGGGATTGAGGCCGGTGTGGTCATTGGGCCGTTGATTGAGCCCTCGGCCATCAGCAAGGTGGAGCGGCATGTTGCTGACGCGCTGGCGCATGGGGCCAAGGTGATCTTGGGCGGCAAGCGGCACGAGCGTGGTGCGTTGTTCTTTCAGCCGACGGTGCTGACGGAGGTGACGAGCGAGATGTTGGTCGCGCGTGAGGAAACATTTGGTCCGGTGGCGCCCTTGTTTCGCTTTGACACCGAGGCGCAGGCGATTGCGATGGCCAATGATTCGGAGTTCGGGTTGGCCGCGTATTTTTATTCTCGCGATATCGGGCGCATTTTTCGAGTCGCTGAAGCGCTGGAGAGTGGCCTCATTGGCGTCAATGCTGGCGTGATCGCCAACGAGGCGACGCCGTTCGGTGGGGTCAAACAATCAGGGCTGGGGCGCGAAGGCTCGAAGTACGGCATAGACGAATATCTTGAGGTCAAGTACGTGTGCCTGGGTGGAATTCAATAAAGTAATTCAGTCGTGAACCAACAGTTTGATTACATTATTGTCGGTGCCGGGACGGCAGGGTGTTTGTTGGCCAATCGGCTGTCTGCTGACCGGCGCAAGAGCGTGTTGCTTTTGGAAGCCGGCGGCGAAGATAACTACATCTGGATTCACATTCCCGTGGGTTATCTGTATTGCATCGGTAATCCTCGAACCGATTGGCTGTACAGCACCGAACCCGAGGCGGGATTGGACGGCCGCTCGATTCGTTATCCTAGAGGCAAGGTGTTTGGGGGCTGCTCGTCGATCAACGGCATGATTTATATGCGCGGGCAGCGCGGCGACTACGATGCCTGGTCCGAGCTCGGTAATTCGGGCTGGTCTTGGGACGAGGTGCTGCCGTACTTTATTCAGCATGAGGATTATCACAAACTGGACGCCGGCGGCACGGATGCGATGCATGGCCACGGCGGAGAATGGCGGATTGAGAAGCCACGGATCAGTTGGGAGATTCTGGATGCCTTTCGGGCGGCTGCGGCAGAGTCGGGCATCCCGAATTCAGATGACTTTAACCGCGGGAATAATTTCGGTTGCGGTTACTTTGAAGTCAATCAGAGGGCCGGTGTGCGGTGGAATGCTGCCAAGGCATTTTTGCGGCCGGCGCTGGGTCGCCCGAACCTGAAGGTGGTTACGCATGCGCACGTGACGCGGGTTCGTTTGCGCGCTGACGGTTCCCGGCGTGTCGAAGGTGTTGATTATGTGATTCGTAATGGCGTTTCATCTGCAGCGATGTCGGTCGATTGCGCGCGCGAGGTGATTATGGCGGCGGGCGCCGTGCACACGCCAGCGATTCTTCAGCATTCGGGCATCGGGGCCGCCTCCGCGCTTCACTCGGTGGGCGTTCAGCCGACGGTGGATTTGCCAGGTGTGGGTGCCAATCTGCAGGACCATCTGCAACTGCGAATGATTTATAAGGTCAGCGGCGTCAAGACGCTGAATGTGCAGATCCAGAGTGTGTTTCAGAAGGCCTGGATGGGCGTTCAGTACGCGGTTTCAAGGCGCGGGCCATTAACCATGGCGCCGAGTCAGCTTGGAGCCTTTGCCCGTAGCGATCCGGCTCTGAACTATCCGGATCTTGAGTACCATGTGCAGCCCCTGTCGCTGGACAAATTTGGTGAGCCGCTGCATTCTTTTGCGGCCTTCACGGCGTCGGTTTGCCATTTGCGCCCAACCTCGCGAGGCTCGATCACTGTGGCTTCGCCGGATGCGTTTGCTGCGCCGAGGATCGCTCCCAATTACCTGTCGACGGATATCGATCGGGCGACGGCTTCCCGTGCGATACGTCTGACGAGGCAGATCGTCGCGTCTCGAGCTTTGGCTCGCTACCAGCCTCAGGAGTTTTTGCCGGGCGATCAGTTTCAGTCGGATGATGAGCTGTCGGCGGCTGCCGGGCGCATCGGCACCACCATATTTCATCCGGTCGGTACCTGCAAGATGGGTCCTAGCGGTGATCCGGGTGCCGTGGTGGATTCGCAGTTGAAGTGCCATGGGATTCGCGGCCTGCGGATTGCTGATGCGAGTGTCATGCCGACAATCACATCCGGAAATACGAATTCACCAACGTTGATGATTGCGGAACGAGCCGCGCACTGGATTCTGGCGCAGGACTGAGCAATCTTATTGTCCTGATCAGTTTGTATCATGGAGTTGTCGCACATCTTATAAAGTGTGTGCCTACATACGCGTAGTGGCCCGTATTGACTGAGCTGTTAGAGAGACGTACGACAGTTATATTGCGCTAATAGTTATTGTGCGCCACGCTGTTTCACTGTCGATTTGAGAATTTCTTCTGATCAAAGTGTGCCGCCTTCGGTAACGCATGGGAGGTCGGGGCGATCGGGGGTATAACAGGTCGCCCTGACTCAACGATGTTCAGTTTCGCTCGCGTTGGCACGCTTTCGAGATGTTTCACGTGAAACAATTTGTTTTTTGCTCCGATTCTGGCCCCGTGTCTGGTGCTCAGCCCGGTATTTGCGGGGCCGAGCACGGGGAGGCGGTTTGGGTTAAGAATGGGTCGACAGGCGCTGATCCGGTTGTGTGCTGGAGGGTATCGACGAGGGGTACCTTCTGGTGTCGAAGGGTAGAGCGGCCGGGTAATCGGCCATCATAAAATAATTCAACTCCTCTTGGCGATTACGGTTTTGAGGATATGCACAAATTACCACCCCGGTCAGTACTGCTCGAGTATCGAGTATCGAGTGTCGAGTATGGAGGAGTATCGAGTATGGCGTATCGAGTATGGAGTGTCGATAGGCTGGTAATCGCCATCGGGTTTGGTCGATCCACATCGTATGGTTAGGTCGCGCGGCCCAATGCGGAGCGGCTAATTTCTAATAGTGCAACTAATGACAACCAGCGCACTTGGACCCTAGCTAACGTTAGCTAACCGATGGAAGCGTACTCAGCCACGAAACTGCCAATTCGATCGAATGGGAAACGGCCCCGTGTCTGCTTGAGAGGCCGGAATTGAGGGTTGCCGGAAACGTGGCCGCCACTGTCTGACGACCTCAATTGTTTCACGTGAAACATTCCTGCGCCGGATGCAACGTGCTCACCAAATCAACGAATCGACTACCGCAACGGTAACTAGCCACCTATAATCGCCCCTCCATTCGCTAACCGGCCAAGCCAAAAACCGAAAGAACCTGGCGCTATGCTTTTCCCCAAAACATTCGACGTCATCGTCGTGGGTGGTGGCCATGCCGGTACCGAGGCAGCGCTTGCCTCTGCGCGACTCGGCGCCGAAACGCTGCTGCTGACCCACAATATCGAAACCCTGGGACAAATGTCCTGCAACCCGTCTATTGGTGGAATCGGCAAGGGGCATCTGGTCAGAGAGATAGACGCCATGGGAGGCGTGATGGCGGCAGCCACCGACGAAGCGGGCATCCAGTTCAGAATTCTGAACTCCAGTAAAGGCCCTGCAGTCCGAGCGACGCGTGCTCAGGCGGATCGAGTCCTGTACCGCCAGGCAATCCGCGCGCGCATCGAAAACCAGCCCAGTCTGACCTTGTTTCAACAGGCAGTTGACGATCTGATGATGGAAGGCGACCGCGCGGTTGGCGCTGTGACCCAGCTCGGCATTCAGTTTCGCAGCCGCGCCGTCGTCGTGACTGCTGGTACGTTCCTGAACGGATTGATCCATGTCGGCCTGAAGCATTATTCCGCTGGACGCGCCGGCGATCCGCCGGCGCAGTCGCTCGGTGCGCGCCTCAAAGAGCTCAATCTGCCACAGGGTCGTCTCAAAACAGGCACACCGCCGCGACTGGATGGCCGAACGATTGATTTTTCCAAATGTGAGCCTCAGCCCGGCGATCTTGACCCGGTTCCGGTCTTTTCATTCCTGGGCAACCCCGATCAGCACCCGGCACAACGGCCGTGCTGGGTCACCCATACCAATTCGGTGACGCACGAAATCATTCGCGCGGGCCTGGACCGCTCGCCCATGTACACGGGCGTCATCGAAGGGGTGGGCCCTCGGTACTGCCCATCGATCGAGGACAAGATTCACCGATTCGCATCAAAGAACTCGCACCAGATTTTCCTTGAGCCGGAAGGCCTGACGACACAAGAGTTCTATCCGAACGGGATTTCGACCAGCTTGCCGTTTGACGTGCAATTGGCCCTCGTTCGATCCATGTCAGGACTGGAACAGGCGCATATCCTGCGACCGGGCTACGCCATTGAATATGATTACTACGACCCACGATCGCTGAAAACCACGCTGGAAAGCAAGCTGATCAGCCATTTGTACTTCGCAGGCCAGGTTAACGGCACCACCGGTTATGAAGAGGCCGCAGCCCAGGGGCTGATCGCTGGAATCAACGCAGCCCGCCAGGTACAAGACAAGAGCGCATGGCATCCCAGGCGCGATCAATCCTACCTGGGTGTGCTCAGCGACGACCTGGTCACCAAAGGCGTCAACGAACCCTATCGAATGTTTACCAGCCGAGCCGAATACCGCTTGAGCCTGCGCGAAGACAATGCCGATCTGAGACTCACCGAGCTTGGGCGCGAACTGGGCAGCGTCGATGATCAACGCTGGGCTGCGTTCTGCCGCAAGCGTGAACAAATCGCGCTCGAAACCGAGCGTCTGAAATCAACTTGGGTCAATCCGAAGCTGTTCACACCCGAGCGCGCCACTGCCATTATTGGCCAACCCATTGAACGGGAATATTCGCTCGCAGAACTGCTTCGGAGGCCGAACGTGCGGTACCAGGCGCTTGCAACCGAATTCGGGCCGGCGGTCACTGACCCAGGCGTTGCGCAACAGTTGGAGATACAGCACAAATACGAAGGCTATATCGCCCGGCAACAGCTTGAAATCGCCCGAGCCGAGCATAACGACAATTTGCCTGTTCCCACGGACTTCGACTATTTGAATGTCAAAGGCCTTTCTACCGAGGTTGCGCAGAAATTGACCCGTTATCGACCGGAAACGATTGGTCAGGCCTCGAGAATCTCCGGCGTCACGCCGGCCGCCGTGTCGCTACTGTTAGTCCACCTGAAACGGCACAGAAAATCGGTCGCCCTCTCGAGTCAAGCCGAGTGAATCAGGCCGGGTGAATCAGGCCGAGTGAGTCACACCCAATGAATCAGGCAGTCCCCCGGGCCAATCACCTCTTTGAACAGCGGTTGAAGGCAGCCGCCGTGGAGCTCAATCTGCCACTGTCCGAGTTTGCCTGCGAGCGCCTGCTGCACTTTATTCGCCTGCTGGACCAATGGAACAAGACATACAACTTGACTGCCGTTCGAGAGCCGCAAGACCAACTCGTGCAGCATTTATTCGACTCCCTGTCGATCGCGAACTGCCTTGATGAACAATTGAAAGAGAAAGCTGACCTGTGGGATATTGGCAGTGGCGCCGGTCTGCCGGGACTGCCACTGGCCATCCTATGGCCCGAGCGCCATATGACGACGGTCGATTCAGTCGGCAAGAAGATCGCCTTTCAGAAACATGCGATTGCCAGTCTTGGACTGAAAAACGCCAGCGCGGTACACGGCCGAGTCGAACAACAACGAATAGCGCACCCCGCTGACTTGATCGTCTGTCGAGCCTTTTCATCGCTAGCGCAATTCGTGCAAAGCTGCAGCACTCTGGTCGGCCCCAACACAATTCTGGCGGCCATGAAGGGCAAGGTACCGGAGACCGAAATGGCAGAACTGCCTGCTAACTGGCAAATCTTGAACATTGTGCCGCTTAAAGTGCCGGAACTCGAGGCCGAGCGGCACCTCATCATGATGCGTCAAAACTGAATGGCACAAATCTTCGTTATTGCGAATCAAAAGGGTGGCGTCGGCAAGACCACGACATCCGTCAATCTCGCTGCTGCGCTGGGGCAGATTGGCCAACGTACACTCCTGATCGATCTTGATCCCCAAGGCAACGCGACCATGGGTTGCGGCATTGACAAAAGAACCCTCAAACATTCCATTTACCAGGTACTGATTGGACTGGCCGACGTTACCGAGGCGACCCAGCCCTCACCGAACGGAACCTTTGCCGTGGTGCCCGCGAATCGAGAACTTGCCGGGGCGGAAGTCGAACTGGTCGGCTTTGACGAACGCGAAACCCGTCTGCGCGACGCGCTATTGGAAGTCGATGATCATTACGACTACATCTTGATCGACTGTCCACCGGCGCTATCTCTGTTGACGCTCAATGGATTTTGCGCAGCGACCGGCGTCATCATTCCGATGCAGTGCGAATATTACGCATTGGAAGGACTTTCGGACCTGGTCAACACCATCAAAAAAGTCCATGCCAACTTCAACACCCGATTAAAAGTCATCGGCTTGCTCCGTGTCATGTTCGATCCGCGCGTGACCTTGACTCAGCAAGTCTCCGCGCAATTGGAAGAGCATTTCAAGGACAAGGTATTCAAAACCTTGATCCCGCGCAATGTGCGTCTGGCCGAGGCGCCTAGTTTCGGAATTCCGGGTGTTTTGTTTGACCCGACCTCCAAAGGCGCCAGGGCCTACATCGAATTCGCCGCCGAATTGGTTAACCGCCTTAAACCCGAGGTCTCGCAACCATGATCACCAAACAAAAAGGCCTTGGCAGAGGCTTGGCCGCCCTGCTGGGCGCCGATATGCCAGCACCCTTCTCGACCACGCCCGACGGGCAATACCCTCAAACCTTGAAGATCAGCCAATTGCGGCCCGGTCGTTACCAGCCACGCACCCGGATGGACGAAACCGCCTTGCAAGAACTCGCGCAATCCCTGATCAGCCACGGCATGATGCAGCCCATCGTTGTGCGTCCGCTGGGATCAGCGGCAGCGGACGCCGGGGCCGAGGCCGAGTCGGAGACAGCACTTTACGAGATCATTGCTGGCGAACGCCGGTTCAGAGCTGCGCGGCTGGCCGGGCTCGCTGAAGTACCGATCATTGTCAGAGATGTGCCAGATGAGCAAGCACTTGCACTCGCCCTGATCGAAAATATTCAAAGGGAAGATCTCAACCCCCTGGAAGAAGCGCAAGCCATCAAGCGGCTGATTGACGAATTCAAATACTCCCATGAGCAGGCATCGCAAGCGATCGGCCGCTCGCGCAGTGCCACCAGCAACCTCCTGCGGCTGCTGAATCTCGCCGATTCCGTGCAAACCATGCTGATAGCCGGCGACCTCGATATGGGCCACGCCCGCGCCTTGTTGTCGCTGGATCGCGCCAGCCAAACCATGTTGGCCAATGAAGTCGTCCAGAAACGCTTGAGTGTGCGCGAGATTGAACGTCTCGCTGCCAAAGTCCTCGCCCTGAATGCCGACGACGCTGCACCTGCAAAGAGTCGTTCGAGTACTGAATCGTCAGCACCCGCCGTTGACCGGGACTTGCTGCGATTACAGGAAAACCTATGCGACGCGCTGGCCACTGAAGTGCGCATACGACCCGGTCCAAAGGGCAGGGGCAAACTGGTCATCAACTTTACAAGCCCCGAACATTTCGAAAATTTGCTGGCCCGTCTCGGCATTGCCGTGCAAGACCACTCGTGAGCGAATCGCGCGACCGCATCCGAACGCCCACAGATGCCAAAGCCGTAACCTTCGATCCCCGATAAACCGCCGTTCGACCGGAACGACTGGTTCAGTCTGCGCGAGTCAGATGCAATCGCTATTCAGACATCTCGCCCCAGGCTGGGACATCGCATGCAACTTTGGACCGCAATTGAGCTTGTATATCGTCGCGCCCGTCCGAGGCAGTCAAGCTCCCTGATGGGACAGAGGATTAAACCGCTGGTGTGGATGCTTACCTTGGTCGGCGGCTTGTTGCTGGTTGCCGCCTGCAGCACCATGGAGCCTGCCATGCCACCCAGTGCCGCCCCAGCCAGCGCCAGACCGATGGATCCGGTCGGACCGGTGGGCCCGCCCACTCCCGAGCAGGACATAACGGCCGATGCAACCGTTACAGCACGCGACTCGGCGCGCCGCGCGCCGCGCACTGCTGCTCAATCTGCCGCCAAGAACAGGAAGCTGCCGTACTCGGGCGGCGCCTATTTCGAAAACGACGGACCTGGCGAAAACATACCTGCGAATATTGACCAGATTCCGGATGCCAAACCACGCAAGGAGGCACTGGCCTCCTGGGCCAATCGACCCTACTCCCTGTTTGGCCGGCAATACCTGCCGGAGCGCGAGGTCAAAGCATTCAAACAAAGAGGCGTTGCATCCTGGTATGGCCGCAAGTTTCATGGCAACAAAACCGCGAACGGTGAACGGTACGACATGTATGCCATGACCGCTGCACACCCGACCTTACCCTTGCCCAGTTACGCTCGGGTGACCAATGTGCAGACCGGGCAATCGGTGGTCGTTCGCGTCAACGATCGCGGCCCGTTCTTGAATAACCGCGTCATCGATTTATCGTACACGGCTGCGCACAAACTCGGCTATCTGGAAAAGGGCCATACCGACGTCGTGGTCGAACAAATAGCGCTCGACGAGGCTGGAGATACTCAGTCATTAGCGCAGTCACAGGCTCAGTCACCGACTCAGCCGCTGACTCAGCCGCTGACGCAGGCGCAAACTCAGACACGAAATCAGCCGCTGACGCTGAGCGCCGAACGAGCTGGGCCGATGCGCAACTCGATGATCAGCACGGCCGTCAAGGGCACGGCAGAAAACGCGCCCAGCGCGGTCTCCTCGAATCTCGAGTTACCGAGGCTCGCATCGATTCAAGCAACCGTCTACGTTCAAATGGGCGCATTTCAGAATCGCGATAACGCTACTTGGGTCCAAGCCTGGGCTGAAGAGCACTTTGACGAATTGGCTGACAAGGTGGAAATACTCGAGACCGATGGCTGGTTCAAGGTGCAGGTGGGACCGTATGCGAAAAGAGTCGATGCTCAGGCGCTTCAGGAACAGATTCGGCGAGCCACTGACTTCACCCCGTTCTTGGCGGTCCGGAGCCCCGCGCCGTAACGACGGGACGACGGGCGCCGAGAGTGAAACACCGCACTGACCAAACCGCGCACCGATGCTTAACCTCGACAGGCTCTCAAGCAAATGTGGCGCTGCCACTTTGCTTGAACCCCCGCGGGGGGCGGGCTGGGCGCAGCCCGGCCCTGGGGCTGCTCCTATATTCCACCCGGCTTTCGAAGAAAATCCATACGGTCCATAGATTTCACCGAAACACTTCTCGGTTCGCCCGATTTGAGTAAACGCAAGGCGACAACGACACCGGCCGAACCGCTATCCCAGAGTCGTCGATAGAAGTCTGCACGATCGGCAATTTGCTCGGAGTCCACGCCGACGATCACATCGCCGGATTCCACACCGGCGAGATCCGCAGGGCTGCTTTTGGTGACGCGCGTAATCAATAGGCGGCCTTTCACCATTTCGGTGGTTACGCCCAGCCACGGGCGCACGCTGCCGGCGCGCCGACCGGTTCGGAGCAAATCCGCAAGGATGGGCTTGAGCAGGTTCACCGGTACGAACAAGTTTCCGGGTACGCCACTGCGCGACTCAGAGATGTCATTCAATATAAGTGAGCCCACGCCAACCAGAAGTCCCGATTCCGAAATCAGCGCTGAACCGCTCCAATTGTTGACCGGTGGGAACGTGAAAATTGGCCGTTCCAGCAGATACTCCCAACTTCCCGTGAACACCCGCCGCGACACCACCGTCAGCTCGGTAGTCTCTGCCTCGC
>JANLTP010000239.1:0-20508 GCA_031363055.1 Burkholderiales bacterium | reverse complement strand
CGGCAGCGTCGCGCTGCCCGATGCGCGCCCAATAGCGCTCGAATGCGGGACGGCGTTCGATCGAACCGAACTGCAATCCCCAGCCCAACTGTGAGCGAAAATATACATCGGCCGCGCTAAAGCGATCACCCACCACGTATTCGTGTTCGCTGACGGCAAGCTCCCTGGTGTTCATGACGTCTTCGAAGCTGCCGTAGCCAATCATGCCCCGGCGTTCCTTGGGTACTTCAACACCGAGCGACTTGTTGGTGACGGCCGCCTCGATCGGTCCGGCCGCGAAAAACATCCACCGATAATAAGCAGCACGAAGTCGGTCCCCCACTGCAGGCGCGAGGTCGGCGGCCGGAAAGGCATCGGCCAGACAGGCGCAGATCGCGGAACACTCGGTCACCAACACATCGCCATGGCGAACCGCCGGCACTTTGCCCATCGGATTCACGGCGAGATAACTTGCTGATTTCATCGCCGGGCCGAACTCGATCAGTTCGGTACGATACGGATGGCCGACTTCTTCAAGCATCCAGCGCACTATGCGCCCACGCGACATCGGGTTGGTATAAAACACCAATTCATCGGCCATGGGTCGAAACTCCTCTACGAATCCACAAATACTGAACACGAGTTGCTGCCTCGCCACCCTAGGCATAATCATACCGCTGGCCCCAACCTTCCCAACACTTCAGGCGAATTTCATGACCACTACTTCCTCGAAACCGTCATTGGCTCCCTTCGACGCTGCACGCTACTTGCGTTACGAACGACTTCGAATCAGCAATCCCGAACCCGGTATTCTTGAGATCATGATGACCATCAAGCCCGGTCAGAAGTTCCCCACCGCCGACGGCGACACGCACTTCGAGATGACCGAAATCTGGCGCGATTTCGGTAGCGACCCGTCGGTGAAAGTGGCGCTCATTCGCGGTGAGGGTGCGGGCTTCTCGGGCGGCGGCGATCTGGCGCTGGTCGAGAGCATGTCGCAAGACGTCGACGTGCGTGTCCGGGTGTGGCGCGAGGCGCGCGATCTGGTCTACAACATGATCAATTGCGACAAGCCGATCGTGTCGGCGATACACGGGCCGGCGGCCGGCGCCGGCTTGGTCTGCGGCCTGTTGGCGGACATATCGATTGCCGCTAAAACCGCGCGTCTGGTGGATGCTCACACGCGCTTGGGCGTAGCAGCCGGCGATCACGCGGCGGTGATTTGGCCTTTGCTCTGCGGTATGGCCAAAGCCAAGTACTACTTGCTGCTGTGCGAACAGGTCAGCGGCGAAGAGGCTGAACGGATCGGTTTGGTGTCACTGGCGGTTGATGAAGACAAGCTGCTCAGCACTGCGATGGATGTCGCACGTCGGCTGTCGGCCGGCTCGCAGACGGCGATTCGTTGGACCAAGTATTCGTTGAACAATTGGCTTCGAATGGCAGGCCCCGCATTCGATGCGTCGCTGGCGCTCGAATTCATGGGCTTTGCCGGCACCGACGTGCGCGAAGGCGTCGCGGCCTTGCGTGCCAAGCGAGCGCCGGAGTTTGATCCGCGATCACCGTTCTGAGCCTAAATGACCATTGGACGCGGTCAATTGGGTCTCTGAAGGTATGGATCTCGCCTCAATCCGGGACTACTCACCCGTGACCGCGCGCTGCTGCATCCATCGCGGAAACTGGCGCCAACCGATGACGTCGACCGAGTGGCGCTTATGGCCGATAGAGCCGCCATAAACGAGGGTTGGTCGGACCACTTGATCGCCGGCCATACCGATATACTTCAGTAGGGGTGAGAACCAGTCCGAGGCCACGGTTTTTCCGGCCTTGCACTCCAGCGGAATCAGCTTGCTGCCGAGGTCGAGCAAAAGATCAATTTCGACTCCGGACTGATCGCGCCAATAATGTGCGCGGATCGAAGAACGGTTGTGCAACAGAGCTTTTTGCGCTTCGCTGACCAACCAAGTCTCGAACAATGCTCCGCGCATCGAAGAAAGCGACAATTCAGTCGGTGAACGCAGCCCCACCAACCAGGAAGCCAAGCCAGTGTCGTAGAAATACAGCTTTGGCGACTTAACCAGTCGTTTTCCGAAGTTCGCATGATGCTGAGGTAACCGGAATACGATGTAGCTCGCTTCCAGGATCGATAACCAACCTTTGGCGGTGTTCACGCTGATTCCACAATCCGACGCCAAGGCGCTCAGATTTACCGCTTGCGCGGTGCGTGCCGCGCACATTCGAATGAAGATGCGAAATGACGACAGATCTCGGACGTTGACCATTTGCCGCAGATCACGTTCGACATAGGTGGAGAAATAATCGGCGTACCAGGCGTGCGGCGGATTACCCTGATCGACCGGTACCGGATATAAGCCCGACCACAGTAATTCTTCGATGGGCTGTTGGGACCAAATATGACGCGCCTTTTGCAGCTCCCATAGTGAAAACGGCAGCAGTTGCACGATCCCGACACGCCCTGCCAACGATTGCGATACCCGCGAGTACAGACCGAATTGCTGCGAACCTGTCAACACCCAAAGTACTCCCGACGTCCCAGTCTGACGCTGCCGATCGATCGAAGTCTGAAGATAGGACAGCAGATCAGGCGCGTGCTGGACTTCATCCAGGACTGCACCGTTCGGATAGAAATCGAGAAACCCGCGCGGATCGGAAACTGCCGATTCGCGGACATCCGGGTCCTCTAGCGAAACGTATGCCTTTTTCGGGAAGCAGAGCCTGGCCAGTGTGGTCTTGCCCGCTTGGCGCGGGCCGGTAATGAGAAGACACGGGTTCCACCGGGCGAGTTCGCGAATTTGCGTTTGTGCGGTGCGTCTGATCGACATGCATCAGTATGGCAAACGTCTCACAAATATGCAATTGAATTGCATATTTGACAGATACCTAGCAATGGAGTGACGGCCAGATACGCAACCTGGAGAATGGTCGCACCTAAACTGATCTCATGGACCAGTACCCAAAGAAAAAGGCCCGAAAGGGCCTTTTTTCATCTGATCAATATCGCGGCCGCTCATCTGTCGCTTTCGGCAGGCATATCGATCTGGCGAAGCACCTGCCACAAGCGAACGGATAATCACGACCCAAATCAACCGGGTCTCGCCTTTGGGCAAGACCGGATACGGCGCAAAATCGATTTTGTACCAAATCTCGTCGATGCGTCGACACTCACAATCTACCGATACACGAACCCGTTGCGCCGACAATTTCACATGCTGGTTTTGCCGACGCTCGCGTCCAGCACTTTGGTAGGACTGATAGTACCGATTACGGAGCAAGAGGCCGCTCAACGGATGGACATAAAGCTCTGAGTAACAGTGCGCGAGGTCGACGTTACCGCTTCTCCAAGCACGTCCGAGAATGCGAACACATTGCCCATTGTTGGGCTGCGCGAGATCGCTTGCGTCCCAGTAGGTACGAATCTCGACATAATTTTCGATGTGCGCATAGATATGGTCTTGCACCGTGTTGCGACGATCGATACCGGCCGATAAATCGGCATAGACCTTGTTCCAAGGACGTCCTACCTGACTTCCAAGGAATCGCCGCAGCGGTGCCAGATTTTCGTTCAAAGATTTCTGATCGCGATATCCACGACGCATCCCGACCTTGGCGGGCGCATCTTCTGAGTTACGGAAAATACGCCCGTCGGAGTTGGTCGATTTCGACTGCCCACTCGAGGGCGTTCAACAATCACTTTGTACAGGTCGTCACGCATGGTGTTCGATCAGTCGAACTGCGACTCGAGCCTCGACGCGGCCTCATGAGATAGCATGTGTCGCTCAACCATACGTTCGACCCTGCACCACCATCCCATTCGGAATTCCTGATGCTCGACCAACTGATCACTCGCCACACACTCGAGGAGTTTGCTGGCAGACCCGTGTTTCGGCGCGGAGAGAACTCTTTCTCTACAGGTTCGGTGAGCCGCTTGGCCACGAACCGCACCAAGGTGTCTGCCAGAGTTCAAGGCTCGCAAGCCTACCAAGTCGAACTTCGCAATGATCAGGGCGAGCTGTCTTACGACTGCACCTGCCCGAATGCTGCTGGAGGTGGCGCAGCGCGATGACCGCCTTTTTCAGCTCTTGCTGCTGAAGGCCGGCAGCGCGGGCGGTCGCGCCAACATCGTCGAGTCATTTTGAAATGCGATCGATCAAGCGACAGAACTCGACGACGTTCTCGATTGGCGGGAAGTTTCGTCCTATGCCGGAGATATCGATCAAGTCATCGATTCATTGGCCGAGTTACTCGTACCCGGTACAGCCGCCGCACTGGTCGAGCTGACCGAGTATGCGATTGAGCAAGTTGAGCTGACCCTCGAACAAGTCGATGATTCGAATGGCTCGGTCGGGGACACCATATACAGGCTGGGTCAATTGCACTTGAAGGCCTGCCTCTTGGCGAAGTCGCCCGGCGCCGCATTGGCTGAGCAACTCTTTCGGCTGCAGACCACGTTGCCATTCGGTGTCTGGAGCTTCGAGCTCGACGCCTACCGTAAACCGCTGGGCAAGCAAGGGCTGTTGCGATACCGAGAGCCGGCACAAGCGGAATGGCGCAAGCTGCCACCGCGCGACCCGGCGAACCGATTCGAATCGAACCGATTCAGGATTACCCACATCATGGAAAGTCTGGCGCTGGCCAGTGGCGACATCGATGAACTCGTGTCGATCAAATCGCAGGATCTTTCGTCCAGTTATCGTTATGTTGATATTGCTGAAATTTACAGCAAAGCCAAACAATTCGACAAGGCGCTCGAATGGGCCGAACGAGGCTTGAACGCCTTCCCCAAGTCAGTCGACTACCGCTTGCGGGATTTTTTAGTCGCGATCTATCTGAAGCGCAAACGCAATGACGAAGCCCTGCAACTTACCTGGGCACCTTTTGAAGAGTTGCCGAGGTTCGAGTCCTACCGAAAGCTGCATTCGGTCGCAGTGAAGCTCGGTCGCTGGCCCGAGCAACGCGAGCGCGCGCTGGCAAGGGCGACCGAATGGATCAATCGCGAGCCGAGCGCGTCGAGTCGCTGGAGTTTGAAAGCAGCGGCGCCCGATTACTCGCTTCTGATTGAAATCGCCCTTTGGGAAAACGATTTCAATGCCGCCTGGGTCTTGGCGCAGCAAGGTACTTGCGACGCCAAGTTACTGATCCGATTGGCCGGCAAGCTTGAGTCATCGCGCGCATCGGACGCCGTCAGCCTGTATCGGCGTCTCGTGCCACCGATCGTCGAGCAGTCAAATAATTTGGCTTATAGCGAAGCGATCGGACTGATTCGCAAGGTCGGCGGGCTGATGAAACACCAGCAGCAAGTAGCGGAATTCCGAGACTATCTGGGCCAATTGAGATTGCAGTTCAAGCCCAAACGCAATTTCATCAAGCTGCTTGACGAGGTTGCGAGAGGCGCGCTGGGTAAGTAACTTGAATAATGCACATTTACATTTTGCTAAAGAGTGTCCAACGAGGCGCTATCGCGCTGGCGGAAACCTAAACTTGCCTTGCCCACGAAAATTGAACGGAACTTCGATAACGCCACCGCCCTCCATTCGTTCTGCCTGCTCAAGGATGTGCGGCCACCATCGAACCATCGTGTGAGCTTTCTCCCAATAGGGCTTCTTACTCCAGGATTTATCGAGCCGAAACACCGTCAAGCCGGATTTAGCGAGCCCAGTGCGGAGGACGATTATGGTCGAGCAGAAAATTCAATGCGTCAGAATGCTGCGCTCAAACTCGACTGCACGGTGAACTCGGGCAGTCGGGACACTGTAGATTCGGCCGACCCGGTTAGCGTTCTCGTCCTCGGCTTGAAACGCAGCGTAGATGATTTCGGTAGGGACACCTGCGTCTGAAATGATTGGGCGCCCAAAAGAGCGGGCTGGATCTATGACTATCGCTTTTGATTTTGGGACAGGAAACCAACGGGCCGCCTTGCCATCGCCATCAAAATCTACGCCAAACAGCAACGACTGCTTCACCACCTGGTGAAAGACGTATTACCTTTTTACGAGATCCATTAGAACCGTATCACCAGGTCAGTCGCCGCCTGCGCAAAAATCGATCGTCCGTCGGTTTCGATCCTCTGAAAAACAAAGGGATGCTGATCTGAATACATTTGACGCGCAACATCGATTGCCTGACGAATCGCCTGCAAACTGATATGACGAGCCCTAAACCCCTTGATGAGCCTAGCTTCAAGTAAATCAAAGAAAGTCATCGACTCTAGCGCAGCCAATTCGGCAGACACGCCCGATACGCTAGGCTGTTCGTGTCGATCGCCCGATTTCTCGAGATAGCTGTAGCCCATGATCCAGCGGCGTAATTCTCGCGGCTGCGCGCGCAAAATTCCTGCAGCCTCGCGAATGCTGTAGAGGCCGACGCCAACTAAAGAATTAACAGTGTTCCCTCGCATATTTGAAGTATCGCTACCTTAGTCGGCGAGCGACCTTGCGGCTCGGGAATGTCGCTGATCGTGCCGACGAGGCCTTCGATCAAGGTTCACCCCAACCGCGCACTGTATGACCGCCAAAGATCATCCGGCGGATTGCCGACGATGTCAGACTGCCCGAAAATCCTGGATTGATCGCACTGACTTCGTTCAAACTGGCTATATGCGTGGCAGTGAGCACTACCTTCAACGCCGTGATGTTGTCCTGGAGTTGCGCGATGTTGTGGGCGCCGACCAAGGTCGCGGTGACACCTGGTCTTGCGGTGACCCAGGCCAAGGCCGCCTGCGAGACCGTAACGTTCTGCTCCCTTGCAATGTTGCGCAGCACCGCCAAGGTGGCCCAGTTGGCTGGTGTGAACTTGCTGTTGCCAAACGGATTGGCGCCGCTCAAACGACCCTTCTGAACGGTATCGGCAGGCTCATATTTGCCGCTCAAAAAGCCGCCAGCCAACGGACTCCAGGGCATGAGCGCCATCCCGAATTCATGCGCGACCGGCAGATGTTCGCGCTCAATGTCACGCGCGACCAACGAGTACTCAAGTTGCATCGCGATTGGCCCGGGAATTCGCCGCTCGCAGGCCATGGTGCCGGCTTTTGCGGCGACCCAGGCGGGCATGTCTGAAAACGCGAAATAGCGAATCTTGCCGGCGCGTACCAGGTCGCCCAGCGTCTGCATGATTTCCTCGATCGGGGTCACCCCATCCCAGACATGCATCCAGTAGAGATCGATGTAATCCGTCTTGAGCCGGCGCAGTGACCCCTCGAGGGCCCGATGAATGTTCTTGGCGCCATTGCCGCCAGCGTGCGGGTTGCCTGGCTTGGCGTTGAATCCGAATTTCGTAGCAAGTACCAACTCATCACGTGAGCCACTATCGGCAATGAATTGCCCGATCATTTCTTCGCTGCGACCACCCGAATACACGTCAGCGGTATCGATGAAGTTTCCGCCGGCGCTACGGTAAGCATCAAAGATCGAACGCGAGCTGGCGTCGTCCGAACCCCAGACCGGTGTACCGAACGTCATGGTGCCCAGTACCAAAGGACTGACAACCAGACCCGAGCGCCCGAGCGTACGAAAGTCGGTTAATGACATGGAGCGTTACTTTCATAGCGATTGATATAGATTAAGTGTGAGCCGCTTGCGCTGCGCCGTCAACCAATTTATTATCGATCGCTATGAAAACCGCCGAGGTATCGAATCGCCGCAAGATCGGCCGACCTTTGTCGTTCAATCCAGATCAGGCACTCGATCAAGCCATCCGGTTGTTCTGGAAACATGGTTACGAGAGTACGTCGATCAGCCATCTGACGGCTGCCATGGGCGTGACCGCGCCGAGCCTCTACGCCGCGTTCGGTGATAAACGAGCGCTGTTCATGGCCGCGCTGCAGCGGTATCTGGGTACTCCCATCACAGCCGAGGCCTTGATTGCGAACGCCGCGACCGCCCGGGACGCCGCCATCGAACTGCTGACCAACTCCGCACTGGCGTTTACCGGTGAGCACACCCCGCCCGGATGTTTGCTCGCCACCGCCACCGCGAGCTGTTCGGCCGCGTCGGCAGAGGTGCAGGAGGCGCTGGCGGAAATTCGGCGTGGCTTCGGCCGTCAGTTGCGCGACAAGATACAGGCGGACATGGCCAACGGGCGTTTGCCGACCGGCACCGAGGCCGAAACCCTGTCCGGACATGTGATGGCGGTCATTCAGGGCATGTCCAGCCTGGCACGCGACGGCGCATCTCGCCAGAGCCTGCTGGCCATTGCGGGGAGCGCTCTGCAAGCATGGCCGAGTCAAGAAAGGCAGCCCGCCTAACAACGGCGCTTGGAATATCGCTTTCATAAGCAAGCTCTCATAAGCTCGGTCTCGTGACCTCGCCGTCATAACTTTGCTGTCGTAGCCTCACCCTCACCAATATTGCCTAATATTCGTTCGTCCGTTAGAATGTAAGCATGAATGCGAATCGAATTTTCAAAGACAACCTGTACGAGCAAGTCGCGCGTATCGGCAAGGCGTTTTCGAGCCCGAAGCGCCTGGAGCTCCTGGAAATGTTGGCTCAAAGCGAAAAGACGGTGGAGCAACTCGCGGCCGAACTGGCCATCGACGTGAAGCTGACCAGCGCTCACCTGCGTGCGCTCAAGGAGGCGCGACTGGTAGAAAGTCGTCGCGACGGCAAGTTCATGATCTATCGCCTGAGTGGCAGTGATGTTGCCCAATTGGGCGTCACGCTGCGCGAGGTCGCTGAATCGCATCTTTTGGAGTTGCGGCTCGCCGTCGAGCAGATGATGGCCCATCCGGACAGCTTGGCCAAGGTCGGCCGCGCGGATTTGCTGGCGCAAGTGCGGCGCGGCGAAGTCATCGTCATCGATGTCAGGCCGCAGTCGGAGTACGACACCGCGCATTTGCCTGGCGCGCGTTCCCTGCCCTTGGCCGAGTTGGAGCGTCGGCTCGCCGAACTGCCTAAAGACGCACGAATCGTCGCCTACTGCCGCGGGCCGTTTTGCCTGTTATCCGATGCGGCCGTCAAGTTGCTGGCCGAGCGCGGCTACCGTGCCCAGAAGATCTTCGACGGCGTCACGGAATGGCAAGCCGCTGGATTGCCGGTCGAACGCTCCGCAACGGTCGCGATCCGCCCGCCATTCGTGCGCCAGAATGGTCAATGAACTGCTGGCGTTCGACACGCTGATTCGCCTCGGCGTTTTTCTGAGCGTGTTTACCGCGATCGCCTTGTGGGAGCTATTCGCACCACGACGCACCCAGGCCGCGCCACGCATCCGCCGTTGGCCGAGCAACCTGGGGTTGGTGGCCATCAACGTCGCGCTGATCCGCGTACTCTTTCCCACTACGGCGATCGGCATGGCCTTGATGATCGAGCGCCAAGGCAGTGGCCTCTTTCATGGTCTTGCCGCGCCGGCGTGGCTGGCTGTGCCACTTGCCTTCGTGCTGCTGGATCTGGCGGTCTACTTTCAGCATGTCCTGTTCCATTCGGTGCCTGCGCTTTGGCGATTGCACCGAATGCATCACGCCGACGTCGAATTCGACGTCACCAATGGTCTGCGTTTTCACCCGCTGGAAATCATCCTTTCGATGGGTCTGAGGCTCGCCGTCATCGCCGCGCTCGGCGCACCGCCCGTAGCCGTGTTCGCGTTCGAGTTGGTCCTGAACGCTGCGGCAATGTTCAATCATGGCAATGTTGCGTTGCCTGGCAGAATCGATTCTCGGCTGCGCTGGATCCTGGTCACACCGGACATGCATCGGGTGCACCACTCGTCGCTGCCCGAAGAAACCCAGTCAAATTTCGGCTTCAATTTGCCGTGGTGGGATCACTGTTTTGGAACCTACCGGGCACAACCGCGCGACGGCCACCAGGCCATGCAATTGGGATTGAGCATTCTTCGAGAGCCAGCCTGGTCACGGCTTGATCGAATGCTCGTTCAGCCTTGGGCGACTGACGACGGGCGGACAGACGCGTAGCGCCCGGACGCGCGGCACTCAGACGCGTCGCGACTCTGTTTGACGGTTCACGACACTCCCTGGGCGTTTCGTCGCATTCCGGCTGCGTGGCCGCCGTCAAGACGCAATACTTCGATCACCAACACAACCACTCTTGACAGGATACTGGCCATGATGATCGAAACTTTAAGGTATACCCCCATCTGGGCGTGGGGCCTTTTATTGATGTTGACTGTGATCGGCGCATCGATGATGAAAACCCGCACCGTCAGCGTAACGCGACTCACCATTCTGCCGGTGTTGATGACCGTCTATTCGTTCTCGTCAGCACTGCTGTCGTTTGGCGCCAGACCTATGTATTCACTGGCATGGTTGGCAGGAATGGCAGGCGCGTTTCTGATCATCAGAAAATTCTCGAAGCCCAGCAATGCCCGTTACCTGAGCGAGCGCCATGCATTCGAGGTACCCGGCAGCGTAACGCCCTTGCTGTTGATGCTTGCGATCTTCAGTCTCAAATACACGGTCGGCGTGCTCAGAGTTCGCGCGCCCATGGTTGTCGCCGAGCCGCAGTTCGCCGCCTTGGCGAGCGCGATGCTCGGTATGCTGAGCGCAGCGTTCCCTGCGCGAAGCGTTGCGATTCAGGCCACACGCCAGCGCGGTACGGTCAGCCCGTTGTTGGCCACGTCGAATTGAGGATCTTCTCTGCGGTATGACTGACATCAACCGCCGTTATCATCTGCAACGCTGGGTCGGAATGGTGACCTTGGCGACCACAATAAGCGCCCAAAAATGTTCGCCCGCACTAACCTAGAACATTAATTTTGAAATCGTCCGAGACGGTGGCAACGACCCACCCGGTTTTGTAGCTTTCTGTAACTACTCTCATGGGTGTACGTTGTTGTCGATAGACACTGGCGGCGCAACGTCCCGGTGGCTGCTCGATGTTTCCGATGGTCTTTACAATCAGCTCTGGATCTTCGTCGCTTGGTACCTTCAAGCTGGAGAAGCCAACCGTCATCTGATTCGTTTCAATCAGGAAACTATGGCTATCGACAGTTACCGTTTTTAGCGGCTCGATAAGCGGACGCGCCAAAATAAATGAGACGTTCTCAGGCGTCCGGTATTCAGCAGGATATTTAAGCACCTTGAATAACGGTAGCTCAAGGGAATAAACATCGACTTTTGATCGAGATCTTCGTAGTTCAAACTTCAGACGGCGTCCTGTGTTGGGTATTTTTGCGACATAGTTGACACGGCCCCGATTACGTTCCAGCGCGAGTGCGGATCCATTCACCGAAATCGATCCGTTCGGCGACAAAGCTAATTCTTCGCGTTGACCCGGTGACTGGAGACTCATTCGGATTACGACAAACGCTTGACCCAAGGTGTGCGTCACGACTGTTGCGGGCATCATCTCGCTTGATTCGTCATCATACGTAACGGCCGCAAGCGCTGACGAGGGTCGCATCGTAAATCCAACCGAACTGGCTGACACCGCAAGGCCAAATGATCTACGGTTCATATTTCAACTCCGATGTATCAATTCCGGTCAGGCAGAAGCAGGCAATGGAGGACTATAAAACGGGTTACCGTAGCGGAGCAAATTCTTGAAGAAGTCGATACCGGAAATCTGGCCCGCCAACGGATTGGTATCTCCAAGAAGTCGAATTCCCGCAGGAACGTAGTTATATCCTGGTCCTTGGTTGTAGTAAGCCCTCAAATATCCTGCTGCGTCGTGCGCGACACCGTGAATTCCAACGACGTCGCGTCCTCCGCCAGCGGCGTACAGCCGATCACTGATCTCAACATTCCCTGCACCGGGAATACCGCCCGTTGGACTCAATAACGCGCCAAATACCGGATCGAGGCCACCCAGACTGTCTCCAACCAAAGAGCCAAACCGGAGCTGGCTCATCGAAGCCATATGTCGTCCGTTGTCCTGCAGCAGGCCATTGATTCCTTGGACCAGCCCATTTCTTGTCGACGACAGCTCAGGCACTCGAAATTCATCGGAGCGGCCTTCTACGAAAGGTCGCTCAAGTCGACCTGTTTTACCAGTTCGCCGATCTATATCCAGTGCCCGCTCAACCATCGCGGAATAATCCGCCTGAATCTTCTCGAGCGACACCCCGCGCTCGGCCGCAACGGTAACCAGCGCTGCATCCACCGCCGCCGAGTTCCGATTGGAGAATAACCGACCGTCGTCGGCGTTGCGTCGAAGCTCCAGCACAAACATCGCATCGACCAGCCTTTGACTACCCGCACCCTGAATCTCAAGCGTCGGCAGCGCCGTGAGTCGCTTGACCGTAAATACGCGCATGGCGGCGCTGGTCGGGTTGCGCGGATCGAGTCGCGACCCTCCGCTTGGTCCAGCAACCTCAAGGTTGTCCTGGTCGGCGTTCGGATCGGTTTCACCGCGCTGCCGTTGCGCGTGATATTCAACGAGCTCAACGATCTCCGAGTCAGTGTATCGAGCAGCCACGTTGAACGAGATCACGTCGCCGTCTGCAGAAGCCAAGGTGACGGCCCGCGTGCCATCCGAGTTCAGAACGGTGATTTGTATTTGACCGGTTGCTTGGCCATAGCCATTGACGAGATCGCGCGTCGTTAGAGAAGGCTCGACCAGTGCGGCGTCATTGGACGCGTCGCTGCTCGTTGCTTGCGCCGTGCTCGGTGACGATACGGATGCCCCGGGCGGTGGCGCGGGCAGGTCAGGGATCGGTTGCAAGAGCGCCGCCACCCGCGCTCCGACGACGCTATCGATAAGATTTCTCGCGAACGCCTGATTCGGATCGCCTGGTGTACCGGCGGCCCGAATCGCGCTGGCGATCACGCTGCTGAATACTCGCGCCGCATTGGCCTCGGCCACATTGATCGACCCTACTCCAAGTGCCCGTGCGATTTGTGCTTGCATACTCGTGGCGACGACGCCGGCCAAGCTGGCAGCCAAACCACTGGCCGCGCCATCGGTGAAGTCAGCACCGCGCAAGGCGCTTACCGTTCCCTGGCTCAGTGCGGTGCCAACAAGGTGAGCGCCGTCACCGAGTCCTGCCAAGTCGGCCAGACCCGTAAACGCCTGGCTGAGTTCGGCACCGAGGGCGGCGGCCAACGTGTTGAGCAGCAGCTCGCGCAGCGAAAAATCGTCGCTCAGTGCGGCATTGATCGCGCTGCGGCTCAATGCTTGTGTGGCTGCGTCGATCGGACTCAAGGTCGGCAGGGTGGCGATTTCAATAGTGCCGACAACTTCAGCGGTAGCGACGCCATCGGCAATTCCGGCGATCTCGATGCCTGTGAGTTCGATGCCTGTGAGTTCGATGCCTACGAGTTCGATGCCCGCTACCTCGCTGCTCGCAAGGGCCGCCGAACCCGCTCCTGCCGCCGCTCCTGCCGCCGCGCCTTCCGCTCCTAACCAAAGCCCCAGCACTTCAGAAGCAGCACCCGCTGTAACTGCGCTGAGCGCGCCGATCACAACCGTCTCCAGCGCAATGCGCAGCCACTCGACGCCTTCATCGATATTCGCAATCGACGTTACCCAACCCGACGACTCGCTGAAGTAGATGGCTCGGCTGCTGTGCAGATCGGGCACGTTGTTGATGTTCAGCAGCGCAAACTGGGTATTGTGCAGATCGCCTTCGGCCAGCGACCATTGCGCATTTTGGAAAGTGATACTGCGCGCGCCGGGATTAAATTCATCGCCGGGAGTTTCGACTGTATTGCAAGATCCATAAAGCCGCGCAAAAAGTCGATTCTCAAGACCAGGCTTAGTGCAGTACCACTGGCTGAACGCATCGGCGCTGAACACCCGGACGGCAATGGGCGTGGGCGCACTGATTGCCTCGTTATCGCCGAAGGTGCGCATGACAATCTGTGTTATCCAACCGGGGCTGCTTGACGCGCTATTTAACGCCCTATTCGACGCACTATTCGACGCCCTGCCCGATGAGCCATTCTCAAAAACATCGGTTACGTTCGCAGCCGCCATCAATTGCTGACTGAAATTGGCGCGCAGTGCCGATAGTGCCTGGCTCAACCGCTCCATCTGCTCGAAACGATGTTGCCCGAACAAGTTGACCTGGGCCCGGGCAATCGGACTGATCGCAATGGGTATCGGGCCGCCGTATCGCGACATCAAGGCTGCCAGGTCGGAGTCGGTCAGTTGCGCGTCGATCCGCGCCAGCACCGCCGGCGGCGCCAACGCTCGGCCGTCTGGGGCCAAACCGTCATTCAACGCTCGATTGCCATCGAGTGCGATGTCCAGGAATTCGGGGTGCTCAACCAGGAGCGCAGCGGCGTCGGCTCGATCATAGAGTCTGCCCAGTTGCGTCAGACCCGTGTGCTGCTGTGCGACGAAGTGCTGCCGAAAACTGGCCTCCGACAACAGCAGTTCGCTGCTGTTGCCGTACTCGCCAGCATAAACATACTCAACCCAACCGGGCCCCGTGCCGTAACGGGCGCGGGCAGCATCGAGTTCCCGGTTGTAGTCGATGGCGATTGAATTGAACACGTCCGAGCGCGCCTGTAACCATTCGGCGCTGACCGAGGACTCCAGCAGGATCGATGCGCTCGCGCTGTTTGCCTCCTTGGGGGCGTGGGCGGGGTCCGTGGTGGCGGCGGTGGCGGCGATGGTGGCAGTGGTGGCAGTGGCCGTAGCGGCGAACGCCGTGCTATCCGAACCGCTTGGTGGGTTCGCTTCCTTGACGCCGGGTTCGTCCGCACTGAACTCTCGCGCCGCCGCCACGGCCATTGAACTCAACGATCGCACCGGACTCAGGACCGGTTTCGGAACTCGGGCGCTGGTAGTGCCGAAGCGAACCGAAGCGCTGACCTCCTGAAGATTCAATTCACGCGCACTGCCTGAACTCACGGCCACCATCGATGCTCTCCTACTCAATCGAGCAGGGAATCGGCAGCATCGACATCAGCGGTCTCGGACTGCGTCTCGCAGAAGTATCGAATCAGCATCGGCGACACACAATAGAACTGTTGGCCTAATCCTTTCACCCCGTTCACCTTGCGTTTTGTTCAGCCCTGCCCTACGCCTGCTGTCGCGCCCCGCAAATAGCTTGTCTTGCTCTATCTTCAGCTCGGGTCTAAGATCAGCCAACCAGGGGGACGATATGACAACAAGAAGAAAACTTTTGACCGGTGCCAGCGCAATAGGCGCGCTCACCAGCCTCGGTATTACATCCGCACAGGCGCAGACCGCCATGGGACCCAACGACAAGTTCGATCTCCTCATCAAGGGCGGTGAGGTGCTTGACCCAAGTCAGAATCTGAAGGGCAAAAGCGATATCGGCATTCGCTATGGCGTCGTTCACACGCTGGCCGCAGAGATACCGGCGGCCAGGGCGCACAAGGTATTGGAGGTCGGCGGCAAGCTGGTGGTTCCCGGCCTGATCGATTTGCACGGCCACGTGTTTCCCTATGGCTCGGCGATCGGTATACCCGCCGATGAGCTCGTGCAGTACCAAGGTACGACCACCATGGTTTCGGCAGGCGATGCGGGAGCCAATGCGATCGCAATTTTTCGGCGCTACGTCACCGCACAAACCCGGACTCGCCTCTTTTCATTCGTCCACATTGCGACTCACGGTCTGGGTGGATTTCCAGTGCCCGAGCTCTACAACATCGATTTTGCGCAAGTCGAGATGGCCGCCAAAGCGGTCGCCGAAAACGCCGATGTCGTGCTCGGCATCAAAGTACGGATGTCCGAGAATGTCATCGCCAAGCACGGCACCGAACCCTTGAAGCGCGCGATTCAGGCTTGCGAAATGTCAGGTACCGGCGCCAAGTTGATGGTGCATATCGGCGGCGTTGAAACCGCCGAGCTCATGTCGCAGATTCTCGATCTGCTGCGCCCGCAAGATGTGCTGACCCATTGCTATTCGGGTGCGCCCAATATCGGCGGCAAGTTCACCAATATCGTTCAGGACGGCAAACTGTTACCCGCGGCGCTGGCCGCCAAAAAGCGCGGCGTGGTGTTTGATGTCGGCCATGGCGGCGGCAGTTTTGACTACACGGTCGCCGAGGCAGCGATCGCACAGGGCGCGGGGCCGGACGTCCTGTCTTCAGATATTCATGTGTTCTCGGGCAACTCACCCGGTATGCCCTACCTGACCTGGGTCATGAGCAAGTTCCTCAATATGGGCTTCAGCCTGGAACAGGTGATCGCGATGGCCACGATCAATCCCGCCAAAGTCATCAACCGCATTCCCAAGCTGGGCACTCTTCAGCTCGGCGCGCCGGCCGACATTACCGTGCTGGATGTCGTTGAAGGCGCCGTCGAGTTTGTCGATACGCGCAACAACAAGCGGCAGGGAAAGATTCACATCAAACCGGCGCATGTGGTGCTCGGTGGGGTACCGCATGGGCGGCCTTACCTGGCGCCGTTCAGTGTGCGTTAGACCACGACGAAAGCACTTCATGACCGAACCCGTCATCCTCATCGAACGAGCCCGCGAGGGCTATGCGATCATCACCTTGAATCGCCCGGGCGCCATGAACGCGCTGTCGCGGCAACTGCGCGCCGAGTTGGCCAGCGCCATCACCGAGCTTGAAGCTGACCCCGCCATCAGGGTGTTGATTCTGACCGGCGCCGGCCGCGCCTTCACGGCGGGCCTGGACCTGAAGGAACTCGGCGCGACCGACCCCAGCGCGGCCGTATTCGGCCAGTCGGTACCCGATCCGGTCACGGCCCTGGGTCACTTCAGCGGCCCGGTGATTGGGGCGATCAATGGTGTCGCCATTACCGGCGGCTTCGAGTTGGCGCTGGCTTGCGATGTTTTGCTGGCTTCCAGCGAGGCGCGATTCGCCGACACCCACGCCCGGGTTGGCGTCATGCCCGGCTGGGGCTTATCGCAGCGGCTGAGCCGTGCCGTGGGCATTTACCGGGCCAAGGAGTTGTCGTTGACCGGCAACTTTCTGAGCGCGCAGCAAGCCTGCGATTGGGGATTGGTGAATCGGGTTGTGACGCCCGACGCGTTGTTGCCGCAGGCGCGCTTATTGGCCATCGATATGCTCTCGGTCTTGCCAGAGATGCTGTTGCGTTACAAAAAGCTCATCGATGACGGTTATCGAAGCACGTTCGGTGACGGTATGGCCTTGGAGCTCAGTACCTCGAAAACGGCCAACGCAGCGGTCAGTGCCGAGGAGATCGAGGCGCGCCGCGAAGCGGTTCGCCAACGCGGCCAGAAGCAATAGACAACAAACAGTACGCAGTAAACGGTGGACCGAAAAGGTCCACCCGGCTTAGCTATTTTTTCTTTTCGCGCTTTTCCTGCTTTTTCTCTGTAGGCGTCTTCGACGCGGGTTTCTTCTTCTCTTTCTTATTGTCTTGGGACTTGCCCATCAAATTCTCCTTGGCTGGTCACAACGCTTGAGTTGGCGTCAATGGATTCTAACGAGTGCCGTCGTTCCGGGAAAGCCAACGTGGCACCGCTGAAACGAAACGATCGCCGAGCCTCCCATCAGGGTTAACCGATTGTTCACCAGCGCGTTATGTTGAATCTGAGGCTTTAAATTGAGGGTTTCGGCCCATATATCAGTTAAAGCCGGGGCTGGACTGGTTGCATTGGTCAGCGGCGCCCGGAAATGAGAGGTCATTATGCAATTCGCCAAAGTTTTCGAGATCGATGGAACCCAGGTCCTGTGTCTTTTGCAGCCACGCGATGAAGACGGCCTGCCAGAGCTCAAGATGGTTACCTACGTCGGCAGTACCTGTGTCGTATTCGGCAATCGTTTAGTGCCGGCCGGCATCGAAATTACCGATCCCACGGCCGTTCTGGCCAAAACGCGTGAGCTGTTCGAAGGATTCGGCCAGCTTGAGGCCGAGGAAGCCTATAAAGTGGCCCAAAAGGTCATTGCCGATGCCAAGCGTGAGCAATCCGCGTCGAGTGAGGGCGATTCTGACCCTGCCGAGCAGCAGATCGGCCTGAACGACGCCGATTTTGGTGTGCCACTGGTATCGACTGTGTTGCATTGATTGCACTTCCCGGAGTAGCGCTCGCGAGTCGCTAGAATCATGCCTGGAGGACGGCATGAACTTTAAAACCAATCAGAAATCACCCGCCTGGGCTGACCTGCGGGTCTGGACGGCGGCGGTGCTGTGTTCGTTACTGGTCAGTTGTTCGACCAACCCGGTGACCGGTCGACAAGAGGTGTCGCTGCTCAGCGAAGCCGACGAAATCAAGATGGGCAAGGAAAGCGACGCTTCGGTCAGGAAAGAGTACGGCGTCTATAACTCGCCGCCGCTGCAAGCCTATGTCAACGAGGTCGGTCAAAAGCTCGCCAAGCAATCGCAGCGCGCCAACCTGGTCTGGACATTCACGGTCGTTGACAGTCCGGAGATCAACGCCTTTGCGCTGCCCGGCGGCTTCGTGTACGTGACTCGAGGTCTGATGGCCTACCTCGACAGCGAGGAAGAGTTGGCGGGTGTCATCGGTCATGAAATCGGCCATGTCACGGCCCGCCATGGTGCCACCCGTCAAACCCAAAATACGATCGCACAGGCGATCTCGATCGGCGCCGAAATCCTGGGCCAGATCTATGGCGGCGTCGCCGGCGCAGGTCAGGCCGTCAGCGGCGTTGCCGGCCAGATGATCACCAGCTACGGTCGCGACCAGGAGTTGCAGGCCGATCAACTGGGCGCCCAGTATCTGGCGGTCAATGGTTATGACCCGAAGGGCATGATCAAGGTCATCGGCGTATTGAAGAACCAGGAAGTGTTTGCGGCCGACCGTGCGCGCGCTGAAGGCAAGACCGCGCAGAAAATGCCGGATTGGAGTTCATCGCATCCGTCGAACGACCAACGTCTTCATGACATCACCGAAATTGCCAACAGCCTGAAGCGCCAGGGCAGCACTGACGCCGGCCGCGAACGTTACTTACGCGCAATTAACGGCATGACCTTTGGCGAGGGACGCGACCAGGGCGTGGTTCGCGGCAACAGCTTCTACCATGAGCCCATGGGGGTCGGATTCTCGGTGCCAGCAAACTGGAAACTGCGCAACAGTGCCGACACGGTCCTGGCGATCAACAACGAAAGCACGGTCGGGGTCGCCATGGCGCTGGTCACCGGTGCCGGCGCCACTGACGAAGAGGTGATCAAGAAGATTTTCAAGCCCGAAACCGGCAAGGCTGACAAGACGCAGATCAATGGTTTGGCAACCACCTACTTCGTGGGACGCGCGGTCGGCGAAGACGGCAAGCCGGTACCGCTCGAGTTGGCCATCGTCAATTACAACCAGCAGAAGTTCATGTTTCGCTCGATGTTCAAAAGCATCGAAGCGCGCAATGCGGCCGCCAACGAAGTGCGCGCAGTGGTGACCAGTTTTCATCCGCTGACGGCCAACGATCGGCAACTGGCCAAGCCGTATCAAATTCGAACGATGCCTTTGGCGGCCGGACAAAGTGTCAGCACGCTGGCGCGCGGCACGCCACTGGGCAAATACGCCGAACAGGAATTGCGGCTGGTCAACGGAATCTACCCGCAGGGGGAGCTGCAGTCAGGACGTCTCGTCAAAGTGGTGGCGCAATAAGGGGATAACCATGTTTCGATCGCTCGCAGCCGCCGCGCTTTTTTCAGTAGTCACACTATCAGTGCAAGCCCAGGACAAGGTGGTCTACCACGTCAACGATACCGCTACTCAAGCATTGGCCGCCTTGCGCAACATTGGCAACCACCTCGACACCGACCCGAGCGCGCAGATTACCGTTGTGACGCATGCACTCGGCGTTGATTTTTTGATGGAAGGTGCGAAAGATCGTACCGACAAACCCTTCATTGGCCTGATTGCTGGACTGCGCAATCGCGGGGTACGTTTCGAGATTTGCGAGTTCACCTTGAAAAACCGCAACCTCAAGAAGGAGCAGTTTATTCAGGAGGCCGACTACACCCCGTCGGGTGTCGTTCGGTTGGCAAAACTTCAGGGGCAAGGGTATGCCTACATCAAACCTTAGCGGCCGGATTGGAACTGGCGGACAGGTCTGTTGGCCTACCGGCACTCGTAGCGACGAACCGCAATGAACCGACGGAGAATCGAGTGAACGACGATCGTGCGAACGAGATCATGGGCCGATTTGGCAAGGCATTTTTCACTCGCGATCCGGTTTTGTTGGCGCAGTTCGTGACCACCGATGTCGAATGGCATTTTGCTCTCGGTCCCGATGCTCCGCATGGCCGAGTCCGCAAGGGCGTAGTCGGTATTCTTGAAGGCATTACCGAGAATGCGGCCCTGTTCGAGTATCTGCGCTTCGAGGACGTTGTTTGCCGTGGCCTGGCGCCTGATCAAATCGTCATGACCTATCGCCTCGACGGCAAGTATCGGGACGGTGATGCATTCAATGTGCGCGGCATCGAACTGATCTCGGTGCATGATGGACGGGTGCAGCTCAAGGACGTTTTCTGGAAGCAGCTTCGCCCAGCCTAGAAACGGCGCCGGTGATTTGTCAACCGGGTTCTCGTCAACCGGGTTCGGGCGGGTTATCCTTGGCAGTCCTTCAAGCCTTGGCCAGGAAACCGACGATGGGAAAAACACGACTTGAGGCGTTCAGTGATGGCGTTCTCGCGATCATCATCACGATCATGGTGTTGGAGCTCAAAGTGCCGCATGGCACCGATCTGAAGGCACTGGGGC
>JANLTP010000230.1:0-6389 GCA_031363055.1 Burkholderiales bacterium | reverse complement strand
GCAGGTGGTTCAGGCGCTCGCGAATGAATAGTTTATTCTGCCGCGCCAGCCGTTGCATGTCGCGTTCCGGACGCACCGAACGAGCTTGGTGTTGCCGCTCCTTGAGTTCGGCGGCAAGTAGGCGGTGATGGGTGGCGTTGGCGACAAACTCGGCCGAGCGGGTATCGAGTCGAGATTCGATGCGCTTCATATCAGGCGCCCGGCCTCGCGTGGGCCTCCGGGTTCGGCTACAGACCCAGGTTCGGCTGCAGCCCCAGGCTCGTTCATGGGCGCAAGCGTCACCAGAACGGCATCGCGCTCGAAGCTGCGGCCAAGCTGCCCTTGCACGGCCTCGACGACGGCGTCGCGGGGTGCCGCGATGGTGGTTTCGAGCTTCATGCTTTCGATCACCAGCAAGGCTTCGCCCCGGCGCACTGTCGCGCCGGCAATGGCGTGCACAGCGACGACCGTACCCGGCATCGGTGCCACGATGCTGTCACCCCCCCTGCCCTGGCTTTGACGCGCCAAGCGGCTCAGCGCATCGCTATAGCGCAAGGTGTACATGGCGCCGTCCAGATGCACATGCACTGTGTCGCCGTGCAAAGCGATCGTGACCGGCTCGCTTCGCCCGTCAACGCTCAGTATTGACCGCTCTTTTCCCTCGCGGGTTAGCTCGACCTCCAGCACAGCATCGCCCAAGTGCAGCTTGTAGTCAGCCGCGGAGCGCGACAGCCAAACCTCGTGGTCGGTCTCACGCAATGTAAAAATATGATCACTCATCGGTCGGCATGCTTAGTTTCTCCACGCGCCCATCGCGGCGTGCAGGGCCGGTACAGAATCGGCGGCGTCGCGCACGGGTCGGGTAACCAGCGCGGCCGCCGCCAACAGTCGTGCCGTCACTGCGACCGACAGCGGCGCCAGTTGCGCGATTTCAGGATGCGCGTCCAGAAACCCGGTGTGTATCTCGCCCTTGACGAACATCGGGTGATGCAGCAACCGGCGCAAGAATCCGAGGTTGGTGTCGCAACCCAGCAGTACAAAATCGGCCAGTGCGGCATCGGCGCGCGCCATCGCTTCAGCTCGGTCGGTGCCCTTGACGATCAGCTTGGCCAACATCGGATCGAACGCGGCACTCACCTCGGCGCCCTGGACGATGCCGCTATCGACCCGAACGCCTTCGGGCAGATGCAGCGCCAGCACCGGCCCGGTCGTCGGTGCATAACCACGCGATGGATCTTCGGCGTAGATGCGGAACTCAATGCCGTGTCCGCGGGTGGCAATATCGGTCTGCGCAAATCCCAGTGGCTCGCCGGCTGCAATACGGAGCTGCTCCAGGACCAGGTCGATACCGGTGATCATTTCGGTCACCGGATGTTCGACCTGCAGGCGGGTGTTCATCTCAAGAAAATAGAACTCACCGGCGCCGTAGATGAATTCGACCGTGCCGGCGTTTTGATAGCCGGCGCTGCGCGCAATGCCGGCGCCGACCTCGCAGATTCGCGTACGGGTTTCGGTGTCCAGCGCGGGCGACGGTGACTCTTCGATAATCTTTTGAAAACGCCGCTGCACCGAACATTCACGCTCGAACAAGTGCACCAGGTTGCCATGGGCATCGCCCAGCACCTGTACTTCGATGTGGCGTGGCGACTCGACATAACGTTCGACATACAAACGGCCGTCGCCGAAATAACGCTTCCCCTCGCTTCGGGCGCGCTCGATCTCGGCTGGCAAGACAGCGAGTTCGCGCACCAGCCGCATGCCCTTGCCGCCACCGCCAGCGGCTGGCTTGATCAACAAGGGAAAACCGATTCGCGCCGCCCGCTCGATGAAGGTCGCCGGATCGTCGTCTTCGATCGCTGAAGGCGCTACTGGAAAACCAGCCGCCGCAACGAAAGAACGCGCCCGCACCTTGTCGCCCATCAGGTCGATCTGTTGCGGTGTCGGGCCGACAAACACGATGCCTGCATCGGCTACCGCCCGGGCGAAGCCGGAATTCTCTGACAGAAAGCCGTAGCCGGGATGAATGGCGCCCGCCCCTGCTTGCCTGGCCGCTGCGATGATCTGTGCGCCGTCGAGATAGGCCGCGACCGGCGTCGGGCCTTGAATCTCGATCGCCAGATCGGCTTGCTGCACCGCTAACGAATTTCGGTCGACCGCATGATAAACGACGATGCCGGTGAGCCCCAGCAAGCGCACCGTGCGCAAGATTCGTACCGCGATCTCGCCTCGATTGGCGATCAGCACAGAGGCGAACGGCCAGTCCAAGACTGTGCTCATGCGCGCCCCTTGACCGCAGTCGGGCGCGGACCGACACGCTCGAATTGCCGCGCAATCCCGGCCAGACGGACGGTCTCACGTCGCAAGTCGGTCAGGACGGCGCGATCGAGATCGGCCTGCACTCGCACGCCGTTAAACACGATATCGGCGATCTGGTCGGCGATACGATCAACCTCGAGCGTGCCTCGGCCACACAGGAAATTCCAGGTGTGGTGCTCGATCGCACCGAACACCATATCGCGCACCAGCGCTGGCGCAACATCGTCGCGCAAATCGCCGTTGGCAACCCCCTCTCGAACCACGTCGAGCAGAAACTCGGTGTAGCGAATGTTCATGCTATGCATCGGCGAGCGATAGTAGTCGTCCTTCAGGCGGACTTCCTGGAACATCAGGCGGCTCAACTGCGCGTCGCGACGAATATTCGCCAGATGCTGCCAGACCAGAAACCGCAGGCGATTACGGGTGCCTTTGATGCCCGGCAGACCGCGCGCAAAATGCTCCACCAGATCCTGATACCAGGTTTCGATGACCTTGAGCAACAACTCGCGCTTGCTCTCGAAGTATTTGTAGACGCTACCTTCGACGACGCCAGCCTGTGCCGCAATGCTGGCCATGGTCGCGCTTTCGTAGCCACGCTCGGAAAAGTTCATGCGCGCCGCCTCGAGAATCGCACCGACGCGCTGTTCCCGGGTTTGCCGCACCACCACTTTTTTTTCTGTGCCCATCGATAAGTTCAAGCCTCTTGCAGCGTTAACGACGCGGCCGTGTGCCACTTCGCCGCGATCGAACCATCGTCCAACCACGGAGCAGGCACCTCGAGCACGAGGTCGAGCAACATTTGCGCGAACATCTTGCCTTGAGGATCGTAGCGCAGCGAGGCAGTACCGCCGCCGCCCAAGGCGCCATGCAGCAGAAAATTGAAGCCGTTCAGTCCTGCCATCTCGAAGCGCTCGACCGCACCCAGAACAAAGTGCGAGAAATAATCGCGCACCCGCTCAGCCGTTAATTGCTCGCGCAGCAGCGGCACGAACTTCGCATGACGCGCGAGAATACCGATGTTGGCGTCGTCGCCCTTGTCGCCACTGCGGCCGTGCGCCAACGCCAACAAGGGTACTGAAATTCGGGCAGCATCTGCAGGCCCCGGGGGCGACACCGGGGTATCACCGGCATCGACGCGAGCCGGCGACGGGCTTGTCTCCTGCGCCGGATCGGCATAGGGCAGCGCCACGCTGTCGATCTCGATCTGCGTGTCGATCGCAGTCTTCGGAATCAGGAACGAAAACAGGCGCACCATTGGTGTTACCGCGGGCCGGCCACCGGCAAATCCGGTAATGCCCTGCGCCATCGAACTGGCAGCAGGCAGAAACTCGCGCGAAAAAATATCGAGCGCTGCGCGCGCGTCATGATGCGTGGCCAACTTGAGAATGACTTCTCGAGCGTGTGCCACACGCGCCTGCGCGCCATAGTTGCCTTCGGCGCCGAGCACCTCGACGTCGGTGCGTCGATAGTCGGCCAAGCCGCGCGCGCCAAACAGCCGGCGCGTGCGCGCAAGAATCGCCGAGGCAACTGCGCGCGCTTTAGGCGCGGCCTCGGCACCGCCGATCATCATCGTTCCGGTGGCTCGAAAACCATCCTGAAAAGTAGCCGAGACCTTGCAGGTAGCGCTGGGCGCGCGACCTTTTGCACCCTTGACCAATACCTGGTCCGGCCCGACCTGATGCACATTGACCTGACGGAAGTCACAACAGACATCAGGCAACAAATAGGCAGCCGGGTCACCGATTTCATAGACGATCTGCTCGGCGACGGTCTGCGGCGTCACCCGGCCACCGGAGCCTGCTGGTTTGGTCAAGACGAAACTGCCGTCAACTGCGCATACGGCGATCGGAAAGCCCATGCGGTCCCAGTCGGCGGCGACGTCCCGCCAATCGGTGAAGAGCCCGCCGGTCGCCTGGGTTGAGCACTCGATGACATGACCGGCAAGACAGCCACCCGCCAAGCGGTCGAAGTCGTTGGCTGGCCAGCGGAACTCATGCAGCAGCGGTCCCAGGGCCAGCGCACTGTCAACGCAGCGCCCGGTTATTACAATATCGGCGCCAGCATCGAGGGCGGCTGCGATCGGAAAGGCGCCCAGATAGGCGTTGATGCTCCACGGTTCGGCCGGAAACGCCTCGTCGCTGTACATTTCCGTGCATCCCTGCAGCCGCCATTGGTTCGCACTCGGCAACAGGTCATCGCCCAACACGACCGCGATCTTCAGTTCGATGCCCAGCGCTTTTAGTTTAGTTGCAAGCATCTGCTGACAGGCGCGCGGATTGACGCCGCCGGCATTGCTGATCACCTTGATGCCGCCGGCCTTCAACTGCGGCGCGACGCTTGCGATGACGTCGGGAAAATCACTCGCATAACCCAGTGCTGCGTCCTTGGTACGTGCACGCGCCAACAGTGACATGGTGATTTCGGCCAGATAGTCGAACACCAGAAAATCGATTTCACCAGACTCAACCAGTTGCTGAGCACCGACCGCGCTGTCGCCCCAAAACCCGGCGCCACAGCCGATACGGACCGTTCTGCTGACGTCGGTGCTCACCACGACTCCCTGGTCGTCACTTGCCACTCCAAACCGGCACGCGCTTTTCCTGAAAAGCCAGTTTGCCTTCGCGTGCATCCTGAGTGCTGGCCATGACCGAGATCATGACCTGCGCATACTCGAAGGCATCGCGCAGATTCATATCCTGCATGGCGTGAAAACCTTGCTTTCCCAGGCGAATTCCCGTCGGGGATTTATCGGTCATCCGCGCCAGCAACCAGTCGAGCTTGGCATCGAGTTCGGAGTGCGCCACGACATAGTTGACCAAGCCCATCTCGAGTGCTTGCGCCGCGTCGAACTGTTCACCCGTGATGCACATTTCCAGCAATTTGCGACGTGGAATAATGCGCTGCATGTAACCCATGATCATCATCGGGAAAAGTCCGATTCGTGACTCCGGTGTACCGAAGCGCGCCTGGTCGCTGGTCACCGCCATATCGCATGCACACAAGAGACCCAGGCCGCCCGCCAGGGCGTAGCCATTGACCCGCGCCACGATCGGTAGCGGACATTCCTCCATCAAATTGAACAGATCGATGACATAGTGGCGCGGCTGCGCATAATCGATATCAAAGGCGGCGCCAGCCACCCCCGGCTTCAAGTCGGCGCCGGCGCAAAACGCCTTTTCGCCAGCACCGGTCAGCACAATGGCACGTACCGCGGCGCTCGCAGCGGCGGCCTTGATGCCGTCGCCGATCGCCTGCACGACCTCCTCGTTGAGTGCATTTCTGCGCTCCGCCCGATTGATGGTGATCCATTGCACCAAACCCCGAGTTTCGGTCAGCACAGCAACGCTCATACCTGCCCCATTTCACGAAATCTATCCACTCAAGTTTGATGAACTATTACGCTGCGCGTATCAATTTTCGAGCTGCGCGCGTCGTACTATTGCGCTGCTCACGTCTCTTTAATGAGTTTTGCTCACCAAATTTTCGATGTCAATAAATTTCGATGAATATCACCTGATTTCCTCTAGTCATGAAATTCCCAGATTGTTTTTATCGAGGCGTTTATATAATATTGATGAGTTCCGCTCATTAACCAACAACCGACGCTCGAGCAAGCAACGGCAACCAGGATCCCAGTCCATGACCATGCAAGCCCAGTTGACTTCGGCAGCCACTTCCGTGCTGCAGACATTCACCGGTTTATCGCGTGACGAACAGGAAATACTCGATCAGGCCGACGCGTTTGCCCGCAAAGAGTTGTACCCGCTCGCACCGCGCATGGACAATGAGGAGTGGTGGCCACCTGACGCCTTTCCGCTGATCGGCAAGACCGGCTATTTCGGCGTGACCGCACCGTCGGAGTACGGCGGCGCCGACATGGACCTGTTCGCCAGCGGCCTGGTGGCGCAGGCATTTGCGCGCTGGAACCATGCGCTGGCGCTCTCCTGGGTGGCCCATGAAAACCTCTGCGCCAACAATATCCTGCGTAATGCCAATGCGTCGCAACGAACCCGCTATTTGCCAGGGCTGTGCAGCGGCCAGTCGATCGGCGCACTCGGCTTGACCGAGCCCGGCGCCGGTTCCGATGCGCTCGG
>JANLTP010000218.1:0-43121 GCA_031363055.1 Burkholderiales bacterium | reverse complement strand
CAGACCCGCGCGCGGGTCTGTTTGGCTCCTAGTGTGAGTTGTCAGACGCACCGGTCGCCGCTGGCCAAAAGCGCCTTCAGACTAAGCTAAATGGCTGATTAAATTTGATTTATAAGGTGGTACGATTGACACATGGGTTCATTCGACATCAACTTTGTAGAGTCACTGGTAGCCGCTGGCATTCCCCGTGAACGAGCGCAGAGCTTGACCGAACAGTTGCGACTGGAAATCGTGGCCCAATTCTCGCTGCATGCCGATGCAATGGCGACCAAACGCGACCTCGCGGAACTCGAGGTAACGCTGATGCGAGAGCATGCCAAGACCCAGGAGCGGATTTCGCGGTCCGATGAACGAATTTCGCAGACTAATGAACGAATTTCGCAGACTAACGAGCGCATCTCTGCCTCCGAAGCCCGACTGAGTTCGGAAATTAATTCGGTGAAACTGAAGATTTCGGAGATGAACGAACAGTTGAATCTGAAACTATCGCAATCGAACGAACGAATTGCCGAAACGCACACCCGGATCGCTGAAACAAAAACCGAAACCCTCAAATGGACCTTGGGATTCATGGTGGCCCAAACCGGAATTCTCTTCGCCGCGATCAAATTTGCAGCCTGAAACGGCGTTTTCGTGTGAGCTCGTTTTACCAAACCTTCATCGAAACAATGGTCGACATCGGCATTGCGCGTGAACGCGCTCAGTACTTGAGCGAGCTGTTGCGTTCGGAAATTGTTGCCCGGCACGCCGAGGTCGCGCAGGCCGCCGCCGCCAGGCGTGAGGCGGCTGAACTCAAGCGGCGGAACCTGCAGACGCCGGAGCTCGAAAAAAGGTGATTTTGCCGAGTCAGTGGTTCATGCCCGAACTCGATCAACCACCGCACAAATGGCCGACAGCGCACGAGTCAATAACACTGACCAATCGGCATCATCCAACAATTGCAGCCGCATGGTCTCCTCGGATTTTCCGTCATATCGATCGCGTAGCAACGACGGGTTGGCTTGTTCGTCAGGATTTAATGGTGCACGTACCGCCAGACGTTTTATGGGGTCGAATATCTCATTGCGCATCGACAGTGAAGTGCCTCGCCACGCTGCGGGTTCGGCCTGCACTGCGGCCATGAATCCGGTGGCCCAACGGGCCGCGCGCTCGTGGGACTGGTTGTTATCCGTAGCGCTCGCCAGGCCTGCGCCCAGTTCGTCGCCCAACCAGGGTCGCGACCATCGCTGCAACAGCGGCGGCCTTTGCATTGGACCTATCTCCTGGATGATCAAGTTGTACCAGGTCATCAGCCCCTCGAGCAGTCGATTGGCTTGCTCGATTGATTCAACCTTTGGCACTGCGCCAGTCGGCGGCTGATATATCAGCGACACCCACGAGTTGGCGGTAACGGTCGCTGGCGAAATTGCCGCCCCCGTGAGCAAGCCATGGATATATATCGCGTCGCCGCCGAGCTCGCTGTACTCTCGTACGGCAGCGCCGACGCGCTCGGCCAGTTTGGCAGGATCGGCAGTGGCGGTAAATTGAAATGGCGGCGTGGTGCCAGGCGAATTCGAACTCGCGCGTGGCGCGGCGGCCTGCGCTCGAGCTTGTGCATCAGCCTTTGCTTCAAGCTGCCACGCTGCATTCGCTTCAGCCTGCGACAATCCCGACCTTTGCCTGCGCGCCGGCTTTGGCTTTAACTTTGGCAACCCGTTCAACCAATCGATCGCGCCCGCATCGATCCAACAGTCACGCATACTCTCCCGGTAGTCCCAAGCCTCGCCCCTACCGCCAACGGTCACATAGCCGCTGTCGAGTTCACGTGGCCGAGGATAGCGCTTCGCCAGCAACGCCTTGCGAATCTCCGCCAGATCGAGGCCGTCCGCCTGCCAAATAACATCAGCTTCAGCGCGACGATCCAACATGAACAGCGCGAGCACATGATTGGCCTTCATCGGACCCATCGAGTCCGGATCACGCTCACAGATTTCGAGCGCTGGCGCCGCCTGTAAATTGCGAAGCAGACGCGTCGATAGCCGGTAACGATAGTGGTGATTGTCGTTCGGATTCAGCCGCAGCATCCACTCCATCAGCGCATCGATCATTGGATCGGAGTGATGCAATTGAATGCGGACATCGATCTCGCGCGCGATCAGGCGCAACGCCGGCCGATTATCAAGTGCCGCCCATTCCAAGGTCGGCGATTCGGAGTGGGATTCCGGTTGGGGTAGCCTTCGTGATTGCGGTTGCGATTGCGGTTGATCCGACTGAAATTCGAACTGAAGTTCATCCGGCAAAATGGCCGCGAGTATCGCCCGGGCGCGCTCGCCGCATTTGACAGCCATGGCCGCCCAGGGCGGCTCGATCTCGCCCATCTCGTCAAATGCCTGTGCTAAATCGTCGAGTACGATAAAACTCTTCAACGCCAGTGGATGCTCCACCAAAAATAACGTGGCCTGCGCGAGCTGTTCGAAAAGATCGGAGGCGTCGCCGACCAGTGAAGTCAGGTCCGGATGTGCAACCAAAAATTTTGAGCGCCATTGCTTCTCGAGCTTGGCCATTGATTTTGCGCGCGGACCGGCGCGTTGCACCTCGAGTCTGGCGGTATCTGACGCCAACTCGTACACCAGATCGAAGGGTTGGCGCGCATCGATGAGCGGGCGCAAATGGGTCAGCAGCTCCGGCTCGCCTTCAGTCGGCCCCGAGAACGCTTGCACCGGATTTTCCGCGAGCTCGACCAGGCGATCGGCATACTCAGCATAGTCCGGACTCAGGCGCCGCAAGCGATGTGACCAGAACGCGGCACGTGCCCTCGCCTCCTCGCCACGGCCTTGTTGCAGGAGCAAGGTAATTTCAAGTTGCGAGAACGAAGGGTGATCGGGCTGCAAACGCAAGGACTCGTGAAACAGCGCCCACGCGGCCTCCCAATCGCCCTGATCGGCAATCATGGTGACCTTGCGTTGGCGTGCCGCGCTCGCCAGAGTCGCGTCTTTGTGATGCATCAAGGCATCAGTCAACGTTTTACGCTTGCCGTTCTTGCCTAAGTGCATCCAGACGGTCATCAATTCGTCATAGGCGGGTTCGTGCCGGCCGTCGAGTCTCGCCGAATAGGCATGGGCCGTATCGAACATCGGCGCCAACAGCCGTTCGGCGCGACTGTGTTCGTTTTCGCCAATCCATTGCGAAGCGGTATCGGCAATGGCGAGCGGGTCAAGTGCTTGGTAGGCGATGTCCTTGAACTGGTTCGCGGGCAGTACGTCGAGGACGTGTCGAAGCAAGTTGAATTGCTCGAACAAATTCGTCGGCGGAATCATCGACTGGCAGCAGCGTTTGAACTTGTCCCCTGAACCGCAATAACAGGCATCGTTGCGGCCCGGCAATGCGCCGGGTGCTCGTCGCCAGCCCTGGGTTGGTTGCGGCAATGCCGACCACAGGCCGAAGCCCATCGCACCGGCGAATTGCTCAACGGAATGTCGGTTCACCGCACCGGCACCGGCCGCGAACAGGGACGGCGCGAACATCGGCGCAACCCGACGAAATTTAGCAATGAAATCCGCTCGGCTCACACCGTTCAGCACCTGGCGCGCGGCAAACTCGAGCAGCAGGCTCCATTCGTTGGGAGCACCGAAGTCTGGTTGATTATTCTGCATCGTTGACGATTCTCGCAGTTCCGTTCGTTTGTCAGTGTTATCCAGGCGGCTGACTGCATTAAAAGCTGCCAATGATAACGAACCCCCAGCTGATATCGAACGGCCATCTCAAGCCCATTCACAAATCGCGGCTTCCGACCTAGACTAACGGCACAATTGATCTCCGATGTTCGGACTGCTCCAATGGTCTTCCCATGAACGCCGTTCTTCACCCAAGCCGCCGCCCGATCTCCGTCGAAGAGTTTTTTCGTATGGACGAGGCGGGCATCTTTGGGCCTGAGGAACGCGTGGAACTGCTGGACGGAGAGATCTACGCCATGCCACCCATTGGCTCGCATCATTCAGGCATATTGACTCGAATCGATCGACTGATTCGCCGCAGCATAGGCGAGGGATACCTGGTTCAAGTACAGAATCCAGTCAAGATTTCCCTGTCCTCGTTGCCGCAACCTGACCTGGTTGTGCTCAAGCATCGCGATGACGACTATATTCACGCGACGGCCACTGTCGACGACGTCCTGCTGCTCGTTGAAGTCGCCGATTCGAGCCTGCGATTCGACCGAACGCTCAAGTCGCCGCTTTATCACGCAGCCGGTATTACCGAGTTCTGGATTATCGGTATATCGGATCGCTGCATTGAGTCCTACCCGTCGAGGCAACGACACGGTCTTGGCGACATTGCGCGTGCGCGAGCCTGCCAGGGCTTGGAGATTTCAGTTACCGAACTATTTCGGCCGCTGATCGAAAATCCTTGAGGCGACGACCCGGTTCATGGGGGCGATTTGACGGCTGGCAACAATACCAGTAAAGATCTTGGCAGGAGCCGCCGAAATCCTTTGTCGAAGGTCACAAACGGCTCGCTCAGACTGATCGCGATAGCTGCCAGATGCGCATCGGGCACCTGATTGGCGGCGAGTTTGTTATTCAACATGAGGCTGCGAAGAACAGTCCACTCTGAAACTTCTTCCAAAAGCTTTGCTGGTGCAGCGTCCAACAGCCAATCGATAAAGTCAACCGCGCGCACGCTCGACGTCGGCATGGGAAAAATCCTGACATTGGTCACCAAACGCAAGAAACCGCTGATGACGCTCATGGGTACCAGCAAGGCCTCCCCCTTGTCCGCTCCTTTCAAGGTCTGGTTTAGCCAAAAAGCGGCTGGCTCATGTTGCGGATGATCAGCGCGATGTGCAGCGACCAAAACATTAATGTCCGGCAGCATCTTCCGCCGCATCGAACATTTCGCGCGTACTCAAACCGTTCAGTCCCTTGGCAAGGCCAGATTTTCCGTCGAACACCGGCATTGCCCGGCGTCTGGTCATCGGTGAAGAGTCCGCCTTTCGCAACCGCATGCGCAAGCCTTCCTCGATCAACCGAGTGAGCGTCAGTTTCTGGCGCGCGGCCAGCACTTTCGCTTCCGCGAGTAAATTGTCATGTATGTTCAGCGTAGTCTTCATTTCGGAATAATATTTACAGATTTCTGTATGTATGTCAAATTTTGGTGCTACTTTAATGATGCTGCTTATTCACCCTATTCTGAGCTACCAGGACAAATGACAACCGACCACTCCAGCTTCAAGAGCAAAGGCGGCATCGCAAGAGTGCTGGCCGCGACGCGTTATTCGATCAACGGATTCAAGGCAGCGCTCACCCACGAAGCTGCGTTTCGCCAGGAACTCGCGATTGGCGTGCCGCTGATCGGTGTTGCCTTGTGGTTCGGCAAATCGCCAATGCATATCGGTCTGATGATTTTCAGCATCATTCTCGTCTGGATCGTTGAGTTGTTGAATTCGGCGATCGAGGCGCTGGCCGATGCGATCAGCGTTGAGCAGAACCCCATGCTCGGACGGGCCAAGGACCTGGGCAGCGCGGCCGTGTTTTGCGCGATCAGCGCGGCGGTTTTGATCTGGTTTTGTGCGCTGGTGTTTTGAGCGCTGATACGATAGCTCTATGGGCAACTTCAGTATCAATTTGATCGACGCGTTGATGTCAATTGGCATCTCGCGCGAACGTGCTTATTCGCTGGCGGAGCTGTTCGAGCGCGGTATTGACGAACGCTATTCGTTGCTCGCCCAAGTCTTGGCGACCAAGCGGGATCTTTCGGAATTGGAACTCAAGATCACGCAGGAGATCAATCAAACCAACGAACGTATTTCCCAGGTAGAGCTAAGTCTGCGCGCCGATATCAATGCAACTCGTCTAGCAATTGCCGATTCAAAAACTGAAATTATCAAGTGGATGATCGGATCCTTGGTCGCCCTGGCTGGCTTGCTGATCGCGGTCATCCGGCTCTCGGTTTGACTTGAGATGCCCGAGGGGCACCGTCCTAAAACCCGAAAATTCCACGAACTACCGTCCCGATTGGCTGATCCATCGCCTTCGGCAGGAACAGTGAAATCGACGGAAACACGACCAGGATCACCAACCGGATCAAATCGCTCGCAATGAACGGCATGACGCCGGGGTAGATGCTCGGCAAACTGATGTCGGGCGCAATCGAGTTGATGACGAACACGTTGATGCCGACCGGCGGGCAGATCATGCCCAAGGTCACCGCCATCACAATGATCACGCCGAACCAGATCGGGTCGAAGCCGAGTTGCATCATGACTGGAAACACGATCGGCACGGTCAGCAGGATCATCGCGAGCTCGTCCATGAGGGCGCCGAGGATGAAGTAGCCGACGAGAATCAGCGCCAGCACTCCGTAGGGGCCGATCGGCAAACTGCCCCCAGGTGACCAGTGCTTGTGTGGTCTGGGTGATGGTCAGGAAGTAGCCAAACAGGAAGGCACCGATGACCACCACCAAAAATCGCAGCGACGACTTTGAGCGCCTCGACCAGGCTTTCGGAGATTTGCTGCACGCTTAAGGTGCGGCGCGTGGCATCCAGTCGGGGCGCCAGAGGCCGATAATCTGAATGGTCACCGAGTACATGAAAATCGCCAGCAGGCCAGGTAATACGCCCGCAAAAAGCAGCTTGGCGATATTGGTTTCGGTCATGATGCCGTACAGCGTGAAAATCACCGAGGGCGGGATCATGATGCCGATGGTCCCGCCCGCCGCAATCGTACCGGCCGCAAAACCCGGCCCCCAGCCGCTGTACAGGCCATAGCCGACGACGCCGGAGATGCCCAACGCGCCGACGAAGTAGAACCCCCATTGCGGGATTCGAAGATCCGAGGTTAAAAGATTGTTGCCGCGCATCTCGACGGCTGCTTGTGTAGCTAGAGCGGCGAACGCCAGCATGAACAGCAGCAAGCCGAGGTTTCCCAGAAAGTCGATGCGCTTCTTGTTCTTGGGTGACGACAGGTCCCAGACCAGATCGACCACGATCTGCGCACCGCAATAGCTTGCGCAGGCAATCCCCCAGAGGATCGCCATGGCTTGCAGCAATCGGGAGAAGTCGTACCCATCGGGAATGCCAGTGTCGAAGAATTTGCGCAGGATGACCATGACAAAAGTCAGCGAGGCGACCGCCAGCAAAAAGAAGCCGGCGGTACGCTCGATCCAGTCGACGGATTTGGCCAGCACCTCAGGCTGCGCCCTACTTCGCCAGCGCGTCGAATTTCGTCAATGTTTTGCGCAGATCGCCCAGCACCTTCTCGGCGTCATAACCAGCCGCCTTCACGTCATCGGCATATTTTTTGTAGACCGGCTCCGACGACTTCTTCCAGGCGTCCAGCTCGGGGGCTGTCAGAGTAACGACCGTATGGCCAGACCCGGCTGCCATGATTTTTTGACGGCCTTCGTCTTCCCATTTTGCCCAATCGGTGCCGGTCTTGCCAGCCCACTCGTTGGTGCAGTGATCGTCGATGACTTTCTTTTGCGCTACCGACAACGCGTTTTACTTGTCGGTGTTGATGACCGTGGCAAACGTCGCGACGTACATCGGTGCGTCGATATGGAACTTGGTGATGCCGTCGATCTTGAAGCCGAACAACGATCCCCAGGGAAAGGTAATCGCATCGGCCACGCCGCGCTCGAGCGCTTCGCGTGACTCGGGCGCCGACATCTGGACGGTGGTAGCACCGAGTGAAGTCATCCAGGCGCCCATGGTTGCGTGCGCCGGGCGTATTTGCCAGCCTGATAACCGGTTGAAATGTAGGCGATCTCGGCAATGCCTTTTTGCACCCTATCGTAATGATCAGGTGCTTTGCCGAGCTGCTGCGCCGGGAATACTGCAATCTTGATCGATCCGTTACTCGCCTTGTCGATCGACTTGCCTCGACCGGGTTCGGACTTTATTTCGGTCGCACGCGCAGCAGCCTTAATTCTCGCAAGCTCGGATCGAGTTGCTACCGATTTAAGCTTCCCCGCTTCGAATGCAGCCAGTATTTCCATCTCGTACGGATCAAGTTTCTTCATTGGCGTGACTTTGATTTTGAGGGCAAGTATATCCATTTGGGCCCAAATTTGAGCACAAAAGGCACACGATCGATATAATCTTTCAATGAGCGTGGAAAAACCAATTCTATGGAATCCAGACAAGAACATCGATTTGATGCGGCAGCGTGGAATCTCCTTTGAAGAGATATTGTCGGCGATCGGGCAGGGAGGACTTTTGATGACACTTGAACATCCGAACAAGCAGCGGTACGCAAGTCAGAAAATCTGGGTGGTCGGATTTCGGGATTACGCTTATTTGGTTCCTTTTGTCGAGTCCGAGCACGACATATTTCTCAAGACGATAATGCCTAGCCGTAAGGCGACGAAACAGTATTTGAATGAGCCAAACAATGACTAAGGATAAATTAAATGAAAAGGAGCTGCTGTCATCATTTGAAAATGGCGAGTGGCAGCCCGTCAAGACCCAAAAGAAAGACAACGAGCGTTATCGCGAGTGGGCGTCCGACGCGCTGCGCAAGAATCGGCGAGTAAACATTCGAATCTCCGCGATGGACCTTGAAGGCCTGCAAGCCAAAGCCGCGCAGGAAGGATTACCTTACCAAACCCTGATGGCCAGCATCTTGCACAAATACGTCTCGGGTCGACTGATCGAAGGTATCAGTGGCACTGAGGGTCGCGCGCCGCGTACACGTGCCAAGGTCAAAGCCGTTTAACCAATTCGCCGCTTCATTGGCATGAACCTTATGGGCTGTACCTTCGGTTCCGGAGAAGGCAGGCCAAGCGCCACCGCTAATGCGCGTCCCGCAGGATCCTCGAGTGCCGCCTCGCGGGCACGTTTGATGCTGTTCGCCAACGCCGCCCACCGGCTGTCCAAGTTTGGCGAACTTGACGTGGTGCTTGGCGAATTCACTGTTGCGGTCGCAAACGCAGCACCCAAGGCCGGCTCAATCAAGTTCTCCAATATTTCTACAAAACTTCGCTTGCCGCGCGCGAACGTGTCACTGTAGCCCTTGATCAGGCGCGGGCACTCGGCGATTTCGCGCGCCAATGGAGCGCTCAACGACAGCGCGGTCAACAGCGAATGTGACCAACGTTCAATCAGTTGTTGTTCGTCAACGAACCGCGACGATTTTCGGCGCCATCGGCGCAGTGCTGCCAGGCTTCGCATCATTGCCAGTCCGGCGATCGAGCTGGTCTGCAAGCGCAGGCCGTCCGAGAAGGTCTTCATGCCGCGCCGCTCGGCCCAGGCCAGCAAGCGCTTGGCCAGCGCGGCCGGCAAAATAGCCGCGACCTCTTCGACGCCGGGCTTGAGGAAGTCGCGGATCACCACTGGCTCACTCGTACTGGCACCGAACTCATCGCGAATGCGCGTGAATCGGCTCGCTCTTGACTTCAGGTCGGCGACCCGAATCACATCCTCGTAAGCCATCCAGAGCGCCAGGAATCGAGCTGCAGTTCGGCTGGCAGCATAGTCGGTTTGGGTGTTTGCCAAACCTTCGGCCGCTACGAAACGTTCTACCTTTTGAACATAGCTGCGCGCATAGGCTTTGTCCTGATAGTCGATCAATCGCGCCACACCTAGCGCTGCGATTTGTGCAACGCTGGCAGGCAGATTGACGTCAAGTACCGAGGTCAGAAGATCTTTACTGATCAGACGACCGTCACCACTTGAGCGACCCTCACCACTCAGCAGCCCTTCACAAATATCAAACCCCAACGCGAACCCGCGCAGGCTCGCCTGCGATGCACGCCCGGCGGCACCGACGACGGCCTCACATTGCGCTCGTGTCAGCGGCAGTCGATTGCTGGCTGCCAGGGCGCCGAACATGACTGACGAAATGATGGTCTCGGCCTCGGCGGTGGCTTGCGCCATATCGAACAGGGCGTGCGTCATGCTCATGGCGCGCGCGGCGTTGACGATACGCTCGGCTTCGAATCGGCCATCGGCCATCTGCATTTTCTCAAGGACCGTGAGAAAGCGGCTGGTCGAGGAAATCAGCGTCGTCGTATCCGGGCTGACCAAGCCGCGCTCGATGGCCCGGCCAGTTTCAAGCAGCTCCGAGGACACCAGAACGTCGATCAGGCCGGCGGTTGGCGAAAGGCAAAAAACCGGCTCCGCACCGTTCAACCGTTCGCGTTGAATCGGCAAAAACTCAATGTAGTACGAAGTCGCGCCAGTTCGTTGCGCGACACCGGGCACTGAGGTCGCTTGAACCGGGTAACCCGCTTCGAGCAGCGCGTCGACCAGCCAATCGGCCATGACCGCACCGCCCTCACCGCCCAGGGCCAGTATCAACACTTTGACGGGCGTCATGACAAGCCCTGCGCCCAACGACGAATGCGATCCTTGAACTTGTCCCAGGCGGTTGGGTTCTGGATCACTTCTACCCGATAAAAACTGGGGCACAGCGTGGCGGCGTGCGCATTCTCGCCGCACAGGCCGCATCCGACACATTGCTGATTGATGGTCGCCACCGGATCGACCTTCAGAGGATCACTCGGGTCCTTGATCGTCAACGACGGACAACCGGAAATCCGGATGCAGGAGTGATCACCGGTACAGACGTCTTCATCGATGCCGTAGCGCACCCGCACGACGCGTTCACCGCGCGACAGCGCCTGCGCGTTCATCGGTTGGACGCGGCGTTGTCGCTCGAGCTGGCATTCGCCTTCGGCGATGATGACCTTCAGGCCGGGCGTCTGGGTGCTCAGCGCGTCGGTGAGGGTCGCCTTCATCTCGCCGACCTTGTAGGTGTGCACAGTCTTCATCCATTGCACACCCATGCCTTTGAGCGTGTTCTCGATGGTCAGCTCCGAGTGAGTCGCACTGGCCGCGCCGGCGATTCGCTTGACTTCGCCCAGCGGGGACGAAATCAGCTCCTGCGTACCGGTGGCCGAGGTGTAGCCGTTCTTCATGATCATGAGCACGCCATCGCCGCGATTCATCAAATGCGAGGCAACGCCGGAGAGCAAACCGTTATGCCAGAACCCGCCATCGCCCATGATCGCGATCGGCCGCGCATTCGAGAGCGGAGTCACACCCGCTGCGCTGGCCAGACTCATGCCGTACCCGAGGATCGAATTGCCCATCGAGAATGGCTCGAAGGTACCGAAGGCATGGCAGCCGATATCGGCCGACACATGCATCGCGCCAAGGTCCTGCTGCGCCATTTTCAGCGCTGAAAATACCGGTCGTTCCGGGCAACCCACGCAAAATGTCGGCGGCCGCGGCGGTACATGTTTGCCCAGGTGAATGGCTGCCTTCTGACGTACATTCGCCAGCGACTCGGCGGCGGCCCGGACCCGCGCCACCGCGGCCTCGAAGCCTCCGACCTTGGTGAGAAACTTCATCAGGCCTGCGCTCATGAGTTCGGTGGTGTACTCGCCGGCCATCTCGAGCATGTCCTTGCCGTAGAGCGGCGTGTTCAGCTCGCCGCGTCGAAGGATCGTCTGCATCTCCTGCTCGAGAAACTCCGGTTGGCCTTCTTCAAACACCAGCACAGCACCCTTGCCGACGCAGAACTCGCGTATCTGTTCGGGTACCAGCGGATAGACGACGTTCAGGCAGAGCATGGGCAGCATCGAGCGGCCAATTGAATCGGCGAGGCCAAAGCCCTGCAAGGCCCGGATTAAATTGTTGTAGAGGCCGCCTTGCACGATGAGGCCGATCGGAGCGGCGGCGTTCAGATCAGCAATGCTCTGGTCATCGCCAAAAACCTCGTTCAACCGATGCGCCAGGATGTATGCCTGCGCCGCTGGCCTGCGCACTTCGTTCTTGAGTTTTTCCTGCCTGAAGGTAGCCGGTGGGTGCGCGAGGCGATCGTAATTGAACACCGGCGGCCCGCTGAGCCGGTTGCGCGTCGACACCGCCGGCGCAATGTTGTCCTTGCAGCTAAACGCGCCGCGCACATGACAGGCGCGGATACGCAACTCCATCATGACTGGCGTGTTCGAGGCCTCGGAGAGCGCGAAGCCGTGCTCGACCATGTTCACGATGGTCGGCAGATTCGGGCGCGGATCGAGCAGCCAGAGCGACGACTTCATCGCAAACGAGTGCGTACGCTCCTGAATGACCGAAGCGCCTTCGCCGTAATCTTCGCCGACGATGATCATCGCGCCGCCGACCACACCTGCCGAGGCCAGATTCGACAGGCCGTCGGCCGCGACATTGGTGCCGACGATCGACTTCCAGGTGACGGCGCCGCGCGCCGGATAGTTGATCGACGCGGCCAACAACGCTGCCGCTGCGGCTTCGTTGGTGCAGGCCTCGACGTGGACGCCGAGACTGGCCATGTAGTCCTCGGCTTGCACCATGACATCGAGCAGATGCGACACCGGCGCGCCCTGATAGCCGCCGACATAGGACACGCCGCTTTGCAACAATGCTTTGGTTACGGCGAGTATTCCTTCACCCTGGAATGTTTCGCCAGCGCCCAACTTGAGCGCCTCGATTTCGGTGGCAAATGATCGCTCCAAACTGTTCTCCTGTTCCGCGACAGAAAATGTCCGGAACCTGCAAATTTGGTTTGTACCAGAATCCAGGTTATGTCGACGTACCGCGATTGACCTTCAAGACAACGCTCACATACGTCTGGTAAATATCACTTTACGACTTGAACCAACAAACCGCCGGCCTCAATGCGTAAAGACGTAGAAGACTTCGGCGGAACTGGTTTCACGTCTTGTATCACGATTCCTTGCACGGCGTCATTTCAGTGACTGCGGGCAAACACTGCCATCGTGGCAAGCTAGCCTTCGTAATGCAATAATCTCGCAAGCCAATTGTCATTTTCAGGAAGATGGTTAGAACCTCAGTTTTCGAAAGTTTGGCAAATGCCCATTATTTCGATGTTTTACGGCATCATTATTCGAATGTATCTTCTCGATAATCGCCATCACAAATCGAGCTGAAGGCCGACTGGGAGCTGTCGATTGCTGGTGAGATACCCTACAAAATCCTTCCGCTGTGAGGTAGCTATGTACTGGGACGTGAAGCTTGTAAAGCCATTGTCGAATTATCGAATCTATGTCGAGATTGAGGACGGTCGTTCAGGCATATTTGATCTAAAACCGTATTTGGATCGCGGCGTCTTTCGCGAATTGCGCGAGGTGAACTATTTCAATCAAGTCGGGATTTTATTGGGCGCGGTCACTTGGCCGAACGATCAAGATATTGCACCTGAAACATTGATTAGTGAATTGCGACCATTAGCGGGCGACGTCGCTCTAAACGACAGACTATCGCGATAGTCCAGGAGCATTGTCAACTTCGCTAGTTACCGTCCGGTGTTTCACTCGCCATCGTCGTTTTTACCGAATCCGGCACCCCCCGGACGCACCAGTCATCGGACGAGCCTCACCGTCGACTTGCCTGAACGCAGATCAACCGGCTGCTCCTTCGGTACGATCTTGCGATGGAATCTGCCAAAGTACGTCAAATCAATTCGGTCAACGACGTAAGCGGCATGCATGCTGTGACCGTCTGGGCCATCATTACGCCGGAAAGCGTCGAAGCCGTCTCTGAGGCTATTGCGCGCAGCGATGGACCGATCTCGATCGGCGGCGGCCGTTACAGCATGGGCGGCCACATCGCCAGCGCCGACAGCTTGCATCTGGACTTGCGACTGTTGAACGAAGTGGTCTGGTTTTCGCCGCTCAAAAATACCGTTCGCGTGCAGGCCGGGATTCGCTGGCGCGACTTGACTCGCTTCATCGATGCACATGATCTGGCGGTACGGATCCCGCAGACTTACGGCAACTTCACAGTTGGTGGCTCCTTGAGCGTCAATGCGCATGGTGCCTGTATGGCGCAAGGGCCGCTGATTGATTCGGTTCGGGCGATTCGAATCGTCATGGCCGATGGCGCCCTCATCGACGCCAGCCCAGAGCAGAATGCCGAGATCTTTTACGGCGCCATAGGCGGCTACGGCGCGTTGGGCGTCATTGTCGAAGCCGAGCTCGAGTTGACCCGCAATCGTGCGATTCGCCGACAAGTGTCGCGCATGAAGCTCGCCGACTATGCCGATCAGTTCCGACTCAAATCGTTAGCGACTCAAAAGGCCGTGCTGCATCATGCCGAGCTGTACGGGCGCAACTTCAAGAAGGTGCGCTCGGTAACCTGGTTCGATAGCAACGACTCGGTTAGCGAACCTGGGCGGCTGCAGTTGCCCGGCGAGGGCTACTCGATCAGCGGCACTTTGGGCAGCGCCATCAACGACAACCTGCTATCGCGAATTCAACGCGACTACATTACCGGACCGATCGCCGATCTTCGTCCGATGGTTCATTACCGAAATTTTCAGACTAGCTACGACGTTGGCGAGTTGATGCCGAACGCGAAAACATTAGGCACTGGCACCTTGCAGGAATACATGATTCCGCTGGCCGCCTTCGAGCGCTTTATCGAGCAAGTCGCACTCACTTTGAAGCGGCACAAGGTCAGCACGGTCGACATTACCGTGCGACAGGCCGAGGCCGATCCGGGTTCCCTACTCGCTTGGGCGCGCGGCGAAACCTTGTGCGTGATGTTGCATCATCGGCATCGGAAAATCGCCGCGCAAGTCACCCAAACTGTAGTCTGGACCCGTGAGTTGATTGACGCCGCCATCGCGGTCGGCGGCGCGCACTTTCTGCCGTATGACATTCTGGCGACGCCCAAGCAATTCATGGCCGCCTACCCACGCGCGCTTGAATTGTTCGCCTTGAAGGCGCGTCTGGATCCGGCGTATCGCTTTCGCAATGCACTCTGGACTCACTATTACGATCCGGCGCTGCTACCCAGCGCACAGGGCGAACTCGAGCTGCTGGCTGCACCGGTCCTCGAGAGCGACGCTATCGAGCAATTTGTCCCAGATGAGTCTTTACTTGACGCGTCGGAAGCTGAATCCGAGTTTCGCGCGGTCTTTGACGAGCCGGCCCGGCACGATGGCTTCTATCGCTTTCTGCAAAATGTCTATCAGCAATATCCGGAAGAGCGCTTTCATGCGCTAATCAAACAATTGATCGGCAAGCATGACAGCGACGAAGCGGTCTACCGAAATCTGGTTCGCGAGTTGCCGGGCATTCGCCCGAGCCTGCGGCAGTGGTGGCACTCCTGGCCCGGGTTCGCCAAACACAAGGAAGAACTGGCCTTGCAGACGCTGGGGCTGCTGGGTAGCCGCCGGACCATCAACGGGTACATGGAAATTGGCAGTAACGGCCGCTACTTGAGCGCCTTGTCGAAGCGGCTGCGAATCCTCGGCCACACCTTTGACGTCAATGAGAAGCCACCGTCGTACTCGCTTGCGGCCATGCTCGAGCGCGGCCGTTTGTGGAGTTCGGGTAACCATATTTCGCTGGACGACTACCAGCCTTTAGCGTCGCCGAAGTTGCACCATGAAAGCCTTGATCTGATCACCTGTTTTATCGGCTTGCACCATTGCCCACCGGCGCAACTCGACAGCTTCATGAACTCGGTGATTCGGCTGATTCGCCCGGGCGGTTATTTCGTTCTTCGCGATCATGACGTTCCGACCGTGGCACAGCGCACCTTCGTTTCATTGGCGCATACCGTCAGCAATGCCGGTGACGGGCTGAGCTGGGAAGAGAACCTGAGCGAACACCGAAACTTCGCACCGATCTCCTACTGGACCACGTATCTGGAAGCGCGCGGCTTACGTGACACGGGGCTGTTCATGCAGCAGATGGACGATCCGTCGGATAACGTGCTGATGGGGTTCGTGAAGCCGGGATAGATACGCGGCAAAAGGGCGCGGAATAAAAAAACGGCCAATCTCAACGAAGGGCCGTTTCCGCTGTGGGCAGCTCGCGCTGCCCTATCGAAGCGTCTTAAGCTTCGCGTGCAGCTTCGAGGTAGGACACCAGCTTGGCGCTGGTCTGACGCAGCCGCTCGGAGAGCAATTGCACCAGTTTCAGGAGAATCTTGTTGCCGAGCTTCGGCTCGTCGGTCAGCACCAGCATCATGGCGTCACGAGTCAGCACGGCAATACGGCTGTGCTCCAGCGTCACACACGAGGCAAACCTGGGCTCACCGTCGAACATCGACATCTCACCCAGCGCATGACCGGCGTGCGCCACTGCAATTCGCGACGGATAGTTGTAGCGATTGCGACGTAACACATCAACCATGCCGTTGATTAGCAGCATCATGAAATCACCCGACTCGCCTTCGGAGATGATAGTCACCCCCGGTGGCGATTCGTACACATACATGAAGGCCCCGAGCTTGCGGGTTTCATCAATGTCCAGGCCCGAGAACAACGGGGTCTTCGACATCAATCCATGAATTTCATCCGCATATTCGCTGGCTCGACCAATCGGCTTCAGGCCTAATGCAAGCAGGCGTTCATGCGGTGTGGGCTTGTGAGTACCCGTGCGCGTGGCGGTGCTTACACTTTCCATATTCGTCTCGGTTGCTGGAACAGCGACGCTCTTGACAACGTCCATTAATCAACTCCTCTGGGGGATTGCCTCGAGTTATAGCACGGAACTTTGTCGCATCCGGAGCCCTGCAGCGGCTGCGTTGGCAATGGGTAACAGTGTTTCCGACCAGAGGCAGTGAAATCGTCCTGGTCGGCATCCGTTTGAGCGCGGATCGGCACTACTGGGTCGCCGCCACCTGACGACGTTTCTGCACTCCGTGTGCCAATGCATTGAGCACGTCGACGCTGTCTTCCCAACCGATACAACCATCGGTCACACTTTGTCCGTAGGTCAGGGTTTGACCGTCAACCAGGTCTTGTCGGCCCGCCACCAGGTGGCTCTCGACCATGACGCCGAAAATCCGGTCATCACCAGCGGCCAGTTGCTCGGCGATGTTGCGTGCGACCGGTATCTGATTTTCGGGCTTTTTCTGACTGTTGCCATGGCTGCAGTCGATCATCAGCCGGCAAGCGAGCGCGGCCTGAGCGGCCTCCTTGCAGGCGTTGTCGACACTGGCTGAATCGAAATTTGGTAACTTGCCGCCGCGCAGAATGATGTGACAGTCCTCATTGCCGCGGCTAGACACAATCGCCGACACGCCGCCCTTGGTCACCGACAGAAAGTGGTGTGGATGCGACGCTGCCTTGATCGCATCGAGTGCGATCCGCAGATTGCCGTCGGTACCGTTCTTGAATCCGACCGGGCAGGACAGCGCCGACGCCAGTTCGCGATGGACCTGAGACTCGGTGGTGCGCGCGCCAATCGCGCCCCAGGCGATCAGATCGGCCAGGTATTGCGGCGTAATCACATCGAGAAACTCGGTGCCGGCCGGCAGCCCCAGCTCGTTGATGCTGACCAGCAACTCGCGGGCGGTCCGCAGACCGCGATTGATATCAAAACTGTTGTCCAACTGCGGATCGTTGATGAGTCCTTTCCAGCCTACCGTGGTGCGTGGCTTTTCGAAATAGACGCGCATCACGATCTCGAGATCGCCGGCCAGACGCTGGCGTTGTTCGCGTAGCCGGCGCGCATAGTCGAGCGCGGCCTTCGGGTCATGAATCGAGCACGGGCCAATGATGACCAGCAAACGGTCGTCCATATTGTGCAAGATCCGGTGAATCGCCTGGCGCGAATCGGCGGTGACCTGCGCGGCCTGCTCGCCGACCGGGAACTCGCGCAACAGGTGCGCGGGCGGCGCCAGTTCGCGAATTTCATTGATTCGCAGATCGTCAGTTTTAGAGGGCATGGCTAAATTCTCATTTTAGAAAAACAAAAACCGCCGGACTGAGCCGGCGGTTTGATTCGGAGCGTACTGCGTTTTGCGCTAAACGGGTCCCCGACTCATTCCACCGGTGGCGGAAAAGCCATAAAAGCTAAAGAAATAGAAGCGAGATACGTTCGACATGAGCTTAGTTTAAGTCGCCAGCCTGAGGTTGGCAAATTACCAAGGGCGGTGCGTCAACGATTTGGCGCTCGGCAACCCTAGTTTTCGGGGCGTGAACAACGGATGGCGTGCCGGAAAAGACGGTTTGGACCATATGACTCGAAAACGCTTGAACGACTGGCGATCAACAAGCGACGTTTCGCGCTGGGAATTCCCGGCTCGTCGCACCGATTACCTGCCAATGCTGAAAAACGAGAAGCTTCGTCCTGTCATCCTAACTTTCAGTCAGCCCAACCCCTAATCACCCCAACCCCTACCCTGGAGTAACCGGAATGAACACCACCAACAAAACCAGCCGCGCCTCGAGCAACGCTTCAGCCTTTCTGCCCCAGCGTCTGCGGCAGTTCGTTCAGGGTCTGGCGATAACGACCAGCCTGATCGCAGGGGTCGCGAGCGCCCAAGCCGCCGACCTCGATCTGAACATCGGGCCAGTTGCCTCGGCGCAGGGCAGCCTGATGGTGGCGATTTACGACTCGGCCGCGAACTTCCGCAACGTAGCCGTGCAACAGCAACAATTGGCGGCGACCGCCGGCCAAATGAGCCTGCGCTTCAGCAATCTGGTGCCCGGCGAATATGCCATCGCGATCTTCCACGACAGCAACGGCAACGGCAAGCTCGACACGAATCTGTTGGGCATTCCCAAGGAAGGCTACGGATTTTCGAACCTGACCAAATCCTTGATGGGCCCGCCGACTTGGGACGACGTCAAGTTCGCTGTTCCTGCCGCCGGCGGCAAGCTGGACATCAACCTGAACAATTAACTCACGAGGAAACAGTCATCATGAATCATTCAAATAATCGCCGGGGTCTGCTGAAGTCGGGTTCGGCCACTTTGGCTGGCCTCGCTCCGATCGCCAGTTGGGCGCGCACGGCCAGCGGCGCTGCCACCGCGAGCGGCAGTAGCCGTGCTGTTGACGGCGTCGCCAGCACCCAACCCGCGAAGGCTCTGAACGCCTGGCGGGACGCGTTTCTGGCCGTGCAAACCGATTACGCGCCGGTCAGCGTGAAATTCGACCATGCGCTGCCGGCCGGATTGCGCGGCACGCTGTATCGCAACGGCCCGGCGCTCATGCAGCGGGGCGATACTCGCTATCGGCACTGGTTTGACGGCGACGGCATGGTTCACGCTTTTCAGTTGGACGGCAAAAGCCTCACGCATCAAGCCCGTTCGATTCGGACCACGCGCTTTGAAGCCGAACAGAGGGCCAATCGATACTTGTGGAACGGTTTCGGCACTTCGTTTGCTGATGCCCGGCCGATCGGCAAGCCTGACGACCAGAACGTGGCGAACATTTCCTTGCTGGCCACTGACCAGGAACTGCTCGCGCTCTGGGAGGGTGGCGCCCCTTATCGGATTGACCCCAAGACCCTTCAGACACGTGGTCGCAAAGTGTTTTCCGAGGACACCGACGGTATGCCGTTCAGCGCCCATCCACGCGTTGATCGTGACGGCACGATCTGGAGTTTCGGCTACATGGCCGGCAGCGGCAAGCTGGTGCTCTACAAACTTGAGCGCAGCGGCAAACTCGCCGAGGTCAAGCTCATCGACGCACCGAACGCGGATATGGTGCATGACTTCGCCATTACCGAGCGCTACCTGGTCTTTGTGTTGATGCCGTTGTATTCAAAGCCACGCGGCGGCGCGAACAGCATGCTCGAAGGCTATCGCTGGGATGCCACACAAGCCAGCGTCGTGTTGGTCATCGACAAGAACACCTTGACGGTTCGTCATCGCGCCGAGTTTCCGGCGATGGCCCAATTTCATTTGGGCAACGCCTGGGAAGACGGCGACAGTCTGCGGGTGCAGGTCATGCGCATCGGCAATTTCAAGGGCCTGATGGACGCCATGTATTCAAGCATGCAAGCCGAACCGATGAAACCGTTTTCGACCCTCGACGACGGGCCGGTGGAACTGGTGGTCGATCTGAACCGGGGCAAGGTCAAGGTCGAGCCGCTGGCGCAGGGCAATTACGACTTTCCTTCGTTCGACAAGCGTTTCATCGGCCAGCGAACGGATCATCTGATTGCCTTGCGCCATTCGAACTCGATGCCAGCGGGCACGTTTGGCGTCAACACGTTGGTCGGCATCAATCGGCAATCGCAATCGCTGCATTCCTACGACTACGGCGCCAAAATTCTGGCTGACGAACACCTGTTTGTGCCCAAGCCTCGAGGTCAGGCCGGAGTGGGTTGGGTGATCGGCACTTCCTATCGATGGACCGATCAACGTACACTACTGAGTGTGTTTGACGCCCAGGAAATTGTCGCTGGTCCGATTTCCCAGGCAGTCTTGCCGCGCGGCCTTGCGCCGGGTTTGCATGGATTGTTCCTGCCAGCCTGAGCGTAAGCAAAACCGATGTCGATCAACGCGATTTTTAATGCGATATTTTGCGCGATCTTCAACGCAAACTTAAGGAGCAACCGCAGTCCCATGACAGCCTTTCGCTCCTCGCGTGCGGCGCAACTGCTGGCGTCGACCAGCCAGTCTTCCGAACGGCCTGCGCCGTTCGCCTATACCCTGGGCGTCTGGAAGATTGGTCTGGGGCTGACGTTTGTATTCAACACGGCGGTTGCGCTGGTGCTCAGCGCGTTCAATCTGACCCCGGGCGATCTGTATACGAACTTCGTTTATTCGAACAGCATCGGCTTTCTGATTCTGGCCGGTATTCTGGTGCCGCGTACGTTCTTCTTCAACAAGCGGCGACCCCGACCGGTGGTCATGGCGATGTTGTCCATGCTCGGCATGGCGTTCGGATTGTTTGCCGGCCGTGCCTTGGCGGCCTGGGTTTGTGGCCATCCCGTGAATTGGCGCACTGGTGCTGTCGAGGAGACGTCGACGTTCACCGTCTCGCTGATCATTTCTGTGTTCGCAACGTTCACATCAATCGTCTACTTCTGGACTCGCGAGCGCGAAGCGGTGTTCAGTCTGCACACCGCCGAGGCACGCGAAAAGGCCGAGATCGTGTCCCGCGAACTGACCGAAACCCAGTTGCGATTACTGCGCGCCCAGATTGAACCGCACATGCTGTTCAACACCTTGTCGAATCTGCGGGCGCTGATCACGCAGGATCCGAAGGCCGCGCAGAGCATGCTCGATCGACTGATCGATTTCTTTCGGGCCAGCCTGGATGCCTCGCGAACCGAATGGTCGAGTTTGCAACGCGAATTCGATCTGGTATCGGACTACCTGAGCCTGATTGCGATTCGACTGGGTACAAGATTGAGCTACGAGCTGGACCTGCCGGCCGATCTCGCCGCCGTCACAATACCGTCGATGCTGATTCAGCCGCTGGTCGAGAACTCCATCAAGCATGGTATCGAGCCGGCACTGGACGGCGGCAAGGTTCGGGTGCAAGTACGACTGATCGGCGACTCGATCGAGATCAGGATTGAAGACGATGGTGTCGGGCTTGGCTCGACTCAGGTGGCTCATTCGACTGATTCGAAACCGAGCAGTGGATTCGGAAATACTCACCTGCGTGAGCGCTTGCAGAACCTCTACGGCAAGCGGGCGCGATTCGATCTGGAGCCGAACGCGCCGCACGGTACCTTGGTGCGTATCTTGTTGCCGCTGCGTGCTGATTAGCTGCTGCCAAATGAATCCGACTGCACTGCTCGCCGAAGATGAACCGTTACTGATGACAGAGCTGGCCTCGCATTTGATGAGCGCCTGGCCTGAACTGAATATCGTCGCACAAGCCAAAAACGGCATCAAGGCACTCGAGCAAATTCGTACGCTACGACCACAAGTGGCCTTTCTCGATATTCGCATGCCGGGCTTGAGTGGGCTTGAAGTCGCGCAGGCTCTGGCCGAGGACACACTGGCCGACGAGAATGTTCCGCTCATCGTTTTCATAACGGCCTATGGCGAATTTGCGCTCGAGGCGTTTGAGCGTTCCGCGATCGACTATCTGCTCAAGCCGGTCACCACGGAACGGCTGGCGATTACGCTGCAGCGCTTGCGCAGCCGTCTGGCTGAAAGCAGCCAAGCGCGCGATCGGCCTGGTGACGCGGCGCAGGAACTTGCGGATCAGCTTGCGCCTTTGCTACGCCCGGTCAGCGTTGCGGGTTCAGGCATCGGAAGTTCAGGCATTGCAGGCTCAAGCATTTCAGGTTCAGGCTTTACCGGCCCAGGTACGTCGAATGCCAACCAGACGTCGATGCCCGCCCTGAAGTATGTGCGCGTCGGGCGAGGCAATTCGGTGCATATGGTGCCGCTGGATCAGATCCATTATTTTCAAGCCGCCGACAAGTATGTGACCGTCGCTACGGCCGACGGCGAGGGCCTGATTCGCGAGTCATTACGCGAGCTGCAGGCCAGGCTCGACCCAGAGCGCTTTTTGCAGATTCATCGCAGCACCTTGGTCAATCTGGATTTTATTGAACGGGCCGACCGCGATGAACTGGGACATACCCGACTGAAGCTGCGCGGCGTGCAGCAATCCTTGATGGTCAGCCGGCTTTATACGCACTTGTTCAAGGCGATGTGAGCCCGAGGCGATAGGAACCATCGCCCTGTATCAAGGCGCTGACAGACTTTCAGCGACCGGTATCGTAGTCGGTTGCGAGGCCGGCAATTTTGCAATCACCCGCAAACACAACCAGATCGCCAGCAGCCCAAACACCAGCGCACCTAACGCCGAACCAGCAACGACTCCTCTCGGGCCAAACCAGTGGCCACCGAGCCACACAAACGGCACGACGCCCAGGGTCGAGCGGCCCCAATTCATGAGGGTTGAATAGAACGCATAGCCCAGATTATTGAAGGCCGCATTGGCGACGAATAACAGGCCGCTGAACACAAAACTGCCGGCAATAAATCGACAGAAAAAAACCACCACCTCATAAGCTTCGGCTCGGGCGCCGAAGCTGCGCGCAATCGGTCCGGCAAATACCGCCAGCAGCACGCTGACCAATACGCAGTAGACCAGCGCCACCCGAATACTGTCGATGACGGTGGTGCGAACCCGATCAATCCGCTGGCCGCCCAGGTTTTGCCCGATGATCGGACCGATCGCACCGGACATGGCGAACAGCACGCCGAAGGCGAGCGGCGTCACGCGCGCGATGATCGCTGAACCGGCCACCGCATCATCGCCGAATCGGGCCATCGATGCGGTCACGAACGAGTTTGCGAAGGGCGTGGCGATCTGGGTCAGAATTGCCGGTCCGCCAATGGACAGGAACGGTCGAAACAGCGACTGAATGTTTTCCCATGACGGGCGGGCGAACAGGCCGTGTACCTTGAGGAGACCATAAGCGCCGAGGCTGACAATAAATACACGCGCCAGGATGGTGGCAATCGCGGCGCCGCGCAACTCAAGCCCGAGACCGAAGATCATCAAGGGATCGAGCACCAACAGGGACAGCGCCGGCAGCAGCGTCACAAACATCGCACGCCGGGCGTCGCCCAGCGCACGCAGCAAGGATGACAGACACATGCCGACGCTAAGCAGCGGAATCGACGGCAGCAGAATGCGCATGAACTCCAGCGCGGCCTCGGCGGCTGCGCCTTTTGCACCAAGCAAGTCCAGCAATGTGCGCAGCCACGGAAACATTAACGCGCTGAGCAAACACATGAATACAAAAATCATCGCCAGGGCGGCACCGGCGATACGTTTGGCGCCGTCGCGATCGCCGCGACCGAGCGCTCTCGAGGTCAGCGCACCCGAGGCGATCGACAAGCCGATGCTGATCGATGAGGCAAAGAACAGCAGGGTGCTGCCAAAACCCATCGCTGCCGTCAGTTCCTGCTTGCCGAGTTTGGCGACGTAAAAGAGACTGATGGCATCGACGGCGAACAAGGACATCAACCCGACCGAGCCTGCTGCGGTGACCGCGATCACATGCGAGAGCGTCGAGCCTGTCAGAAACTTGGCCACCGGCCGCGCAAATGCGTTCATCGCTTGAAGTTATCACAATCGGCTAGACTTCGATGGACGAGACTCGGATGGGCTAGACTGCAGCGCATGCAAGAGATGATTCGAACCATTGCGGTGTATGCCCTGCCGGTGATCTTCGCCATTACCCTGCACGAAGCGGCACATGGTTACGTGGCGCGCATGTTCGGTGATCAGACCGCCTTCGTTGCCGGCCGGGTGACGCTGAACCCACTCAAACATATTGACCCAATGGGCACGATCATCGTGCCCGCGTTGATCCTGCTGGTGTCATCGCTGGGCAGCAGCGGCTTTCTGTTTGGCTGGGCCAAGCCGGTACCGGTTGACTTCGGCTCACTGCGCCATCCGAAGCGCGACATGATCTGGGTGGCCGCGGCCGGCCCGGGCAGTAACCTTTTGATGGCGATTGGCTGGGCCATTGCGCTCAAGCTCATGTTCATGGTCGGTTTTCGGGAAACCTTCTTCCTCGAAATGGCCAAGGCTGGCGTGATCGTGAACATTGGCTTGATGGCACTCAATCTGCTGCCAGTGCCGCCACTCGATGGCGGTCGCATGTTGACTGGCCTGTTGCCCTTGAAGCTGGCGGTGCCGTACTCGAAGCTCGAGCCTTATGGCTTGTTCATCGTGCTGGGACTCATGGCAACCCAGACGCTGAGCATTTTTCTGGCACCGTTTTATCGGTTCGGAATGGCCGTGGTCGGTGTGGTGCTCTAAGACCCAGAATCCCGGCCTTGGAGCAAATCCTCCGCGTGCTTACGCAGTCCCACCGACCGTCATGCCCTCGATCCGCAAGGTCGGCTGACCGACGCCGACCGGGACACTCTGGCCATCTTTACCGCAGACACCGACCCCGGAGTCGAGCCGCATGTCGTTACCGATCATGCTGACGCGCGTCAGTGCATCTGGTCCATTGCCGACGATGGTTGCGCCCTTGACCGGATACTGAATCTTGCCGTTCTCGACCCAGTAGGCTTCCGAGGCCGAGAACACAAATTTGCCATTGGTAATGTCGACCTGACCGCCGCCGAAATTGACCGCATACAAGCCCTTTTGGATCGATGCGACGATTTCACCTGGATCGCGATCGCCGTTCAGCATGTAGGTGTTGGTCATGCGCGGCATGGGCAGATGAGCAAATGATTCGCGACGGCCATTACCGGTTACCGGCCGCTTCATCAGGCGCGCATTCAGGGAGTCCTGGATGTAGCCTTTCAAGACGCCGTCTTCGATCAACACGTTGCGCTGTGTGGTGTTGCCTTCATCATCGATATTGAGCGAGCCACGCCGATCGGCGATGGTGCCGTCGTCGACCACGGTGACACCTTTCGAGGCGACGCGTTGGCCGATCTTGCCGGCGAAAATCGATGAACCCTTGCGGTTGAAGTCGCCTTCGAGTCCGTGACCGACGGCTTCATGCAACAGCACACCGGGCCAGCCCGGCCCGAGCACTACGGTCATGGCGCCGGCCGGCGCCGGGCGCGAGTCCAGGTTGACCAAGGCCGCATCGACCGCTTCGCGTGCATACTTTTCGATCATGGCGTCATCGAAATAGGCCAGATCGAAGCGCCCGCCGCCGCCGCTTGAGCCTTGCTCGCGACGGCCGTTCTGCTCGGCGATGACCGACACCGACATGCGCACCAGCGGGCGAACGTCGGCGGCCATGACGCCGTCGGAACGTGCGACCAGCACGACATCAAACTCGGCTGCGAGGCCCGCCATGACTTGTTTGACGCGCGGATCGCGCGCCCGCGCCAGCTTCTCGACCTTCTCGAGCAGCGCTACCTTGGTCGCCGCCGACATGGCGAGAATCGGGTCCGACACACCATAGAGCAGTCGCCCGTCGGCAGCACCCATTGTACTCGCGACCTTGATGCGCCCTGCCCCGGATCGCGCAATGGTGCGTGTCGCTCGCGCGGCCGAACTAAGAGCCTCACGGTTGATCGCATCCGAGTAAGAGAACGCGGTTTTCTCACCGACCACGGCGCGCACACCGACGCCCTGGTCGATGGAGAAGCTGCCCGATTTGACGATGCCCTCTTCGAGGCTCCAGCCTTCGCTGCGTGTGAACTGAAAATACAGATCGGCGTAATCGACTTTATGCTGGAACACTTCGCCCAAGGTGCGAATCAAATCGGCTTCGGTCAATCCGGCCGGATCGAGCAAGGTGGCCTTGGCAATGGCGAGTCGGTTGATGGACGGATCGGACAGATTCATGCAGATTCTTTCAAAGTATCAAGAGCGGAGCGCATTCGGTCAAAGCACACGATGGGTCAGCGCCGGCAACATTTTTCGGACTTCGGTAATGCGTTCGCGACTGATCGTACCGGCGACAATGCCTTCGCCCTCGGCGAGCACGGCAACGGTCTCACCCCAGGGATCGATCAAAAGCGTGTGACCCCAGGTACGGCGACCATTTTCATGAACACCGCCTTGGGCCGGCGCCAGCACATAACACTGATTTTCGATCGCCCGTGCTCGCAACAACGTTTCCCAGTGAACCTGCCCCGTGGCGTAGGTGAAGGCGGACGGCACCAATATCAAGTCCACCGGTGCCAGCGCCCGGTATAACTCCGGAAAGCGCAGGTCATAACAAACGGTCAGACCCAGTCGAATGCCTTCAATGTCGGCCACGACCGGCGTGCGCCCGGCCTCGATGGTATTCGACTCGTCAAACCGCTCACCGGCCCGGTCGAGCCCGAACAGGTGAATCTTATCGTAACGGGCGACTCGTCGGCCGTCAGGCCCGTACAGCGCACTGGTATTCATGACCTTGACTCGTTTGGCGCTGACCAGCGGAAGGGTACCGCCCAATAACCAGACGCTGTGGCGCTGCGCAGTTTCGGCCAGAAAGGCTTGGATCGGTCCGTCGCCATCGGGCTCGCGGACCTCGACCTTATCGGTGTCCTTGCGTCCCAGAATGCAGAAATATTCGGGCAAGGCGATGAACTCTGCGCCCTCGCCCGCAGCACGAGCGATCAGGTTGGCCGCACTCGCCAGATTCGGGGCAACCGTCGCCGCAGAAACCATTTGAATGCCGGCCACGCGCAGGCTGGTGCGCAGCACGGGCACAGAGTTCTGCGGTGCAGGGCTCTGCGACTCAACATTTTGCGGTGCAGGTTTTGTTGCTGAAGGATTCATCTCGTCCATTGTATTCGCCTCGGCACTCACACGTCGCGATCACGAGTCGCGCAGGTGCGTCAGTTAGGCAATTGCAACCACCCTTGGTACATTGCCGAACATGCGCGTTCTCCTGTTACTTCCGGCCGACGATTGGCTCGCCCTTCTATGGTTTTTCACCGCCTGGGGCGGTTACGCCTGGTTTGCGCGTCGCAAAAGCGGCACGCGCCATTCGCTGCTGACGGCCACCAATCATTTCCGCCACCTTTGGCTGCAACAAGCCAGCGTTCGTGATCCGCGGGTGCTCGATGGCATCATCACCCAGAGTCTGTCGACGACGCCGGCGTTTTTCTCCAGCACCACGATCATCATTATTGGCGGCTTGTTTGCGGTGCTCGGTTCGGGCGATCGGGCCGCCGAATTTGTGCGCGACATTCCGTTCGTGGCGCGAACTTCGACCTTGATCTTCGATCTGAAACTGATGGTTCTGATCGGCGTTTTTGTCTACGCGTTCTTTCGCTTTAGTTGGTCGATGCGGCAGTACACCTTTGTAGCGTTGCTGATTGGCGCCATGCCCGATGCACGCCAATATTGTGACCTCGATGGTAACCTGAAACCCGAGACGCAGGATGCTCGCGCCGCCATGATCGATCGCGTCAGCAACATGGTCGGGCTGGCTGCCGAGACCTTCAATGACGGCTTGCGCGCCTACTACTTGAGCTTCGCCGCCGGCTCCTGGTTCTTCTCGCCGGCCGCGTTTGCCATCGGCACGGCTGTAGTGATCTACATCCTGTTTCGCCGCGAGTTTCAATCCGAGGTTGTCGACGTGCTCAGCGACTAACTATCGCGATCCAAGCGCTTACTGCAAGGTATTTTTCGGCCGCTCCGGCGTCTGCGCTCGACGCTCGATGACCTGCGGATCAGCCCAGGTGCCGTTGACGTCATAGTTGTAGGTGAAAATATCCTCGAGTGGCCTGCGCAGCAACAGTTGCGCCAGAAAGGTCGTCAAGCCGAGCGCCGGATTGGCCAGCGCCGCATAGGCCAGCGACGCAACCCCGGCATTGAGTTCGGGCCGCACTTCGACTTCGAGTTTTTGCGTCTCGCTCGCCAGATTGACCTCACCCTTCAGGCGCACCCGGGCTTGCACGCCTTTCATGATGAGCCCGTCGGTGCGTGCCTGGCCCCGGTCGATCACCAGTGCGCCCTCGATCTCGTCGAAGTAGAAGCCTTCGGCAAACACGTCACTGAAGTCGAGCGACAGGCGGCGTGGCAAAAATTGCAGATTTAATACACCGATGAGTTTCGCCAGGCCTGGATCGGTCTTCAGAAACTGGCCCTTGCCCAACTTGATATCGGTATGGCCGGCCAAAGTGTCCTTCTGAAGTCCGATCGGCGAGCCATCCCAACTGAGGCTACCCGATAACAAGCCGGCACCATCCCTGATGACATTTTTCATACCGTAGCGCGACAGCAATTCACCCGAATTCGACACCTCGAGCCGATAATCGAGCCGAGTCTTGCGCGCTTCGCCCGGGCGTGGCGGCTCCCAGACTCCGCTGGCTTGCAGCAAGGCGTCGGGATTCTCGATGCGCAGGTTATTCAGATGCCAGGTCGGCAAGGTCGGGCTGCCACCGGTCGTCGCTTGCAAGGATAATCGGCCCAGCGAGCGATCGGCCAGCACGAACTCTTCGGCAGCAATATCGAGGCTCGGTAACTCTTGCGGCGATGACTCGATCAGATCTTCAATTTCGCTGCGCCGCGAAGTCGGAATTTCAAGACGGGTGAAGCGTGCGGTCAAGGCGCCAATCCGTTGGCCTTCGCGAGCCGCACTCCAGTTAAAGTAGCCGCTCAGTTCACGCGAGCTGACATTGGCGCGCCAGTAGCCTTGCGTGCGACTGGCGCCCAGTACGACTTCATGCAGATCCTTACCGGCGACGGTAATCTGATCCGAAACGATCGAGACTACATTGGGCAGCAGACTGAAGCCGGCAGCAAATTCATCCGAGCTGCGATTCGACGCGGCCTGCATGGCCGGCGCACTCAGCACGTCGAGCCAGCGATCGACATTGATGTCCCTGCGATTGATCAACACCACAAAGCCCTGATCGGCCAGTACCGCCGGTGCGTCATAGGCAAAGGCGCCGCGCTGAATCTGCAACTTCTTGGCCACCGGATCGCGATTGCGCTCGAACAGCAGATGACTTTTTTCATTCAAGGTGACGCTGATGACATCGCCGTTGGCACGCTCATTCGGGTTCGCCACCGCAGTCGGCGTGATGACCGCCAGCATGGGCCAGCTCTCGTTGGCCGCCTTCTTGAAGGGTTCTGGCAAATCGCTGGAGAATCCGCGCAGATCGGACTCGATGGTCAGTTTGGCATTTCGCTTGAGTATGTCGAGCGTCGCACGATATTCGGTCTGGCCGGCCAACTTTTTAGCCAGCGGATGATCGATCAGCGCATGAATATTGTCGGCGCCGAGCGAGCCCTTGGCATTGATCAGCAAGCGACCGGGCTCCGGCGTCGCGCCGTCGAGCTGCAAGCGACCGCCCAGAAAACCGGCGTTCAAACCGCTCAAGGTCAAGCCTTCGTTGCTGAACGATAGTCTGCCCTGGACGCCGTCAAACTTCGGAATGCTGGCATCGAGTTGCAGATCATTTCCATCAAACTCAACGCTGCCCCTGACCTGGGCAGCCTTCAAGTTTTCGATCGGCAGCTCCAATCGTAGTTTGATTTGTGCATCGCCTTTAACGGCCGTGTCCCTGGTGAAGTCATCGATCTTGGCAGCGACCGGACTAACGTTTACGAAGCGAATCAAGTCTTGCGCAGGTCCACGGCCTTGCAGCTCAACGGTCAACAGAGGCTCCCGAAAATCGACGATCCGGGCTTGTGCATCGCTCAGATCAACGCCGAATACTTGCCCCTGATTCATTCGCATATCCATGCCGCCGTCGGCGAATCGCAAGACTCCCTGCAGGCCATTGATCGGCGGGTATTCAGGTGAGTAAGCGAGCGTCGCGTCGGCCACGCTTGCCTCGATGACGAACTCACCGTCGGTTGGGTTGCGAAACGGAAAGCGCGCCAGATCACCCTTGAAGTTCCAATGCGCCTGGGTAATCTTGCCCGCCTGGATGGACGTGCCGACCCAATCGCGAACCTTGGCCGGCAAGCGCAACGGCAGGTAGCGGGCGACCCGGGTTGCCTGGCCACGACTGACAGTACCGCGCAGATCCAATACGCCGGGTCCACTGGCAGCGCTTTGGTAGCGCCCGCTGAACACGCCCGCCACATCGTTATTGGCGAACTCGACCTGATCGAACACTACCGCGACCGAAGTTGCCGCTTCAGACGACGTCAGTTGCCAGTCGAGCTTGCCCTTCAGTTCGTTCAGAACCAACCTCGGCTCGTCGAACACACCGGGCAAGGACAGCACGGAATTCTTGCCGGTGAACATGATCTGGCCGCCGTCGCTTTTGATGGTGGCCGTACCCGAGACGTTCTCAAGCGACGGGTTGCGCAAGGTCGGCATCAGTTCGGCGATCGGCGCCCCGGGATCAGGTTGCGTGAGACTGAATTGCTCAAAATTGAAGTGGATATCGAACTCGGTGCGCGGGTTGGCTGCAAAGTTTGCGCGCAAGGCCCGCAATTGGCCGCGACCGCGCAATGGCGCCAATTTGGTGTGAACGCTGGCTGGCAAAGGCATGCGCTTGAGCAATGCCAACGCGCCTCCCAAGCCGATGTCTTCAATCGCCAAGCGCGCCGCCGTCACCTTGCCATCGGCATCGGTCGTCACGGTCTGGTTGCCCAGGGCACGCACCGCAAAGCCGCTGTCGGTCTGGCCAAACAAACTGCGCACAACGATATCAAAGCCACCGCCGCGGCGGCGGACCGCACTGGCCTCGCCGCCGAACTGTTCGAGCTTCAGAGTGGCGTCTTCTGGCAGGTCGACCCGCAGCGCGTTGCCGAACAGTTTGAGCTGCAAATCGTTAAGCTGCGCGTCCTCGAGGCGAGCCCAAAATCTGAGCGCGCCGTTGCCCTGGTGAATCGGCAGACTCAGATTGAGGCTACGCGCAATGGCGTCGGGCGACAGGTGATCGGCGGCGGCGTACAGGTCACCGTGCCATTGCCGCCAATCATCGACCGCCGCGCCGCCGATCCGGAACAAATCGGCGCTGACTTCAAAATTCTGCGCCAACGCCCCGAGCTGCAGGGCCTTGATATCAACGCGATGATGCAACCCGAAACTATCGATATCAATATTGATGCCCGTCAGCGTCTGCGACGAGTTCGATGATTCATCGCGCCAATTCACTTTGCCATCGCGAACGCTCAACTGGCGCTGCGCCAGAAAGATTTCCAGGCGCTTGGCGAAATCAGGGTTCGGTGTCCCCAACTGAATACCGGCCACAAAGACGCGGCCATCCTGGGTGCGAAGGACGTCCAGTTCAGGACCGCTCAATTGCAAGCGCGTGAGTTGCACGCGGCCGGTCAAAAAACTACGCAGCGCGATGACCGCACTGAGTTCGGGTATCCGCAGAACCGGGGTTTGGGCTTCGTTCGACGTCGCCAGTTGCAAGCCGCGAATCTGAACGATCGGCTGCCAGCCATCGAAGCCGGTGCTGATCGCGCCGAAGCTGACCGGACGACCGAGCACCGAGCTCAGATGCGCGACAATTCGCGGCCGCCAATCGTCGAGATTCGGCCAGACATGGTAGCGTAGCGCCAGGTATCCGAGTGTCAGCAGAAAATAGACGAGCACCAATCCATAGGCCAGGCCACGTACGATCCTGGCCACCCAGGATAAACGGGCAGGCGACTCAGGGCTGGCCGAGATTGATGACGACATCGAGCAGGGTTCTGGTGAAGAAGGTTCTGGTAATGAAGGTTCAGGTTTTGACCGGCGAGCTTAGCAGGATACCTCGCGCACTGTAGCTGGCGAATTGACATGAGCGTATTTCTGGGCGAGCAACATTCCGAGTTCTTCCGACGATCACTCGGCGCCTGGAATGCACGGCGCACCCCAACGTGGCATCCTGTCGAGCGTTTAACGTCCGATATTGAACTTCGGCTGACCGCCGAACGACTGTCCCACTGGTTCGATGAACGGCTGCGCGAGAATGGTGCACACTCGGCGCCGCTGGGCTCGATAGCCGTGGGTCAGGCATTACGCCAGGTTCGTAATTGGCTCATGCTCTGCATTATTGAGCGCGACCTCAGTGGCCGCGCCGATCTCGACGAGGTCTGCACGGCAATGACCCTGTTTGCTGAATTTTCATCGCGAACGGCGCTACGTGTGTTGGCTGCGGAACACAGTGCACGCCTCGGCCCGGCACCGGATGAAAGCGGCGTTCTGCAAGATCTGCTGATCATTGCCATGGGCAAGGCCGGCGGTGGCGAGTTGAATGTTTCCTCGGATCTCGATGTGGTCTTCGTGGTCCGCAGCGACGGCGAGAGTACGGAATTCTTTCACCGCCTGGCCCGACAATGGGTCGCGTTGATGTCGACCAATGACGAATTCGGCTTTGTCTTTCGTATTGATACGCGGCTGCGCCCCAATGGCGACTCCGGTCCCCTGGTGGTGAGTCTGTCAATGCTCGAGCATTACTTTTTCAGCCAGGCCCGCGAATGGGAGCGATTTGCCTGGTTGAAGTCACGCTGCATCGCCGACTCGGGCCTGGCATCGACCGCCCAGACTGGCCAGGATCTCGAGGTGCTTGAAGCGATGGTTCGCCCGTTCGTGTACCGGCGTTATCACGATTTCAACGCCTTTAATGCGCTGCGCGCGCTGCATGCCAAGATCCGCAACGAGGTCGGCAAGAAGGACACACTGCGCGAAGGCTCCTACGACGTCAAGCTGGGCCGCGGCGGTATTCGCGAAATTGAATTTGTGGCGCAATTGTTTCAAATTGTGCGCGGCGGGCGCGATACCGATCTGCGCTCGCTGAGCACCCTGAAAACGCTTGCAACGCTGGCCGACAAACGCTTGTTGTCCGAGAACGACGCCCGCGAACTCGCCCTGGCGTATGACCTGTTGCGTCGCATCGAGCATGCGTTGCAGTACCGCGAAGATGCACAGACCCATCGGCTCGCGACGGCCTCCGAGGCGCGCGCTGCGGTCGCCGCGATGTTGCGACTTGAGCCGGCGCAATTTGAGTATTGTTTGATGCAGGCGACTTCATCGGTGCAGCGCGTGTTCGATCAATTACTCAACGATTCGGTGGTCAGGCACGACACCAACGAACTAGCAAGCACGAACCCGGCGCAACTGGGCGAACTCCCATTCGAAGCGTTCGCCGAGGGCAGCACCGTGCGGAGCGCCGAACGAAGCGCCGAACGGAGCGCCGAAGGGAGCGCCGAAGGGAGCTCCGTAGGCAGCGCACAAATTGGCGCCGATCCACAAAGTGCTGCGTTGTCACAACGCCTGGACACCCTGCGCGCGTCCAATCGGTTTCAAGGCGCTCGCGCTGAAACACAACAATCGATCGAACAAGTGCTGGCCGGCGCACGCGCGGCCCAGACCCCGGCCGTCGGCATCATCCGGCTGATTGATCTCATCGAGACGGTCATTGGTCGCCCGGCTTACCTGGCGTTGCTGGCGCTTTACCCGAAGGCGCTGGCACGCGTGCTCAAGATGCTGAGCAAGACGAAATGGGCCTCCGAATATTTGAATCGGCATCCGATTGTGCTGGACGAATTGCTCGACGGCCAGTTGCTGGAACCAGTGCCGTATCAGCCCTGGGGCGATGCGTTGGCGGTACAACTGCGGGCGGCGATTTATGACGGCGCACCAGACGTTGAGCGGCAAATGGATATGGCGCGTGAAGCGCATCATGCGCAGGAGTTTCGGCTGCTGGCGCAAGACATCGAGGGCAAACTGACGGTTGAGCGGCTGTCCGATAACCTCTCCGAGTTGGCCGATCAGACGCTCGAGGTGGTGCTGCAATTGCTATGGGATCAATTGCCCGGGCGCTTTCGCGAACGACCGCAATTCGCCATCGTGGCCTATGGCAAGCTCGGCGGCAAGGAATTAGGCTATGCCTCGGATCTCGATCTGGTGTTTTTGTATGACGACGACGACGAGCGCGCCCCCGAAATGTATGCGCGGCTCGCGCAACGACTGTCCGGCTGGTTATCGCGGCGCACCGCCGCCGGCATTTTGTTCGACATCGATGTGCGCTTGCGACCGAACGGCAATGCCGGCATGCTGGTCACGACCATTGACGGCTTTCAGGATTACCAGCGCTCATCGGCCTGGGTGTGGGAGCATCAGGCGCTGACGCGGGCGCGCTTCGCGGCCGGCCATCGTGACATTGGCGCCCGCTTCGAGGCGATCCGCCAGGAGATCATTGCGCAGCCGCGCGAGCTTGAGGCACTGGCCATCGAGGTGTGTACTATGCGCGAAAAAATGCTCGAAGGCCATCCGAATCGTACCGAACTGTTCGATCTCAAACATGACCGCGGTGGCATGGTTGACATTGAATTTATTGTTCAGTGCCTGGTTCTGGCGCATAGCCACCGTTTCAGTGAACTGCGCGCCGACGCCGGCAACATCGCCCTGCTCAGCCGAGCCGGCCGCCTCGGCCTGATCGACGCCGCGCTCGGTGATCGCGTGGCCGACATCTACCGCGACTATCGCAAGCAGCAACACCTGTTGCGACTGAACGGTGCGGCCTATTCAAGAGTCGCTCAGGACGCGGTGCGTGACCAGAAGGCCGCCGTGCTGTTGCTCTGGGACCAGGTCATGCACGGGCCGGCTGCGCTGCCGGCACGACCCTAAGCAGGTACCAGGTCATGACGAGCAAAATGCTCAGAATGAACGGCAAGGAAAAGAGATTCAGCAACGCCCAGCCGTTCGAGAAGATCAGCGCCCCGGAAGCGGCCGAGGACGTGATCATCACGCCGAACACACATGAATCCATGAAGCCCTGAACCTTGTTCTTTTCTTGCGGTAAATAGCCGGCGGTCAGCAGAGTGGAACCACCGGTGTACATGAAGTTCCAGCCAACACCCAGCAAAAACAAGGCGATGGTGAAGTGCATGAGTTCGTTGCCTTGCAGCGCCACGATGACACAGATGATCATCAGCAGACACCCGGTCATGATGATTCGCGACACCCCGAAACGCTGGATCAGCGAGCCCGTGAACAGGCCAGGGGCGAACATGCCAATGATATGCCACTCGAGTACGCGCGCGGTCGACTCGAACGGGAAGCTGCACACTTGCATGGCCAGCGGTGTCGCGACCATGAGCAGGTTCATGACGCCATAGGCCAGCCCGGCACACAGGATCGCCACCCAGCAGGTGGGCTGCTTGAGAATTTCGAGCAGCGGGCGCGACGGCCCTTGCGCTTGCGCGGATTTTTGATCCGGCAGTCGCAGCAGGTTCGATAACAACAGCGACAGCAACGCGAAGCCGACCAGCGTCAGATAGGTGCCGGCAAACGGTGTGCTCAGCGCAACCTTCGACCATTTCGAGACCTCGGGACCAACGATGCCGCCGGCAATTCCGCCGGTCAGTACCAGCGACATGGCGCGGGCCTTGAAGTCCGGCCGATAGGCATCGGCGACGTCAGCGGCCGCGAAGCGCAGACTGGCGCCGAAGGCGTTGTAGGCACCGGTAATGAAGGTGGCGAGGCAGAGCAGGCTCAGGCTTTGCGAGTTCAAGGCGAACCAGCCGAGCGCCGCCCCGAACATGGCGATAACCGCGCCGAGTTGATAGCCGGCGCGACGGCCATAACGCTTCATGAATGCCGCCGCCGGCATTGACCAGACGGCGCCGCCCAGCACGTACGCGGTGATCGGCAAGGTGGCCAGCGCCTTGTTGCTGGCGAGCTGAAAGCCGGCCAGGCCATTGATGGCAATCAGCGTGACGTTGTTGACCAGCATCAGGCCTTGCATCAATGCCAACAAACTTAATTGGAACTTTAAAGTCGAAATTACGGTGCTCATGCCGACCCGAGTGTACTGCGACTGACGCAAGACCCAGGCGATTCGTTAAAATCATTGTTTCGATAAAGTAATTCTGGAGCGTCTGATGACTTCGATGGCCGACCGTGACGGTTTTATCTGGATGGATGGCAAGCTGGTGGATTGGCGCGATGCCAAGCTGCACGTCCTGACCCACAGCCTGCACTACGGCATGGCCGTGTTCGAAGGTGTGCGCGCCTACAAGACCCCCAAGGGCACAGCGATCTTTCGTCTGAATGAGCACACCCGTCGGCTGTTCAACTCAGCCAAGATCTTCCAGATGGTTATTCCGTACAGCTTCGAGCAGATGCTCGAGGCGCAAAAACAGACGATTCGCGCCAACAACCTCGACTCCTGTTACATCCGGCCGCTGGTCTGGATTGGCTCCGAGAAAATGGGCGTGTCCGCCAAGGGCAATACCATTCACAGCTCGATCGCGGTCTGGCCCTGGGGCGCTTACCTCGGGGAAGATGGCCTGAACAAGGGCATCAAGGTCAAGACGTCGTCGTTCACCCGACATCATGTCAATTCATCGCTGGTACGTGCCAAGGCGAGTGGCTATTACATCAACTCGATTTTGGCCAATCAGGAAGTCACCGCCCACGGCTATGACGAGGCCTTGCTGCTCGACATCGAAGGTTATGTCTCGGAGGGCTCGGGCGAAAACGTCTTCATCGTTCGCAACGGCGCGCTCTACACGCCCGATCTGGCGTCCTGTCTGGACGGCATCACCCGCGACGCGGTCATGACCATGGCGCGCGACATGGGCATTCAGGTGATCGAGAAGCGCATCACGCGCGACGAAATGTACTGCGCCGACGAAGCGTTCTTCACTGGTACGGCCGCCGAAATTACGCCGATCCGGGAACTTGATGACCGCATCATTGGTGAGGGCAAACGCGGCCCCGTGACCACGCGCCTGCAAAGCCTGTTCTTTGACATTGTCGCGGGCAAGTCCGAGAAATATGCGCATTGGCTGAGTCTGGTTTGAGCAGCGCCCGCGACTTGGATTTACTATTCTTGTGGTGAGCTCATGAACCCGATCAAACCCGCCAAATCCGCCAAGCCCACGCCGTCTGCCGCTGCACCGGCGCGCGGCTTGGTTGAACTGGGTGCGCAGGATCTGCCGGCGTTTTGCCCGAACCGGCAAATGAGCGTCTGGAATCAGCATCCACGGGTTTTTCTGGATGTCACTACTACCGGGCAAGTGGCCTGCCCGTACTGCGGTACCCAGTACCGGTTGAAGCCCGGCACGGTCGTCAAGGGACATTGATAGCAAAGGGGCATGGGTGGGATGAACTGCCGCCGCGCGCGTCGGCGTACTTTACGAAAGATGTTTTTACGTATGGTGAATTTGTGACGAAATCGTAGTCCGGCCCGTCTCCGATACACCACAATAACGGTTGTTCAGAAAAAGCCGGATGATGCGTCGCTTCGCTGCAGGTTGCCAGACCGCGCGAGGCGAGTAATTACAGGCACTTCAACAATTAGAGGAAAAGGCTTGTGCGTAATTTGGTGATTGCTCCTAATTGGATCGGTGACGCGATCATGGCTCAACCGCTGTTGGCGCTGCTGAAAAGCGACGACAAGAGCTGCCATATCGACGTACTCGCCCCTTCTCATATCGTGCCGGTGTTCGAGGCGATGGCCGAAGTCAGCGACGTCATCGCCGCCCCGCAAGCCCATGGCAAACTGCAACTGCGCGAACGGCTCGCTCTAGCGCGCCGGCTGCGCAAATTGGCGTACGACCGTTGTTATGTGCTGCCCAATTCGATGAAATCAGCGCTAATCCCGTGGCTGGCCGGTATTCCGCTTCGTATTGGCCATCGCGGTGAATCACGATATTGGCTGGTCAACCGGGTTCATGATGAACAGAGCAGCCATCGCCCGCCGATGGTCGAACACTACGCCCGTCTGGCGTTCGCGCCGCAACAAGTCATGCCGGCTGGCGTAGCCAATCCGGTGCTGACCCGAGCCACGGTGCGGGAGGCGGCCGTGCTGGCGCGCTACAGTATCAATCCGTCGGATCCGATCGTCGTGCTGTGCCCGGGCGCCGAATTCGGCCCGGCAAAACGCTGGCCGACCCGGCATTACGCGTCACTGGCGGCGCTGGTCTGCGCCGAATGGCCGGAGGCCAACGTGGTGCTACTTGGCTCGAACAAGGATCGAACGCTGGCCACTGAAATCGCTGCGCTGTCCGGACAGCCGCTGCGCAATTTATGTGGCGAGACGACGCTGACCGAAGCGATGGCGATCATCTCGCGAGCCTCGTCGGTGGTCTCCAATGACTCAGGTCTCATGCATGTTGCCGCCGCTTTTGGCCGTCCGCAAGTCGCTGTCTTCGGTTCCAGTGACCCTCGACATACGCCGCCACGCTCGACGCGCGCCAGAGTCGAATGGCTGCATCTGGAGTGCAGCCCCTGTTTTGAGCGCGAGTGCCCGCTGGGCCACAGCAACTGCCTGAATCTGATTTCACCGCTGAACGTGTTCGAGTCGCTGAAAAAGGTCATGCGCTTCGAAATGACCACTCGCGGGCCGCGCTAGTCGGGGTCAAAACATGGATGACCTGGTCAAGCAAGCCATGGCGCGCTGGCCGGACGTGCCGGCCATGTTTGGCTGGCTGCGGCTGGACCGGCGCGGCAAGTGGTATCTGATCGATCGCGGGCGACCGGGTTTTGATGCGCAGCTCGACAGTGACGCCTTGGGAAGCTCGATTACCAGCCCCAGCATCGTTGATTTTATCGCTCGCAACTATCAAGCCGACGACACCGGCCGCTGGTTCTGGCAGAACGGACCGCAGCGTGTATTCGTCGATCTCGATCTGGCGCCGCTTATTTTTCGGGTCTTCGAAAACGCCACCCAACAGACCCTGGTCAGTCATTGCGGGGATATCGTCAACCGGATTGACGCCCTTGCCAGTACACCGAGCGGCGAGCTTTGGCTGCGAACCGACCTAGGTCCCGGCGTGGTCCATGATCTCGATCTGGCGCAACTGGATCTTTTGACCAGCGCGGAAGACGATCTGCGTCTGCAGTTTGGCGCGCTGAGTTTTTCGGTCACCGCGCTGCCGGACGCGCGTGAAGCACAGCGCTGGGCCGGATTCGAGGCAAAACCGCAACGCTCAAACTGAGCTGAACCGGTTTCCCTTATGCGCGATCAATACGTGCAGGATGAATGCGTTATTAGCGCCGATCCTGCTGCTCGATCGTGTATTGCGCCTGAATTTCACGCACCCGCGAGTCGACCTGCGACGCGGCATAAAAATCCAGTGAACCGACGCGCTGCGCCAGGCGCAACTGGTCGATCGCCGCCAGCCAGCCACCAATCAGCGCATATTCCTCGGCCGAGGCGCGGTGCGCATCGGCCTGTCGCCCACGCGCGCCCTGCGCTAGCGCCAAAAGCCGCCACAAGGTAGCGTCCGAGCGATACAGCGTCAGTTGGTCTTCGAGAAAACCGACCGCCCGGTCGTACTCGCGCAAATCAATCAGGGCCTGGGCGCGCAAGTGATTGAGCGCGCGGGCCTGCGGAAAACGCTGTAGTGCTGCTTCGGCCATCTGCGCGGCGCCGTTGGCGTCGCCCCGCGCCAGCCGGCCCTCGACGGCCAGGCGTTCGATGAAGGGATGACCATTCGGCAGTCGCTTGCGAAGATCCGCCAGCGCTTTTTCAGAGCCGGCAAAGTCGCGCTGTGCCAAGGTGATTAGGGCCAGACCGTACATGGCCGCTCGATCATCGAGTGCATTGCGCTCCTTCAGTTGCCGCTCGAAGCGCAGTTTGGCAGCGGCCAGTCCATCGATGCTCAGATCCGCCAGCGCGCTGAGCTTGGTACGGGCCAGGGTAAATTCGAGGCTGTCGGCGCGCTGTCGATAGCGCTCCTCGCGAATTCGCGCCTGCATGTCGGCGATCCGCTCCGAGGTCAACGGATGGGTGCGCAGATAGCTCGGTGCGTTGCCTTCATAAACGCGGGTTGCCTGCTGCAAGCGGGTGAAAAAGCCGACCATGCCAATGGGGTCGAAACCGGCGCCGCGCAGCATTTCAATACCGACCCGATCGGCCTCGCGCTCGGCATCGCGCGAGAAGCTCAGCATGATTTGCTGCTGTGCGCTGGCGCCCAGCGTTGCCAGTCCGACCGCCGCCTGCGGATTCGAGCGCGCCGCCAATGCACCCAATACCAACGCGGCCATTTGCAACACCGAACTTTGCCGCTGGGTCGCCAACATGCGCGCAATGTGTCGTTGCGTCACATGACCAATTTCATGCGCCAACACCGATGCCAACTCGGATTCGCTGCTCGAGGCGGTGATCAGACCGGTATGGACACCGATGAATCCGCCGGGCATCGCAAACGCATTCATCGAAGGATCACGCACCAGGAAGAACTCGAAACTGAAGCCCTGGGCGGCACTGGTCTCGGTCAGCGTGCCGGCAAATCGATTCAGATAGTCGGACAACTCGACATCGTCCAGCAACGCGCGCTCACGCCGGAAATCGCGCATGATCGCCTCTCCGATGCGACGCTCGGTACCCGGTGGCAACTCCTCGGAACCAGCATCACCGAGTCGCGGCAGATTCGAAATCTGGCTGCCGCGACCGGTATCGGTGCCCGAGGAACGCTCAGGCGGCGGGCTCTGCGCATTGACGGCCACTGACGGCGCCGACAGCAGGCTCGCCGTCAATATCCAAACGGCAAGTGCTCGCGGTGCGCGTGAAGACGATAAGTGCATGTTGGTATGATATCTAAAACCGATTTGTAACAATTTGTACGCGCCGGCTGGGGCGAATTCGTAATGAGCGTCGAGTAGGAATGAGCAGCAATGAGCAATGAACTGAGTCATTTCGATCAGCACGGACAGGCGCACATGGTCGATGTCGGCGCCAAGCTCGAAACGCATCGGGTGGCCGTGGCTCGTGGTCGCATCACCATGAAGCCTGCAACGCTTGAACTCGTCAAAAGCGGTACCGTCAAAAAAGGCGATGTCCTCGGTATCGCGCGAATTGCCGCCATTCAGGCCGCCAAACGCACGGCCGATCTGATTCCGCTGTGCCATCCGATCAGCCTGACCCGGGTCGCCATCGAGATTGCGATCGACGAGCCCGGCGTTGCCATCGAGCTCATCGCCACCGTCGAGTGCAACGGTAAGACCGGTGTCGAAATGGAAGCGCTGACGGCGGTTCAGGTCGGCTTGCTGACCATTTACGATATGTGCAAGGCGGTCGATCGTGGCATGACCATGACTGACATTCGCGTGCTCGAAAAACACGGCGGCAAATCGGGCAGCTTCGTCGCTTGAATTCGGTTTGGACCGGCGGTCGGACCTGCGTTTGGACCTGCGTTTGGACCTCCTTAAGCTAGGTCTGATTCCGTTATCGATCCTGGCCGCGACCCTGGTGTCGCGTCGCTTCGGTCACGGCATTGGCGGTGTCGTTTCTGGCTTGCCCTTGATCGCCGGTCCGATCATCGCGCTGCTGATGCTCGATCACGACTCGCAGTACCTGGCGCAAATTGCTCAGGCCACCCTGACGGCGGTTCCGGCTGCGCTCAGCCATATCGCCTGCTTCGCCTGGATGTCACGCCGATTTGCATGGCCGGTCTGCCTGGTCGGCGCAGCGCTCAGCTATGCAGGGGTCGGCCTCTTGGTCACGCAACCGGCCATCCCGCCCAGCGTCAGCCTGGGGTTGGCGTTGGCGGCGCCCCTGGCGGCGCTTCGCTTCATGCCCAAGGCACCGAACCTGGCCGGTGGCGTCATCGTACCGGCCAGCGAATTACTCTGTCGAATGATCGCGGCGCTGTTCATGGGCGCCTTGATCAGCCAGGGCGCCAACTACTTTTCAACCCGCGCCAGCGGCTTGTTACTGGCTTGGCCGATTACCGGCAGTATCTTGCCGTGCTTTACGTTGGCGTTGTTCGGTCATCAAGCGACCGTCAACTTGCTGCGCGGATTCGCGAACGGTTTGTTCGGATTCGTCGCCTTCTTTCTGACGCTGTGCCTGCTGTTTAACCTCACCGACTGGCGTTGGCTGGCGTTTGGGGTGGCGCTGGCTGCGGCGCTGGCGGCGACCTTGTTACTGCATCGCCTGCGGGCAAGTCCATGACTAGACAGCATGGCCTCCCGATCACCCTGAGACAATGATGCCAACTTGCTAATCGAGACGAATCCCGGCGTCGCGAATCAACTTTCCAAAACGTGCGGATTCACGCTTCTGAGCGTCGCCGAACTGAGCACGACTCATGCCGCCGGGTTCACCGCCCAGGGCATGCAGCTTCGCTTGAATATCGGGCAAGCGCAGCACACGATCCAGTTCGCGGCTGAGCTTTTCGACGACATCAGGTGCAGTACCACCGGTCACGTAGAGCGCGTACCAGGTTGACATCTCGGCGCCGGCAAATCCGGCTTCCGCAATCGTGGGCAAGTTCGGCAGCTCGGGCGAGCGCAACGTATGGGTAAGGGCCAGCGGCTTGAGCTTGCCGGCGCGAATCTGCGCGATCGCCGACGAACTGGTGTCAAACATGACTTGTATCTGTCCGGAGATCAAGTCAAGGTGCGCCTGGCTGCTGCCTTTGTAGGGCACATGGATCATCTTGACGCCGGTCAAACTCTTGAACGCCTCGCCGGCAATGTGTTGCGTGCTGCCGACCCCCGAGGAGCCATACTTGAACTCATCGGGCTTCGATTTCATCAGTGCGACCAGCTCGCGCACGTCGTTCACCGCGATCGTGGGGCTAACCACCAGCACATTCGGTACTGTGACGATCAACCCGATCGGGATCAAGTCCTTGAGCGGATCAAAGCTCAGTTTGATCAGATGCGGGGCGATGGCCTGGCCGGTGTTGGTGGCCGCCAGCAAGGTATACCCGTCGGCCGTGGCCTTGGCCGTCAGATCAGCGGCAATCGTATTCGAGGCACCCGGCCGGTTTTCAATCAAGAACTGTTGCTTCAGGCCGTCGCTGAATTTTTCCGCCAACATCCGCGCGATGATATCGGTGCCGCCGCCGGCATTGGCGCCTACCATGATTCGCACCGGCTTCGAAGGGTAGGCACTCTGCGCACGAGCCGCTTGAATCGTTACGAAGGCAAGCATGACCGACAGCAGCAGCGCAGAACGGCGAAGTGCAAACCGGAGAAGCTCAGATCGTTGAAGAGTGTGAGCGCGATGCCCGCTTGGGCTCGATGTCGAAATCATTACAGGTCCGGACTCAAGGTGGCGCGAGTAAACAACTCGATATTATCAAGCAGCAGGTCCAGCGCGCGCGCCGCGCCGTCAGCATCGGCACTGGCGATCGCGTCGGCAATGGCCGCATG
>JANLTP010000155.1:0-29962 GCA_031363055.1 Burkholderiales bacterium | reverse complement strand
CACGACCAATGCGCGCTCAACCAGCGATGAATTGCAGTACTTCGCCGATAACGCGCAGGTCGCAGCCGGCGTCACTCAGCCCAAGTTTGCGTCGCTGGTTGCCGCCTCTTGCAAAGGCTTGCGCTGGTTGGCGGTGACGGGACATGACCAGGGTGACGTCGCCGCTGCGGCCACGCCGTCCGCCAGCGATTCGTTCGACTCCATCGACGCCGAGCCGCACACATTGCTCGAGCGTGCCTTCGATCCGTTGGCGCCGTTCTCGATCCAGTTTACGTCGGGTACGACCTCACGGCCCAAGGGTGTGCTCTGGACGCATGCCAATGCCTTGTGGGGCGCGCGCGTCAACGCCACGCATGAAGATTTACGCGCTAGTGATGTACATCTCGTGACCTTGCCGCTGTTTCACACCAATGCCCAGGCGTACTCGATGTTGGCGACCTTGTGGGCGGGTGCCACCGCAGTGGTTCAGCCGCGTTTCTCGGCCAGTCGGTTTTGGCCGGTCTCGCTGGAGGAGGGCTGTACCTGGGCTTCGATCGTACCGTTCGTGACCCGCGCGCTGATGGACCATGAAGTGCCCAACCATCAGTATCGGCTGTGGGGCAGTGGCGTCAGCTCGCCTCCGACCGATACGCACTTCCGGGTCAGGACGCTGGGCTGGTGGGGCATGACCGAGACTATTACCCAGGGCACGATTTCGTTGACCGATTCTCCGAGTCCGTCGATGTCCATGGGGTTGCCGGTACCCGAGTACGAAGTGCGCATCGAAGTTGACGGACGTGAAGCCCTGCCCGGTGAAAGCGGCGACTTCATGATTCGCGGTATTCGCGGTCTGTCCCTGTTCGCCGAGTATCTGAACAACCCGCAGGCCACCGCCGATTCATTTAACGCCGACGGCTATTTCCTGACCGGCGATCGGGTCAAGTTGGGCCTGGATGGTTGGTTGTATTTTTCCGATCGCTCCAAGGATATGTTGAAGGTCGGTGGCGAGAACGTCGCCGCCTCCGAAATCGAGCGCGTCATCATGCTGGTGCCGGGCGTATTTGAAGTGGCCGTGGTGGCGAAAAAGCACCCGATGCTCGACGAGGTGCCGATCGCCTTTGTCCGCACCGCCCTGACTCAACCCGAAGAACAGCAGGCCTTGATTCGGGCGATCGAACGCGATTGCACAACACAACTGGCAGACTTCAAGCGGCCGCGAGAAATCAGGATCATTGATGACTTTCCGAGGTCGACACTGGAGAAGATTGCCAAGGCTGAACTTCGTAAATGGGTCTGATGCTTGATTGATTGCTGCACTTCATTGACTTCTGCACTGTTGCAGAAATCGCCTGACGGCCGGGTCTGATTCCAGGCCGATCGCACGTTGATAGGCCAGATCAGCCGCGTTGTGATCGCCCGATTGTGACAGCAGCTCAGCGCGTGCAGCCCAATAGGGTTGATAGTCCGCCAGGCGAGTGTCGGTGGCAATGCCATCGAGTTCGACCAGTCCGCGCACGGCGCCCGGTTCACGGCCGGTATTTCTCGCCATTGCAATGGCCCGGTTGATGGCGACCACCGGTGAGCCGGTCATCTCGAGCAAGGCACCGTACAAATACTCGATGGCTTGCCAATCGGTGCGGCCCGATTTTCGACGTTCGTTGTGCGCCGATTGAATCGCTGCCTCGAGTTGGAAACGGCCGATCAGGGCTGATGCGCGTGCGCGGTGCAGCAGCGTCTCGGCGTCGTCGATCAGGCGGTGATTCCAGAGCGCGGTGTCCTGCTCGGCCAACGCAATGTAGTCGCCTTCAATGCTGCGTCGGCTGGCGCGTCGCGCCTCAGTATGTAACATGAGCGATAGCAATCCAAGTGCCTCCGCTTCGTCGGGTAGCAGCGACGCCAAAAGCCGACCCAGCCAAAGGCCTTCATCAGCCAGGTTGCGACGACGCAGATCAGCGCCACCCGGGTCTGACCATCCTTCGGTATAGGTCGCGTAAATCGCTTCAAGCACGGGATCGAGCCGGTCATGCAGTTCGTCGCGATCCGGCACGCGAAACGGAATGGCCGCGCGCTTGATCTTGTTTTTGGCGCGGACCAGGCGTTGTCCCATGGTGGTTGGTGCCACCAGAAATGCCGAGCCTATGGCTGCTGCATCGAAGCCCAGAATCGCCTGCAACATCAGCGGCGCGTGTGCGGCCGAGTCAATCGCCGGATGGGCGCAGGCAAACATCAGTCGCAAACGATCATCAGGAATCTCGGTGGTATCGTCCTCGATTTGCTGCAGTTCATGAAGCAGCAACAAGTGTTCAGTCGATCGCTCATTCACGCGACGATGACGCGAGGCGTCGGCAAGCCGTCTGCGCGCCACCGTCAACAGCCACGCTTCGGGCATTCGGGGCACCCCCGTGCGTGGCCAATCCGCCAGCGCGCTGGCGAAGGCGTCGGCAAGCGCGTCCTCGGCGCCGGCGACATCGCGAGTGCGCGCCGCCAAAAACGCGATCAACTTGCCATAGCTTTGGCGGGCAACGGCTTCGGCTGCCTGTCGGACGCCAGCGTCTTGCGCGCCGGCGTGTTGTACGCCAGCGCCGAGAGTTGTCTGGTTCTCCAACGCGACTACATCGCCCAGATCGGTCGGACCTCAATTACACCGTGACTTGCACCGGGGCAGCGAGCGGCCCAGGAGAGTGCAGAATCCAGATCGGGCACGTCGATCAGGTAGTACCCACCACATTGTTCGCGGCTTTCGGCGTACGGGCCGTTGAGCACATTCGTCTTGCCGTTGGCGATACGAACGGTGGTCGCCGCCGACGAAGGGTGCAGTCGCTCGCCGCCCGACATGACGCCGGCCTTGACCAAGGCCTCCGAATACGCGTGGTACGCGGCCATCATCTGATTCATGTCTTTTTCGGAGGTATTGGCTTCGCCGGATTCATCGCCGTAGATCATCAGCATGTATTTCATCAATTGCTCCTCGATTCAGGTTAGGACGGGCAAAGTGCGCCGTCATGACAATGTCGTTTGAGCCGGCCTGGTTTCGACAGCCGTATGATCAGTCGACGAATCGGGCCAATCGCTTCTCAAGGCCGGCCTTGACCGCCTCGACCTGATTCGGCGTACCCATGACCAGCACTTGCTCGTCGGACTCGGCCTGCAGGATCTGCGCCGGGGTACCGGTTTCAGCCAACTTCAAGAGTCGCTTGTTGGCGCGAATCGCCTGCGGATTGCGCTGGGCGATTTCGCGCGCCAGAGCCAAAGCTTCGGCGTAGGGATCTTCACAAACCCGGGTGGCAAAACCCATCGCGACCGCCTCGGTGCCACTGAATATACGGCCAGAATAGGTGACTTCACGAATCACATCGGCACGCGCCAGGTTGCGCATCAACAGCACCCCGGCCATATCCGGCACCAGGCCCCATTTGATTTCGAGCACGGCCATTTTTACATCGGCGGTGACCAGACGGATATCGGCACCGAGGGCGACTTGAAAACCGCCGCCCAAGGCGACGCCATGAACAGCAGCAATGACCGGTACCGGAATATGTTGCCAGACCATGACCGCATGTTGAGGGCGGTTTGACAAACCGTGTGAGCGCGGTTTCAGTCGCATTTCATTACTCAACTGCTTGCCGCCTTCCGGATTGGCCATGCCTTGAAACCGGCCCATATCGAGGCCCGCGCAAAAGGCTCGGCCTTCGCCTGACAAAACGACCGCCCGCACACCTGGCTCGGAGCACAGGCGATCGCCGGTTTCAATCAGCGCATTGAACATCGCGTCATCGAGCGCGTTCATCTTGTCGGGGCGCGTCAGACGCACGTCGGCCACGCCGTCGGTAATGGTGCAGCGAATTCGGTCATTCATGTTGAGTCTCCAATATTGATCGCCAGAGGCAGTGGAAAGCAAAGACCAGTTGAAAGTCTACCGGCAAGTCTAATGGAGTCTGCGCTCGTATAATCGGAGCGCAAGCCCTAGGTCGTGCTGATGACGCAGAGTATTTCATTATTCTCGCTTGGCATTCTCGCTTGGCATTCTCATTAATCAGTGGTTCACTTGAAGAGTAACGATATGTTCAGGCTGTCCAGTGTCCGCAACACAGATTCGATTCAAACGGCGATGTTCGCGCGACTAACAAGCTTGGCCGCAGTCTTTTTGGCCGTCATTGTGCTGGGTACAAGCCCGGTTCATGCGCAATCGTTTCCGGGCAAGCCGTTGCGCTTTGTGGTGCCATTCCCAGCGGGCAGTGCCACCGACAATGCCGCTCGTATCGTTGCACAGGCTTTGAGTGAGGAACTCAAGCAGCCGATCGCCGTCGACAACAAACCTGGCGCCAACGGCATTCTCGGCGCTGAGACCGTCAAACAGGCCGCGGGCGATCCGTACACACTGCTGGTGACCACCAACACCACACAGGCGGCCAATCTGAGTCTCTACAAGAAGCTCAGCTATGACCCGGTCAAGGACTTCACCCCGATTGCGAAGATCGGTATTACCGGTTTCATGCTGATGGTCCAGCCGAGCTTTCCCGCCAACAACCTGAAGGAATTCATTGCCTACGCCAAGGCCAATCCGGGCAAGCTGAGCTATGGCCATGGTTCGGCGGGCTCGTTGGTTGCTGGTGCCCTGCTGACTCAGATGGCCGGTATTCAGGCGCAAGGTGTGGCTTACAAGGGTATTCCGCCGGCGCTGACCGATCTGATCGGCGGCACGCTGCAATTCGCCTTTGCGGATATTGGTAACGCGGTGGCGCAAACCAAGGGCGGCAAACTTAGGGGCCTCGCCGTCACACCATCGAAGCGAGCCGGCCGAGCTCAAGAAGTTCCGACCATTGCGGAGGCGGGTGTGCCTGGCTATGAAGTGGTTGCCTGGTTCGGATTGATGGCGCCTGCGAACATTCCAAAAGATGCCCAGCAGATCCTCACGAAAGCAACCTTGGCGGTCGTCAACCGGCCCGATGTTCAGGAAAAATTGGCCGCCGCCGGTATCGATGCCGAACCCCAAGACAGTGAGACCCTGGCACGCACGATCGATACTGAAATCAAACGCTGGGCGAAGTGGGTCAAGGACGCCAACATTACCCCGGAATAGGTGGGCGGTCTTCTTTGCGGCTTCATGAGTTCTCAAGGTAGACCGGGCTTGATCAGGCGTTCAATCGACGATAAATAGCTTGGCACTCTTGGTCGTATAGGACCGATGAGGTTCGGCATCGTCAGCCACCTGATAGCTCATGCCTGCGCTGAGCTTGAACACGCGTCCGTCCTGCAGTTCGGTGTGGAGTTCGCCCTGCAGGCACAGGAGAATATGGCCCTTCTGGCACCAATGATCGGCTCGGTAACCGGCGCTATATTCGACCATTCGAACGCGAATAGTGCCGAACTGCCGGGTGCGCCAGAATGCTTGGCCGGTTTCGCCAGCATGTTCGGTCTGCTCAACCGCCGACCAGTCGGTGGTACCAAAGGGAATGTCGTGCATGTTCATGTCGCAGGCCTTGCTGTTCGGATCGTCAATCAATATTGTCGATTTACCTCGTCAATTCGCGCAGGAATTTTGGGTCCTGCCTGAGGGTTCATGATAGCCTAGTGACCAAATTTGCGCGCCTAATCAAGCGCGAAGAACTCCTGCGAAATTCTCTGTGAAACCGGATTCGAATACCCAGCCTAGCGTCGGCCCAACGGGCGAAGCGCCGCGCCGACTGATCGTCGGTATATCGGGTGCCTCCGGCGCGATCTATGGTGTACGGCTGCTGCAGTTGCTTCGCGAAGCAGACATCGAAACGCACCTGGTCATTTCGAAGTCTGCCGAAGTCACCATCGCCCACGAACTAGATCTGGGCTTGCGCGAGATCAAGGCATTGGCAACCCATGCTTATGCCAGCCATGACATTGCAGCGGCGATTTCTTCCGGCTCGTTTCGGACATTGGGCATGGTAGTGGCGCCCTGTTCGGTGCGCAGCATGTCCGAAATCGCCACCGGTGTGACCACCGGTTTGCTGACCCGCGCGGCCGACGTGGTACTGAAGGAGCGGCGCCGATTGGTGCTGATGGTTCGGGAGACGCCGCTGCACCTGGGGCATCTACGTACGCTCACACAGTTAGCCGAAATGGGTGCCATCGTCGCGCCACCCGTTCCAGCCTTTTACTCGCGGCCGGCCACGGTCGAGGCGCTGATTGATCATTCGGTGGGCCGGGTACTCGATCTTTTCGAACTCAATGTCGGCGTGGTCAAGCGGTGGGGCGAGGCTGGCACCGGCACGAGTTGATCACTCGAATGAAAGTTGCAGCTCCGCGAATCGCGAAGCGACAGGATCGCTTCATCGAAATTTATTTCGAGATTCCTGCATCCGAAACCGCGTTCCGGCAGTAGTAGAAGTGGTGACACGAAGAAGTCGCAACACTACTTTGCCAACTTTAATCAGCCGGAGCGTCGCATGAATCTGCCAGTCCGTAATACCTCGTTTGTTGTTCGCGCCCTTGGCGCCTGTATCGTCGCGCCAGTTTTATTTAGCGCCTGTAGTTCAATGGGCGGCGGCGCGCCCATCGCGGCCACATTCTCCCAGCAGAGCCTGCCTGCTGGCGTCCAGGTTCCCGCCGGTAACAAGGTTGCGTTGGAAACCGTTGGTATCGGTGAGATCACTTATGAGTGCCGCGACAAGGCCAATGCGGCCGGCCAAACGGAGTGGGTGTTTGTCGGCCCGAACGCTGTACTGAACGATCGCAGCGGCAAGAAAATCGGAATGTACTATGGTCCGCCGGCTACTTGGGAAGCCATGGATGGCTCCAAACTGACGGGAACCCAAGTCGCCGTCGCACCTTCGGGCACGGGCAACTTGCCGTTTCAACTGGTCAAGGCGAATCCGGCGGTGGGCAGTGGCGCGATGTCTGGCGTGACCTTTATTCAGCGGGTGGCGTTGGTTGGCGGTGTCGCGCCGGCGTCAAGTTGTGAGTCCTCGACCAAAGGTCAAAAATCTATCGTCAAGTATCAGGCCGACTACGTGTTCTGGAAGGCATCCTGAGCCAGCAGTAAAAATTATGTAGCCGGACTTTTGAAATTCTGACCCTGTCCCTGCGTACACTAGCGTGAGACATCACGCTAGCGTGCGTGCCAGTTTAAATAGGGATGAGGAGACAGAAATGAAGGAACTCAAGGGTCGGGTAGCGGTCGTTACGGGCGCCGCGAGTGGCATTGGATTGGCAATGGCACAACGCTTTGCCAGCGACGGCATGAAACTGGTCCTCGCGGATATCGAACAGGGCCCACTTCAGCGGGTCCGCGACGAGCTCACAGCCAGTGGTGCGGAGGTGATCCACCGCAAGGTCGATGTTTGCTCTGAAGCCGAGGTCAATGCACTGGCCGATGCCGCCTTCGAACAGTTTGGCGCCGTTCATGTCGTGTGCAATAACGCCGGAGTGAGTGCAACCGTGTTGTCGAGCCGTGCCTGGGAAGCCACGCTCGACGATTGGCAATGGACCTGGAACGTCAATTTCATGGGCGTGCTGCACGGCGTGCGGGCCTTTGTACCGCGCATGATCGCGGCCGGCCATGAAGGGCATATTGTCAATACGGCATCGGTCGCGGGACTGCTGACGAGTGGCAATCCTTATCATGTCTCGAAACACGCGGTCGCCTGTCTGACCGAGGGCCTCTACAAGGACCTCAGAGGGGTCGGGTCGAAGTTGTCGGCCTCGGTATTGTGCCCAGGGCTCATTCGTACGGCCATCATGGACGCGGAGCGTAATCGGCCAGCGCAGTTCGGGCCGTCGACCCAAATTTCGGCTCAGCCCGAACATGCGCAACGTTGGGTTGATGGATTTCGCAGTGCCCTGGCTGCCGGTTATGAACCATCGCAAGTCGCCGACGCGGTCGCCGATGGCATTCGTGCCGATCGTTACTACCTCATTCCGGCGCAGCCTAACTTGATCGAATTGATTCGTACGCGCATGCAAGATATCCTCGAACAACGCAATCCGACCTTACCGCCGCCGCGTTAAATCCATGACGGACTCGTCCGCGCGAGGTCGTCACGCGTCGATGCGCGCCGGTATCCTGAGACTGGCTTGGCCTGTTCTGATTGGCCAACTGGCCGTGATGATCAACGGCCTGATCGATACCGTGATGGCGGGCCGACTGTCGGCCGTCGATCTGGCCGGCATTGGTATCGCGTCGAGCATTTACGTTTCCGCCTACATTGGCCTGATGGGCGTGCTGGTCGCGCTGACACCGATGGCCGCCCAACACTTCGGTGCACAGCGATTCAGCGAGATTGGCGCTGATACGCGGCAGGCGCTTTGGCTGGCGCTCGCGCTGTCGATCGCTGGAAGCTGGGTGATTGCGCAGACCGATTGGTGGATGGCTCTGGCCAAGCCGCCGACCGAAATTGAGCCAGTGGTACGCGGCTACTTGTACGCGGTGGCGGCCGGCTTGCCGGGCGCATTAGCCTTTCGTGTCTTCTACGCCATGAATAATGCGATAGCGCGGCCCAAAGTGGTGATGCTCATCAACTTGATCGGGCTGTTGCTCAAGGTGCCCTTGAACCTGCTCTTCATGTACGGTGCCGGACCGATCCCCGCGCTCGGCGGTGCCGGCTGTGGCGTGGCCACGGCGCTGATCGTATGGTGTTCGGCGTTGATTGCGTTGCTGGTGGTCGTGCGCGACCCGACCTATGCCCGTTTTCATCTGCTCGGTTCCATGCGCCCCGAGCTTCGCCGTATTGTTGGGTTGCTGCGACTCGGTATTCCGATCGCCATCGGTTATGTAATTGAAGTGACGTCCTTTACCGCGATCTCGATTGCACTGGCGCGATCGGGTACGATCATTTCCGCCAGTCAGCAGATTGCCGGCAATCTGATCAGCCTGGCCTATATGTTTGCCTTGTCAATGGCCATCGCGACCAGCACGTTGACCGGCCATGCCTTGGGGGCGGGCGACATCAAGCTCGCTAGGCGAACCGCGCTGTATGGCATTCGCCTGACGTTTTTAACCGGCCTGGCGATCGGGCTCATCATCGTGTTCGGTCGTTATCAGATCGCCGCCCTCTACACCTCTGATCCGGTGGTGGCGACGGCGGCCGTCGGGCTGCTGGTGTGGGCCGGGGTTTACCACGTGTTCGACGCAACCCAATGTACGCTCTGTTTCACCTTGCGCGCTTACAAGGTGGCGACCTTGCCTACCGTCGTCTATGCCGTCGCCTTGTGGGGCGTGGGTGTCGGCTTGGGCTGGTGGTTGGCTTTCGTTGCGCGACCGGACGGACTGTCGCCAGCGCAAGCATTCTGGGTGGCTGGCACGCTCGGCGTATTCATCACCGCGCTGAGCCTGGGATGGGTGCAATGGCGAACCTTCGAGCGCGCGCGGCGCTAGGCGTCAGTCCAAACTTGTGTTTGAAGGCTCGGTTAAAGTACGACAAATCGTTGAATCCGCAGCGAAACGCGATGCTCGCGATCAATTGCTCCGAGTTGGCTTGGGCGAGCAAATCTTCGCGGCATAAGTCGAGTCGTTGGTCGAGAATCCATCGCCCGACACTCGATTGCGCAGCGCTGAATGCCGCTTGTATGTATCGGCGCGAAAAACCGATCGCCGATGACAGACTTTCGACATCGAGCTGCGGATCCTCAAGATGCTGCCAAAGATAAATCAACGCTTTTTCCCGGATGATTCGATACCTCGCGTCGCGGCTGGCGGATTCAGACTGAACACGGCCGTTGCGCTGGGTCGGATGATCTACCTGGGCGCGATTCAGCGCGCACGCGGTCAGCGCCAGCGCATGCTCAACGGCCAGATCGGTCTCGGCCTCATCGAGGTATTCGGATTCCCTCGCGACGCCTTGAAAGGCTTCAACAATCAGGCGACCCAAGCCGCTGCTGCTCTCGACTCGATGGGCTAACGCGGTATCCGGATCGAGCAGCAGATGGCTGAGCCTGGCTTTCGGAATCTTGATCGAAAGTTGTTCGAAAGACGGCGATAACTGCATGCGAAAAGGCGCGGTCGAATCGAGCAGCGCAAACGAACCGGGCGATAGCGCCGTTGTGCGGCCATGCTGTTCGATCTGCGCCTGACCTTTGGCTTGAATATTCAAGAAATAAACCGATGGTTGCTGCGCCGATATGTCGCGCTCGTCGCGATACACCCGTTGGCTCTGGCCTGACACCCGGGCAAACAGCAGATCGCTCGATTCCCAGGTGGTCAGTGAACAGCGGAATGCCGGCTCGGTGCGTCCGTCGGCAATACGTTCCGGCCGCAGCGGTACGAAACTCTGGCAGATGACTTCTCGCCAGAATTCGAACTGTGCCGGCACCGGAAGCTCAGCCGTTGACCAGCGCTTCAGGGTTCGCTCCAGTCCCAGTTTTGTTCGCTGCAGTCCAAGCATTGCGGGCGGCTTTCAATCACACTGATTTTTATTTTCACAGAAATCCGAGGCGAGCGCCATGGCTACCCAAGTCTCCACCCGATTCAACCAGGCCTACGGGATTGATTATCCGATTGCCGCAGCCGGCATGGCCTTCGCCGGCATGGTGCCGGAATTTACGATTGCCGCCTCGCAAGCGGGCATCATGGGCTCGTTCGCCGGGGTCGGCTTGATGCCGCCGCCGGTGTTGGCCAACATGTTGGAGGGCGTGCGCCAGGGCACCAGCAAACCGTTTCACGTCAACTTCATTACCATCTACACCGAAGATGCGCACATCGAGTTGTGCGCGGCGCTCAAGGTTGCCGCCGTGTCGTTTCATTGGGGATCGCCCAAACCGCATTGGATCAGCTTGCTTCATGCGGCGGGTGTCAAAGTCTGGGAACAGGTGGGCTCGGTAGGCGCTGCGCGACGCGCAGTCGATGCGGGCATCGATTGTGTGGTCGCGCAAGGTTCGGAAGCCGGTGGCCATAACTACGGCGAGCTGCCGACCTTTGTTCTGGTACCGGCCGTTCGCGATGCCATTGGTGACACCTTGTTGCTCGCCTCCGGCGGCATCGCCGATGGGCGCGGTCTGGCGGCGGCTTTGGCCTTGGGTGCCGATGGCGCCTGGATCGGCACCCGATTGATTGCGACCGAGGAGGCCAATATCCATCAGCAATACAAGGACCGACTGGTTCGTGCACAAGGGAGCGACACCGTGCGCACGAGGATTTTCGGGAAACATCATCCGGACTTCAATCCGATTCGGGTGCTCCGAAACCGCGTCGTGGAGCAGTGGCATGCGCGCGAGTCGGAAGTGCCGGCCGATAACTCGCAACAGCCGATCGTGGGCTCGATGGACATGTTCGGCGTCAGGACTGATCTGCGAAAATTTACCAACCTCGTGCCAACCCCGACAACCGATGGCGACTTTGAGGAACTGCCGTTGCTGTCCGGCCAGGGGGTTGGACTGATTCGTTCGATCGAACCGATGCGCGTCGTCATCGAAAAAATGGTCGCCGACGCGTCGAAAATTTTGTCGACGCGATATCGATGAGCACAACATCGACGACTACAACACCGGTAACTGCGACACCGGTGGGCACGATACCGGCGAGCGCAGCGTTGGCCAGTGAAATGCAACGGTCGAAGGCGGAGTCGCTTGAGCACGCTATCGCACAGGCTGAATAACTTGCCTCGCTGAATGCGCTGTTTGGCTTTGACGCCGATGCGGCGCGGATTCGAGCGGGCCACGCCGCGTCAATCGCGCAGAGATTGGATGTTGCCAACCGAGGCTCGCCATTTTCAGGTTTGCCGGTCGTGGTGAAAGACAACATTGCGGTGGCAGGCCTGCCGCTGACCGGCGGCTGTCCGGCGTTTGCCCGTTACCTGCCGACGACATCCGCCAGCGTCGTTCAGAAACTGCTGGACGAGGGTGCCTACGTGTTGGCAAAGGCCAATTTGCATGAACTGGCCTTTGGAATCACCAGCGCCAATCGAGCTTATGGTGCTGTGCTCAATCCTTTTGATCAGCAGCACCTGGCGGGTGGTTCGTCGGGCGGGTGCGCCGTTGCTGTGGCGACCGGCATGAGTCCCATCGCCATTGGTAATGACACCGGTGGCTCGATTCGAATTCCCGCCGCGCTGTGCGGCGTCTATGGGTTCAGGCCGTCCACCGGCCGCTATGCGACCGATGGCGTGCTGACGCTTTCAGCGAGCCGGGACGCGATCGGAACCATGGCCCGATCGGTTGAAGAACTGATCGCCCTCGATCAACTGTTCGCGCCAAACGCCGACGATGTTCCGCAAACTGCGGACGCCCTGCGCATCGCTATTCCGCGAACGCCGTTCTGGAGCGATCTGTCGGCGGAAATGGCCAGTGCTTGTGAAGCTGCGCTGATGAAGTTACCAGCGGCCGGTTTCGAAACAGTCGAGGTCGACGCCAGCGAAATTCACCGCCTCGATGAGCAAATCGGTTTTGTCATCGCCGTTTACGAAACTTGGGCAGAGTGGCAGCGCTCGGTACCCGGTCGGCTCGGTATCAACGTCCAGGCCATGACGCCGCAAATTGCCAGCGACGATGTTCGCGGCTTGTTTGAAATGATGGCCAGCGATCAATGCCCGTCTGATGCGGCTTATCGCGCCGCAATAGCGCAACGCGCCGAGTTGCAGTCGGCTTATCGCAACGTATTGCAGTGCGGCGATGCCGCGACCTGGTTGATGCCCACCACGGTCAGAGGCGCGATGCGCATCGACGAAGCCGATAACTGCTGGCTTAACGGCTCGCAGCGTCCGACCTTCCCGACGTTCATTCGGCAAACCAGTCCGGCCAGTGTCGCCGGTTGCCCGTCGCTGTCGATTCCCGGCGGCTTGCTAGCCTCAGGTCTGCCGTTCGGCGTGATGCTTGAGGCACTGCCGGGCCAGGATCTTTTTTTACTTTCAGTGGCGAGGAAGGTCGCAGCCGCCTTTCTAGCAGCCAGCCAGGAAACCAATCAGCAATCCAATCAGAAAAGCAATCGATGACCGCCCGCATTCTGCTTACCGGAGCTACCGGCCGACTGGGTCAGATGGTCGCTGCGTCCTTGAACGAGCAGCAGCTCGCCTGGCGTGCGTTAGCGCGTCGGCCCGACGCTGCGCGAGCGCTGGGGGCCAGCGAAGTGGTAGCGGGCGTATTCGAAGAACCCGAGCCGATGGCTAAAGCCATGCAGGGAATAACGCGCATGATCCTGATTTCCGGCGACGACCCACACCAGGACAGGCTTGAGATCAATCTCGTGAACGCTGCGAAAAAGGCCGGCGTGCAAGGCATCGTGAAGCTGTCCGCTCAAAGTGCCGGTCTGACGCCGCCGGCCAGCTTTGGGCGCAAACACATTGTGGTCGAACAGGCGATTCGCGCCAGTGGTTTGGAGTGGACGTTTATTCGTCCGGTATTTTTCCAGCAGTCGTTTCTGATGTTTGCGGACACTATTCGCAAGGGTAACAAGATCATTTTGCCGGCCGGCAAGGGCGCGGTCGCCTTTGTCAACGCGCTCGATGTCGCCGAATGTCTGGTCAAGGTCGTTCAGGCACCGCAACTGGGTAATCAGACCTGGACGCTGACCGGACCGCAGGCCCTGACGTTTGCGCAGGCCGGACAGATCATCGGTTCGGCGCGCGGCAAAGCAGTCGGTTATGTTGCTCCACCCGCATGGATTGCTCGAATCGTATTGCCGAAGGCATCAGGTATGCCGCGTTGGCTGGCGATGGAGGTCATCGATCTGCTGCAGGCGATTTCGAGAAACGCCCAAGCCGATGTCGTGGCCCACGTACAGCAACTTTTGGGCAGACCGCCGCGCAGCTTAGAGCGTTTTGCAGCCGACCATGTCGCAGCGTTTCGGGAGGCCTGAGCGCAGTCTGAGCGCAGTCTCAATGACTAAAACAGCAGACTGGCAATTGCGCGTAGACTGAGGAAAATACTAGAGAATTCGCTACTTTAGCGGAGCTAACGCGAGCCTACGAAAGTGACTGCCAATATGACTTCAAGGGTGACTGAACCGATGGCCCAACCGTTAGCTAAATCGGAAGTTAAACCGGAAGCCAGGCAGGAGGCCAAGCAGGCCACCGACGCTGCCACCGAAAAAGTACTCGATGCTGAGCAGATCCGCCAGTATCGCCGCGACGGCTTTGTTGTTGTAAACGGTGTACTTTCGGCGCAGATGGTCGAGCTCTGCAATGCGGCGTGTCCGACCTCGCCCAGGGTCGAATCGCCAAGACCACGACCAATATCTATTTCGAGGCGGGTCAAGATGTCGCCGGCATCAGCGCAGAAGACGCGGAACTGAAGGTACGGCGATTTGATTCATTTTGCTCGGATTCGGACGTGCTGTTGCGCGCCGCCATGTCGCCGCGATTGCATTTGGCCCTGGATCAACTGGTCGGAGAAGGTCGAACGCTATTCCAGGAAATGGCGCTGGTCAAGCCGCCCGAAATCGGTGCGCCGAAAGCGCTGCATCAGGATGCCTCATGTTTTCTGCTCAAAGATCCCTCGCTGTGCATTGGAACCTGGACTGCACTGGACCCGGCAACCCTGGAAAATGGTTGTCTGCAAATGATTCCCGGTTCGCATCCTTGGGGTCCGACACCGCATGTACACGAGACTCTGGCCGATTGTCATATTCGTGCCGAAGACTCGCGGCCGGACGCGGCTGTACCGCTACCGATGAACGCCGGCGACACTGTCACTTTTAATGGCTTGTTGCATCACTTCAGCGCCTTTAATCGCTCGACTCATCGGCGCCGGGCGCTGCAATTTCATTTCGCGCAAGATGGCGCCGTCTGGGGGTCGGATGAAGATCATCGCCGCTTGTTTCATGACCAAAACGGCCACTACGCCGGCTGCGTCAAGGGCAACGACGCACGCATCATGGATATCCTGACGGGCAGGCGCCAGCGTAAGGTGCTGACGCTGGATTCGCTTCCGCTAGCTTGACAGCACGTCATGATCAACCTGCGACGTCTACTACATTCCAACTTTGTTCTGTTGATGATGTTCGCGCTGGCCGTGATGTCTGCACCGACGTCTTCGGTCAGGGCCGCCGGCTACCCCGAGCGCCCGATCACACTGGTCATCCCGTTTGCCGCCGGCGGCGGAACCGATGCCTTCGGTCGCGGACTGGCGGCTGAAATGAGCAAGCTGCTCGGCCAGCAGGTGGTTGTGCAGAATATTGGTGGTGCTTCTGGAACCATTGGCACGACCAAGCTTGCCGGCTCACCCAAGGACGGCTACACCATCGGGCTGATTCCGACTGGCCCGTTAACCGTGCAGCCGCATCTGTTGAAACTGCCATACTCGGTCGACAGCTTCGAGCCTCTTTGCATGGTTTACTCGAATCCGCAGGCGGTGATCGTGCGCAACGATTCACCGTTCAAGAACACCACCGAAATGATCGCCTGGGCCAAGCAGAATCCGGGCAAGCTCGTTTATGGCTCCTCCGGTGTCGGAACCATTCCGCACCTTGCCGTCGTGGCGCTCGCCAAGGCGGCGGGTCTGGAAGTCACTCATGTACCGCACAAGGGCGACGCCGATAATCTGGTGAGCCTGTTGGGCGGCCATGTCATGATGTTTGTCAGCCATACGGCGGTACTCGCCTCGCATGCGGGATCGATCCGATCCCTGGGCCTCATGGCCAATGAACGTCTGAAGGAATACCCGGATTTGACGACCTTGGCCGAGCAGGGCGCGCCGGCGTTGAATTTCGATGTCTGGGGTGGGCTGCTGGTCCCCAAGGGTACGCCGCCGGCGATACTGAACGCGCTTGAGACGGCCTGCAAGCAGGGCACTTCATCCGAGAGTTATCGCAAATTACTGGTCAGCTTGCAGACCCCCTTCAATTACATGGATAGTGCGGCATTCACGAAGTTCGTCAATGCGGAGTTTGAACGTAATGCGCGGCTGGCCAATGAGGCCGGTATGAAGCGCGAATGAGACTCAAATGAGGCGCGAATAATTCTCGAATGAGGCGCTGACCTCGAATGCGGCAGTGGCGCGACAGGATCAAAGGAGTAAGGATGAGCACCAAAATATTCGTTAACCTTCCGGTCAGCGATCTCGCTCGATCGATGGCGTTCTTCAAGGCGCTCGGCTGGACCTTCAATGCCCAGTTCACCGACGAAACAGCGGCGAGCCTCGTCATCTCCGACCATATTTTCGCGATGTTGCTGACGCACAAGAAGTTTGCCGAGTTTACCGACCGCAAGATTGCTGATCACTCAACCGTGGAAGCCCTGATTGCGCTTGGCGTCGACAGCAAGGACGAGGTTGACCGAATCGCTGACGCCGCGATCCAAGCCGGCGGCCAACAAGCCAAGCCGCCGCAGAATTACGGCTTCATGAGACTGCGCAGCTTTCTTGATCTTGATGGCCATCATTGGGAGATCTTTTTTATGGATCCCGCGTATGTGCAGCCTACTTGATGTGCAGCCTACTTGATTTGTAGCAGACCAGATATGCGACCAACTTGATGTGTTGCCGCTATGACGTGCCGCCACCATCCTCGCATTAGTTGAATGGCAACAATCGTCCCTAACCCCGAGCGCATCAAAAGTTTTCGCTCCGAGGCCGCCTTTGGGCGCTGGCTGGCCGCGAACCATGACAAGGCCAATGAGCTCTGGCTCAAGATTCACAAAAAGGACTCGGGCCTGGCAACGGTCACCTATGCGCAAGCGCTGGATGTCGCGCTATGCTGGGGCTGGATCGACGGCATTCGAAAGTCATTCGACGAACAGTCGTTCTTGCAGCGATTCACGCAGCGCAAGGCCAGGAGCGTCTGGAGTCAGATCAATCGGGACCATATCGCCCGTCTGATCGCGAGTGAGCGCATGACACCGCACGGGCAATTCCATGTCGACGCGGCCAAGGCTGACGGCCGATGGGAGGCGGCTTATGCGCCGATCCGCAACGCATCGCAAGAGACGATTCCCGATGATCTGCGGGACGCCATTGCAGCCAATCCGCGAGCGCTGAAGACGTTCCGAACACTTGGAAGAATGAATCTCTTTGCGCTGGGCTATCGCACCAACAACATGAAGACGACTGCGGGACGTGCCAAAAAAGTCGCTATGCTGGTAGCTATGCTGGCGAGGGGTGAAACGATTGTTGCTGCCAAGTCGCGGAATTGAGACGCCAATGAACCTGTTTATCGCTGGCGGTACCGGTGCGATCGGTCGCCTGTTGGTGCCGTTGCTGGTTGGTGCGGGACACCGAGTTGTAGCGCTTGCCCGGTCCCCGGAGCGCGCCGCGCAACTCGCCCAGATGGGCGCTCTACCGGTGATTGGCGACGTCTACGACCAAAGCGGTCTGTCGCGACTGGTTGCGCAGTCCGGCGCGGAAATTGTCATTCACCAACTCACCGCCTTCGGAACCAGGGACGGCGACCCCTATGCTGAAACGATTCGAGTGCGCGTGGAAGGAACGCGCAACCTCGTTTCTGCGGCACGAGCCGCCGGAGCGCGGCGATTCATTGCACAGAGCATTTCGTTCGTGTGTTCGCCGGGCGGAAGTGGACTGACTGACGAAGAAACGCCGCTCTATCTCGATGCACCCGCCGGGCTGCAACCGCTGGCACAAGCCGTCGCATCACTTGAGCGTCAGACGCTGAATGCGAAGGCAATGTCCGGTACGGTCCTGCGCTACGGTTGGTTTTACGGCCCCGGAACCAGCTACGACCCGGAGGGGTCCATTCCCACAACTATTCGCAAGGGCGCAATGCCGATCATAGGCGCTGGTGCCGGGACCTATTCGTTCATCAATCTGGTTGACGCGGCCGAGGCAACGCTCAAGGTTCTGGCGCAGGAAAGCAGCGGAATTTACAACATCGTCGACGACTCACCCGCACGTTTGAGCGAATGGCTGCCATTTGCGGCAAAGCTGCTCGATGCACCCGCACCCGGACACATCGACGAGGCGTTGGCGCGACAGACGCTGGGCGACATGCGGGTCTACTACCTGAATGAACAGCGCGGCGCGTCTAATGCGAAAGCCAAGCGCGCCTTCAATTGGCAACCGCACTTTCCTTCATGGCGAATCGGGTTTGAAGCGCTCTACTCGAATCGCGCTCAGTAAGCTTGATCGGGTGCTGGGCTACATCAATCAGCGTGCGACACCACGCTTGTTCAACGCACTGACTCCATGCGTCGCCAGGTCGGCCCGCCGCCGGCACCGACGTTCGGATTAAAACTCGGATCGTTGGAGCCGCGATAGTTGCCGTTGCCATCGGTCCAGTGATAACCTTTCTGTGACGAAACTTCACTCTCGCCGCCATACGGATTGTTGACCCGTTCGATGCCACGGATATAGTCGCTAAAGCCAGTGTTCCTGCCGTCGCCCGAACCAGCCGCACGACGCGCAGCATCGCGCTGATTCTCAGCCGCTCGCCTGGTCTGCATGTTGGACAGCATGGCGTCATTATTGGCGCTGATTCGGCGCGACAGCTCGCCGGCAGCGGCAATCCTGGCGTAGCCCTGGGCCATGATTCGATCGAATTCAGCAACCAGGTACGCCTGCACCTTGGCTTGTTGTTGTAACCAGATCGGATCGGTGCGAATCGAGGTGGCAATGTAGGTCAAAAGCGGCAGCACCGCATTCAGATTGCTATCGGTCGCGCCCAATGCATGTACCAGCCAGAGGGGCCGATGGCGTTCGTAGATCACGCCCAGCGGTCCAGGCGGCCCCTGGATGCGATTACCATCGCCCAGTATGGCGTAAATATTCTCCTCGGCGGGTCGGCCGTTCAGCGTATAGCGCAGCCGGGTCGCCATCGCCTGCCCGGACTCTGCGTTCGGAAAACTAAAGCCGTTCGCCAAACGTCGGGCGTCAATCTGGCGTGAATCCACCACCTGTAATCCCGGCATCTTGCCGCGATAAGGTGACAGCACAAACTGCTGCATGGCTTGCGAGACATTGATTCCAGGGGCGTGGACCATGCCCAGGCTTCGAGCGCCATAGGCCAGCTTCTGGCCAACGGCGGGCTCCAGCCAATAAAACACCTCAGCCGGGAAAAACTCAACCCATGCCGAGCCGTCGGGTGACTCGATTCGGGCCATCGTGCGAACCGGAAAGCTGGAATCTGCATAGTTCCAGCGAACCCGACTGGTGACCTTCCATTGCTCTGGCACCATGACCGTGGCCAGGACCAGGCCACCCTGTTGATCGTCGATGATCGCATGCTGGCGGAACTTGATCTCTGACGAGGGGTTTGACTGTGCGTGTGTTGGCGCTGGCGAACTCAACAAAACAACCACGGTCATGAGCATCACCCTGACCCAATCATTGCGCCGTTTCGACACCAGGATACGGTACATTCCGACCAACGCAGAAGTCTTCATCGATATCCTGACGTTCAGAGTGATTGTTAAATGATACATTCAACTTGGAACCAGCGCCGAGGAGACATCATGCCCACTTTTCCGAACCCATACGATCAGGCGTTACCGAAGAACCCTGCCAACTATGTTGCGCTATCACCGATCAGCTTCATCGGTTGGGTGGCCGATGTCTTTCCGGATCATTGCGCCGTGATCCATGGCGATTTGCGCAGGAGTTGGTCGCAGGTTCATGCGCGCACGCGCCAATTGGCCAGCGTATTGGCGAAGATCGATATCGGTCTGGGTGACACGGTCGCAGCGATTTTGCCGAACACGCCGCCGATGATCGAAGCGCACTATGGTGTGCCGATGACCGGCGCGGTCTTGAACAGCATCAACACGCGTCTGGATGCAGCCACCATCGCGTTTATCCTCGAGCATTCACAATCGAAGGTATTGCTGGTCGATCGCGAATTCTCATTGATGGTGAAGGCCGCCCTGGCGCTTCGTCAGGCCGCCGGTCAACCACCGATCTTCGTCGTCGACATCGACGACCCGAACTACGACGGACCAGGCGAGCGGATTGGCAACATCGAATACGAACAGTGGTTATCGCAGGGCGACGCTCAATTCGAGTATTCGTTGCCGCAAGACGAGTGGAACGCAATCGGTTTGAACTACACCTCGGGGACTACCGGCAATCCAAAAGGGGTGGTGGTTCATCATCGGGGCGCTTATCTGAATGCCACCGGCAATGTCTTGTCCTGGAACTTGCCGCGTCATCCGGTTTATTTGTGGACCCTGCCGATGTTTCATTGCAACGGCTGGTGTTTTCCCTGGACACTGGCGGCGGTGGCAGGTACCAACGTGTGCTTGCGCAGAGTCGATGCGAAGACTATCTTCGATGCCATTCGCGAGCATAAGGTCAGTCACTACTGCGGCGCGCCGATTGTTCATGCAATGTTGGTTGCGGCGCCGGCGGCCCTCAAGCTCGGCATTGAGCATGAAGTGCGTTGCATGGTCGCCGGCGCCGCGCCTCCGGCAGCCATGATCGAAGGTATGGAGAATCTCGGCTTCAAGCTCACCCATGTTTATGGATTGACCGAAGTCTATGGTCCTGCGGCCGTGTGTTTGCCGCAAGCCGGTTGGGAGTCGCTGGAGATCGGTGCGCGCGCCGAATTGAACGGCCGTCAGGGTGTGCGCTATCAGGTGCAGCAAGGGCTGACGGTGGTCGATGCGCAGACTCTGATTGAGGTGCCGCGTGATTCAGAAACGCTGGGTGAAGTGGTGTTTCGCGGCAATATCGTCATGAAGGGATATCTGAAAAATGAGCCCGCCACTCAGGAGGCGTTTGCTGGTGGTTGGTTTCATACCGGTGATCTTGGCGTGCTGCATGCCGACGGCTATGTCAAGCTCAAAGATCGCGCCAAGGATATTATTATTTCGGGTGGCGAAAATATTTCGTCGATCGAAGTCGAGGACGCGCTCTATAAACATCCGGCCGTCATGGCCTGTGCAGTGGTCGCCAAGCCCGATGCGAAATGGGGTGAAACTCCGCTCGCTTTCATCGAGCTGCGCCCGGAGGTCGCGGTGAGCAGCGAGGAGTTGATCGCGCATTGCCGCAAATATCTGGCCAGCTTCAAATGCCCGCGAGACGTGCGTTTTGAAGAATTACCGAAGACCAGTACCGGAAAAATCCAGAAGCACTTGCTGCGTGCCCGGATCGGGTCGGCGGCGGCGATCGAGTCAAAGACCCGCGCTGGTTGAAGACGGCCGTTTGGTGTCTTGATACGCGACGCTGTTGCGCACCGTATCGCACAGTCGCACGAATTCGGCACGATGTATGTCAGCGTTTTTGGGCCGCATAAATACGCCGAGGGTTGCTTTGCGCAGCAGTTGTTCTTCAATGTCCGAGTACGCAAACCAGCGGGCGGCGGCCGGCATGTCGCGAACCCGACTCAAATCTTCTTCCAGCGTTGCGATGAAACGTTCGGCAGCAATGCCGTTATCGCGCGACAGCGCGGCGTTCTTGACGAAGTCGCCGCCTTCTGCACAATCACCCGCGCTCAAGGATTCTGCTTGCACTGAGGCGACCATCCCGAGGCCGATTGCGAACACCGATAACTGAAGTTTCCTGAGCATGGTGAGCTTCCTTTTCTTTGACTCAAGCATCGTCCTCGCGTTGACCTTTCTCCAAGGACCCGGGTCGAATGGTCAGGTGCGGCTGACGGAAGGTGCGCCGGTGTGGCGAGAAAGGACTGCGCAATACAAACAGACCGCGCAATACGGTGTGCGGTGGCTCGAGCGAGCGCTGCCGCTACAATTTCACGCATGCTACCCGAACAGAAACACCATCTGGCCGCTTGGATCGCCGACGCCGCCAACGAAATCATCGCCGACGCTGCCAAAGAAATATCCACTGGCACTCCGGTGCTGGCCGCGTTAACCGCGTCGCAAATCGAGCTCGATCGTCCCAAACAAGCCAGTCATGGCGATCTGGCCTGCAATCTGGCTTTGCAACTGGCCAAACCATTGAAGACGAATCCCAGACAGGTCGCCGAGCAATTGGCGCAGGGCCTGCGCGTTCGCGATACCCGCGGTTTGCTGTCAGCGGTCGAGATTGCCGGTCCCGGTTTTATCAATCTGCGATTGTCAATAGCAGCGCAGCGGGCGGTCGTCGCCGAAGTGTTCCGGCAAGCTGAGCGGTTCGGCTGCAATGACCGAGCCAAGGGCGCGCCGGTTCTGGTCGAGTTCGTCTCGGCCAACCCGACCGGGCCATTGCATGTTGGCCATGGTCGACAAGGAGCGCTCGGCGATTCACTGTCGTCGTTGCTCACTGCCAACGGTTACCAGGTGACGCGCGAGTTCTACTACAACGATGCCGGCGCCCAGATCAATAACCTGGCTTTGTCGGTTCAGGCCAGAGCCCGAGGCCTGGCGCCCGAGTCCGAGCAATTCCCAACCGATGGTTATCGCGGTAGCTATATCAACGACATTGCCAATGATTATCTGGCGCGTAAGACCGTGATCGCTGATCGGGTTGACGCGGTCACGGCCAGCGGTGACGTCGACGACCTCGATGCGATTCGCAGGTTTGCGGTCGCTTACTTGCGTCGCGAACAGGAGCTTGATTTACAAGCCTTTGGTGTTCGTTTCGATAATTACTATCTGGAGTCGTCGCTCTACCAGGATGGTCGGGTCGACGCGACGGTCAAGACCTTGATAGCAGCCGGCAAGACCTTCGAGGACGGCGGCGCGCTATGGTTAAGAAGCACTGACTATGGCGATGACAAAGACCGTGTCATGCGCAAGTCGGACGGTGGCTACACCTACTTTGTACCCGATGTGGCTTATCACCTGGCCAAGTGGCAGCGTGGCTTTGGCAAGGTCATCAATGTGCAAGGCTCAGACCACCATGGCACCATAGCAAGAGTAAGGGCTGGCTTACAGGCCAGCAATTCGAATATTCCGAAGCAGTTTCCGGACTACATCCTGCACAAGATGGTCACGGTCATGAAGGGTGGCGAGGAGGTCAAAATCTCCAAGCGCGCGGGCTCCTATGTGACCTTGCGAGACCTGATCGAGTGGAGCGGAGGCCTGTCAGAAACGACGGTTAGCGACCACTCGCTGACTGCCGAGCAAATGCTGCTGCGCGGTCGCGATGCGGTACGGTTCTTCCTGATTTCGCGCAAGGCCGACAGCGAATTTGTGTTCGATGTCGATCTGGCCCTGGCGCGCAGCGACGACAACCCGGTGTACTACGTTCAATACGCGCATGCCCGGATCTGTTCCGTGTTCACCCAGGCCGGATTTGACGTCGACACTTTGTTGCAGCCAGAGCACTTGCCGGACGCGCTGCGCAAGGCCGATCTGACGCTTCTGGTGGCGCCGCGCGAGATCGCGCTGATGGCCAGCCTGGCGCATTATCCCGAGCTCATCATGACCGCCTGCGACGAATTGGCACCACACTCAATCGCTTTTTATCTCAAAGACTTAGCAGCCGAACTTCACTCTTACTATAATGCAGAGCGGTTTCTCGTTGATGACGCGAATCTGCGCTTGGCCCGGTTGGCGCTGCTGGCCGCTACCCGCCAGGTACTTTGTAATGGTTTGGCGCTGTTGGGCGTATCGGCGCCAACCAAAATGTGAGGCGGTTTGATGAAGAAATCCCGATCGTTGGCGCGCCGCCTGGAAACAGGCGGCACGATCCTCGGCTTTATGGCCGGCCTGATTTTCGGCCTGTCGATTGCCGTTTTCGTGGCGATTTTTGTCACCCGTGCGCCGGTGCCGTTCGTGAACAAGATCGGTAAGTCGTCTGATCGGGTCACGGAACCCAAATCAGCCGCCGACGCGCCCGATCCCAACAAGCCGCTGTATTCGAAAAATCGCCCCGGTGGCGGCGCCGGCTCCTCTGAGGCACCGACTCAGCCGTCGGTATTGGGCGGCATCCTGAATAATCCGGATAACAAGCCTGCGCCGAAACCGGTGAGCCCGGCGGTGTTGCCGCCGGTTGCCGTGGCCCCGGCCACTGCGCCACCAGCGCCAGCTTCGCCAGTCACTATGGCGCCACCGGCAGAGGCCAAGCCCACCGATCCGCCCAAGGACGATAAAACCAACTACACCTTGCAGGCCGGCGCATTCAAGCTGCAGGAAGACGCAGACAGCATGAAGGCACGGCTGGCGTTGATTGGTTTCGAGGCCAGAATTCTGACCGCCGAGGTCAATGGCCAGTCACTCTATCGGGTTCGCGTTGGGCCGTATGTCGGTCTTGAGGATATGAACAAGGTCAGAGTCAAGTTGGCCGAAAGCGGTATCGAAGCGTCGGTCATCCGTCAGCGGTAGTCATGGCTGTCAACGACATCCTGCGGGCTGTGCGTTGAATAGATCAAAGCCAAGGAGTTTTGTTTGATGAGTCTAGTAAGTTTTCCTACCCGTGAGTTTCTAAAGCGATCGCTGCTGCTTGCAGTCGGTGCGGCCGTTTCGCCGGTTGTGCTCGCCCAACGCAAGACGCCCACGCCCGGCGCTGAATATCGGTTGATCACGCCGCCGCAATCTGTCGACACGGCCGGCAAGATTGAAGTCCTCGAGTTCTTCTGGTATGCCTGTCCGCATTGCGCCGCGATCGAGCCGGTGTTCAAGGAGTGGGCCAAACAATTGCCCGCCGATGTCCTGTTTCGCAAGGCTCATGTGCCTTTTAACGAGATCAAGCATCAGCAGTTGTTCTACACCCTCGAGGCGATGGCTAAAACGGAGGAATATGGCGACAAGATTTTCACCGCCATTCACGAAGACAAAAATCGGATGGATTCGCTCGACAAAATCACTGCGGTTTTGACAAAAGCCGGTATCGATAAAAAAGCATTCACCGACACCTGGGAGTCGTTCTCGGTGCAGACTCGTATGCGCAAGGCCAGTTCAATGGCGGCGACCTACAAGATCGAGTCGGTGCCCAGTGTGGTGGTGAATGGCACCTACCTGACGTCACCGTCTTCAGCCGGTGGCAATCAGGCGATTTTGCAGGTGATTGACCATTTGATTGCGCAAGAGCGCATCAAAGCGAAAAAGTAAACGCTGCGCCTTAAGCCAGTTTTGCGAGCCAGTTCCGCCAGCCAGTTTCGCCATTCACGCGAATTCACGAGTCCTGTGCGCGTCTCCACAACCGGCGCGCCTCGTATTGTCTCGCTGGTGCCGAGCTTGACCGAGTTGTTGTGCGAACTGGGTTGTGCCGACCTGCTCGTCGGTCGCACCGGTTATTGCATTCATCCGGCGAAGCTGGTTGCGAAGATTCCTAAAATTGGCGGCACCAAGACTGTCAACATCGAAAAGATCCGAAGACTGAAGCCGACTCATCTGATCGTGAATATTGACGAAAATGAGAAGCCAACGGTGGAGCTCTTGCGTGCGTTCATACCCGAGATCGTGGTCACGCATCCGATCGAGGTAGAAGACAATTTCGAGTTGTACCGGCGCTTTGGAACGCTGTTCGATTGTGCGGCAGCCGCCGAGGGACTTTGCACTCGCCTCGAAGTACAAATGCGCCATATTGATGCCACTAACCATCGCCGGCGCCGCGTCCTTTATCTGATCTGGAAGGACCCGTGGATGACCATCAGCGCGGATACCTATGTCGCGCGCATGCTGGCGAGAGCGGGCCTCGATACAGTGAGTGTGCCGAACGCTACCGTACGTTATCCGAGTTTCGAATGGTCGCAGCTCGCACTGGCCGATGGTGATGCGGTGCTGTTATCGACGGAGCCGTACCGATTTGATAACGCGCATGTGCAGGCGTTGCAGGCGATGCCTGAGCTAGCGCACTGCGCTGTACATCTCATCGATGGCGAGATGACTTCTTGGTATGGGTCGCGCGCCATTGCCGGACTTGAATATTTGAATCGATTCAGAAGCGAGTTGCTGATCGGCGACGCGAGCGGGCAACGTCGATAACATGGCTTGCGCGGACGCCTCGTATGGCGATTGGTTCGAACCAGCGAAAGGCAGGCGGTCATGAAAGTTTGTCGAAGCGTCTTGATCTTGTTTGCGCTGTATATGCTCGGCGCTTGTTCGCTCAATCCATTGCGCTCGTCGAAGATACCGGATTCCAGTTCTGAGCCTTCGATTGCCGTCGAACCGGCGATGGGTAGTGGCGTGCCTTCGTCGGGCACCACCGCATCCTCGGCGACTTCCATGCCACCGAAGCCGGCAACGGCGCGCTCGGACTCACCGGGCGGCACAAGCCGTCGCGGTGCTTACTACATGGATGACGGTCCCGGGTCCGAGCCGGCGCCGGATCATCGTACGGTGCCAGACGCGCAACCACGTCGCGAGCCGTTGCTGAGCCGCGCCAATCGTCCTTACGCGGTGTTCGGCCGCAACTATCAGCCTATGACCGCGCTGGTTCCCTATCAACAGCGAGGCTTCGCGTCCTGGTATGGCCGCAAGTTTCATGGCCAGAAAACGGCCAGCGGTGAGGTCTACAACATGTACGCTATGACTGCGGCGCATCCGACCCTGCCGATTCCCAGTTATGTACGAGTGACCAATACGCGCACCGGTGAGCGCGTGATCGTTCGAGTCAATGATCGTGGCCCGTTTCTGAATGATCGCCTGATCGATCTTTCCTACACGGCGGCCGCCAAGTTGGGCTACATTCAGGCAGGCAGCGCACAAGTCGATGTTGAACTGCTGTCCTTTCAGGATGGTGATCCCATCAATGCAACAGCGTTGATTGCTCAGTCCCCGGCCACTGCGGGTTCAACCAATGTCAAGAAGTCTGAGGCATTATTGGCCGCGCTGGCCAATCCGCCGAGCGCGGGACTGGTGGCAAGTCCGCCCGTGCCGAGTCCGGCAATGCCAAGTTCGTCAGTGCCGAGTCCGCCAGTGCCGAGTCCGCCAGCGGAACTTCGCGAAGAGCGGTTGCAGGTCGAGATTACGGTCAAGCAAGATGATGTAGTTTCGGTTCCGAACGCCAAACCGAGCGCGGCAATTTCTGCGGAAAAGCCCACTGCAGCGCCAACAACAATTCTTGCAGGAACGTCCGTTGTAGCGCCAACAATCGAATCGGTTGCAGCGCCTGCGAAGACTTATTTGCAACTGGGTGCATTCAGTACTTCTGAAAGCGCCGAGTCGACGCGCGAAAAAGTGCGCAAGCAACTCGATTGGTTCAAGCATCCGATCGAGATCATCAGCGAGACCGGTTTGTTCAAGTTGCGTGCCGGTCCTTATGGCAATCGAAGCGACGCCAACGCAATGGCCGAGAGAATTCGGGTAGCGACCGGATCAAAGCCGTTCTTGATGATGCGCTAAGCAGACGACGGCGGCGCAGAAATCCGCAGCGCGAGTTGATACAGTTCGCGATGCTTCAGGCCCGTGATTCCTTGGGCTAACTTGACTGCCTGGCTCAGCGGCACATCATTCAGCAACAGCGCAAGCAGTGCCCGGGTGCTAAAGGTGTGTGTCTGAGCCTCGAGGGCGGCCTGCGCTGATTGCGTGTCATCAGCGCTCTCCAGCGAACGCGCAATCGGGACCTGTGCCGCAGCAATTGCCAACACGAACTCGCCGCGCTGGCGGTGTTCATTGGCGGCGATCCAGCGCGGCGCATCGGCCAGTTCGCAGCGATGAATCTCCTCGAAAACCTTGGTCAGTTCACGCCCCAGCACGACGTGCCGTGATGGCCCGAACACGTCGAGCAGGCTGACCACACATGCGTCGATCCGATGCGGCGCTTCGAAGATCAGCAAATGCGCGCGACCCTGATCGACCCAGGCCTTCAGTTCAATCAATCGCTGTTTGCGCAGTTTGTCGCGCGCCGGCAAAAATCCTTCGAACACAAAGGGGCCGGGTGCGAGGCCACTGGCGCTCATGAGCGCGATCGGCGCACTGGCGCCCGGGATCGGACATACCCGAATACGCGCGCTGTGGGCAGCGCTGACCAGAATGGCGCCTGGATCGCTGATAGCGGGTGTGCCGGCGTCGCTGACCAATGCGCCGCTTTCGCCGGCGCGCAGTCGATCAATCAGCGCAGCGCTGACCGGTTGCTCGTTGTGTGCGTGCAGCGACAACAACTGGGCGGTGCTGCCGACATGGTTCAACAGGGTGCGTGTCACTCGGGTGTCTTCAGCCGCGACCCAGGCCACCTGGCGTAAGCTGTCGATAGCCCTTTGGCTTAAATCGGACAGGTTACCGATTGGCGTCGCGACTACATATAATGATCCTGAAGCTGGAGGATTCGCGGCGTCATCAACTACTTCAGTCAACGGGGCTGTACGGGTAGTTCGTGTCGATCGGCGATGGGTCATTATGCAATCTGATTTTCGACGACGGTGGCTGCGGACAGGTTTCGGCTGGTTGGCATGCGGGCTCGGATGGCTGGCGTTGGCAGGCCCATTGTCGGCATTCGGCCAGACTTCTACAAATCGCCCGGCGAAAGTGGCCGTGCCAGTACAGACTTCCGTGTTGCGCAGCATGGGCTCGGGGCCAACTCGCATTGCCGTATTGCTCGAGACGCAATCGCCGTCGTTTGGCAAAGCCTCGGCCGCTGTGATTGCCGGGATTAAATCGGCGCATGCGCGCGATGGTCAGGGCATCACCGTCGACATTATCTCGGTTTCGGATACCGGCGAGGATGTCGATCAGCTCGTCAACGCCTTGCCGGCGCGCGGCTACACCTTCGTCATCGGCCCGTTGACTCGAAATGGTGCCAATGCCTTGGCCGATCGCGGTGCGTTGCCGATACCCGTGTTGGTACTGAACCAGCCAGACTCCGATCGGCGGGTTTCCAACAACCTCATTATTTTTGGTCTGCCGGTTGAGAGCGAAGGACGTCAGGTTGCTCGCGCCGCATTTGATGACGCCGCGCTTCGCATCCCGGATCGGCGCCCTTTAAAAGCCTTGATCGTGTCGAACACCACTCCGATTGGCCGACGCAGCTTTGCCGCCTTCTCCGATGCCTGGCGTGAGCTGGGCGGCACGCTGGTCGAGCCGGTTGAGACCGATGGTCGCACCGGTCTCGAATTGCGCTCAGCCATCGGCGCTGCCTCGGGCGATGTCGCCTTTGCCGCCGTCGGACCAGACGCCTTGCGGGCGCTGCGCGCCACCTTGCCGAAGGAGTTGCGCCTGTACGCCACCTCGCAGGCGAATTCGTTGCAACCGGGCATCACGCTGAAAATGCCCGAACTCGACGGCGTTCGTCTGGTCGACATGCCCTGGCAACTGCAACCCGATCACACGGCGGTCATGGCCTATGCCAAAGCGCCGACCTTGACGCATCTGGACTTTCAGCGCCTGTACGCGCTGGGTATCGATTCCTTTCGCCTGGCGCGTGAACTGCTGGGCAATCGCCAGCAATTCGAGCTCGACGGCGTGACCGGTCGCTTGAAGGTCGATCTGCCGGCTGATTCGCGGGTCGACCGCACGTCCGTGTTGGCCGAGTATCGCAATGGCGTTATCACGCCCATCGAACCGCGCTGAACCGCGGTTATCTCCAACCCAGGTCGTCGGCGCAGCCGGCGAACAAAAGGCCCTCGAATACCTGCTCGCACAGGGCTGCCGACTGGTGGCCAGCAACCAGCGCGGCAAGGTCGGCGAGCTTGACCTCATCATGCACGATGGCTCGGAGTTGGTGTTCGTCGAGGTCCGGGTTCGCGCAAGTTCGGCGTTCGGTGGCGCAGCAGCCAGCATTGGTGGGGCCAAACAGGCGCGGCTACGTCGGGCGGCACAACTCTATCTGCTGCGTCAATTCGGCCCAAGTCGTTGGCCGGCGTGCCGATTTGATGTCGTCGCGCTCGACGCTGATCAACTAAATTGGATCAAAAACGCCTTCTAACATATCGATTTTAAAGGCTTATAATCGAATGTATGGAACTCGAAGAGCGGATACGCCAGCACTTTAACGACAGCGCGGAACTCAAACGTCGCGCCGTTGATGCCTTGGCCGGGCCGTTGGCCAGGGCGGTTGAATGTCTGGTCAGTGCCTTGGCCAATGACCGAAAGTTGCTGATCTGCGGTAACGGCGGTTCGGCCGCCGACAGCCAGCATTTTGCGGCTGAAATGGTTGGCCGGCTCGAACGCGAGCGGCCGGAATTGGCGGCGCTGGCGTTAACCACCGATTCATCGTTGCTCACAGCCATTGCCAACGACTATCGTTTCGAAGACATTTTTTCCAAGCAGGTTCGCGGCCTCGGCCAGTCCGGCGACGTGCTGGCCGCTATCTCAACCAGCGGAAACTCGGCGAACGTGGTGGCGGCGGTTGAAGCCGCGCATCAGCGAGGAATGCG
>JANLTP010000151.1:0-21253 GCA_031363055.1 Burkholderiales bacterium | reverse complement strand
CAGATACGCCGTGTCTCGATCAACCTGCACAAATCTGCTCATCGGAGACCTCAACCCATGACGTCAAATAACAGCACAATTTTATCGAACTCGATCCGAAGTACGCAGCGAAACTGCGATACTCCGACAAACTCCTAGTGTAGTGTTTCACGCTGATTGCCCACCATGGACGCTGTGCTGGTGGCCGTGAAGCCGCAGTCCGGCGCCCGCACGACCTACGCCGAACAACGCGCGGCAGCGATCGCGGGATTCGAGGCTGATCTCGACGCCGATGTCCTGTTGCGCAAGCTTAGTAGTGCCACCGATCAATTGCTGCGCTCGCTTTGGCGCACCCATGGCTTCGATCGCAGGGCCGCACTGATCGCCGTCGGTGGCTATGGTCGCGGCGAGTTGTTTCCGCACTCGGATGTCGATTTGCTGATCATCATCGACGAGCCGACGCGAACTGAGCTGTCTTCGGATCTCGAGGCATTTGTCGGCGCGTGTTGGGATCTCGGCCTGGAAATCGGTCACAGCGTACGCAGTATCGAGGAATGCCTGGGCGAGTCGGCGCGCGATCTGACTGTGCAGACCAGTCTGCTCGAAATGCGGCCGCTGACCGGCAGCCGACGCATGTTTGTGAGCCTGAAAAGGCAGTTGGCGACACAGCTCGACCGGAAGGAATTCTTCCAGGGCAAGATGCTCGAGTTGCAACAACGTCATGCCAAATATGAGGATACGCCGTACAGCCTCGAGCCCAATACCAAGGAAAGTCCGGGCGGATTGCGTGATCTGCATGTCATTCGCTGGACCGCGCTGGCCGCCGGTTACGGCCATTCCTGGAAGGAGCTGACGCGCAGCGGCATGCTGACCAGCAACGAAGCGCGCGCGGCCCGGCGCAGTGAAAGCGTCATCAAGCGAATTCGCGCGGCGCTGCACATTTGTGCCAAACGACGTGATGACCGACTGGTGTTTGATCTGCAGACGCAGGCAGCGCAGAAAATCGGCATCGAGCGCCAAAATAGCCGACAGGCCTCAGAAGAACTGATGCAACGCTATTTTTTGGCGGCCAAGGCAGTTTCGCAGGTCAGTACGATCGCCCTGCAGAACCTGGAAAGCGCCCTGCTCGGCCAGGAAGGCTTCGAGCCAGAGCCGATTGATTGCGAGTTTCAGAATCGTCAGGGTCAGCTTGATCTGGTTGATCCGGGTGTGTTCGAGCGCGATCCATCGTCGATCCTGCGTGCGTTTATCGTCATGCAAAAGCACTCGGAGTTGACCTCGATGACGGCCCGCACTTTGCGCGCGCTATGGAACTCGCGCGACCTGATCGATGGCCGATTTCGGCGCGACTCGCGCAACCGCCAGTTATTCATGGAATTGCTCAAGCAACCACGCGGCATCACCCACGCCTTGCGCCGGATGAACCAGTGGTCAATCCTCGGGCGCTATCTGCCGGTGTTCAGACGTATTGTCGGTCGCATGCAACATGATCTGTTTCATGTCTTTACCGTTGATCAACATATTCTCACCGTGGTTCGCAATGTCCGTCGATTCACTATCAGCGACCATGCCCACGAGTTTCCCTTTTGCAGTCAACTGATCGCCGGTTACGAGAAGCACTGGTTGCTCTATCTGGCCGCACTTTTTCATGACATTGCCAAGGGACGCGGTGGTGATCATTCACAACTCGGGCGCGCTGATGTCCACAAGTTTTGTCGCGATCATCAAGTTTCGCCCGAAGACACGGCAACGGCCGAGTTTCTGGTCGAGCATCATCTGTCGATGTCGTCGTTTGCGCAGAAGCAGGATCTGAGCGATGCGTCCGTGATCGATCGATTTGCACAGTTGGTTGGCGACGAGCAGCGGCTGACTGCGTTGTATCTGCTGACCGTTGCCGATATTCGCGGCACCAGCCCCAAGGTCTGGAACGCCTGGAAGGGCAAGTTGCTCGAGGATCTGTTTCGCGCCACCCATGCGCGGTTGACCGGCGGCGAGCAACCGAATCGGCAAGACTCGCATCGTTCGGAGGCGATCCGTATCCTGAATCTGTACGGCCTCAGTGAAAGCAGTTACGCCGATTTCTGGAATACGCTCGACATCGGCTATTTCCTGCGTAATGACCCGCAGGATATTGCGTGGCATACACGCGTCCTGTACACCCACACCCAGACCGAAAAGCCGATCGTGCGTTGTCGTCTGGCCGCGATTGGCGAGGGATTTCACGTCGTCGTCTACCAGCCCGATCAGGAGGATCTTTTCGCCCGTACCTGCGGATACTTCGATCGCAAGAGCGTGTCGGTACTGGATGCCAAGATTCACACCACCAAGCGCGGCTACGCACTGGACAGCTATCTGGTGGTCAATCCGATCGGCACCGGTAACCATCGCGATTGGCTGCAACTGGTCGAGGCGGAGCTGACCCAGGCGCTCAGCGAGCGTCTCGTGCTGGCCAACCCGGTCAAGGGTCGAATTTCACGGCGCTCACGCTATTTTCCGATTCAACCGAAAGTCGATCTGCGTTCGGACACTCGAGGCGAGCATTTTCTACTGTCGGTCACGGCCAACGACAGAACCGGCCTGCTCTACAGTATTTCGAGAGTCTTGAGTCAGCACGGAATCAATCTGTTCAATGCCCGAGTCACAACGCTCGGCGAACGGGTCGAGGATCTATTTGTGGTTGACGGACCTTCACTGACCAATCTGCGTCAACAGTTGCTGCTGGAAAGTGATCTACTGGCGGTTTTGCAGGCTTGAAACAGCGGCCGCGACGACCCTAACTGCTTGCGCCATGGCGGCATCCAGCACTGCGCCGATTGCGTCCAGATCAATAGCCTTTTTGTTATCGCCTTTGCCGGCGGCGTGATTCGCGACCACCGTCAACACCGCGTACGGCAACTCGAGCTCGCGCGCCAGCGATGCTTCGGGCATGCCGGTCATACCGACCACATCACAACCATCGCGCTCCAGGCGAATGATTTCAGCCGCGCTCTCGAGTCTGGGCCCCTGCGTGCAACCGTAGGTTCCATTCGAAGCGACTGGAATCTTGACCCGAGCGGCTGCCGCAATCAAACACTGGCGCAGGACCTCGTCATAAGGTTCGGTAAAGTCGACGTGAACGACCGGTTGATCGGCGCCTTCAAAGAAGGTGTTGCGTCTGCCGTGGGTGTAATCGATGATCTGGTTCGGTACGGCCAAAGCCCCCGGCGCCATATTCGCGCTGATGCCACCGACGGTTGCTACCGACAGCACATGCTTGGCGCCGGCTTGTCGAAGCGCCCATATGTTGGCACGATAGTTGATTTCATGCGGTGCGATCGTGTGACCGTAGCCGTGCCGTGCCAGGAAGACGATTTCAACGCCCTCCAGAATGCCAAACGTCAGAGGTCCCGACGGATCACCGTAAGGTGTACGAATCACTTCGCGCCGCGGACTCTGCAGCACCGCCAGTTTCTTGAGTCCACTGCCACCGATAATTGCAAACATGAAGGTTCCTGCACAAAAGGTTAAGTGACTTCGCCCAGCAGCCGTAGCAGCGTGTCTTCATCGATAATTTGAATGCCGAGCGCCTGCGCACGCTCGAGCTTGCTGCCGGCGGCCTCACCGGCCACCACATAGTCGGTTTTGCGGGAGACTGAACCGGTCACGTTGGCGCCGACTCGACGCAGCCGATCGGCAGCTTCATCGCGTCCGAGCGTTGGCAAGGTTCCGGTCAACACAAACGTCTTGCCTGCCAGACCATGCAACGAAGTCGTCTGCACGGTTGATTGCGCACTCGACGGGTTGGCCGGATGGATCGACGCAGCCACCTGCTGCGACGGTAAATTCACGCCCAGTGCCTCGAGATCCTCCAGTACCGCCTGGTTGCTGGGTTCAGCAAAAAAATGTGCGAGGCTCTCGGTGATTTCAGGGCCAATGCCCAATAGTGGAACCGCAAACAGCGCGGAATCAGGCAGCGGAACCTCAGGCAGCGCGACATTACTCTCCTTGCGCCGACGTAGATTGTCCTTGACGATGACCTGCTTGAGCCGCTGCCGCTCGGCCCAATCCTCGGCGATCAGGTTCGCCATTGAACCGTACTCCCGAGCCAACTGCCGTGCGACCTCCTCACCGACATGTCGAATGCCCAGACCGAATATCAGCCGTGCCAACGAGCGGCTTTTGGAGAGTTCAATTGCAGCGAGCAGATTTTTCGCCGATTTCTCGCCGAAACGATCGAGATCGGCCAGGCGAGCTTCGTCCAATCGATAAAGGTCAGCCGGTGTCTTCAGCCATTCCAGTTCAACCAGACGATCGACCAGCTTTTCACCCATGCCCTCTATGTCCATCGCGCGTCGACTGGCAAAATGCACCAACGCCTGCTTGCGCTGCGCCTTGCAGAACAGGCCGCCCATACAACGCGAAATCGCTTCATCGGCTTGCCGCAGAACGCTCGAGCCGCAGACCGGGCAACGGCGCGGCAGCTCGAACACCGCTGCGCCCTCGGGGCGCCGCTCGAGAATGGCCTGCACCACTTCAGGAATCACATCACCGGCGCGTCGCACGATGACCGTATCGCCGACCCGAATGTCCTTGCTCCGAATCTCATCCTCATTGTGCAGCGTGGCATTACTCACGGTCGTACCACCGACAAAGACTGGCTTGAGTCGAGCGACAGGAGTCAGTGCGCCCGTCCTGCCGACCTGTATGTCAATGGCGAGAAGTTCGGTGAGCGCCTCTTCTGGGGGAAACTTGTGTGCCACCGCGAAACGCGGCGCCCGAGCAACATAGCCCAGCAGATCATGCCAGGATCGCTGGTTGACTTTGTAGACGACACCATCAATATCAAACGGCAATTGCGCACGTTGCTGATTGGCCTCTCGATAAAAGTCCAGAAGCTGCTGTGCTCCCAGCAAGGTACGACGCAGGGGACTGACTGGAAAGCCCGAGCGAGCCAGCCAATCGAGCAGCGCAGCGTGCTGGGTCGGCTCTTCGATTTGTGTCGAACTCCAGCGTCCGATGCCATAGGCAAAAAAGCGCAACGGACGGCTCACTGTGACGGCAGGGTCGAGTTGGCGAAGACTGCCTGCAGCGGCGTTACGCGGATTGACGAACTCTTTCTCGTTCGCCGCCCGTTGCCGTTCATTCAAGGCCTGGAAATCCTTTTTATACATCAGAACCTCGCCGCGAATCTCGACCGATTCCGGCCAGTGCACCGCTGCGTCAGCGGTTGTATCGCCAGACTCACTCGATCGATTCAGCAGTCGCAAGGGAATCGCCTTGACGGTACGGATGTTGATGCTGACATCCTCGCCCTGGGCGCCGTCGCCACGGGTTGCCGCTTGTACAAACTCGCCGTTCTCGTAGCGCAAGTTGACCGCAAGACCGTCAAATTTGAGTTCCGCACAATATTCGACTTGCAGCGCAGATTGATTCTGACTCACCAACGCAGGCTCGAGCATTTCGCGAATCCGTCGATCGAAACTCAGAACGTCTTCGTCAGTGAAGGCATTATTCAAGGACAGCATTGGCTGCTGATGCGCAACCGACGCAAATGATTTCGCTGGCTTGGCGCCGACCCTTTGGGTGACTGACGTGGGGTCAATCAACGCCGGCCACTGGGCCTCCAGTTCCTGAAGCCTTCTGAAGAGCTGGTCATATTCGGTGTCAGGCAAGCTTGGCGCGTCCTGAACGTAATACTCAACCGAATAGCGCTCGAGGCGGGCGCGCAAGGCGTGTACTTCGGCTTTTGCGCCCGCCAGTGCACTCAGTTGAAGACTCGCATGGCCAGTGCTGAGCCCGCTTTGAAGCCGCTCTGATCAAGCATCGCATAACGTTGCGCCAGCTCCGCCGACAGCGAATCAAGATTGCGCGTATTCAGCGGTCGACCGGCGTCATCAACCAGATGTCCTCGCAATCCGGTCATGGTTTCGTGCGCACAACTGAGCAAGGCAGCCCAAGGCTGCTGATCGATCGGTGCACGCGGCACATCGAGCAGCAAGGTCAATCGATTCGCCGAATCGGCAGGCGAGAGGGTGAACAGCAATTCGTCCTGGCGACCGATTCGGGCGTATCGATGCGAACCGCGCTCAATCAGACCTTGTTCACGGGCGATCCGAGTTAACTCGGATAGGTTGAGTGCGCTCGCGCAATCGATATTGAGGCCGAGTTGCGCATCGAGTTTGATGCATTCGGCATCCAGTTGGCGGGCATACTCAAGCGTTCGAGTCATATCGGGAATCACGGCGAGCGCGCTGAAGTGTGCCGCGAGCTTGCTGGCAGTATCGGCAAACTCGGCGAACTCCATCGCATTCAGAGCGCCGTGGCGATTCGCCAACAGCACGCCCATTCGAAATGAACGATAAAAGTAGGCGGGATCAAGCAGTTGCCAAGGCGGTGCCGGACTAGCAGAATCAGTCGTCGCACCGTCGGTACTGATCATGCCGTCAAACCCGGCTGCCTTCGATCCAAAACGGCGAATGGTCTGGGTCGCATGCAGCAATCGTTGCCCTGAAACGGGCAATTCAAGCGCGAACTCGACGATGCAATCCACACGCTCGTCCAGATGCGAGGCCGCCGGCCCAGCCTTGACCACGAGCTTGATCGGCGCCGTGTCTGAACCCGCTTCAATGAGCGCAGCAGGATCTGTCGGTGTTGAATTTAACAAAGCCGAACCCGCCAACGCCGGATTTACTGCAGCCGAACTTGCCAACGCCGCACTTATTAAAGCGGAACTTACCGAAGCGGAGCTTGCAGCGGTCGAATTGACGCCAACCAAAGTATCCTCCGAGACCGGCGCCGACTCGAACTCGAACGCTGCGGCCTGATTCTGCGCGGCCAATAGCGGCTGTCGCGGCGCGACGTGATCGTCCGCTGGCAGCGAATATTCTTGCGCGATCAGGGCATCATTCAGATCGGTGATAGCATCAGTTGCCGAGTCTTGCGCCAGCACGGTGTCCAGACTCGGTTCCGAACGCAGCCGCTTTTGCGACATACCAGAACCGTTTGCGATTGCGCCGGCGTCGTCTGAATCGGTTGCATTCGACCCGGCCTTGCGGAGACGATGTCCGCTATAACTTTGCCAGGCACTATGGACCGCAACGGCCAACAGGGCAACCAGGGCCAACAGAGCGATCGAGATGGTCAGCGTATTCATGACGTCGTTGATCAGGCAGCTTCGGCAAGCTGAGCGGCAGACTCCAGATCAACCGCCACAATCCGGGATACCCCACGTTCTTGCATCGTTACCCCAACCAGTTGCTGAGCCAGCTCCATGGCAATCTTGTTGTGTGTGATGAACAGAAACTGAGTATGTTCAGACATACGACGGACCATGTCGCAATATCGCTCTGTATTAGCGTCATCGAGCGGCGCATCGACTTCATCAAGCAAGCAAAACGGTGCCGGATTCAATTGAAACAGGGCAAACACCAAGGCAATCGCCGTCAAGGCTTTTTCGCCGCCTGAAAGCAGGTGGATCGAAGCGTTTCGTTTGCCTGGCGGATGTGCCATGACCTGGATGCCCGAGTCGAGTATCTCGGTGCCGGTCAGGGTCAATTTTGCGTCGCCGCCACCAAACAGTTCCGGAAACAAGGTTCCAAAGTGCCGATTGACTTCGTCATAGGTGTTCTGCAGAACATCGCGCGTCTCTTTGTCGATTCGACGAATCGCGTCTTCTAGCGTGGCAATGGCTTCGTTCAGATCCTGCGACTGCGAATCCAGAAAGGTTTTGCGCTCGCTCGACTGCGTCAACTCGTCGAGTGCAGCGAGATTGACGGGCCCCAGTCCTTGAACCAGGTTGGTCAGGCGGGTGACCTCAGCCTGTAACCAAACCGGTTTCGGCGCCTCGGCAAAGGCCGTCCTGACTTGCTCTTCGGCGACGTTAGCTTCGGACAATTGCGCTGCGTACTGCTGCGCGCCCAGCGATGCGGCCTGTTCCTTGAGTTGCAATTCCGAAAGTCTTGATCGCAGCGGCTCCTGCGAACGTTCGATCTGCAGACGTTGTTCTTCCTTCTGGCGAAGTCCATTGCTCAGATCGTCGAGTTGCGATCGCGCCTGGGTCAATGCCCACTCGGCTGATTGTCGACGCTCGAGCAGATCCTGAAGCGACGCTTGCGCGGCCGCGTCAGAGAGTTGCGCAAGCTTTTCGTTCAGGCTGGTCTGCTCAAGTGCGGCCTGGGTTATCAGCTTTTCGGCCTGTTCGGCCTGCGCTTGAAAGCGCTCAATTCGGGATTGCACTTCGCGGGTTGCGAACGAAGCCTCCTGGGCGTCACGCTCGCGATTGCGAAGCTCCTCCCGGTGCCTGGCCAGCGCCTGCTCACAACGTGAAAAGGCTTCAACCAGGTCCTCGGTTTGTTGCTGACGCTCGGCCAATGAGGTGTCGAGTTCGTCGAACCGATCGCTTTGCTCGGCCGTCACTTGCTGCGCCCGTTCGAGGATTTCGGCTACTTCCGCTAATTCGGCGTCGACCCGCTCGAAGGTCATGGTCACCCGCTGGCTCAGTTGCGAAAGCCGCTCTGCCTCGAGCTTGATCGAGGTCAGTTGACGAATCGCCTGATTGTGCTCGTCACGTGACTGATTCAGTTTGGCCATACGTTGATTGGCTACCGATTCAACCCGGACTGCGTGATCTCTGGCCTGGTCCGCCAACAAACCCTGTGCACGTTGTTCGCGCTCCAGGTTCTCCAGTTCGAACTGACGCGCGAGGATACCGTCCTGTTCGGAGTCGGCCGCATAAAGCCTGATCGAGAAGCGGTCGAGGACATGTCCGTCGCGCGTGATCAGACTGGCACCTGCCGGCAAATCATTGCGTTTGGCGGCTGCAGCCTCCAGCGAATCGGCGACAAATACGCCATGCAACCAGTTTGCCATGGCGGCCTGGACACCGGCATCACTGCAATGAATATGCGCAGCCAAGGGCTTGCCGCCCGCCCAGGCCATGGGCATTCCGTTAAAGCTTGCGGCAGCAAAAAAAGCTACCCGTCCAGGCGGCGCATCTTCAGCCAGCGCGGCCAATCGATCGATGGTTTCGACTTTGAGCGCTGACGTGCGTTCGCGCAAGACCGCCTCCACAGCAGTTTCCCAACCGTGATCAATCTTCAAATGTTTCCAGAGCCGCCCGAGCCGATCCAGACCATGCAGAGCCAGCCAGGGCGCGAGTTTGTCCTGGCTCTGTACGCGTTCCTGCAACTGCTTCAAGGCCACCGAACGAGCTTGCAACTGCGCCAATTTCGCCTCGGCGGTTCGCGCCTCGATTTGTGCAGGGGCACGGGCATTATCGGCATCGGTCCACTCCTGCTCGCAGCGCTGCTGGCGCAGGGCGCTTGAATGCTCGGCCTCCTCGGCGCCCGCCAACTGCTCACGCATCTGCTCAAGGATACCTTCTTCGGGGGCCGCCACGGCATGGCGTTCAGCGCGCAATCGCTCGCGGCGGCGCTCGGCCTGCTCAAACTGCGCCTGCGCGCTGCTGCGCAAGGCGCTGCAGCGCTCGATCGCCTGGGCAATTTGGCCAGCGCTCTCGCGCGCTGCATCCAGCTCGGCGCGCGCGGTGCGCAGGCGGGTCTCGAGATCCGGCAATTGCTCGGTCAGCTCGATGACTTGCTGGCTCAACAGTTCAGCTTTTTCGAGCGCCGTTTCCTGCTCGGAAGCGGCCGCTACTTGCGCCTCGCCGGCATTCGATTGGTCGAGCTTCGCCTGTTCAATCTGCGCGACCAGACCAGCGATGCGCTCGCGCGTCTGTACCTGTGATTCGATAATAAATTTGATTTCAGACTCGAGTCGGCTGACCTCGGAATTCACCTCGTAGTATCGGCCCTGGCTGTTATGAACATCGTCGCCGGCTATGTAGTGCTCGTTGCGCAAGCGCTCGACCTCGGCCTCGACGCTGCGTAACTCGGCGAGCCGCTCCTCTAGAGCCAAGGTCGCAGCGATGGTTTGTCGGGCAACCCGTTCCTGCTCGGCGACCCCGTCGTCGCGCCGAACGATCCAGAGCATGTGCTGTTTGCGTTCCCGATCCGATTCAAGGTCGCGGTATTGCTGCGCGACTTCGGCTTGCTGCTGCAACTTTTCAATCTGGCCGTTCAACTCGCGCAAGATATCCTCGACGCGCGTCAGGTTTTCGCGCGTGCCACCGAGGCGATTTTCGGTTTCCTTGCGGCGCTCCTTGTATTTCGAAACGCCCGCCGCTTCCTCGAGGAAAATACGCAACTCTTCAGGCTTGGCCTCGATGATTCGGGAAATCATCCCTTGGCCAATGATCGCGTACGCCCGCGGACCCAACCCCGTCCCCAGAAACATGTCGTAAACGTCGCGACGTCGCACCGCCTGATTGTTGATCTGGTAGACCGATTGGCCGTCGCGACCGAGGATGCGCTTTACCGATAACTCGCTGTAGCTGGCCCAACTGCCGCCAATTCGCCCCAACGAGTTATCAAAAATCAGCTCGACCGAGGCCCGCGCCGACGGCTTGCGATCAGCCGCGCCGTTAAAGATGACATCCTGCATCGATTCGCCGCGAAGCTCCGACGCCTTCGATTCGCCCAATACCCAGCGGACGGCATCCATGACGTTGCTCTTGCCGCAGCCATTTGGACCGACAACGCCCACCAATTGGCTCGGCGTGTCCAGCGTCGTTGGATCTACAAATGATTTGAAGCCGGCAAGCTTGATTTTTTTGAGTCGCACTGCTGGGCATTCCTGACTGAGGGCTGGGAAAACACGACCGACAGGATCGCTCCCAGGTACGGTGTCTCAGAGGCCGAACCTTGCGCGCGGCCAATCCTTATAATAACACTGGCCTCATATGGGCTTGCCTGCCTACCCTCGAAATCAAAGAACCGACTTAATGCCCTCCGCACCCACCAAAAAGCTTGAATCGTTTGCCAATCCGAGTCCCGAACGCGATTACTGGATACACATGCAAGCGCCAGAGTTCACCTGCCTATGCCCCTTGACGGGTCAGCCGGATTTTGCCCGTCTGACGCTCGACTACGTGCCCGAACTCAAGTGCATCGAACTTAAAAGTCTCAAGCTCTATCTTTGGTCGTATCGCGATCAAGGCGCTTTTCATGAAGCGGTCACCAATCAATTGCTCGACGACTTCGTGGCGACCAGCAAACCACGCTATATGCGACTATCCGCACAATGGTATGTCCGCGGCGGAATATTTACCGATGTCATCGTCGAGCATCGCAAACGCGGCTGGAAGCCATTGACGCCGGTATCAATACCCCGCACAGAGATTCGTTCAGCGATGACAATATAGTTAATAAACAGTAATTTACGTGCCAAACTTAAACCCTCGTCTTAAAGACCTGAAGCCTTACCCGTTCGAAAGATTGGGGAGCTTGCTGGCGTCAATCAAACCGAATCAGCAATATTCGGCGGTCAATTTGTCGATCGGCGAGCCTAAGCACGCAGCGCCTGGCCTGGTCAAGGACGCTTTGACTGCGTCGCTCGACGGGTTGTCCGGATACCCGCCAACCGCCGGTTCACCGAAGCTCAGAGGGGCGCTGGCCGATTGGCTCAAACGCCGTTATCGACTGACCTCGCTGGATGCAATGACCCAGGTATTGCCGGTCAACGGCTCGCGAGAGGGCCTGTTCTCGTTGGCGCAGACGGTTCTAGACCCAACCCTGGGTGAACGCGACCCGGCGCATCGCCCGATCATGATTTGTCCGAACCCGTTTTACCAGATCTACGAGGGTGCGGCGGTGCTGGCCGGAGCCGAACCCTATTACTTGCCGCAATTACCCATTAACGGTTATCGCTGTGACTGGGACAGCGTCCCCGCATCAGTTTGGCAAAAGACCTCACTGCTCTTTGTTTGCTCGCCAGGCAATCCGACCGGATCGATCATCGGCTTGCAAGAGTGGGTAAAGTTGTTCGAGCTCGCGCATCGATACGATTTTGTCATTGCTTCGGACGAGTGTTATTCAGAAATTTATACCGATGAAAATTCCCCGCCGATCGGCGCGCTGCAGGCCGCTCAGCGACTCGGATTTGCGGACTTCCGCAACTTGATCGTGTTCGGCAGCTTGTCAAAACGCTCCAACTGCCCCGGTATGCGCTCGGGCTACGCAGCGGGCGATTCGAACATCATCAAGGCGTTTCTGCTCTATCGAACCTATCACGGCAGCGCCATGAGTTTGACCGTCCAGGCGGCGTCGATTGCGGCCTGGTCGGACGAAGCGCATGTCATCGAAAATCGGCAGTCCTATCGAGAAAAATTCGATGCGATAACGCCGCGCCTGCAAAAGGTTTTAAGCACTGCCCGACCTGAGGCCGGCTTCTATCTCTGGGCCAAGGTACCCGGCAATGACGACGAGCAATTCGTCGCCGAGCTGTATCGCAAATATAATGTGTTGTTGCTGCCAGGAAGTTATCTGGCGCGGCAAACAGATACCGGTAACCCAGCAGCAGGTTATGTACGCATAGCCTTGGTTGAGCCGCTGGACCTGTGCCTCGCCGGCGCCTCCAGGATCGAGCAATTTGTCGCTGAATACCGCTAAAACTACCCAGTCAATGACCGCCGTCCAGAGCACAAAGTAACCATGTCCACAGCCCAAACCACGATTGACCAAGCTTGGGAAGTTCGAGCCGAACTTTCAGCTAAAAACGCGCCCGCCGCCATTCGCGACGCCGTCGCCGATGTCATTGCCGGCCTGGATTCAGGCCGTCTGCGGGTCGCCGAGAAGTTTCAAGGCCAATGGCATACCCACCAGTGGATCAAAAAGGCGGTTTTGTTGTCTTTTCGACTCGAAGACAACTCACCCATGAGTTTCGGTGCGCCCTCGGACCCGTTCCGGTTCTTCGACAAGGTACCCACCAAATTCGCTGGCTATTCGGCTGCCGACTTCGAAGCGCTCGGCGCTCGCGTGGTGCCGCCAGCGGTCGCCCGGCGCGGCTGCTTCATAGGTCGCAACGTGGTTCTGATGCCTTCTTACGTCAATATTGGCGCCTATGTCGACGAAGGCACAATGGTTGACACCTGGGCGACGGTCGGCTCTTGCGCCCAAATCGGCAAGGGCGTACATCTGTCGGGGGGTGTCGGCATTGGCGGCGTACTGGAGCCCTTGCAGGCCAATCCGACGATTATTGAAGACAATTGTTTCATCGGTGCGCGCTCGGAAGTGGTCGAGGGCGTCATCGTCGAAGAAAACTCTGTGTTATCGATGGGTGTGTTCTTGAGTGCCAGCACCAAGATCTACGACCGGCAGAGCGGCGAAATCATGTACGGACGGGTACCGGCTGGCTCAGTGGTGGTACCGGGCTCGATGCCCACCGGTGATGGCTCAGTTTCGTTGTATTGTGCGGTGATTGTCAAACGAGTGGATGCCCAGACCAGGGCAAAAACAGCGATTAATGAGTTGTTGCGCGGTGATTGAGAATTCAAATTAGTTTCAACTCTCGATTGGATCAACAGCAACCGTCCTGCGCGGAGCGCCTGCCATGATCATGGAGAAGTTGTTGACGCTGATGGCCGAGAAAAAGGCCTCGGACCTGTTCCTGTCGCCGGGCTCGCCCGTCAATATCAAGATCAACGGCATCAGTCTGCCGGTCAACCAGCAGAGGCTCGATTCCGCAACGGTCACTTCGATGATTCGCGAAATCATCACCGAGCGTCAGTGGCAAGTCTACGAAGATCACAAAGAACTGAACGTTGGCTACGGCCTTCGCGGCATCGGCAGCTTCCGGGTCAATGTATTCACGCAACGTGCCTCACCAGCCTGTGTGATTCGCTATATTCCCGGCGACGTTCCCGAACTGTCCAGCCTGTCGCTGCCGCCGGTCGTGTCCGATATCATCATGGAAAAGCGTGGCCTGGTTCTGGTGGTCGGCTCTACCGGTTCCGGCAAGTCCACTACCTTGGCGTCGTTGATCAACTACCGCAACGAGCAGAAATCTGGCCACATTCTAACGATCGAGGACCCGATCGAATTTGTGTTCAAGAGCCAGCGTTCGATCATCAATCAGCGCCAGATCGGATCGGATACCGAAACACTGCAAATCGCTCTGAAGAATGCCATGCGGCAAGCGCCCGACATTATCTTGATTGGCGAGATTCGAGATCCCGAAACCATGACGGCGGCGCTGGCCTATGCTCAGTCCGGGCATCTCGTGTTATCCACCTTGCACGCCAACAACGCCTATAACGCACTGAATCGGATCATTAATTTTTATCCGCCAGAGACACGTCGCGTTTTGCTCAGCGATATGAGCACGACCTTGAAGGCGATCATTTCGCAGCGCCTGATCCGCTCGAAAGCGGGCGGCCGACTGCCCGCTGTCGAGGTCTTGCTCAATACCCGCCATATTGCCGAGTTGATTGAGCAGGGGCGTCTGTCGGATGTCAAGGAGGCCATGGAAAAGAGCCTGGCGCCAGGCTCGCAGACCTTTGAAGATGCATTGGTCCAGATGATTCGCGACGACAAAATCAGCAAGGAAGATGCGCTGGCTAACTCGGATTCACCGACCAACATGTTGTGGGCACTCGAAAATGCCGAGAGTCCCAAGCCGGTCGAATCCACCGAGTCAGCGCTCGCGACCCAACAGATGCCGGAGAAGCCGAAAGATCCAGGTGGTGCCTCATTCTCCGAATTTTTGCTGAACGTTTAGGCTCCGGGATGTCGGATATCGTGCTGTACGGTATTGAAAATTGCGACCAGGTTCGCAAGTCCCGGCAATGGCTGAGGGCGCAGCATATCGAATATCGCTTTCATGATTTTCGCAGAGATGGCCTGGGCAACGAATTGCTCGCCAATTGGCTCAGTCATGTACCCTGGGACGCCCTGCTGAATCGGCGCGGCATGACCTGGCGCAAAATGTCCGAGACCGAGCGTTTGCGGATCGTTGATCAGGCCTCTGCGATTGAACTCATGATTGCGATGCCCTCGGTCATCAAACGCCCGGTGTTACAAACCCGCGATCACTTGCTGGTCGGTTTTTCGGAAACCGTTTTCAAGGCAACCATTGAAGAGTTGCAAAGAACCGGCAGCACACCCGGTGCGCTCAAGTCCTGAGTTCGAGCCGGCGCCGTTGCCCAACGCGGCCGAGGCAGCCGCCAAGCTGAGCACGGTTCGCGACCTGCTGCGCTATGGCGTCAGTCGCATGGGCCAGGCTAAGGTATTTTTCGGTCATGGCTTGAGCAATGCTCATGAGGAAGCGTGCTACCTGATTCAGTGGGCGCTGCATTTGCCGGTCGATGACATCGAACCCTACCTCGATGCGCAACTCAGTCTGCCCGAGCGCGCCCGAATTGCGGAGATCATTGATGCACGCTGTCTGCTTCGTCGCCCCGCCGCTTATCTGACCGGCGAGGCGTGGCTATCAGGCGTTTGTTTCAAGGCCGACGATCGCGCACTGGTGCCGCGTTCGCTGATTGCACAGGCCCTGCACAACGGCCTCGACGATTGGTTGGCAAAGCCGCCAAAATCTATCCTCGATCTGTGCACGGGTGGCGGCAGTCTGGCCATTCTTGCGGCGCTGCACTGGCCGCAAGCGGAACTGCTGGCCAGCGACGTTTCGACCGAGGCCTTGGCGCTGGCCGACGAAAACATCGCATTGCATGGCCTACAGCATCGCATCTCGACGGTTCAGTCTGATTTGTTTCAAGCGTTGCCAGCGCGCCGCTTCGAGCTGATTCTTTGCAATCCGCCCTATGTGAATGCGCAGTCCATGCACGGCCTGCCAGCGGAATATCGGGCCGAACCCGAACACGCATTAGCCGGCGGCAACGATGGCATGGCGCTAATCCGCAAGATTTTTATGCAGGCATCCGCCTTCCTGAATCCGAAGGGCGCCTTATTGCTGGAGATCGGCCACGAACAAGCCAATTTCGAGCGCGCTTTTGACCGCGTGGAGTTCAAATACGTTCCCGTCAGTCAAGGAGAGCAAATGCTGGTCTGGCTGCCCAGAATGAGCCTGCTGCAAGCACTGAAGGCCTTGCTTTAGACTACGCTTCTGGTTCCAAAACGCAACACAACGGCGGAGTGAGTTCATGAGCGAAAACACCTCTCAATTTGAAGGTACGATGGCGGTTGCCGACCGGCAAAAATTCGACGTGAACGCGCTCGCCGCCTACCTGAAAACCAGACTTCCGGACTTCACGGGCGGCCTCTCGGTGGAACAGTTCAAGGGCGGCCAATCGAATCCAACCTTCAAGCTGACCAGTGGCAAGCGCGCCTACGTCATGCGCTCGAAGCCCGGGCCGGTTGCCAGGCTGTTGCCTTCAGCGCATGCAATTGAACGCGAATTTCGTGTGCTCAGCGCGTTATCCCAGACCACTGTCCCGGTACCGCAAGTCTATTGCCTGTGCGAAGACGAGGCCGTGATTGGCCGCGCCTTTTACATCATGGATAACGTCGACGGCCGCGTACTTTGGGAACAGGGACTGCCCGGGCTCACGAACGCTGAACGAGGCGCTATCTACGATCAGATGAATACGATTCTGGCTGAACTGCACAGCGTTGACTACAAGGCAATCGGGCTGGCCGAGTTCGGTCGGCCTGGCAATTATTTCGCCCGTCAGATTTCGCGTTGGAGCAAACAATATCAGGCCTCCGAGACGCAGGTTATTCCTGCCATGAATCAGTTGATCGAATGGCTTCCCCGCAACATTCCGGAGGGCGATGAGACGTCAATCGTGCACGGCGACTACCGCTTGGACAACCTGATCTTCGATCACAAGCAAGCGAAAATCAAGGCGATTCTCGATTGGGAACTGTCGACGATCGGCCACCCCTTGGCGGATTTTTCCTACCACTGCATGGGCTATCACATTGATCCACAGAATTTCCGGGGAATCAAAGGACTCGACATCAACGCGCTGGGCATTCCGACCGAAGCGCAATACATCGCCGCCTACAGCCGGCGCACCGGCCGCTCGAAAATTGAGCACTGGGATTTTTATCTAGCCTACAACCTGTTTCGCCTAGCCGCAATTTTGCAAGGCATCATGAAGCGGGTGGTGGATGGCACCGCAGCAAACCAGGACGCCGCCGAATCCGGCAAACGGGCGATTCCGCTCGCTGAAGAGGGTTGGCGTATCGCGCAAGGCGTAGCAAGGCATTAGGCAGGGGCTACTGCAACGGCTCTTTAAGCGCCTTGGGCATGGGAAAGGCAAACACTTCGATGCCTTCATCAGCCAATTCGGATGCCTGCTCCGTGCTGGCCACACCGCGGATGTTACGAACCGGCGCTTCACTATAGTGAATCCGACGCGCTTCATCAGCAAACCGCGCACCAACATCTTCGCTGTTCTGAATCATATGTTTGGCCATTTTCAACCACAGTGCCGAGGCATCCTGGGGCGCCAGCGATTTCTTTTCACTTTCACTGGCCTGCGAATGTGAAGACAAATTCAGCCTGGGCGCCGAGAGCAGCTTGGTAATGACTTTGCTCGAACACAACGGACATTCAACCAGCCCGGACTGTGTCTGGCTTTCGAAATCGTTGGCTGCCGAAAACCAACCCTCGAAATGATGTCCATGTTCGCAAGCGAGATTAAAAACTTTCATAAGCCGTACAGTATGATCAAGTTTCGATTTTATGTTGTATTTGAATGAAAGAGCCTGAATTCCTCGACATCGGCCAGTGTCTATCAAAAATCGACAGCTTCAGCGTGGTCCTGGACGCGCGTAGCGAGTCCGAGTTTCTGCTGGATCACTTGCCGGGTGCGATCAATACGCCGGTGTTGAACGACGATCAAAGGCGCGAGGTCGGCACGATTTACAAACAAGTCGGCGGCTTCGAGGCCAAGAGAATCGGAGCGGCATTGGTGGCCCGTAACATCGCCAGCCACCTGGAACAGCGATTTGCGCAGCATGGTCGCCATTGGCGGCCGCTCATTTACTGTTGGCGAGGCGGTAATCGTTCCGGCGCCCTGGCAACTGTCCTGGCGCGGATCGGCTGGCATGTGACGGTACTCGAGGGCGGCTACCGCGCCTATCGTCAAATGGTCAACGAGCAGATGGCAACACTTCCTGCGCGCATGACGTGGCGCGTCATTGCCGGTCGTACCGGCAGCGGCAAGACGGCTCTGTTGCGTGAGCTTGGGCACTGTGGCGCGCAGATCCTCGACCTTGAGTCATTGGCCAATCATCGCGGCTCAGTACTGGGAGCGGTTGCCAACGAATCGCAACCCGCGCAGAAATGGTTTGAAACGCAAATCTGGCAGACCCTACGTCAGTTTGATCCTGCCAAGCTTGTATATGTTGAATCGGAAAGCAAGAAGGTTGGCCAGAATCACGTGCCCGAAGAGCTGATTAAGGCGATCCGTTCGTCGCCTTGCATATCGATCAATGCCGATATGCCAACCCGAGTCCAACATTTGACGGCTGAATATCCGCTGTTCGTTGAAAACTCAATCCTGCTCAAGTCAAAACTTGATTCGCTGGTCGAGTTGCACGGCCGCGATCGTGTTTCTCGCTGGCATGAATTGATTGATCGACACAGCACCGGCGAGTTGGTCGAAGACTTGCTCGGCAATCACTATGATCCCAGTTACGATCGTTCAATACAACGAAATTTCAAGCAGATCGCGGATGCGAAAATTGTCAATCTGGTTTCAGCCGAGCCTTCAGATATCGCACAGGCCGCTCAGCAAATTCTGGCGCTCGATTAGGCGCGCAAAATCATTCCTTACTGTGCTTCGCTGGCGACCCTGAGCTTCGAAAGATTTCGCTTGATGTCGCTGCGTGCCTTGACTGAATCCAGATAATCGTTCAAGTCCTGCTGCGACTGAAGTTGATTGAATTGCTGGCGTGACGCAGCGCGCTTGTCAGTCAGCGCTTTTTCGTCGGCGGCAACGACCTTGACGATCTGATACAGCCCATATCCCGCCGAACCGAGATCAACGCCAATGTAGGTCGGCAGTTTTTCTGTCGGTGCGCGAAAGATACTCTCAACCGCATTGGGCGCGACGTTGGTCGAACCAGCGCGAGGCACTTTCTTCGGCTCTCCGAAGCTGCCGGCGGCCGTGCCTGACTTCAATTCCTTCAAAACCGTCTCACCGGCCAGCAACGCCAATTTTTTGGCCTCGGCCTTGATAAATCCGCTACGTACCTCGGCCTCGACTTTGGCGAACTCTTTAAGCTGCGCCGGCCGATACTCGAGCAATCGCGCTGAAACCAATGTGTTCGGCGCCACATCAACGGCATCGGTATTGCGCTTGTTCTTAAGCGACTCGGACGAAAACAGGGCAGCTAGCAATTTCGGATTGTTCAAGGCTGGATTGTTCGCCGCCGCACCGGCACCACCGCGTGTAATGCTTTCAGCCGTATCAACCTTCAGCTTGAGTTTTTCGACGATCGGCTTGAATGAATCGGCCTGCTCGTAGACGGTATTAGTGAAGGTCTCGGCTGCTTTGGCATATTCCTTACCGGCTTCCAGACGACGATACTCCGCTTCAATTTCAGACTTGACCTCGTCAAAGCCGCGTTCAACTTTCGGCTTGATGCCGGTCAACTTGATGATGTGAAAACCGAATTGAGTTTCAACGACTTCGCTGATCTGATCAGGCTTCAGGCCGTAAGCGGCATCCGAAAATGGCTTGGCCATCATTTCAGAAGTGAAGAAACCAAGATCGCCACCTTCGCTGGTCGAACCAGGGTCTTGCGAATTGGCCTTTGCCAGTTCCGCAAAATTGGCGCCTGACCGGACTTGTACCAACAGGCCGTCGATCTTGCCGCGAATCTGAGCGCGGGTTTTCTCATTGGCGTCCTTGGGAACGGTCAACAGGATGTGGCTGACCTTACGCTGCTCGGCATTGACGTAACGCGCGCGATTCTGCTCAAAGAACTCCTTGATCTTGGCGGGATCAATCGTGATTTGGGCAGCCAAGGCATCGAGATTCAAGATCACATATTCAATTTTTGCATTCTCTGCGATTTCGAACTGCCGGCCATTGTCTTCATAATATTTTTTCAATTGCTCAGGTGTCGCTTTGACTTGCGTCTCAAACTCTTCGACCTTGAATAATCGCTCGCGGACCTCACGCGACTCCTCTTGCAAAGCCAACAGCCGATCGGCGACCGTCTTCGGCAGAAAGCCGGTTTGCGCGACGGCCTCCGGAATCGCTTGCAGCGCCAGGTCACGGCGCATTTGCGACTCAAACGTCGCTTCGTTGATACCTTGCGCGCCGAGCAGACTTTTGTACTGGTCGCGATCGAAGGTTCCATCGGCTTTGGTCAGTCCTGGAATCGCGCTGATCGCGCCTCGCAGCCGGGCGTCTGGCACCGAAACCTTTTTCGCGCTGGCATCGGCCAACAGTGCCCGTTGCGCAACCAGGCCCTCGAGTACTTCCTTGCGCGCCATATCGCTATCGAGCATCTTGGGATCAACCTGATCACCCAGCATCTCCTTGAGCTTCTCGAGTTGACGGCGCTGCGCCTGATCGAACTCCTGCCGAGAAATCGCCTCGCCCTTGACGCTTGCGACTTCGTCGGTGTCCGAAAGGAATTTTTGATACCCGGAAACACCAAATAGTGCAAAAGCGGGAAAGATCAATAACAAGAGCACGAATTGCAAAATGCGCTGGTGTTTTCGAATCGACTCGAACATGGCTCATCCAGATAAGAAAAAAGGGGCGAACAATCGTTCGCCCCTTTTGAGTTTTGGCGGAGTGGACGGGACTCGAACCCGCGACCCCCGGCGTGACAGGCCGGTATTCTAACCGACTGAACTACCACTCCATCGGCTTCTTTAAACATGCAGACCACAGCTTTTCGAACTATGGTCTTCTTACCGAGACAACCAAGCTCAACCGCTTGGCTAAACAAATCTACGTCTACCAACCTACGTCTACCATCCTGTCCAAAGCTTGGTGGGTGCTGAGAGGCTCGAACTCCCGACCTACGCCTTGTAAGGGCGCCGCTCTACCAACTGAGCTAAGCACCCCACTCGATACTTTGAACAATCTCGGCTGAATTTCTGCTTGAACGATGCACGCAAAGAATTTATCAAAGCCTTAGATTATAGCATTAATTAATTGCGTCCTTGAGGGCCTTCCCAGGCCGAAACTTCGGGACCTTAGCTGCACGGATCTTGATCGCTGTGCCTGTTCGAGGATTGCGCCCGGTTCGACCGGCGCGTTTGGCAACAACGAAGGTTCCGAAGCCTACCAAAGTGACGGTTCCGCCCTTCTTTAACGTTAATTTAATTGCACCGATCATGGCGTCCACAGCTCGACCCGTCGCAGCTTTCGTAATGTCGGCCTGCTTCGCGACATGCTCGATAAGGTCGTTCTTGTTCACATGAATCCTCTACAGAAAATTATTGGACATCGAGCTTCGATTCATGC
>JANLTP010000147.1:0-12302 GCA_031363055.1 Burkholderiales bacterium | reverse complement strand
GTCAGACTGCTGGCCGAGGGCGAGCAACATCAGTTCGCCGCACTCAGTGTCGGCGAACGAGTTATTCTGATTGAGTTGCTTCACAAGGTGGCGCGCTGTCGCGGCAAATAATCGCGAAGTGTTGCGTGGACTTTCAAATTTCCTATCCTCCATCCCCTATTCGGGGCGCCGCATCAGATCGATTCAAAAAGGGCGCGATTACTTTCGCGCCCTTCTTTATGTTGCGTCGCAGCAGTTGGGTCCAACGAAACTTGAGAATAAAAACTGCGCGAGTCTTGGTATTTCTGCTACCTAATTGTTAAACTGCTGCAAAGTCCGCATCAAGCGCCTTTTTTTTTAGTCCGACCATCTCGAGCGCGGTGGTTGCATCAAAACGCGCCCAGGCATTATTTCTTAAAACGTAGAGCCATCGCGAGGATTCAATTATGAGGAAGATCAGTGTTGCCGCAGCATTAACAGCTTTGCTGTGCATGCTCGTGCCGTTCAGCGCTTCAGCGCAGGTCAAGGGCATCTATTGGGCCACCAGCGGCATGTTCGGGCCGTTTCCAATTGTCGGTTTGATCCCGAGCCTGCCGAAAGAGAAGCATCGCGATATCACCATCCCCGTCAGCATGTGGATCATCGATCACCCCAAAGGTTTGGTCGTGTTCGACACCGGAAACAATGTCGGTGTTACTGACGGCAAGTGCAAGCAGTATTGGGATCCGGGTCAGTGCGACTTTCTCAAGCCGAACCAGACAAAGGATACGACCATTGATGGCTGGCTGAAGAAAATCGGCAAGACCACGGCTGACGTCAAAGTCGTCGTCACCTCGCACTCGCACCTGGACCATATCGGCAATATCGAGATGTTCCCGAAGGCGATTCATGTGCTGCAGAAAAAGGAGCTCTATCAAGCTTGGTTTCCGGAGAAATTCCAGGGCCGCACAAGCCCAGGCAGCTTCGTTATGGCCGATATCGATAACGCGCGCGAGTTCAACTACCTGGAACTCGAAGGCGACTACGATTTGTTCGGCGACGGCAGCTTGATGATCCTGTCCACCCCGGGCCATACGCTCGGGCATCAGTCGCTCAAGGCCAAGCTGGCTGGTGGCCGGACACTGATCATGGCGCAAGACGCGATCTGGATGCAGGAGAACATGGACGGCTTCCCGGCCGGACTGAACTACAGCGTCCTCGATTACAACAAGTCGGTGAACCGCTTGAAATTCATGCGCGACCTGGAAGGCGCGGATGTCCTGTATGGGCACGACCAGGACCAGTGGGGTAAGGGCGGCGACCGGTGGCATAAGTAGAGCGGACCGCATCAACTGTCCGTATTGCGCCTGAACACCCTTCCGGCGAAAAAAGGTCCTGTGCGCAGGACCTTTTTTTGTTCGTGCCTCCGTATCAATTTACTGACAAACCTGTGACCAGCGTATGCCGAGCCCCGTGATCGAACTGGAGTCCGTAGTCAAACGCTATGGCTCGCGCACGATTATCCATGGGATTTCGTTCAGCGTTGCGAAGGGCGAGATCGTTGGTTTTCTCGGACCAAACGGTGCCGGCAAGACTACGACCATGCGCATGATTGCCGGCGCCACTGCGGCCAGCTCCGGCAAGGTCAGCGTAGCCGGATTCGACATGGCGACGCAGAATCAAGAGGCCGCCCGCCGCATCGGCTACCTGCCCGAGCACCCGCCGCTGTACGACAGCTTGCAGGTCGATGCCTACTTGCGCTTCGTCGCCAAGGTCAAAGGCGTGCCGCGCGCCGGTGTTGCTCGCGAACTTGACCGGGTCTGCACCGCCTGCCGCCTGCAGTCGGTGTTTTATCACGAGGTTTACAAACTATCGAAGGGCTATCGCCAACGGCTGGGCTTGGCGCAGGCCCTGCTCGGTTCACCCGAGGTGCTGCTGTTGGACGAACCCACCAGTGGTCTTGATCCGGGGCAGATACAAGAAACGCGAGAAGTGATCCGTTCGTTCGGCGAGCAGCATGCGGTACTGCTCTCGACTCATATCTTGCCCGAGGTCACGATGATTTGTCAGCGTGTGGCGATCATCAACAACGGCCGTTTGCTGGCGGTTGATTCGCCACAGGGCTTGCAGCGCGCCAGCGAGCAGACCAGCAGTGTGCTGCTGCATGCGCGGGGGCCGGCGCAGCACTTGCAGGCCGAACTGCTCGGCATTGCAGGCGTGGTCGGCGTCAGCGTGAAAGTGAGCGTGAACGCGGGCGAAGGCGCGGGCGCAAGCGGACAGTCGGGCAACGAATCGGTGCCGCTGGTGGTCGAATGCCAAGTGGACGATCGCGATGGCGTCGAGGCGGCGATTGCGCGCGCCGTGGCCGCGCGCTGGGAACTGCTGAAACTGGAGCGCCGCCAGCCGACGCTGGAGAACGTGTTTCTGCACTATGTAAGCGCCGCACCGGCGCCGGACGAGGTGGCGGCATGAACGGCTTGATGGCGCTCTATCAGAAGGAAATGTTGGGCTACTTCCGCTCGCCGATCGCTTACTTCGTCGTCGCGGTGTTCCTGCTCGGCACCGGCTACTTCTTTCTGTACAACGTATTTTTGACCGGCAGCGCCGGCATGGACACGACCTTGCAGAGCATGGGTATCCTGCTGATCACCCTGATCCCGGTTATTTCCATGCGCCTGTTTGCGGCCGAGTACAACGCCCGGACCATGGAGTTGCTCTCGACCTTGCCGCTGGCACCGTGGCAGATCGTGCTCGGCAAATTTCTCGGTGCGGTCAGTATTTTGCTGCTGATGACCGTCTGCAGCATGGTCAATCTGATCCCGCTGGTGCTGTACGGCAACCCGGAACTCTTGACCATCCTGTCCGGCTACATCGGCTTCGTGCTGTTAGGCATGGCCTGCCTGGCGGTCGGCCAATTGTTCTCGGCCTTGACCCAGAACCAGATAGTCGCGGCGCTGATCACGGTGGCCGTGCTGCTCGCGTTCTGGTGGGTCGGTCATGCACAAAACTTTCAGGCTTCTCCATTACTGCGTTCGCTGGTCGGCCATCTTTCGTTTGCGTTGCACTATGGTGACTTCGTTCGTGGTTTGGTGCGCGGCGAAGCGGTGACTTTCTTCCTGGTTACCTGCGCGATGGCGCTCACCTTGAACGCCGCCTGGTTGCAATGGCGCCGCTGATGGATCGTTCACTTCGAGCAGGCTGGATTTTGCTGGCCGGTGTGGCCTTGCTTGCCACCGCAGCGTCAGTACACGCCATATTACTTAAACCGACGCTGTGGAACACGCTGATTGCGGTCGCGGGGGCGGCGCTCGCGGGCTGGGGCACCTATACCTTACGTGGCCGCTTGCGTGCGACGATGCGCCGACGGCGTGGCGAAATCGCGCTGTACACGCTGGGCGCCATGGCGGCTCTAACCGCGACCGCCTATTTGGCTACGCTGTTGCCTTGGCGGTTGGACATGACCAACAGCCGCCGGCATTCACTGTCTGAGCAGGCAATCAAGACGCTGCAGGCCATCGACAAGCCTGTGGCGATCACGTTTTTCCATGATCCGATGATGCGCGAGACAGTGGAGCTCTACCAATTGGTGGCCAAACAGAACCCGCGCATCGAGCTGAATCTGATCGACCCAGTGCTCAATCCGGCGCGCGCGCGGTCACTGAACGTGCAATTTGCCGGCACTACGCTGATGCAGAGCGAGGACCGCAAGCTGCAGATCAACGGTTACGGTGAGACCGATATCGTCAATGGCATTCTGCGCGTGTCGCAGGGCGCCAAGCAGCGCATTTGTTTTCTGGACGGTCACGGCGAGGGCAATCCGTTCAGCAAAGAGTCGCACGATCACATGGAAGGCGCAGCCGGGCATTCGCACGGTCTTGGGCAAAGGATCGTCGTGCATGAGGAACACGGCATGGCCAAGGCGCGCGAGGCGCTAGAGAATCTGGGCTATGGCGTGGACAAGGTGTCACCGCTGCGCGGTGGTGGTGATCAACTCGCGCGTTGCACCGTGCTGGTATCGGCCGGTGCCAAGAGCGAGTTGCTGCGGCCCGAAGTCGACGCGATTCGCGCCTTTCTGGATAACGGTGGCAGCGGCCTGTTCCTGCTCGATCCGTTTGTGCGCAGTGGCATCGAACCGGTGCTGGCCGCCTATAGCATCGTCGTCGAGGACAACATCGTCATGGACCCGGTCAACCATTTCTGGACCGACTCCTCGGCGCCGTTCGTCACTGAGTACAACTATCATCAAATCGTGCGCGGCCTGCCGATGACGTTTTTTCCCGGCGCACGCTCGCTAGCACCCACACAACAGCGTGCACCAGGCAGCTCGGTGACGCCGATCATCAACACCTCCAAACAAAGCTATGCTCAGACTTCGGCGACCCGAATACAGTTCAAAGAAGGCGAGGATCGGCTTGGGTCCAGCACGCTGATGGCCGTGGCCAAGCGCACGCCCGGTGTTGCGCCCGATGCTGCGATGACGGCGCTGCTGCGGCTGCGCGGTGAGGAGCCGGCGGCGGCCGGCGAGAGCAAGGCTGGCGATGATAAAAATGACGCTAAGGCTGAGCCGACAGCCGCCGGCGTTGCGTCAGCGGTCCCAGGCAAAGAATCACGGGTGGTCGTGGTCGGTGATTCGGACTTCGCGACCAATTCGTTCTTTCACCTGATGGGCAATGGCACGTTATTCATGAATACGGTCAACTATTTGGCCGGGCAGGAGAATTTGATCGGCATTGCGCCGCGAACCTACGATTTGCCGCGAGTGAATTTGACCAACCGGCAGATGAAGGGAACCTTTTTCCTGTCGGTGGTGCTGATTCCGGCGCTGCTGGCGATTATCGGCATAGGCGTTTGGTGGCGCCAGCGATGATGCGCAGCCGCGTAGCGGCCGTTTGGCTGGTCACGGCGGGCTTGCTGGTTGCCATTGCGGCGCTGCAATCGGGCGCATTGAATACCCATTCTGGTGCCGCTTCAGGCGAAGGGCATGAGCAAGGGGTCGGCGGCGCGAAGATGCTGCTGCCCGCCGAGCTGGGCGAGATTGGCGCGATTGAAGTGGTCGACCGCGGCCTGCTGCATCGCTTCGAGCGCGACCCAAAAGGCGCCTGGCTGTATCACGGTCAGCACGCGTCGGCCGCGTCCGGGCATCATCACATCAGCGATCCGCAGATTGCGCAACAAATCGACAAGGCGCTGACCGGCTTTGCGCGCACCCGCACTGAGCGGCGTTTTGACTATGACCAGCAAAACGATAGCTACGGCGTGGGCTCGCCGGCTATCATCATTTTGGTTTTTGCGACCGACACTTCAAAGGTGTTGGCGCAGTACGCGGTCGGGGTGATGGCGCCCGATGATTTGAGCCGTTATGTGATGCGGGTTGGCAGCGGCACGGTGGTGACGATCGCCAATTTTCACATTGAAAATTTGACCGGCCTGGTGAGCACGGTTGCCGGTGGCGTTGGTGGCGGTACTGGCGTGGCGACTGATCCGACGACTGACAAGCGCGCGGCACCGTCGGCTACGAATACGGCGAAGTAGGCGCGATTGAAAAAGCGGTGCTTGGTTCATAGGCTTCGCGTGAAATAATGGCATGGACCTTAAATCGCTGAGCCGCTATCAGGAAATTGACCCATGTCCAACCCTTCAACCGGAATTCTGATCGTCACCGGCGCCTCGCGCGGCATCGGCGCGGCCTGTGCGCGTTTGGGTGCGGCGGCCGGTTATCGCGTCGTCGTCAACTACCACCACAATCGTGATGCGGCCCTTGCAGTTGTCGCCGGAATCGAGGCCGCGGGTGGCACTGCCATCGCTGTCGGCGCCGACGTGTCCCGCGCGGAAGAGGTTGATCGCCTGTTCGCCGAAACCGATCGACAGTTCGGCCGAGTGACCGCACTGATCAACAACGCCGGCATCGGCGGCGCGATCCGTCCCGCCCACGAGCAAACGTCCGAGACAATCGACGAGTTGTTGCGCACCAATGTCAGCTCGGTAATCCTGTGTTCGGGCGCAGCGGTGCGCCGCATGTCGACGCTGCACGGCGGCAATGGCGGCACAATCGTCAATATTTCATCGGCGGCGGCACGACTCGGTGGCATGCCCGGCATGACGGTGTACGCTGCCACTAAGGGCGCGATCGACAGCTTTACGGTTGGCCTGGCCCGCGAAGTCAGCTCCCAAGGTATTCGAGTAACCGGCGTGCGCCCAGGCATCACCAATACCGACATCCTCGGCCCGATGGGCGGCGACGCGATGATCAAACAAGTCGCCACCGCAATCCCGCTGGGTCGCATCGGCGAACCTCACGAAATTGCGCATGCGGCAATCTGGCTGCTAAGTCCCGCTGCCTCGTATGTGCACGGGGCAACCATTGACGTTTCGGGAGGGCGTTGAGGCAGGAGCAATCAGCCTGACCGGAATTGGCCTAGTATGTGCCCACATAAAGGCGGCACAATCGTGTCGAGAAGGCCATAGTTCAATTGCAAATACTGAGTCAGACGCGAAAGTGAATCTGCAGCGACGTCTGGTCTGCTCCCTGCCCCTGGCGTTTCCAATCAGCCAGACCTGCGCGCAGACCTACCCGGCGCCGGCGGCAGCATTGGCACCGCCGAGGTTTCACGTGCCGCCCCCGAGACGGCCACACTCTTGTCATGGTGTGGAACACGCATGCGGTCAATCACTAACTCTACAAGGTGCAATACGACTTCGCCAAATCGTTTGAGCCGATCACGCATGTGCGCTCGGGCGCCATTAAGGCACTGGCGGTGACGCAGGCGCTCGCTGATCCCAAGGTCAAGGAGCAGTATGACGCGCGCGGATTTCAGGTAGTGGGTAATTCGTCGGACGCGTTCGCGACGTTTTTGAAACAGGAGTCGGATGCGTCGACGCTGCTGGTGCGTCGTGCCGGAATCAAGGCCGAATAGCCATATTCAAACAGGAGCAGCACATGGCACCGAAGGGTATTTTTCTGCAGAACTGTTGGTACGTTGCGGCCTGGGATCATGAACTGATCGACGGCAAGTTGCTGGCGCGCACCATCCTGGAGGAGCCGCTGCTACTGTACAAGGGCGACAGTGGCCAGGCGGTAGCGCTCGACAATCGCTGTTGTCATCGCGGTGCCAAGCTCTCGAACGGCCGGCTCGAAGGCGATTGCGTGCGCTGCATGTACCACGGTCTGAAGTTTGATGCGACCGGCAAGTGTGTGCAGATCCCGGGCCAGGACAAGATCCCGGCCAAGTTGGGCGTGCGCAGTTATCCGGTGGTTGAGCGCGATCATCTGATCTGGGTCTGGATGGGTGATCCGGCCAAGGCCGACGCGGCGCAGATCGTCGATCTGGGCTACATGCATGATCCGGGCTGGCGCGGCAAGGCGGGCTACATGCACTACGAGGCCGACTACCGGCTGATCGTCGATAACCTGAGCGACTTCGCACACCTGGCGTTCGTACACACGCGAACGCTCGGCGGCTCCGAAGAGTACGCGTTCAAGTCGGCACCGGTTGCGGTCGAGCGACTCGACAATGGCTTTCGTGTGGTGCGTTGGCACATGAACGCAACGCCGCCGCCGTTTCACTTGAAGGTCACTCGCGACAGCGCGCCGGTCGACCGGCGCAATATCGGGTTGATGCATGTGCCGGGCATATTCATGATGGAGACGCTATTCGCACCGGCTGGCAGTGGCGCCGAAGAAGGCAAGCGCGATGGCGTCAAGGAATACCGCAACTGTCAGTTCTTCACGCCTGAGACGCGACGCACAACGCACTTCTTCTGGGACTATCTGCACAATTACGCACTCGACGATCCGAACGTTGCGCTGTCGCTGCATCAGAGCATGATCGACGGTTTTCTTGAGGATAAATTTATCATCGAGGGGCAGCAGCAAGTGCTCGACGCCGATCCGGATTTCGTGATGCATGCGATCGTGTCGGATGCGCCGCTCGCACATTTCCGGCGCACGCTGCAAAGGATGATCGAAGCTGAATGAATCCATCGAAACCGAATTGAAGGCGTCCTGCCGAATGTTCAGACAGTGCGACGTCGGCCCTGTAGCCGATAGGCAGCGAACGATTTGCGGGCTTCCCGGAGAGAATTAATATTTGTCAACGATGAATACTCTTTCTGACCGTTCGCTGCAGCGTAGCGACTATCAACTGGCGGACAACCTCTGGGCGACCGCGGGCGCTGTTTTCCTGACCGGGACCCAAGCGCTGGTGCGCCTGTTGTTGATGCAACGGCAACGCGACGCCGCAAGAGGATTGAACACTCAAGGGTTCGTGAGCGGCTATCGCGGCTCACCACTCGGCATGGTCGACCTCGCGATCTGGAAGGCCGGTGCCAAGTTCAAGGATGCGGGCATCCGTTTTGTGCCCGCCATCAACGAGGAACTCGCGGCCACCCAGGTGCTCGGTACGCAGCGCGTCGAATCCGATCCTGAGCGCACCGTCGACGGTGTATTCGCGCTTTGGTACGGCAAGGGTCCGGGTGTCGATCGAGCCGGCGATGCGTTAAAGCACGGCAATGCGTACGGCTCGTCGCCGCACGGCGGTGTGCTCGTGGTGGCGGGTGATGACCATGGCTGCGTGTCGTCTTCGATGCCCCATCAAAGCGACCACGTCTTCGCCGCCTGGAGCATGCCGATCGTGCAGCCGGCCTGTGTCGCTGAATTCCTCGAGTTCGGCCTGTACGGCTACGAGTTGTCGCGCTTCTCGGGGGCTTGGGTCGGCATGGCGGCCTTGTCCGAGATCGTTGAAAGCGGCTCGACGGTCGATCTGGATTCGGTCAACTCTCGGGTCGCGGCCTGGGAGAGTGCCGGCGATATCCGAGACGTCACTCATCATCAGGCACCGAGTGATGGTCTGCACTATCGCTGGCCCGATCTTCCGTCGCTGCGCATCGAGTCTCGTCTGGCTGACAAACTGGCCGCCGTAGCGGCGTTCGCCCAGGTCAACAGCATCGACCGTCACGTCATCGAAAGCGCGCACGCCACGGTCGGCATCATCACTTGCGGCAAAGCGCATTACGATCTCATGGAAGTGCTGCGTCGGTTACAGATCTCAACCGCCAGTTTGGCGCAAGCCGGTGTGCGCCTCTACAAGGTGGGTCTGAGTTTTCCGGTCGAACCATCGCGCATCAAGGCATTCGCAGCAGGCTTGCGTGAGATCCTCGTCATCGAGGAGAAGGCCGCGATCGTCGAGACCCAGTTGCGCGATTTGTTCTACAACGCACCGCTCGATGCGCGGCCGGCACTGATCGGCAAACACGATCGCGACGGCAAGCCGCTGGTCTCGAGCCTGGGTGAGTTGCGGCCGTCGCGCTTGATCGAGTTGGTCGCCGCCTGGATTTCCGAGCACTTCCCGAACAACCACGAGCTTGGCGATCATCTGCAACATGTGCGCGACTTCACGCCACCCGAGCTGCTGCCGAACGCCTCGGATACGGTCAAGCGTCTGCCCTACTTTTGCGCCGGATGCCCGCACAACACCAGCACCAAGGTGCCCGAAGGCTCTACTGCACGCGCTGGTATCGGTTGCCACTTCATGGCCAACTGGATGGATCGCAGCACGGCAGGACTGATCCAGATGGGTGGTGAAGGTGTGGACTGGGTCTCGCATGCGATGTTCACCAAAACACCGCACGTATTCCAGAACCTGGGCGACGGGACTTATTACCACTCGGGCTATCTGGCGATCCGTCAAGCCGTCGCGGCGAAAGCCACGATCACTTACAAGATCCTGTTCAACGATGCGGTCGCAATGACCGGCGGCCAGCCCGTGGATGGCGTCATCAGTGTTGACCGCATCGCACGTCAGGTCGAAAGCGAAGGCGTGCAACAGGTAGTCGTGGTCAGCGACGATATCGAAAAATACGACCCAATGAAGGGACTCTTCCCCGCCGGCACACAGTTTTATGATCGCGGCGAGCTCGACGACGTGCAGCGACAACTACGTGAAATATCGGGCGTCACAGTGCTCATCTACGAACAGACCTGCGCGGCTGAAAAACGCCGGCGGCGAAAGAAAGGCGTGCTAGTGGATCCGCCGAAGCGCATGCTGATCAACGAGGCCGTCTGCGAAGGCTGCGGTGACTGCACGGTGCAGAGCAACTGCGTCGCTGTCCTGCCGCACGAAACTGCAATGGGGCGCAAACGCAAAATCGATCAGACCGCCTGTAACAAGGACTACTCCTGCGAGAAGGGCTTTTGTCCGAGCTTCGTCGGCGTTACCGGCGGCAAGCTGCGCAAGAAAAGTGGCGCGCTGTCGGCCGACAAACAGGCTTTCCTCGACCGGGTCGCTGCCCTGCCCTTGCCAGTCGCGCATATTTGGGACGGTCCCTGGGACTTGCTGGTCACGGGCGTCGGCGGAACCGGCGTGGTCACCGTCGGAGCGGTGATCGCCATGGCGGCGCACCTCGAGGGCAAGTCGGCCAGCGTGCTCGACTTCATGGGCTTTGCGCAAAAAGGCGGTTCGGTGCTGAGCTTCGTGCGCCTGGCCGATGTGCCCGAGCGGCTGAACCAGGTGCGCATCGACACGCAACAGGCGGATGCGATTCTCGCCTGCGACATGGTGGTGGCCGCGTCGCCCGAGGCGCTGCAGACCGTGCGCCATGGTCGCACCCGCATCGTCACCAACGTGCATGAAATACCGGTCGCCGAATCGTTGAGGAATCCGGATGCAGAGTTGAAGACCGAACTGTTGCTCGCCAAGATGCGCTTTGCGGCGGGCGATGATCGGGTCGAAACCTTCGATGCACAATCGCTGGCCGAAGCGTTTCTCGGCGACACGGTCACCGCCAACATCCTGGCGATGGGCTACGCCTGGCAGCGCGGTCTGGTGCCCGTCAGCCTTGTCGCGATGCAGCGCGCAATAGAGTTGAACGGCGTCGCGATCGAAAACAACCTGCTGTCGTTTGCGCTCGGCCGGCTCGCCGCCGGTAACCCGGTGGCTTTGCGGGAAGAGCATCCGAGCAGGACGCTCGACGAAACGGCAGAAGATCTGATTGCAAAAGGTATCGCGCATCTGACCGGCTACCAGAATACCGCCTGGGCGCAGCGCTTCGAGGCCACTGTGCGCCGGGTACAACAAGCCGAACGGGGATGTCCGGGCAGCGATGCGTCTGTGCCGCTGACCCGCAACGTAGCGCGTAGCCTCATGAAGTTGATGAGTTACAAGGATGAGTATGAGGTCGCGCGGCTGTACACTGATGGCGCCTTTCAGCGCCAGATCGCCGACCAGTTCGAGGGCCAGGTAAAGCTCGAATTTCACATGGCGCCACCGATGCTCGCTCGACCGAAGAACGGCCAACCACCGAAGAAGATTGCGCTCGGTGCCTGGCTGCTGCCGGTGTTGAAATTACTCGCCAAGGGCAAGGTCTTGCGCGGCACCTGGTTCGATGTGTTCGGTCAATCTGAGGAACGCCGCATGGAGCGCGATCTGGTCACAAATTTCGAGCGTCGCGCCGAAGAGTTGGCGTCCAATCTCACCGCCGCGCGCTTGCCGGTTGCCGTGCAGATCGGTGCGTTGCCACTCAGCATACGGGGTTACGGTCACGTCAAGATCGCCAGCGTCGTTCTGGCGCGAACCCGCGAGGCCGAACTGCTGAACCGATTCATGCCTGAACGTTATCCCAAGCCGGCCACCAAGCCCGCAGCCGGGCAGCTTCGCGGCATCGCGGTGGTGTCGCGGTGAGTTCGAACATTGACGCAACGAATACAAGGACAAAGGGCACATTGGGCGCCGCCGGTATCGACAATGTACGCATCCGCGCGGTGCACGACTTGATCGCACCGGCGACACTGCAGCAGCGTGTGCCCTTGAGTGATGAAGTGCCCGCCGCCGTGAGAAGTAGTCGCGCCGCCATTGCCGATATATTGCATGGGCGCGACCACCGCCTGATCGTTGTCGTCGGCCCGTGTTCGATCCACGATCACGACCAGGCCATCGAGTACGGGCATCGACTCAAAGTGGTCGCCGACCGTTTGCAAGACGACTTGCTGATCGTGATGCGCACCTATTTCGAGAAGCCGCGCACGACCGTCGGTTGGAAGGGCTACATCAACGATCCGCATCTCGACGGCACATTTGCCATCAACGAAGGGCTGGAACGTGCGCGCCGTCTACTGCTCGAGCTCACCCGGATCGGACTGGTCACCGGCACCGAGTTTCTCGACCTCCTGAGTCCACAGTACATCTCCGAGCTGATCGGCTGGGGTGCGATTGGCGCGCGAACGACCGAGAGCCAAAGCCATCGGCAACTCGCTTCGGGTCTCAGTTGTGCGGTGGGTTTCAAGAACGGCACCGACGGCAACATCAAGTTCGCCATCGACGCAGTACTGGCGGCGAGCGCGTCGCATGCAT
>JANLTP010000135.1:0-20709 GCA_031363055.1 Burkholderiales bacterium | reverse complement strand
CGTCCGGCAGCTTGCTGGCCGCTGCTGGCGGTCGGTAAGGGGTAAACATCTGCACCCCAGTCAAAAACATCGGGTCGTCCGGCTTTGCCATCCCAAGATCTGTAACCTTGCCCATGTACATCTCCATGCTGGCCGACGGTGGTGGCACCCCGTTCGAAGCTGCAGGTTCGATTCTATGGACCGGGTGGTGGCTGGCGGTGCATGGGGGTGCCGGATGGTTTGACATCGACGGCAGCGGGTCTGGGTTCAGCGATGCATGGCTGGCTTGGTGGGCTGGATTTTGCCAAAGTGCTTACGGATCAGTTACAAGCTCCGGCCTAGCAAATAAAGGCTAAGGCCAAACGGTCACTGAAAGCGTTTGCAAGCTATTGAATACAAACGAGATAATCTTGGTGGGCCTCCCGTGAGTCGAACACGGCACCAACGGATTATGAGTCCGCTGCTCTAACCAAGCATGAGCTAGAGGCCCAGGTAACCTGTCAGGGTCAAAAATGAGCGAAGTAAACTGCTGGACGCGAAGTATAGCGAACAGTCGATGCGTCTGTCCGGCATCGATAGCCGGGTATCATCGACCGATGACCTCCGCGAATCTGCCGTCACCGGCCCTATTCCGGCTGGTGACCGTTGCCGCGTTCGCCAGTTCGATTTCAATGCGCATCTGCGACCCGATGCTGCCGGCATTGGCCCGCGAGTTCTCGGTCGGGCTGTCGGCGGTAGCGCCGGTTATCGGCTTGTTCGCGATTGCCTATGGCCTCATGCAGCTCGTCTACGGGCCTCTGGGCGAGCGTTTTGGTCTGTTCAGACTGACGGCCTGGGCGACCCTGTTGGCGGGCCTGGCGTCGCTCTTGTGTGCCGCCACGAGCCAACTTGAGCTGCTGATGTTGGGACGTATGCTGACCGGCGCCACCGCTGCCGGTATTGTGCCGCTGCTATTTGCCTGGATCGGCGAGCGGGTGCCGTATGCGCTGCGCCAGGTTTCCATCGCCCGTGTTGCCGGCGGGGTTGCGCTGGGCGCCGTGGCGGGTCAGGCGCTCGGTGGCATCATGGTCGACACCTTGGGCTGGCGCTGGGCATTCGGCGTGCAAGCGGTGCTGCTGCTGGCGCCGGCGAGCTTGATGTTGCACTTGACCTACCGCATTGACAATAGCAGCACGGCCGATTTAAAGGCACCGACCCCCTTGAGTCTGATCACATCGTGGCGTGGTTATTCAGCCCTGCTGGCCGACGCCTGGGTGCGACGCCTGTTGCTGACCGTCGGCCTCGAAGGCTTCCTGTTTTTCAGCGCCCTGGCGCTGTTGCCGTCGGCGCTGCACGACCGGTTCGATATCGCGCTCTGGCATGCCGGTCTGGTCACGGCGCTATACGGGCTGGGCGGCTTCAGTTACACGGCGGTGGCCCCTTGGCTCCTGGGACGTCTGGGCGAAATCAAGCTGGTGCGTCTGGGATGGATTGGCAGTTCGCTCTGCCTGCTGGCCTTGACAGTGGCACCGAACTGGATGTTTGCCGCCTTGATTCTGCTGATCCTCGGCCTTTGCTTTTACTGCCAGCACAACACCTTGCAAACTCACGGCACCCAAATGGCACCACTGCGTCGCGGTTTTGCGATGGCCTGCTTTGCCTGCGTTTATTTCGTCGGTCAGGCGCTCGGCGTGGCGATTGCCTCGAGCATTGTTCAGCGAATCGGATTTTCGATGTTATTTACGCTGGTTGCAGTAGCATTGGCGCTTCTGGGCGTGAGTCTGGAGGCAGCACTCAGACAAAAACAGGGAGGCGAACATGCGCTGGGAGGGACAACGAGAGAGCTCTAACGTCGAGGATCGACGCGATTCGCCGAGCAGTCGTGGTGGTGGCGGGTTTCCGATTCCGGGTGGTCGCGGCGGTCTGGGGGTGGGCACGATCGTCATAGCATTGCTGGGCGCCTGGCTTTTTGGCATCAACCCCATGACGGTCATGGACATCCTGGGCGGTGGCGAGGGTTCATCGATGAGCACGCCAGCGCCGCAGCCGCAGCCGCAAGCCGGCCCCAGACCGGGACAACCTGGCGCACAGGCTGGCTCGCCGGCAGCCGGGGGCTCGGACCAAATGTCGAAGTTCGTTTCGGTGGTGCTGGCCAGCACGGAAGATACCTGGAAAAAGGTATTCCAGAATTCCAACAGTCAGTACCCAACGCCGCGTCTGGTCCTTTATTCGGGTCGAACGGCAACCGGCTGCGGTACCGGTGAAAGTGCTGCCGGACCGTTCTATTGCCCGGCCGACAAAAAGCTCTATATCGATCTGGCGTTCTATCGAATTATGCGCGACCGTCTTGGTGCGGCGGGCGATACCGCGCAGGCCTATGTCATTGCACACGAGGTCGGCCATCACATCCAGAACCTGGTCGGCACCATGGACAAAATGGAGCAGGCCCGAGCGCGCATGAGCAGCCAGCAATACAACCAGATGTCGGTGCGACTCGAATTGCAGGCCGATTGTTTTGCCGGTATCTGGGTGCACCACTCGCAACAGGCCAAGGGCTGGCTGGAACCGGGCGACATTGAGGAGGCGATCAACGCCGCTGCGGCGGTCGGCGACGACCGCTTGCAAAAAGAGATGCAAGGTGTTGTGCGGCCGGAGAGCTTCACCCACGGCAGCTCGGCACAGCGCGTCAAATGGTTTCGACTCGGTGCCGAGTCGGGCCGTATCGATCAGTGCGACACCTTCGCGGCACGCAGCCTGTAGCGCGTAGCCTGTAGCACTGTTGTACCTGGCGCGGTGTTTCTCGCCACGATCTGAAAAAGCCCGCCGCTGGCGGGCTTTTTTCTGCCTTCTGACGGCTCGGTCTCGAGCCTGACCGACGCGCGCGAACATATCCGGCAGACTGGGAGTTCACTATAACTTCAGTCCGGGAAGAAGTTCGTTGGCACTGGCCTCGGTTAAAGCATCCGTTGACGATCGCGCATTGCCGCTCATGGCGGCGGCAGGCGCGCGCGCTGTTCACTTGAATGGTAGCGACGCCGCGCTGCTCAGACTCGCTCAGCAGAGCCTGGGCGAGAACAACTTTCGTAGCGCCGCCACGGTGTTTTGCACCGATCTAGCCCGATCGTTGTCGGCCGCGCGCATCACGCTTGGTTGGCTGGTCAAAGAGAAAATCAAGCTGATCGCGGTGTCGAACTCGGGTTCCGCGGAACTGGAGGCCGATCAGGCGGAACTGCTCTGTGCCGCCATGCATGAGGCGATTGATCAGGGCGTTTGTCTGCAATTCCCTGCACCCGCTGATGCGCTGCCCGCACGGCATGTCTTGCGAACTCAGAGAACCTTGAGCCGCACCACCCAAGGCTCGGTCATGACCGTACCCATGACCGGTCGGGGACAGATGAGGGGCGCGCTGGTCATCGAGTTTGCGGCGATTGATCCCATGACCCCGGACCTGCTGCAGTTGGCGCAATCTGCGGCACACGTGATGACGCCGCTGTTTTCATTGTTGCGTGAGCGCGAGGCACCCTGGTATCAACGCTTGCGAGGCACAACACCATCGTCACGCAGCAGCGCTGCCAAGCGACGCATGTGGCGTTATCTCGCCGGCACCGCCAGTCTGCTAATGCTGGCGGCCTTGTTGGTGCCCATCAATCACAGCGTCAGTGCGCCGGCGCGCATCGAAGGTGAAGTGCAGCGGGTGGTGGCCTCGCCCACCAAGGGTTACCTGAAGTCAGTCAAGGTTCGGCCCGGCGACCGGGTCACAACCGGCCAGTTGCTGGCCGAACTCGGTGAGCGCGATCTCGAACTCGAACGTACCAAATTCAAGAGCGAAGTCGCGCAACACGAGGGCGCCAGCGCGGTCGCCTTCGCAAAAGGTGACCGCGCAGCAATGTCCATGTCCCAGGCCAAGGCCGATGAAGCGCGCGCGCAACTCGGTCTGGTCGACCACCAGCTCGAACAGATTCAATTGACTGCGCCGATCGATGGCGTGCTGATCCAGGGCGATCTCGCCCAGTCGATTGGTACCCCCATTGATCGTGGTCAGAGCTTGTTCACCATCGCGCCGGTCAATCGATTTCGGGTCATTGTCGAGCTCGACGAACGTGATATTCGCGCGGTCGCCGTCGGCCAGCGCGGCGAACTGGCACTGTCGGCGATGCCGTGGGACACCTTGGCATTGACCGTCAAACGCGTCGCACCGATGGCCACGCTGGTCGAGAATCGCAATGTCTTCGAACTTGAGACCGTACCCGGCGACGCGCTTGCCGAAGTTCGCCCCGGTCTGCGCGGTACCGCCCATCTGAATGTTGGCCAGGCAAGCCTGCTGGCGATCTGGGGTACTCGCGCAGTCAATGCCCTCAAGCGCTGGAGTTGGCGCTGGACGCCGTAGGCGAAGCGCACAAGCATCGCCATGTCGCACACCCTGTTCAGCCCGATCTGGTATCGCGCCGCCGCACTCAAGCCGACCTGGCGACTGCATATTCGCGCCGATCGCCAAGTCTCGCGCGGTGAAGTCTGGTACGTTCTTTCCAATTCGGCGGGCGCGCGCAGCAGTCGCATTGACAGTGCCGCTTACGCACTGGTAGGACGCTGCGACGGACAGGCGACGCTGGAAGAGATCTGGCAGGCCCTCATCAAGAACGACGCCGAACAGGCACCGACCCAGGACCAGGTGCTGGGCACCTTGGCACAACTGGTCTCGGAAGGCTTCCTCGAATGCGCCAGCTTGGCCGATATCGGGCAACTGATGCACAACGACGAAGTGGGCAGCGCTGCGCGACGATCGGCCCGACTGAACCCCTTGTCGATGCGCATCGCGCTGGCCGACCCGTCGCGCGTCTTGCGTCGCCAGACTCGCTGGGCGCATCGCCTGTTCAGCACGAGCGGCCTCGTGGCCTGGCTGTTGCTAATGCTGGCCGCTGGCATCGTGCTGCTCGGCCACTTTGGCGAGCTCTCGAAACATGCCGCAAGCTGGCTGTCGACGCCGCGTTATTGGTTGCTCGGCTGGATCTGTTTTGTGCCCGTCAAGCTGATTCACGAGTGGTCTCATGCGCTGGCGGTGCGCCGCTTCGGCGGTCAGGTGCGTGAAGTCGGGATCGCGATGCTGATGTTTTTTCCAGCGCCTTATGTCGATGCCAGCGATGCCAACCGATTCGCCTCGCCGCATGCACGAGCGCTGGTCAGCGCCGCCGGTATTCTCGCCGAGCTTGGGCTGGCCGCCATCGGCGTGTTGGTCTGGGTCAATAGTGAGCCGGGCTGGATACGCGATACTGCCTTCACGGTCGCCTTTATCGGCGGCGTATCGACGCTCATCTTCAACGCCAATCCGCTGATGCGAATGGATGGCTACTTCGTGCTGACCGACTGGGCGCAGTTACCGAATCTGGCCGCTCGAAGTTCAGGTCATTGGCAGAACATGCTGCAAACAAAACTGCTCGGTGTGCCAGCGGTGCGACCGATTCGGGCAGCCCCCGGCGAACACAAATGGTTGCTGGCCTACACCCCGGCCGCCTGGATCTATCGGCTCATCATCAGCGTCTGGTTGGTCTTTTGGATCGGTGAATTCAACCGCTGGCTGGCTTTCCTCGGCACAGTGCTCATACTCATCGGAATCGTGATCATTCCCAGCCTTCGACTGGTCACGAACGCACAACGCGGCGCACAGAGTTTTCGGCAACGATTACTGGCGCCGTCGCGCTTGCTGTTGACGCTGAGTCTGATGGTGATCGGTGCTGCGATCATTCCGTTGCCGGATCACGGCATTGCTGAAGGCGTCGTCTGGACCCATGAAGACAGTCAGGTTCGCGCGCCGATTGAAGGCTTTGTATCGGCGCAGTTGGCAGCCACCGACACGACGGTCAAGCGTGACCAACTGATCTTGCAGCTCGAGGATCCGGTGCTCAATGCCGAACGCGAAAAACTGCTGCAGCGCCGGCTCGGCCTGCAATCGGAGCTGTATGCGAGTTTGCGAAGCGACCCGGCGCGCAGCCGTCATGTTCTGGAGCAGCTCAACAGTCTGGACGCAGGCCTTGCGCGCGTCGACGAGCGAATCGCACAACTCGGTATTCAGGCCGGCAGCGATGGCGAACTCGGCATCGTTGCGCCTGACGACTTGCCCGGACGCTTCATCAAGCAGGGCGAAGTGATTGGCGTCATTCGCAGGGCGCGTTCACCGATTATCCGGGTGGCACTTGACCAGGACGGGGCCGCCCGAGTCAGCGCTGAATCGAAAGCGATTGCGGTACGCCTGGCAGAGTTACCGGGCGAAGTTCTGCCGGCGCGCCTGACCCGCCAACAACCGGCGGCGGCCAGCAAACTGCCCAGTGCTGCGCTCGCCGAAGTCAACGGTGGCGCGATCCAGATCGATCCCACGGACAAGGAAGGCAGCCGGCCGGCGTACCCGACCTTTCTGTTTGATGTCGAGCTGGTTGCCGATTCGACGCCAGTCACAACCGCACAACTGGGCGCGCGGGCCTCGGTCAAATTCGAGTTCGGACACGCACCGCTCTGGACCCAACTGACACGCGCGCTGCGACAAACCATCCGCCTGCGCTTCGCCCATGAACAAGTCTAGGCGCACCCGCGCGATGCGCCTGGCGGTCACGGCACCCGGTCTTATTTGGGGTAACTATCCGGAGCGCGCCGAACCCAGGGTGCATGAGCACGGACTGGTTTCCTGGTTCGAACGATGCGAGCGCCGATCCAGCGGCCTGTCGCGAATCAAGCGCCTGGCCGAAGACGGCATGCGACGTTCGCTTCAGTACGCCGCTCAGTACTCCGATCGGAATTCGGATCAGAACCCGCCAACCGCCGCACGCTGTGCTGAGCAGCTTGCGACGCTCCGCCAGCAACTACTGCGTGGCGGCTTGAGCGCCAAAAATTGTTGTCATACCCTGGCTTGGATCGCGGCCAGAATCAAGGTGTTGCAGGGTATCGAGCTGCATGAAAATCAGTGGGTCTGCGCATTGCACCTGCTCGATCAATCACTGGCCGAAATGGCGACCGGCGACGGCAAAACACTGGCGGCCGCCTGCGCCGCTGCAGTCATGGCGCTGGCCGGTGCACCGGTGCATGTGCTGACCGCTAACGACTACCTGGCCGAGCGCGACGCTGAACAACTGGCGCCGTTGTTCGCCGATCTCGGCCTGACGGTGACCTGCGCGCTCGATTCGCACAGCCTCGACGAACGGCGCGTACGCTACCGGGCTGATGTGGTCTATGCGAGCGCCAAGACCATCGCCTTCGACTACTTGCGCGATCGACTGACTCGCGGACAACACCATACGTCACTGTCATCCGACGAACACGCCCTGCAGGCCAGCGGCGTCACCGACTGCAGGCTGCTGTTGCGCGGCCTGTGCTGCGCGATTATTGATGAGGCCGACTCGATCCTGCTGGACGAGGCCAGGACACCGCTGATCATTGCCGACGCCCACGCCGATCCGCACGAGCGCGGCCGAATCTGGCAGGCGCTTGATCTGGCACGTGCACTGAAAATCAACGACAGCTTCAAGTTGAACCGGGCAGAACGCCAGATCACCTTGACTAGTCTGGGCATACAAACACTCGATGCCGCCGCCTTGTCGTATGGGGGCGCCTGGCAAAATCGCCTGCACCGACAAGAGATGGTGCGACAAGCGTTGACCGCACTGCATTTGCTGACGCGCGATACCGACTACCTGGTTAAAGATGACGAGATCGTGATGATTGATCCGACCACCGGTCGTGTCGCCGAGGGCCGGCAGTGGTCCATGGGATTGCATGCACTGGTGGCGCTCAAGGAGCGGCTGCCGGTGCCGCTGGCATCGCGTACTCTGGCGAGCTTGACCTACCCGCGCCTGTTCGCGCGTTACCATCACTTGAGCGGGCTGAGCGGCACTTTATACGAAGATCGCGCGGAGCTGCTGCGCACTTACGGACTGAGGGTCAGAACGCTTGAGCGGCATCGTCCTTTGCGGCGTCTGCATCGACCGTTGCAATGCTTCGAGGATCGCGAGCAGCAATTCAGCGCCGCCGAGGCCTGTGCGCTAGCCCTGGCGGCGAGCGGCCGACCCGTGTTGATTGCGACCGACACGGTTGAAGACTCCGGCTTGCTCGCGCGACGTTTTCAGGCGGCCGGCCAGCCGGTGGCTGTACTGAATGCCTCGCAGACCCGTGACGAGGCCATCATTGTTGCGCAGGCCGGCAACGCATCACAGATCACCATTTCAACCCAGGTGGCCGGACGTGGCACCGATATCGTTCTGGCTCCGGACGTACTCGCGCGCGGCGGTTTGCATGTCCTGAATCTGCAGATGAATCGCAGCGCCCGGATCGATCGGCAAATTGAAGGGCGTTGCGCGCGTCAGGGCGATGTCGGTAGCACCGAACACTGGATCAGACTCGCGCAGTCACCGCTGCAAACCGCTGACATACCCAGCCTGTTGCGCCCGCTGCGCTACGCCCTGGCGCCGCTGGCACGCGGCGGCAGCATGCTGAACCGGTTCTCTGCTTTTTTGCTGCTGCACGCGTATCAACGCTACTGTCAATCGGAAGATGCGAACAATCGACGATCGGTCCTGAAAAACGATCAGGACTGGGCCAGGCGGCTGCATTTTGCGACGATTGTTGAGTAGTCGCGGTCCGCGCTGACAAGACGCGGCAAGTGTTGAGCGCCTGACAACAGCACTTGCCGGTAGTAGCCAGCCATCGCCCGGTAGTCGGCCCATACCTGCGGCCTGCAAGCGCGGCGACGATACTGATATCGCAGAACCGTAAGACGGCACAAGCCAACCGTGGCTGGTGTCACCCCTGGGCTATTCATGACCCGCCAGAGCTGATGAGAAAATTCTTCGACACGCGGTTATTGTTGACCACGGGACTCATGTCCCTGGTGATCAGCGTGTTACTGGGCGCCATGTGGTTGGGGCTAATGCCCGATCGACGCGCCGAAATCCGTGAAGGCCGCGCAGCATTGGCTGAAACCATCGCGGCCGGGGTGATGGGCAGCCTCGCGGCGGGCGACCTGAAAGCCTCGCAGGACATGCTCGAATTCCTGATTGATCGCAACGGCCCATTGCAATCATCGGCGCTACGCACAACCGGCGGTCAGACGCTGGTCGTCGCTGGCCGGCACAACGAACAATGGATCGCGCCGCCCGACAGCAAGTCGACCGACAGCGCCATCGTGGTACCGCTCTCCAGTGGTGGCAAGCCCTGGGGCCAGCTCGAACTGCGCTTTCAAAAGCTCGACTCCGACGAATGGTGGGCATTCATTTTTGACGATCGTCTGCAGTTTCTGGCCTTCGTGGCGATCGGCTGCTTTTCGGCGTTCTTCTTTTACTTGCGTCGCATGCTCAAACATCTGGATCCGTCCAGAGCCGTGCCGGATCGGGTTCGCAAGGCACTCGATACGCTCGCCGAGGGCTTGCTCCTGATTGATCCGCACGGCCAGGTTGTGCTGGCCAATCAGGCATTTGCAGAACTGGTCGGCGAGCCGGCGGAGAAATTACTCGGTCGCAAGGCCGGCAGCTTCGACTGGCTGACCCAGGATGGCCAACCGCTGCTCGATGCGGTCCGGCCCTGGCAGATTGCGCTCGATACTGGCGCGATCCAGCGCAATCTGTTGATCGCCCTGCGGGACTCGGCGGGTCGGATTCGATCGTTTCATACCAACTGTTCGCCAGTGCCGGGCGCCAATGACCAAGTCGGCGGCGTCCTGATGAGTCTCGATGACATCACCGAATTGCAGGAGAAAGAAGTTCTGCTGCGCGAGGCGACCGAACGAGCACAGGCCGCTAATCAGGCCAAGAGTGATTTCCTGGCCAACATGAGTCACGAAATTCGAACACCGATGAACGCGATTCTGGGGTTCACTGAACTCATGCGTCGCGGCATCACACGCGGTGAAGCGGACACCCGCAAACAATTGAACACGATTCACACCAACGGTAAACATCTGCTCGATCTGATCAACGACATTCTCGATTTGTCGAAAGTCGAAGCCGGACAGCTCGATGTCGAGCGTGTCGAATGCCGGGCTCATCGGGTGGTTCATGAAGTCATGGAAGTACTCGGTGTCAAAGCGCGCGAAAAGGGCATAGTGCTGAAGTTTTGCCAGGAAGGTCACCTGCCCGCTTATATCTTCAGCGACGCCGCTCGACTGCGCCAGGTGGTTACCAATCTGGTCGGCAACGCCATCAAATTTACCGACCAGGGCGAGGTCAGCATCCGTCTGCGTCTGGTGACACAAGCCCCGCGCTCACTGCTGCAGATCGATGTGCGCGACTCTGGAATCGGTATTGCATCCGATAAGGTCGAAGCGATCTTCGAGCCCTTTGTGCAAGCCGAGAGCTCGACCACCCGAAAGTACGGCGGCACGGGTCTGGGTTTATCGATCAGTCGCAAACTGGCGCGGGCGCTCGGCGGCGACATCGTTTGCGACAGCGAATTGGGCAAGGGCTCGACCTTCCGGGTTTCAATCGCCACCGGTGATTTGAGCCAGGTTGCCCTGCTCGATGAAGCCAGCATTCGAGCGACCTTCATTCATGAAGTCGAGTCCGAACAACTGGGCTGGTCGTTCAACGGCAGGCGGATTCTGGTGGTCGACGATTCCAACGAAAACCGCGAACTCGTCAAACTGGTGTTGGCCGACTCCGATATTGTCGTCGTCGAGGCCGAGAATGGCCTGCGCGCCGTAGAGGCAGCACTCGGCGAACCGTTCGATCTGATTCTGATGGATATGCAAATGCCGGTCATGGACGGCTACACCGCTACCCGCCAGTTGCGCGCCCAGGGCGTCAGCATACCGATCATTGCGTTTACCGCCCATGCGCTGACCGGCTTCGAGAAGAGCATTCTTGAAGTCGGCTGTACCGGTTATTTGACCAAGCCAATCGATATCGACGCAATGATGGAATTACTCGGCGGCTATCTGCAAGGCCGGCGCGTCGTGCGGGCAGCGACGGACCAAGCGACGGACCAAGCGGCGGCAGGCCAGACGGTGGCGGACCAGATTCAAGCGGCTGCCACTAAACACGCGGACCATGAGGGTAAGGCAGTCATTGATGAAAATAACTCCATCGCTCCAATCGTTTCGCGACTGGCCGGCAACAGCAAGCTGCATAGCGTCGTCAACGCCTTCGTACAACGACTGCCGGCACAGATTACCGAGATGCAGGCGGCCTCGATGCGCGGCGATTTCAAGGAACTGGCCAACCTGGCGCATTGGCTCAAGGGCTCGGCCGGTTCGGTTGGATTCGATACATTCACCTCGCCGGCCAGGAAGCTTGAGGATCAGGCCAACAAACAGCATCCTAAAGGAACGATTGAAGCCTTGCGGCTGGTGATATCAATGGCCGATCGGGTGGTCGGACCCCAGAGCTTGACGTCGCAACAGAACACACATCAAACACAGCATGATCAGTAACGAATCCCGGGCGGCTGAGTCGCCGGAGACGACGGCCAGCCTCGCAGATCGCGGCACGCCGGAACCGAAGGTGATGCAAAACGCCAGCATCATGATGATCGACGACGAGCCGATCATGATCGATCTGGTGCGCGCATTTCTGGACGAGGCCGGTTATCGCGAGTTTGTCGGTATCTCGATGCCGACCGTCGCCATCGAGCGCATGCATGCTGAACGCCCGGACGTGCTGCTGCTCGATCTGTTCATGCCCAAGGTCAGCGGCTTTGACATCCTCGAGCAGGTCCGCGCCGATTCAACCCTGAAGTTCACACCGGTCATTGTCATGACCTCGGCGAGCGATGCGGCCACCAAGCTCAAGGTGCTGGAGTTGGGCGCGACCGACTTTCTCGAGAAGCCGGTCGACCCCAGCGAGCTGGCGCTGCGCCTGCGCAACACCCTAGCGTTCAAGGCCTATCGCGACCGGTCGGCGTTCTTCGATGCCTTGACCGGACTACCGAATCGGCGACTGTTTCTGAATCAGTTGGCTACTGCGGTGCGCCGCGCGCAACGTACCAACACCTTCTGCGCCCTGCTCAGCATTGATCTGGACCGCTTCAAGCAAATCAACGAGACCCTCGGTCATCGGGCTGGCGATACCTTGCTCAAGGCGGTCGCCGATCGTCTGCAAGGAATCGTGCGCGGTACCGACTCCATCGGCCGCTTGACTGAGCAGTGCACGGCCTGGAGCATATCGCGAGTCGGCGGCGATGATTTCATGGCGCTGCTGCCCGATCTGAAGCGGGTTGAAGACGTCGAAATCGTCGCGCGACGGGTTCTGGCGGTCATGGCGCGGCCGTTTCACATCGACGGTCACGAACTGTTCATTACACCCGGCATCGGTATTTCGATCTGCCCGATCGATGCTACCGAACCGGAGGGCTTGCTCAAGCAGGCCGACACCGCATTGACGCACGCCAAACAGCGCGGGCGCAACAATTACAGCTTCTATTCTGTCGGCATCAACGCCAAGGCACTGGACCGACTGACCCTGCAGAATCAGCTCAGGCGCGGCATTGAACGTCAGGAGTTCGTGCTTCACTACCAACCGAAGATCGATGTCGTATCCGGTAAGATTGTCGGCGCCGAGGCGCTGATTCGCTGGCAGCATCCAGAGCGTGGCTTGCTGTCGCCCGACAAGTTCATCCAAATCGCTGAAGAAACCAACCTGATTGTCGAGATCGGTCGCTGGGTCCTGTTCGAGGCCACGCGAGCAGCGAAGGAGTGGGTGAACCTGCGCGTTCAGCATTGCCCGGTTTCGGTCAACGTCTCGAGTCCGCAACTGCGCGATCGCCGATTGCAACGGGATGTCGACGAGGCCTTGAAGGCGTCCGGCCTGCCGGCCCATCTACTGACCATCGAATTAACCGAAAGTATTCTGATGGATAGCATCGACGAAGTCACGGACCAGCTCAGTTTCCTGGCTGCGACCGGCGTGTCGCTATCGCTCGATGATTTCGGTACCGGTTATTCTTCGATGGCCTATCTGAAGCAAATGCCGCTCGCCGAGTTGAAAATCGATCGGTCATTCATTCGCGGTCTGCCCAGCGACTCACCCAGCATTGCGATCATCAGCGCGGTCATTGCACTCGCTCATGGCCTCGGCTTGACGGTGATTGCCGAGGGCGTCGAGACCATCGAGCAACTGGCTTTCCTGCAAAGCAAGGGATGCAACGCCTACCAGGGCTTTCTGGCCAGCAAGGCAGTTCCAGTCGAGCAATTCGTGGAAATGCTGACGATCTGAGAACTGCCGTTATTGACCCTCGAGGAAACTCTTGAGCTTGTCGGCCCGCGACGGGTGACGCAACTTGCGCAGCGCCTTGGCTTCTATTTGACGAATCCGCTCACGCGTCACATCGAACTGCTTGCCAACTTCCTCAAGCGTGTGATCGGTGCTCATCTCGATACCGAACCGCATCCGCAAGACTTTCGCTTCACGCGGCGTCAGTGAGTCCAGCACTTCCTTGACGACGTCACGCATCGAGCCGTGCAAGGCGGCATCGGACGGAGCAAGGGTTGCCGTATCCTCGATGAAATCGCCCAGGTGTGAATCGTCGTCATCGCCAATCGGTGTTTCCATCGAAATGGGCTCTTTGGCGATTTTCAGGATCTTGCGGATCTTGTCCTCGGGCATTTCCATCTTGATCGCAAGGGTCGCGGGATCAGGCTCGGCACCGGTCTCCTGCAAGATCTGACGCGAAATGCGGTTCATCTTGTTGATGGTTTCAATCATGTGCACCGGAATACGAATGGTGCGGGCCTGATCGGCAATCGAACGGGTGATAGCCTGACGAATCCACCAGGTGGCATAGGTCGAGAACTTGTAGCCACGACGGTACTCGAACTTGTCGACCGCTTTCATGAGACCGATGTTGCCCTCTTGAATCAGGTCAAGGAATTGCAAACCGCGATTGGTGTACTTCTTGGCAATCGAAATCACCAGCCGCAAATTGGCCTCGGTCATTTCGCGCTTGGCTTTGCGCGCCTTGGCCTCACCGGTGGCCATCTGTTTATTGATCTCCTTCAGATCACCGAGCGGCAATACCACCCGTGCCTGCAGGTCGATCAACTTTTGCTGCAAGTCCTGAATCGCCGGAATATTGCGACGCAAGATGTCCGCGTACGCGGGGCTGGTGGCCAGCTCCGCTTCCACCCACTTCAGATTGGTCTCGTTGCCCGGGAAGGTCGAGATGAAGCGCTCGCGCAACATACCGACTTTGTTGACCGAGATATCGCCAATCGCACGCTCCAGACTACGCACCTCTTCCACCTGATTACGCAAGGTATCGCAGAGTCGCTCGACCATCTTCGCCGTGAAGCGAATGGTCATCAGTTCTTCCTGAATCTCGGCTTGCGCCTTCAGATAAGACTTCGACTTGTAGCCCTCTTTTTCATAGGCCCCGCGCATCCGGTCGAACCAACTGCTGATGCCGTCGAGCTTGACCAGCGCCAGTGACTTCAATTCTTCGAGACGCGCCGAAGCGGCACCGCCCGGATCGCCGTCTTCATCACCATCATCATCAAAATCGGCCTCGGCGGCAGCCGCAGCGACCGCTCTGAAGTCCGGCTCTTCGGCGTTCGGGTCGATCAGACCATCGACGACTTCATCGATACGCATCGTGCCCGTACGGATTTTTTCAGCATTGGCCAGAATTTCGGAAATCGTGGTGGGACAGGCAGAAATCGCTGTCACCATGTGTTTCAAGCCATCCTCGATACGTTTGGCAATTTCAATCTCGCCCTCACGCGTGAGCAATTCGACTGAGCCCATTTCGCGCATGTACATGCGTACCGGGTCGGTGGTGCGACCGAACTCCGAGTCTACCGTCGAGAGGGCCGCTTCGGCTTCCTCTTCGGCGTCTTCGTCGCTGGTCGCAATCGGCGTGTTGTCGTTCATCAACAAGGTTTCGGCATCGGGCGCCTGGTCGTAGACCGCAATGCCCATGTCGTTGAATGTGGTGATGATCGATTCAATCGCCTCGGCGTCGATGACATCTTCGGGCAGGTGGTCGTTGATTTCTGCGTAGGTCAGAAAGCCGCGTTCCTTGCCGAGCTTGATCAGTTGCTTGAGTTTGTTGCGGGTTGCCTCACGATCGGCCTCGGTCAAGCCCGGTCGCCCGCCAAATTCCTTGAGCAGTGCCTTTTCCTTGGCACGATTTCCGCGCTTGGTCTTGACCGGTGCTACAACGACCTCGACCTCTTCGGGAATGACTTCTGCATCGGGATCGGCATCTTCGAAAACACCGGCCTGATCGTCAACACCCAATTCATCGACCGAATTGCCCGGGTCACCGTTCACTTTGCCGACAGCTTTGCCGCCTTTCGCCTTGGCGGCGTCCGCCATCCCACCTTTCGCGCTTTTCGGGGGACGACCGGGTTTACCCTTGGCTTTGACCACGACGGCGTCGCCTGCTGGCTCCGATTTCGCCTGCGGCGAGGCGATCACCTCAATGATCGCGTTCTTTTTTCCCGGTGGGCGTCCCGGCTTGCCTCTGGCTGGCAAGCTCGTTCCGGCGACCAGTTTCAGTTCGGGCTTTGCACTATCGCGGAGCTCGGCAACCGGTTTAGCGGTCGCTACTGTCTGCACAGCCGTCTGCACAGCCGTCGGCACGGCTGTCGACGCTGCTTTCGATACCACCTTACCGACCGAGCCAGCCGCAAGTTTTGCAGCCGATTTCGGCACAGCTTTTTCGGACGACTTCAAGGCAGGCTTGGCGATCGTCTGGGCGACCAATTTAACCGTTGCTGTGGACGATTTCGACACTGCATTCACTTTGGAGGGGATCTTGTTGTTCAATTTGCCGTCAATTTTGCTGACTGCGCTCGAGCCGGCTTTCTTGGACATCGCCATCGCGACAGCCTTGCCAGTAGCCGCATTTTTTGCAGTCCCGCCGAGCTTGGCTGCGGGCTTACGAGCGGCCAAAGCGGTGGATTTCGATGCAGTCGTGTGTTTTGATTTGCCGACAGCCGAAGCTGCGGCACGAGGGGAATTCTTGCTGACCTTGTTGGCGGCGGCGGATACGCTGCTTTTGCTCACCGGCTTGGCTGCAGCAGAGACGATACTCTTGCTCACCACCTTGCCAGCATTGTTCGCCGTTGATTTGGTGGCCGGCTTATGGATTTGCTTGGTCACCTGCTTTGCGATCGGTTTTGTGACCTGCTTCACGCTCTTGTTTCCGGCCGGTTTTCCAGCGCTCCTGGACGCGGCCTTTGACGAGACCTTCGCAGCAAGCTTGGGAGCAAGCTTTGACGACGCCTTGGCTGACTGGCTGGCCGGACCCCGGGTCGCGGCTTTCGCAGCCGGTTTGCCGGCCGGTTTGGCTGACGCCTTGAGCGCAGATCGGGATGCGGGCTTCACGGCCGCTGCCTGTGAAGGATTGCCTTTCGGAGTGCGCTTAAGATTACTCTTCACAATTCACACCTTTCTGATGTCCGACCACCCCGCCCGTTCAAGGAGCAGAAACAGGCATACCGCAGGGAACCTTTAATTATATCAGTCGACCAGTCTCATCGTCAGCAAGAATTGAAATCGGGCACGGTCTTCCGGGCTAGCCAGGCCACGCTCGGCGAGCGCTTTTTTTTCGAGTTCCAAGCCTTCTTCGCGCAATTTCAGGATTGCGCCTGCAAATTCCTGCCGAGCTTCATCGATTCCGCATTCAGACAGCGCCGCCGCTGTGCTGACTTCGTTGGCAATCTGCTCGGCCAGATCATTGTTTTCCATCCGCAACTGCTCAGTCAAGCCGGCAAATGAACTCCCGGCCGGCAAGCGGGCGATGCGCTCGAGCCAGCCAAGTACCTCGCCCCTCAGGAAACTGGGATCAATATCCATTTTTGCAAGCACCGGATGCAACGCGGTCAGAACACGCACCTTGGTAAACAGATTTGTCGGCCGAAGTGCGGCGCGCATTGGCACTCGCCCCGCGCGCTGATCAGGAGCCGACAATGGGGCACTGCCGCGTCTCGGCGAGTTGAACTGGGCGGTTTGTGCAACCAAGCCAGCGCCTTGTTGCAAGTAACTGTTCAACTCGCCCGTGGCGATGCGAGCCCACTCAGCCAATCGATGTACCAACTGAAGACGCAGAGCAATCGGCGGCATGGCCAGTACCAACGGCCGCGCCGCCGCCAGGAACTGCGCCCGCCCTTCGGCCGTTTCGACCGACGAACGACTGGCTAGCTCGGACACCAGATATTCGGACAACGGCAACGCATTATTCATGAACTGCTCGAATCCGGCTTTGCCAAATTCACGAACATAGCTGTCCGGATCATGTTCCGACGGCAGGAAAAGGAAATCGATCCGCTTCGTGTCCGAGGCCTTCGGCAGACACGCCTCGAGCGCGCGCCACGCGGCCTTGCGGCCAGCGGCGTCGCCATCGAACGCAAACACCACCCGGTCAACCAGGCGCAGCAGTTTCTGCACATGCTCGGGGGTGGTCGCCGTGCCCAAGGTTGCCACCGCGTTCGGAACACCGTGTTGCGCCAGCATGACCACGTCCATATAACCTTCAACGACAATGGCGCAATCGGTCTGGCGCAACGACTGACGGGCCTCGAACAGTCCGTAAAGTTCTCGCCCTTTCGAAAATAGCGGCGTTTCTGGCGAATTCATGTACTTGGGCTCGGATTTATCGAGCACCCGGCCGCCAAAACCAATGACCTGCCCGCGTGGATTTCGAATCGGGAACATGATCCGGTCGCGGAACCGGTCGAACCGGCGCTTGCTTGCCGGCGCAGAATCGGCAGCGGCAGGATCCTGCCCTGAGTCAATCACCATACCGGTCAAGACCAGCGATTCGTGCTGATAGTCTGCGACCGCCGCCTCAAGCCCGCGCCAGGGCTCGGGTGCGTAACCGATCGAGTAGCGCGCCGCCGTCTCGCCGCTCAAGCCGCGGTTCTTCAGGTAGACGATAGCCCGGTTTGATTCACGCAATCGCTGCTTGTAGAACTGCGCAATCGAGGCCATCAACTCGAACAGATCGACATCACGCGAACGTTGCAGGGCGGCTGCCTCGGCACGGTCGAGTTCCGGCACTTTCATACCGGCGGCCTGCGCCAATTCCTTGACCGCGTCGATAAAACCAAGGCCGGAGTGCTCGATCATGAAAGAGATGGCCGTGCCATGCGCACCACAGCCGAAACAGTGATAGAACTGTTTGGTCGGGCTGACAGTGAACGACGGCGATTTCTCGCCGTGAAACGGACAAAGACCTGAGAAGTTGGCGCCGGCCTTTTTGAGTTGAACCGCGCGGCCGACCACGTCGACAATATCAATTCTCGCCAGCAGTTCCTGAATGAAGGACGGCGGAATCATGGCGGCCCATCAGGCACCAGGACGTCAGGCACCGGGTCGTCAGGCACCGGGTCGTCAAGCACCAGGTGGTCGATCAACATGTCGTCAAGCAACAGGCCGTCAAGCAACCGGCGGGGCCGCCAGTCGCGCCTTGACCAACGCCGACACGGCCGCTACGTCCGCCTTGCCGGCCAGCTTGGCTCGCAAAGGTCCCATGACCTTGCCCATGTCGGCCGGCCCCTGCGCACCCACTGCCAGAATAGCTGCGTCAATCGCCGCCGCGACCTCGTCGGGACTGGCTTGCTGCGGCAGGTAGGCCTGCAGCAAGGTCAGTTCGGCCTGCTCGCGGACGACCAGATCGTCGCGTTTAGCACTCTGAAATTGTGTGATGGAATCCTTGCGCTGCTTGATGAGCTTTTCAATGATCGCCAGTACCTGAGCGTCGTCGAGCACAATACGCTCGTCGATTTCTTTTTGTTTGACCGCCGCGAGCAGCAAGCGAATGGCACCCAGCCGCTCGCTTTGTTTAGCGCGCATGGCGGACTTCATGTCTTCGGTGATCTGATCTTTAAGACTCATCTTTGGGCTCCCCCCGGGACCGCTCGGCGCCGGGATTGATCGAAGGATGCACTAGCAGATCCAGAAATGACTCGGGCATTGGATCGACCAATGCCCGACTCAACGGTAAAAACAACAGCCAACAACAGCAAAAACAACCAGTAGCGGCGATCAGTACATCTTTTTCGGCAACATCTGACTACGTATGCGCTTGAAATGACGCTTGACCGCAGCCGCTTTTTTGCGTTTGCGCTCGGCCGTGGGTTTCTCATAGAACTCGCGTGCACGAAGTTCCGTGATGATGCCCGCCTTCTCGATGGTACGCTTGAAACGACGCAGCGCTACATCAAAAGGCTCGTTTTCCTTGATACGAATGGTCGGCATTAAAAATCACCCCCTTTTTACAGCCGCCTACCGCTGTGGGTACCCGGCCGGGCTTGCCTGTAAGCTAGCAAATAAAGCTTACAAAGCTTGGTTTAAAAATGTAAATATCCCGAACCTCAGGGCTTACAGCGGCGAACCTGAGACAATAGCACATTCGGGCAAATTTATCCAAAAAGGGAATGCTTGGGCGAGCTGGTACTGGGCATAGAAACGTCTTGCGACGAAACCGGCGTGGCGCTCTACTGCAGCCAACGCGGGCTGCTGGCCCAAGCCTTGCATTCCCAGGTGCTGATGCATGCCGACTATGGCGGTGTGGTCCCCGAGTTGGCGAGCCGCGATCACATTCGCCGATTATTGCCGCTGACTGCACAGGTGCTGTCAGAGGCGAGCGTCCATAAATCCGAACTTGACGCGATCGCCTTCACCGAAGGCCCGGGTCTGGCTGGCGCGTTATTGGTCGGTGCCGCCTTCGGATCATCGTTAGCCTGGGCACTCGGCATCCCGGCTTTGGGCATTCACCACCTCGAGGGACATTTACTCTCGCCGTTATTGTCAGTTGACCCGCCGGCCTTTCCGTTTCTGGCGTTGCTGGTTTCGGGTGGCCATACCCAATTGTTGGCTGTCAGGTCACTGGGTTCGTACGAGCTGATTGGCGACACCCTCGATGACGCCGCCGGCGAGGCGTTCGACAAGAGCGCCAAGTTGCTGGGCCTTGGCTACCCCGGCGGGCCCGCTATTGCCGCGCTGGCACGCCAGGGCCGGCCCGGTATTTTCAAATTACCGCGGCCGATGTTGCGCACCGAAAACCTTGACTTCAGTTTCAGCGGCTTGAAGACAGCCGTACTGACACGCGTCAAAAGAGGCATCGCCGATGACCAGGCGCGCTGCGATCTGGCCTACGAAGTCGAAGCCGCGATCGTGGAGGTTTTGCTGACCAAATCGTTGGCGGCGCTAAAGGCCACCCGACTCAGTCGCCTGGTGGTGGCCGGCGGCGTCAGCGCCAATTCAAGCTTGCGCGCAGCGCTGAAGCAGGCCCAAACACGACACGGCTTCGACGTATTTTTCCCAGAACTCGAACTGTGTACCGATAATGGCGCGATGATCGCCTTCGCGGGCGCCTTGCGCCTCCAGGCGACCCAAACCGCGTTGAAACCGCCGACCCATTTCACGGTACGGCCACGCTGGCCTCTGGAGGATCTGGCCACTTGAGACACGGGTAACCCATGGCAGGGACGTGGCGCAGATGAATCCAGGCCTTCGCCTACTGTGTCGAATCGGTCTGGCAACTACCTGCGTCGTCACTGCATTTTCGTTGTGCGCGCCGGTGCTGGCGGTGAGCTTGCAACAACGCGGCTTCAGTGCCACAGCCATCGGCGCATTCGCGATGATTTCGTTCACGACCATTGCGATTTTTATTCCCTTGATGCCTGGACTTTTTGCGCGTTTCGGAATCTTGCGAAGCTACAAGTTCGGCCTGCTCATCAACACCCTCGGCCTGACGAGTTACGCCCTGACCGAAAGCTTTGCGCTTTGGTGCCTGACGGCCGCCGCCGGCGGCCTGGGTGGCGCGGCCGTGTGG
>JANLTP010000120.1:0-2246 GCA_031363055.1 Burkholderiales bacterium | reverse complement strand
GAGATCGCCGACCGGTTGGTGGCGCTGTCGAAGGAACTCAGTGTGATTCTGGTCGAGCAACATGTCGAGCTGGCACTTCGCATTGCACAGCAGGCCTTCGTCATGGATCGCGGCACGATCGCGTTTCACGGGTCGGCTGCGCAAGTGAAGGCCGATCCGAGATTATGGCGCTATCTCGCGCCTTGAATCTGAATTAAGGAGCATTGTCCCATGGCCGTTCAGTTACCTACTCCCGCACAGCTTGGCGAGATCGCCGCCGAGCTGGGTTTGTCGTTGACTCCTGCTGACGTCGACTCATTCATCGGCCTGTTGCGCCCCAATATCGCCGCCTACAACGTCGTCGATGCCATGCCGGATAACCTGCCGATCGTCAGGTATGCGAGAACGCCTGGGTATCGCCCTTCTGGCGCCGAAAATCCATACAACGCCTGGTACATCAAGACCACAGTCGCAGGCGCCGCCAAGGGCAAGCTCAAAGGCCGCTCGGTTGTGCTGAAGGACAACATCATGCTGGCGGGCGTGCCGATGATGAACGGCGCCGCCACGCTCGAAGGTTACGTGCCGAACATCGATGCGACCGTAGTCGAGCGGATTCTCGATGCCGGCGGAACCATTGTCGGCAAGGCGCACTGCGAGAATTTTTGCCTTTCGGGCGGCAGCCACACCAACGCCACCGGCGCCGTACACAACCCGCACAAAATGGGTTATTCCGCAGGCGGCTCCTCCTCGGGCTCGGCGGCGTTGGTCGCAGCCGGCGAAGTCGACATGGCCCTGGGTGGTGACCAGGGCGGCTCGATCCGCATGCCGGCCTCGTTTTGCGGCATCTATGGCATGAAAGCGACCCACGGCCTGGTGCCTTACACCGGTATCATGCCGATCGAAATTTATGTCGATCACGTCGGCCCCATGACCGCTAACGTCAGCGACAACGCTTTGCTGCTCGAAGTAATTGCCGGCAATGATGGCTACGATCCGCGCCAGTACAACGTCAAGACTCATGCGTACACCAAAGCCCTGGACAACAGTATCAAGGGCATGAAAATCGGTATCGTCACCGAGGGCTTTCAGCAAGCGAACAGCGAGAAGGACGTCAACGAAAAAGTTCGCAAAGCCGCCAAACGACTCGAGAAGCTCGGCGCCAAAGTCAGTGAGGTGTCGATTCCCATGCACTTGCTGGGCGGCGCAATCTGGACGCCGATCGGCGTTGAGGGCCTGACCCAAACCATGATGCACGGTGATGGTTACGGCGTCAGTCGTCCCGACCTCTACGTCACCAGCCTGATGGACTTTCATCGCAACTGGCGCACCCGAGCCAACGAGCTGTCCGAAACCACCAAGCTCATGACCCTTCTGGGCACCTACATTCGCAAATACTACGGCAGCCGCTATTACGGCAAGGCCATGAATATCACCCGCCTCCTGACCGCCGCTTATGATCAGGCCTTGCAACAATTCGACTTGCTGTTGATGCCGACCACACCGATCAAGGCCAGCCAGTTGCCGGCGGCCGATGCCAGTCGTGAGCAGTATGTCGAAGCGGCCTTCGCCATGACCTCGAACACCTCACCGTTCGATATCACCCACCATCCGGCGATGGCGATTCCCTGCGGCCTGTCCGACGGCCTGCCGGTATCGATGATGCTGATCGGTAAACACTGGGACGAACCAACGATCTACAAGGCCGCGTTTGCTTTCGAGCAGTCGGGGGCCTGGAAGAATATGTAGCGCGAATTACCGAGCTGGTTGCCGCTCTAGTTACCGATCCGGTTGCCGCGCCGATAGCCGTCTCAACTATCGCACCAACCGCCGCGCCAATTGATTGTGCCGCTCGATCAGCGGTGGCAGATCGACGGTCGTCAATTGGCCACAGCGCACGACCACTCGGCCGTTGACGACGGTGTAGGCGGCCTGCGCACTGGCGCATAACAACAGAGCGCCGACCGGATCGTGAACCGCGCCTCCCGCCATCGACAAGGTGCGCAGATCGAACAACGCAAAGTCAGCACATTGACCTGCTGCCAAGTAACCAATGTCGCTGCGGCCCAGTACTTGGGCGCCCCCGCGAGTGGCGATGCGCAAACTGTCTCTCGCGGTCATCTCGGACGGCCCCAGGTCACAACCGTATTTGAGCTGACCGTTCGCATCATTTTCAGGCGGCCGCATTGCACGTTTGACACGAGCCAATAGCATCGCTTGCCGCGCTTCATTGAGCAAGTGAGCCGCGTCGTTGCTGGCACTGCCATCGA
>JANLTP010000159.1:0-41281 GCA_031363055.1 Burkholderiales bacterium | reverse complement strand
TTGGCCTGCTCAAAGAACTTGGTGATGATGACGTACCAACTGCCGACCGACATCAGCAACAGGACCAGCAAGGTGCACTTGGCAACCCAGTCACCACCGCGCCATAGCGCTTCCAAGCCATAAGGATTTTCGACAGAGTCGCTGGCCTTGGTCGCCGCTTTGACGACCTGACTGGCGGCTGGTGTGACGGTCGGCGCTACCGAAGCCGGGGCCGAAGTTGCAGGTGCGGCCCCGGCGGTAGCTGGAGCGGCGGGAGCAGGAGCAGCAGTTACCGGTGCGGCCGCTGGGGCCGTACCGGCCGGCGCATTTTGAGCACGCGCCAGGACGGGTAGCGCGAGAACAGTTACTACGGTTATGGCAATCAGCCTTGCAACCAGGCTGCGGTCAATTCGACTTGCGAAGCTCACGTACGATCCAATCCAGTAATAGCGGTAGTCAGGGCATGAGTATAAAGGGCTGTTGCGCCCAGGCATGAAGGGCCGTTGCGCCGAGGCCGCCACCTCGTGTCCTGCCCCGCAAATACCGGGCAGGGCATTAGCTCAGGTTTTTGTCGGTTTCAGACCTGACAGAACCTGGCCTAACAATCGTTTCACAAAAGTCTCATCGATGCTCGCGTGTCCGAGCAACAACCGGAAGAACACCGCGCCGTAAATTTCATCGAGCGCCAGATCCAAATCAATGTCCGTGCGCAGCTCTCCGGCCGCAATGGCTTGCTCCAGGAAGCTGCGGCCTTCGTCTCGGCGGGCCAGAATAAAGTGATTGCGAAACGCCTTCGACAACTCGGTTTGCGGTTCAGAGGCGGCAATCATCTGGGCAACATGGCGCCCGGTTCGGGTCGACAAAGTCCGCGCGGTCATCACCAACTGGCGCTGCAAGGTGCGCAACGGCGACGCTCGTCGGGTCGGCGCAAGCTTCTCGGGTGGCGCATCCATGAGCGCGGCCATCGCCACTGCGTGCCGATCCGCCCACCAACGATAAACGGTGGGCTTGCCGACTCCGGCGCGCGCGGCGACGCCTTCCATGGTGACACCTGCCACACCGGATTCATCGAGTATCGCGCGGGCCGCGACCAAAATCGCCTGACGCACGACCAGGTCGCGCGGCCGTCCAGGTCGTCGTGCCGGTGTCCGATCGCTGGTGACATCGCCTTTTTTCACGATCGAACCGATCCCCAAATTAAAGCCAATGCAAAAAAAGCAACGGTAAACTCCAACGTCCTCGTCAAGTATGTGCCACCGCAATGACCAATCCGCAATGCATCAGCGCCCAGGATCTTCTGTACAGCCAGGGGTTTGGCACGCGGCATGAATGTACCGGCACCATTGTCGCAGGCAAGTTCGCCTTTGCCGGCGCGCTCGTGAGCGATCCGTTTGCGAAACTCGATGTCGTCGAACGCGCCGAGTACCAGGTCGCCGGCAAACACTGGCTATTTCACAGCCACGCTTATCTGGTGCTCAACAAGCCGGCCGGCTATGAATGTTCGAAAAAGCCGAAACATCACATGAGCGCGTATTCATTGTTGCCCAGCCCGCTGCGGGTCCGCGATGTTCAGGCCGTCGGTCGATTGGATGAAGACACCACCGGCCTCTTGGTGTTTAGCGATGACGGCCAGTTCATTCACCGGGTCACGTCACCGAAACACAAGGCGCCGAAGGTTTACCGGGCGACCTTGAAGCACCCAGGCGATCAGCAGCAATGTGATGCCCTCCTCAAAGGCGTGGTCTTGCACGACTCGCCGAAACCGGTAGCCGCGTTGGCGGCACGCCTGCTCGACGACGTCACTCTGGAGCTGACCTTGAGCGAAGGCAAATACCACCAGGTCAAGCGTATGGTCGCTGCCGTCGGCAACCGGGTCGAGGCTTTGCACCGCAGTGCGATCGGGCGCCATCAATTGCGCTCGAGTTGTGCGACCGGTGATTGGTATTGGCTGACGGAGACGGAATTTGCAGATCTATTGAGCGTCATTACGTAACGCTACGTAACGTAATTTAATCTGAGGAGCGATCCCCGGCCAACGAGTATCCGGATTTCGGCGCCCTGAGTCCGATATCGATCGGTGGCACGCCGATTTCGATCGGTGGCATATCGCCAGCCGCGTCGAAGAAGTATCACCGCAAGAAATGCAAAGGCGCTGGAGCGCTGCCATGGGTTGAACGCTCGCTGGTAGACTGGATTCCACTTCCTGCTGGAGTCCCGAACACATGTCTATCAAAGCTGCGTTGGTTTTGTTTGTCTCGATTTGGGTTGCCCAGGCCACGGCGCAGAACTTTCCGAATAAACCGGTTCACCTGGTCGTGCCGCTCACACCCGGTTCGGGCGCCGACATCACCGCCCGGATTCTCAGCAAGAAGCTGCAGGAACTCTGGGGCCAGCCGGTACTGATTGATAACCGGCCGGGCGCGGGTGGCCAGATCGGCTCGCAACTGGTCGCCAAGGCAGCGCCCGACGGCTACACCTTGTTGGTGCAAAGTTCCAGCCATGCCGCCAATCCGGCCATCTACAAAACCTTGCCGTACGACCCGACTCGCGATTTTATTGAAATCGCCTTGCTGGCCTACACACCCTATGTCATGGTCGGCTCTTCTACCGGCCCCTTCAAAAGCCTGCAGGACATCGTCACTGCGGCCAAGGCAAGCCCGGGCGCGCTGCCGTACGCGTCGGCGGGCATCGGCACCTCGACACATCTGACCGCCGAGTTATTCGCACAAAGGGCTGGCGTAAAAGTATTGCATGTGCCGTTCAAGGGTTCGCCGGATGCGATTACCGACGTCATCGGTGGCCGGTCGGCGTTCTACATGGCGCCTCTGCCGACCGTTGCCGGCATGCTCAAGGACGGCCGGATCGTGGCACTGGCAGTGACCTCGGAGAAGAGGGTTGAACGCCTGGTTGGCGTTCCGACCATTGCCGAGTCCGGACTGGCCGGCTTCAAGGCTGATCTGTGGTTTGGACTTTGGGCACCGGCTGGTGTGCCTGCAGAGGTCATCGCCAAAATTGCTACCGATATCAATCGGGCTCTGCAGTCCGACGAGGTCAAGGAGCAGTACGCAAAAGCCGGCAATGAGGTGCGTGCGTTGACGCCCACCGAGTTTGCCCGATTTGTGCGCGATGAAATGGCCACCAACAAGACGCTGGTGCAAAACGCCGGAATACAGCCGGAATGAAGTATCCACCGATTGCCGTTCTGTGTTTTTCTGGATTATTGACGGTTGCCTGTGGCGGCGACAAACCCGGCACACCCGCCCCGGCGGCCGGCACACCCGCCAGCACTCAGGCGGCCACCGGCAGCGCACCGGCGGCGCCACCGCCGCCAGCAGTGGGTGTCATCAAAGTGCAAATTGAAGGGGCAACGTTAGTCAACGAATTGCCGGGCCGACTCGAGGCACTTCGTACCGCCCAGGTACGTGCACGGGTGGCCGGCGTTATTCAAAAACGGCATTTTCAGGAAGGCAGTGACGTCAAGGCAGGCCAGGTGCTTTATTCGATCGATGCTGCGCCGCTTCGTGCGGCGCTGGACAGCGCCCTGTCGGCGGTCCGCAAATCAGAGGCAGCCTTGATGCAGGCCAGCGCCCAGGTCGGTCGGTTCAAGCCGCTGATCGAAAGCAATGCCGTCAGCCAGCAAGAGTTTACGAACGCACAAGCGGCGCAAAAGCAGGCCGAGGCCGATATCGCCGGCGGCCGTGCCGCCGTACAGACCGCACGCATCAATCTGGGCTACAGCACGGTCACCGCGTCGATTGCCGGTCGCATCGGGCGCACGCTGGTTACCGAAGGCGCGCTGGTCGGCCAGGGCGAAGCCACTCAAATGGCCGTTATCCAGCAAATCCATCCGTTGTTTGTGAACTTTACCCAGCCGGTCGGTGACCTGCTGCGCTTGAAGCAATCGATTGCCAACGGCAAACTCAGACAGGTTAACAATGCGGCGGCGGCACCCGTTCAAGTGCTGCTTGAAGACGGCAGCCTTTATCCGCTGGCCGGCAAGCTGTTGTTCTCGGATCTCGCGGTAGATCAAAGTTCCGGCCAGGTGACCATGCGCGCCGAGCTCCCGAACCCGGATGGCCTGCTACTGCCCGGCATGTATGTTCGCGTACGCATCGAGCAGGCGCGCTACGACGACGCCGTTTTGTTGCCGCAGCAATCGGTGACTCGCGGTGCACAAGGCGACGTGGTCAACGTCGTCGATGACAAGGGCCTGGTCAGTACACGGCCAGTCAAACTCGGCGCGGCGCAGGGCAGCCGCTGGATCATTACCGAAGGACTGAAACCGGGCGAACAGGTCATGGTCGACGGCTTCCAGAAGTTACGCCCCGGCATAACGGTCAAGGCGGTGCCCTGGCAGGTACCAGGCGGCCCGTCAGCGAGCGCACCGACCGCTCCGGCCGCAGCGAGCGCAACTGCCGCCCCCGCCGCAGCCACCGCCGCCACTGCCACTGCCGCCGCGAAATAGCCCTCATTCATGGCTCAATTTTTTATTGATCGGCCAATCTTCGCCTGGGTCATCGCGTTCTTTATGGTGGTCGCCGGCGCCGTTGCCATCACCCAGTTACCGGTGGCCCAGTACCCGACGGTTGCACCTCCAGCCATTGTGATCTCAGCGACCTATCCGGGCGCCTCGGCAACCACGCTCGATCAGGCGGTCGTCAGCTTGATCGAGCAGGAGATGAACGGCTCACCCGGCCTCATCTATGTCGAATCGATCAGTCAGGCCAACGGTTCAGCGACTATTACCATCACTTTCGAGCCCGGCACCAATCCGGATCTGGCGCAGGTCGATGTGCAGAACCGCTTGTCGCGCGCGACACCGCGTTTGCCGCAGGCGGTGATTCAGCAAGGGGTTCGCGTCGATAAGGCGCGCAGCAATTTTCTGCTGTTCGTGATGGTCTATTCCGAGGGCGGCGTACTCGACCCGATTGCTATCGGCGACTACGCGACGCGCAACATACTGCCGGAGATTCAGCGTATTCCAGGGGTTGGCGTGGCGCAATTGTTCGGCACCGAACGCGCCATGCGCATCTGGATCGACCCGGCCAAGCTGGTCGCATTCGGGCTCTCGCCGATCGATGTCAACAACGCCATTCGCGCTCAGAACGCACAAGTGTCTGCCGGTGGTGTCGGTGAGTTACCGAATCTTTCAACCCAGACAGTGGCGGCCACGGTGGTCGCCAGCGGCCAACTGGCCACACCCGAGGCGTTCGGCAAGATTGTCTTGCGGGCAGCCGCCGACGGCTCGATCGTGCGCCTCGGCGATGTCGCCCGCATCGAGTTGGGCGGTCAGAGCTATGCACCGTTCGCACGCTTGAACGGCTCGAGTGCAGTGGGCATGGGCGTACAGCTTTCTCCGATCGGCAATGCCATGGCGACGGCATTCGCGATCGAAGCGAAGATGGCCGAGCTGCAGCGTTACTTCCCGCCATCGGTCAAATCCCGAATTCCGTTTGACACCTCGAAGTTCGTTCGAATCTCCATTACCCAAGTGGTCGTGACCTTGCTCGAAGCCATCGGCCTGGTGTTCGTGGTCATGTACGTGTTCCTGCAAAGTTTTCGCTACACGATCATTCCGACCGTGGTGGTGCCGGTCGCCCTGCTCGGGACCTTCGCCGTGTTGCTGGCGATCGGTTATTCGATCAATGTGCTGACCATGTTTGCGATGGTCCTGGCCATTGGCATTCTGGTCGATGATGCCATCGTGGTGGTTGAAAACGTCGAGCGCATCATGGCCGAAGAAGGACTCAGCCCGGTTGAGGCGACTCGCAAGGCGATGGGCCAGATTACCGGAGCGATCATCGGTATCACCACCGTATTGGTATCAGTATTCGTGCCAATGGCGTTCTTCGGCGGATCGGTCGGCAATATCTATCGACAATTCGCCGTTACCATGGTCACCTCGATGTTGTTCTCGGCGTTTCTGGCGCTGAGCCTGACACCGGCTTTGTGCGCAACCTTGCTCAAACCCGTTAAACCAGGTCATCAGCAACGACGCGGATTATTCGGCGGCTTTAATCGGTTGTTCCGCAGCACCACCCACCTGACCGGTAGCCTGGTCGCTCGCATGCTGCGCTGGATCTGGATTTTTATGGCCGCTTACATCGGCGTCGTGGTCGTCGGCGCACTGCTGTTCGGTCGGATGCCGGCGTCGTTTCTACCGAATGAAGATCAGGGCAATGTGCTGACCAGTATTCAGTTACCGCCGGGCGCCACCGCTAACCGTACCCTCGAAGTCGTCAAAGAAGTTGAACAGTTCTTTCTGAAGCAGCCCGAAGTCGACAGCGTGGTCGGGGTGGTCGGATTCAGTTTCTCAGGCGTCGGCCAGAACGCGGCGCTCGCCTTCACCTCGTTCAAGCCCTGGGATGAACGCAAGGCCCCGCAAAGCTCGGCGCAAGCCATAGCCACTCGCGCTTTTGGCGCGCTGGCGCCGATTCGTGATGCCTTTATTTTCCCGGCCAGCCCGCCACCGATTCCGGAGCTGGGTCGCGCCACCGGCTTTCAGTTTCGACTGCAAGATCGCGGCGGTCTCGGCGCCGAAGCCTTGCTGGCCGCACGCAATCAATTGCTCGGCCTGGCCGGCAAAAGCAAGGTGGTGGCCGGCGTGCGGCCCGACGGACTCGAAGAGGCGGCGCAACTCAAGGTCGATATCAATCGGGAAAAGGCCGCTGCGTTGGGCGTGGGCTTCGATACGATCAATACGGCGCTCTCAACCTCGCTCGGATCGTCCTATATCAACGACTTTCCGAGCTCGGGACGCATGCAACGGGTCATTGTGCAAGCCGATGCGCCGAACCGGATGCAAGCCGACGATCTGCTCAATCTGGTGGTCACCAATAATTTGGGGCGTGCGGTTTCGTTCGGCTCATTTGCGACGGTTTCATGGGCGCGCGGCGCCATGCAGTCAGTGCGTTATAACGGTTATCCGGCGTTGCGACTATCGGGCGACGCCGGAGCAGGCTTCAGCACCGGTGATGCACTGATCGAAATGGAGAAGTTGGCCGCGCAACTGCCGCCTGGGATCACCTACGAGTGGACCGGCCTGTCGCGAGAGGAGAAAATCTCGGGCAAGCAGGCACCGCTACTGCTTGCGTTCTCCATGCTGGCGGCCTTCCTGTGTCTGGCCGCCCTCTACGAGAGTTGGACCATTCCACTGGCGGTGCTGCTGGTGGTGCCATTGGGTATTCTGGGGTCGGTATTGGCCGCCACCCTGCGCGGTTATCCGAATGATGTCTACTTTACGGTCGGTCTGGTCACGATCATCGGACTGTCGGCCAAGAACGCCATTCTGATCATCGAGTTCGCCAAGTCGCTACATGAAAACGGCAAGCCCTTGATGGAGGCAACGCTCGAGGCGGTCAGCCTACGGTTTCGCCCGATCGTGATGACTTCAATGGCCTTCATTCTGGGCGTGATGCCGCTCTACTTTGCCACCGGCGCGGGCTCCGCCGGGCAACGCGATATTGGCACCGGTGTGGTCGGGGGCATGATCAGCGCCACCGTTTTGGGGGTTTTGATGGTGCCCTTGTTTTTTGTGGCCGTTCGACGGATCTTCACAGGCCGGCAACGCTCGCCGTCGACCCCCGCCATCACATCGGCAACCGTGACCGCAACCACCAGCGCGGTCAGGACTTAAGATTTAATATGGCACACATGAATACTTTGACTCCGATTATTTCGCTGGCATCCGTACTTGTTATGGCCGTTGGGGTCGCTGGCTGCTCATTGGCGCCGACGTACGAGCGGCCGGCCGCGCCGGTCGCGGCTACTTTTCCCGGCGTCACTGCGGGTAGCGCCGCCAGCCGGCCGGTCAGCGACATTCCCTGGCGCGAATACATCAGCGATGCGCGACTCGTGAAGCTGATTGAAATCGCGCTGGCGAACAATCGCGACCTCAGAGTTGCGGCGCTCAATGTCGAGCGCGCGCGCGCGCAGTTCCAGATTCAACGCGCCGATCAATGGCCGACCGTGAATGCCACCGCGCAAGGCGTCAGTCAACGCAGCTCGGGCGCGCTATCGCCGACTGGTAATGGCTTTCGGCTCGAGTACTTTCAGTCGGCACTGGGCATCACGGCCTACGAACTCGATTTTTTCGGCCGGGTCCGATCGCTGAGCGAATCGGCGTTGGCACAGTATCTGTCGACCGACGAGGCAGCCAAGAGTATTCAGATCAGCCTGGTCGCCGCCATTGCCAGCAACTGGCTCGCCGTGCTGGCTGATCATGAATTGCTGGCGCTGGCACGCCTGACCACGAGCAGCCGCGAACAGACACTCAAGGCGACCGAGCTGCGATTCAAGAATGGCATCGTGTCCGAACTCGACGTACGGCAAGTCGAGACGCTGTTCGAATCAGCGCGCGCCACCATTGCGCAACTGCAGCGAACCCGCGAGCTGGATCGAAATGCGCTGGCGCTCCTGATCGGACAGCCCTTGCCCGCAGAGTTTGTGACCGAACAGTTATCAGGCGCATCGCTCGATGCCGCGCTGCTCGCGCGTGACGTGCCGGTCGGCTTACCGTCCGATTTGCTAACCCAGCGACCCGACATTCGCAGTGCTGAACAGGTACTGATCGCCAATAACGCCAACATCGGCGCGGCGCGGGCAGCACTGTTTCCGAGGTTTGCCCTGACGACGTCGTTCGGGTCGGCCAGCTCCGATCTATCGCAAATGTTATCGGCGCCGAACCGCACCTGGAGCGTGGTTCCCGGCGTATCCTTGCCGATCTTTGATTTCGGCCGCAACCAAGCCAACGTCGAAGTCTCGAAAGTCAATCGCGACATAGCGGTGGCACAATACGAAAAAAGTATCCAGACCGCCTTTCGCGAAGTCGCCGACGCGCTAACCAGCCGAACGGCGCTGGCCGATCAGGTCGGCGCATTGCGCGCGCAGCAGACCGCCGAAACGGCGCGGCTCAGGCTGGTCGACGCGCGCTACCGTGGTGGCGTCAGCAACTCGCTGGAACTGCTCGATGCACAACGCTCGTTGTTCGCTGTTCAGCAGCAAGTCATTCAGACGCAATTGTTGAGCTGGCAAACCGAAGTCAATTTGTACAAGGCCTTGGGCGGCGGCTGGACGCTGGCCGATCGAAAGTAAGTTTGATCCCTGATGACTGAGGAATCAAACGCCCGCACTGAGGCTGAGATCAAAGCCCGCCTGCGCCGCGACGAAGTCGAACTCGATACCGTTGCCGAGATCGGTACAGGTACAGGTACAGGTACAGGTACAGGTAAAGGTCAAGGTCAAGGTGAAGACGACCGCGGCGGCGAGGCGTCCGAGTACCTTATTACTGGCCACACCTGGTGTTCGATTTCGGTGCCTGGCGATAGCGAATTGCAGGGCATCCTGGTGCGCGTTCCTCTGCGGGCACGACTCGGTCGCGCACCTGAGTTCGCGCTGTTGCCGAATGAATCGCTTGCGCCGTCGCTGGCCGATATCGATGAAACCTGCCGGTTCGTGACCACCTTGGCGAATCGCGGCCAGATTGCCAGCGGTCAGACTGAGAGGGGGCAGATTAAGAGGGGGCAGACGCCTTCCAAGGCAGGCACCAGTCACCAGATCGAGTTGACCGAAAGCGGACAGCGACGATTGGTGCGGCGGGGATTTCAGACGGGGTGACAAAAACAACTGAATCGTCGACGCTTGAGCACCCGCTGACCACCCTGGATCCTGACCGAATGCGTCGCATGCCGGTGCTGCCCCGAGGACTTGCCGACGGCACCAAAGTCAATGCGTCGACGCGCGAGCAGCGAACCGACGAACGAATAAACCTCGCTATTGGTGTCGGCCGAATGGGGCATGTTACCGATGACGGCGGCACGCCCGCCCGAGTCACCGATCAGTACCGGTTCATGTACCAGAGCGACCACGCCCTTTAATCGTCGATCGACAGTACCCAGCGCGACTGCGCGGGTTTGCACCACATTGACGACCGGTGTGCCAAACAGATCGTGTTCGCTGAGCGCCAGTTTTGCGCCGCGCGCATTACCGAAGCGCTGCAACAAATCCTTTCGAGTCGCAGCCGTCAGCCGGGCGCCGCTGGGCGCCGCACCGGCCAGTGCCATGGAAGGAGCCAGCAGCGAATTCGATCCCAGTTGCAGGTTGTGGCGAGCAAATGCGGCGCGAATAGGAAGATGATTGGCACCGTCATGCAGTGCCTGATCGGCCAGAGTCATCGCGCGGCCGACCGCCTGAAAAAATCGCGGTGTAATCACGGCCGATTGGAGACCCGCAATCAGGATTTTTCCGGCCAGACGGGCCGCGTCCAACAGCGTCGCCTCGGTCTTGCGGCTGGACGCTTCAAACAGATTCGTGATCAGATCCCAAAAGCAGCCGCTGAACACCATGCCGAAGCTATGCACCTCGTTGATCAACACGCCAGGCCGGCCGTCACTGGGTAGCGACGAAGGCAACTGGTATTGATGCGAATTGAACGCACGCCGAGGCAAGGCAGCGTTGTGGCCCGGGATCAGCAGGCCAATGCCTCTCGACAGATCCTCTGCCGTCGCTTCGACAAAATTGCGCTTGCCAAGACCGGGCACCGCCGCCAGCAATTGCCGTCGAGTCTCGAGATCATTGAGCGCCGTCAACAGCGCCATGCAGTCTCCAAAAGCTTCATGCAAGGCGCCGACTTCAAGGTAGCTGACATCAAAAAAGTCTGGCCGAATCGAATCAAGCAGTCCGTGACCCACTTCATGCGCCACAACGTCGGTACTGGCCGCCGAAAAGAATTCAGCGCCGGCGACGGTCTGGCCGAAGAATGAGACGCTCGCGCGATCGTAATAGGCGTTCAAGTCAACGCCGGCGTTTTGGAAGATCGGTAATCGACTATGCTTGCCCTGCCAGAGTTTGTGGGGCCCGGCGCTGGCTTCCCACGCCTGCAGCGCGGCGATCGCCGCTTCGCGCATTTGCCAGAACAGAAACTGCGCGGTGCCCGGCGCGGCAACGCCCTCCGGGCTCGGGTCAGTAAAAACGAACCCAGACCGACTGGCCAACCGGTTCGGCCGCTTGGCCTGGATTCGCCCGGCCGAGGCTACGCTGCCCGCGCGCGGATCGTTTGGAATGAAGCGAATCGCCACCGTTCTTCCTTTCAGAAATAAACGATTGTGCCGGCCGTCAACAGTCGTTGTGTGCCGAGAATTCCTTGACCGGTACCGATACCGACATCGAACAGCAGTCGGCTGTTCGCACGCCAGACAAAACCCGCGATCACGGATCGCTGGCTGCCGCGGCCACGCAGGTGATCGAAGTTAAAGTCCGCAGCCAAGCCAAAGCGCTCGTCCAGATCGTAAAAACTCGCCAGCGTCACACTACCTGCGGTGGCGGGTGTGCCGGTTTGAAACTCGTCGAAATCTTCGCTGCGGCTGTACTTCGTCACCCCTGTGAGCCTGAGCTTTTTTCCGTACCAGGTTAATGCGGTTTGAAGAAAAGGCGCGGTTCGATCACTGCCGAGCGAGGAATGCGCCGTGGCCAACGAGGTACCCAGCAGAATCGACGCCCAGACTGCGTCGGATATCGGCCTTGTGTGCCGGATCGCAATGGATGAGGAGCCCAGACCCTGGACGCGTTCGCCACCCGTTTCACGGCGATGTGTGAAGCCTTCGATACCGACCTGAATCAGCCAGCCGTCGGCAAAACCCATCCGCAACTCGGCTGGCGCCGACACGCTGCGCAGTTCGCGACCATCGGCTCGACTACGCGCGGCGAGCACGCCAACCTCGAATTCAGTTTCACCGCGTTCGATCTGGTAAGCCGGTTCACTGCGCGACGGACGAAAATGGGGCGGTTCGCCCGCATTGACCGACTGGGACAGAGACACACTGAAACATCCGACCAGCACGCCAACCAAAAGAGAGGCTACAGGAACCATGGCGTCATGATCGCACGGTCTTGATGGCCAACTCCGACAGCGTGACATCGATGGGTGTTCCGAACACCATGGTGGTACTCAAAAAAGACAGGATTTGATCGCCGCTTCGCAGCAGCAATGGCACCACGGGACTATGGAGTCCGGTGTCGTATCGCGCCGGCGACGTCCCACCCTCGCGATCGGGCAAGGCGCGCAATTCGTGCAGCAAATCGACCAGCACCGGGTCGCCCGTCAAATTGATCTGCTGTTGCAAGCGCGCAAATATATGAGCTCGCCATTGGGTGAGATTAACAATGCGCGGCGCCAGGCCGAGCGGATGCAGCGACAGACGCAAAACGTTGGTGACAGGGCTCAGCAATGATTCGCCAACGCCACCCATAAAGTGAGCAACCGACTGATTGGCGGCAACCATATTCCAGTGACGATCGATCGCGAGTGCCGGAAAGGGTTCATGACCGGTCAATATCAATTGCATGGCCTTGCGAGCCATTTGCAGATCCGGATGTTCAAGCGGGCGCTGCTGGAAAATCGGCGCATAACCGGCCGATAGCAGAAGCCGATTTTGTTCACGCAGCGGCAATGCCAATTGTTCACCCAGACGCAGCACCAGATCACGACTCGGACGCGCCCGACCCGACTCGACAAAGCTCAAGTGCTTGGGCGAAATTTCGGCATCGAGCGCCAACGCCATCTGGCTGAGGCGGCGACGTTGCCGCCATTGGCGAAGCAAATCGCCAATCGGTCGCGCTGCTACAGAGGTAGACAGATCGGCAGACAGTGCGAGGCCCATGAGCGTCATGAATTCAATCCAGCAATAGAAGAGTCAAGGAATGGAAGAGTCAAGATGCCGATTAGTCTAGACGCAGGGCCAGCGCTACAGTAAGTCAATCGGCGGTGGGAATCAATTACCCGCGAGGTAAAGAACGCACTACCCGCCGGGTAATCGACCGCAGCAGGGCGTTGGCTCATCATTTGATCGTTACCGCTGAGTGCTGAAATTCAGCACCCGCAACCGAATTAACGCTGGAAGGAGATTCTGATGAGCAGCGTGGACCTGGTGCCCCTCGCAGTTGGCCATATGATCGGCCTGGCCGCGATCGGATCGTGTATCGGTATGCTGAGCGGCAAATTCATCGACGGCGCCGCGCGTCAACCGGAGCTCATGGATCGCCTGATGGTCAAGGTGTTCTTGCTGGTCGGATTGACCGACGGGGCGTTCATCATCAGTACAGGCATCGCGCTTTGGTTCGCTACCTCACCACCGTTTGGAAAGTGACGGCGCTCAGATGCCCATATAGGCAGCCTTGATCCTGGGATCGGCCGCCAGCACTGCGCTGGACCCGGCGAAGGCAACCCGACCGGTTTCAATGACGACACCGCTTGCGGCCAACTCGAACGCAGTGAACACATCCTGCTCGACCAGCAAGATGCTCAGTCCGTTACGGTTGATTTCGATCAGTGCTTCAGAAAGACGCTCGACCGCACGCGGCGCCAGCCCAAGCGACAACTCGTCGATCATGAGGAGTTTCGGCTTCGACATCAAGCCGCGACCAATCGCGCACATTTGCTGCTCGCCGCCGGATAGCGTTGTCGCATCTTGTTGCGCCCGCTCCTTGAGAATCGGGAAGAGTCCGTAGATATAGTCGAGATCCTGTGCGATGACCTCGCGACTGTCGCGTCGCAGGTAAGCGCCGAGCAAAAGATTATCGCGCACCGACATGCCGCGAAACAGCCGACGACCTTCGGGTACATGGGCGATGCCGGCACGCAGAATCGCCTCAGCCGAAGCGCCCGTCAGAGCTTGCCCGGCAAACTCGATCTGGCCCGCAAGCACCGGCAGCAGGCCGGATAGTGTGCGCAGCAGCGTCGTTTTGCCGGCGCCATTGGAACCGACAACGCAGGCAATTTCACCGGGCAGCACCTCGAGCGTGATATCCCAAAGCACCTGAATACCGGCGTATCCGGCCTGCAAGCCACGAACGCTCAAAAGCGGCGCCAGCGTGGTCATGTCGCCCGCATTCTTTGCAGATATTTGGTGCCCAAATACGCCTCGATGACTTTCGGATCGGCCGCGACACTTTGCGGATCACCGCTGGCAATCAGTTCGCCGTGATGCAGCACCAGCAATTCCTCACACAGCGAAAACACCACCTTCATGAGATGTTCGATCAACAAAACAGTAATGCCGGCCTGCGCGATTCGCCGTATCAGTTCAATCGCCGCGCCAATTTCGGCGCTGTTCAAACCGGCGTTGACTTCATCGAGCAACAACAGCTTCGGCTTCATGGCCAACGACTTGGCGAGCTCAAGTCGCTTGCGCGAGGGCAATGTCAGCGCTGCAGCGTCACGATCGGCCTGCGGCTCAAGACCGACAAAGCGCAGATGCTCAAACGCTTGCTCCCTGGCCTGCTTTTGCGAGACCGCGCCACCGGCGAACAGCGCTCCGGCGGCGACATTGTCGAGCACACTGAGGCGCGGAAACGGTTGCACGATCTGAAAGGTTCGCGACAGACCACGCCGTGCCGACTCGAACGGTCGTTGACCCGTCACGTCTTCGCCATTGAACAACATGCGTCCAGCGCTGGCCCGATGCGTGCCGGTGACCAGATTCACCAAGGTGGTCTTGCCGGCGCCGTTCGGGCCGATCAGTCCAACCACCTTGCCGGCTTTGAGCTCGAAGCTGACGTTGTTGACGGCGGCGACACCACCGAAGCGTTTGGTCAGTCCGTCGACCTTCAGCAGACTGGTCTGGCCGTTCATGGATTGGACTTCGCTGGTTCAAACTTTGCCGGTTTAAATTTAGCCGGTTCTAACTTTGCCGGGTCAAACTTCTCGCGAACCGCCCGCCGTCCCCAGCCAGTACCCAGCAGGCCGCCCGGCAAAAAGAAAATCAGCAGAACGATGATGATGCCCAATGCCGCCTGGTTGTAATCCAGAAAGCGAGACCACACGGTCTGCTCGATGATCACAAAGCTGGTGGCGCCTATCACCGGGCCGAGCACGGTGCCCGGGCCGCCGAGCAACACCATGACCGGGACCTTCAGGGTTAGCAAAATCGAGAACGCATCGCTGGGCGCAATATAGGCGACCCAGGATGACGAGATCGCGCCCACCGAGCCACAGAACAACGCCGACAGGGTAAAGGCAATCGTCTTGTAGCGGGTTACATCGACGCCGACCATATCGGCGGCATCTTCATTTTGCTGAATGCAACGCAAACCAAACCCCAGCCGACTGCGCTCCACGCACAGCGTCATGAGAAAGGCAAGCACCAGAATCAGCAACATTGAATAGAGGAAAATGCGGCCGGCATAGTCGGGGCCGCCACGAAAAATCGGCAGATTCAGTCCCTCGCCACCGCCGGTAAAGTCCGACCAGGATGAGGCAATCAATCGCAACACTTCGACGATTGAAATGGAGCCGACTGCGAAGTAATGGCCTTTCATGCGCAAGATGCCAAAACCTAGCATCGCCGCGAACAGCGCCGTGATGAGCGTCGCGCCGAACCAGGCCAGCGCCATCGGTGCACCGGCGTTTTGCAGCAACGCACCGGCATACGAGCCCAACCCGACAAACGCGGCGGTTGCGAACGACGGATATCCGGCGTAACCGCCGATGATGTTCCAGGACAGGGCCATGGCACAGTACATCGCTACAAAGGTTGCCTGCTGCACGAAGTAGTTATTGCCCGACAGCGGTACGGCGGCCAGCACGAGGGCGAACACCACAAACGCCAGCACCGAAGACTTCATTCATAGCCCTTTCGACCCAGTAGTCCGGTCGGGCGCGTCATCAGCAACAGCAGCATCAGTAAAAAGCCGATCAATACCGCATTTTGCGGCCCAAACCAATGGCCGGAGAACGACTCGATGATGCCCAGCACCAAACCGCCCACCAGGGCGCCTGGGACGGTGCCGAGACCGCCGATCACGCAGACCACAAAGGCCTTGCCGAGAATCAGGCCGGACAGGTTGGTGGTGATCGGAAACACCAGCGCCAACAGCGCCCCGCACGCGCCTGCCAGTCCGGCACCGATGCCGAAGGTCATGGCATAGACGCGATTGATGCGTATACCCATCAGCGCCGCCGCGTCGCGATCCATTCGAACCGCCACGATGGCGCGGCCCGAGCGCGAGCTGCGCAGCACGGCATACAGCGCCAGGGTCAGCGTCAGGGCGAGCGCGAAGGCGACGATGCGATCCCAGGCCACGACCACAGGGCCCAGTGCCAGGGTACCCAGATCCAGCGTCACCCGGCGCGGTGTCGCATCGAACAGGACATTCATCGCGTTGTAGAGAATCAAATCGAGACCGAAGGTCAGGGTCAAGGTGGTCAAGACCGGTTGATTGACCAGCCGATTGATCATCAGCATCTGCACCGACCAGCCCAGCATGAACAGCAGGCCGGCGACTGGCAACAGACTCACCAGCGGATGAATCTGCCAGTGCATCCACAGAAAGTAGGTCAGATAGCCGCCCAAAATGATCAGCGAGCCATGCAACATGTTGATGACATTGAGCACGCCCCAGACCAGCGAGAAGCCAACCGCCAGGCACGCGTACAGAGCGCCCAGGGTCAGACCATTGACGAGGACCTGGAAGTAGATCACTGACAGATCACCGATGCTCGCGAGTGCGCATCAGCGAGCGGTCATCGACTGCAGCGAGCCGGCCTTGATGGCCGCCGGAAACAGCGGTACGACCTTGCCGCCTTGCACTTGTACGATCGGCAGATCACGACCGCCGTTCATGCCATTGGCGCCGAATTTCACGGGACCGTAGAAGGTCATGATGTCGGTCGCAGCCAGCGCATCACGAACCTTGGCCTTATCGAGACTACCGGCTTTCTCGATGGCCTTTTGCAAGGTCACCAGAGCCGCAGCCGCCGACGCATGGACATAGTCCGGGTCCTTCTTCTCGCGCGCCAGAAACTCCTTGTAGAAGGCTTCGGTCGAACCAAAGACATCGTCTGATTTGTAGTTCAAGGAGTGGTGCCACCAGGAGGCGCTGGTCACACCTTCGGCGAGCTTGCCCAGGCCGTCGACGAATTCGCGGTACGACGGACCGGTGATCATCGTCACGATCGGCGCGCTCAGTTGCACATCGGCCATTTGCTTGCGCGCCAGAATCAAATCCTGGGTGTAACCGGTGACATAAACCCACTGCGGGCCGGCGGCCTTGATCTTCGATAGCGCCGCTGCGTGATCGAGGGTACCAACTGGATAGAACTCGCTGTAAACGACTTCTAGCCCGGCAGCCTCCGCCGCTTTTTTCATCTCACTCGCCATCGCCCGCGGAAAGACATCCTCACGCCCGAGAATGGCGATTTTCTTGACACCGGGAATCAGCTTGGTGAACAGAACCGCCATGTTTTGTACGATGCCACCGTTCGGCGCCAGCGTTCCGAACATGTACTGGTAGCCCTGATTGAACACTGATTCGCTCGATGCGACCGAAGCCATTACGGGCACACCATAACGTTCGGCGACGCCGGCTACTACCTTGGTGTGGCCGGAACCGAACGGTGAAGTCAGAAAGTCGACCTTGTCCTGGGTGATCAGTCGCTCGGCAATTTGTTGAGCGCGCTTTTCGTCGGACTGATAGTCGTAGGTAATGAGCTCGACCTTGAACTTCTTACCCGCGACCGCAATGCCACCGGCCGCATTGACTCGCTTGAGCCACATGTCATAGGCGACTTGCTGCTTCTTGCCCTCGTCCGCCAAGCCGCCGGTCAATGCCAGCGGCGCACCAATCTTGATGACCTCCTGCGCGTTCGACGGAGCAGCAGTACCGCCGAACACGAAAACGGCCAGACCCATCAAAAGCGTTGAGAACGATCTGCGCGACATGTTGATTCCTTTTATCGATGTGGAAATTGTGAAGCGAGCACTCGTTGAATGGCGCGAACGATGCCGCGATAGCCTGTACAACGGCACAAGTTACCGGCCAACTCGAGCCGAATTCGAGCTTCGTCGGCCTGCGGCAGGCGTTGCACGATGTCGCGGGCGGTGACCAGCATTCCGGGTGTGCAATAGCCGCATTGCAGCGCATGTTCTGCAGCGAACGCCTCGCGCAAACGCGCCATCAGCGGATCGTTGTCGAAGCCCTCGATGGTGCGTACCTGGCGCCCCTCACAGGCCATCGCATAGGTAATGCAGGAGCGCGCCGGCGCGCCATCGAGCTCAATCGTGCAGGCACCGCAAACACCGTGTTCACAACCCAGATGGGTGCCGGTGAGTCCGGGTTGCTCTCGAATGAAGTCGGCCAGATGGGTCCGGCCTTCGGTAGCCGCGCTGACGCTCTGGCCATTGATGGTCAAGGTCACCAGCGAGCGAGTCAGCGCAGGCAATGCGTTCGAATCGATGCTCATCGGTCCAGATCCTCAAAAGCGCGCCGCAACATGGCCGAATGCATTTCGCGCTGATAGTCATCGTCCAGACCACTTTCGTCGAGCGAACGGCTGCGCTGCTTGGAATCGCGCAGCCGCGCCACTGCATCCATGCCCGAGATTACCCGCGGCATGCCATTGAACGAACCAAAGACAGCGCGCGCGATATTGTGTTCATCATCGATCCACAGGGCAGCGATCGCTTCGGCGAACTCGCCGGGCTTGCGGCAGTATTTTCGATAGGCCCAGCGTGCGCGGCTGGAGAAGCGCGGCACCTCGACGGCAACGATCAATTCATCCTCGGCCAGGCTGGTCGTGAATGGGCCCAGAAACAGTTGACTGGCCGGCAGGCTGCGCTCTGAATCGGAACCCGCGACGCAGATAACCGCATCGAGCAGGGACATGCAACTGACCCAATCGGCCGCCGGATCAGCATGCGCGAGACTGCCCCCGAGCGTGCCGCGATTGCGAATGGCGCGGTAGGCAATGCCGGCCGCCACCGTCGGCAGCAATCCGCGAGTAAGGTCGGGCAACTCACCGTCTTCGATGCGCGCATGGGTCATGGCCGAACCGATCCGCAAACCATCGGGAATCAGCTCGAAGCCGCGCAAAGCCTGCAGTTGACTGATATCAATGAGCTTGGCGGGTTGCGCCAAGCGAAGATTCAGCATGGGGCCCAGCGACTGGCTGCCGGCGCACAACTTGACCATGCCTTCGCCGCCGGCGAGCTGCGCAATGGCTTGCGCGGCGCTCAGTGCGCGTTCATATTGAAAGGGGGCCGGCTTCATGAATTACCTTGTACTCTGCGTAACGCGTCACGCAAGCGCCGTGGTGAGACCGGACATTCGTTGATTTCCACACCCAACTGCGCGAGCGCATCATTGATCGCATTGACGATCGCCGCCGGTGGCGCGATCGCGCCGCCCTCGCCAATACCCTTTTGTCCGAACTCCGTGTAAGGCGAGGCGGTTTGCAGATGATCGATGCGCGCGCCGGGTACCTCGGTTGCGCCCGGCAACAAGTAGTCCGCCAGGGTCGAGGCCAGTGGTTGGCCTTCGCTGTCGTAGGGCATTTCTTCATACAGCGCCGTGCCGATGCCTTGCGCCAGACCGCCCAGGATCTGACCATCGACCACCATCGGGTTCAGCAACACGCCGCCATCTTCGCAAATGACGTAGTCGAGAATTTCTACCGCACCCAGTTCGGTATCGATCGCCACGGCACAGGCATGAACCGCATAGCTGAAGGTACCGGTATCGCGCGCCGCCTTATAGCCGACCGCCACTTCGAGCCCGGCCGGATCGACCGTCTTGGGCAGGCGCTGCGGCTGGCGATACCAGGCGTGCGCGACATCGGTCAAACTCAACGTGCGCGCGCCGAGCGAGTCGACGATCGATCCGTCTTGAAGGCGCAGGCCTTCAACGGGGACAGCCATCAAGTGGGCGGCAATATGGAGTACGCGCTGCGCAATCGCCTTGCAGGCGGTGGCCACCGCACCGCCCGACATGACCGCACAGCGCGAACCCCAGGTGCCGGTTGAATAAGGCGACAAGGCGGTATCGCCATGCAGCAAGCGAACCCTCGACTCATCAATGCCGAGCACGGTATGGGCCACCTGCGCCATCGTGGTTTCGAGACTCTGGCCGTGCGAATGGGCGCCGATTCGAAGCTCGAGAATGCCGTCGGGCGTCAAACGCGCACAACACTGCTCATGACCGGGCACCATCGGAATGCCCCAGCCGTGGTAGACCGATGTGCCGTGCGCAGCTTGCTCGCAATACACCGAGTGACCAATGCCAATCAGCCGACCGTCCGCTTCACCGTTGCGCTGTCGCGCCCGCCACGCCGTTAAGTCAAGTGCTGCCATCGTACGGCGCAGAGCTTGGCGGTAGTCACCGGAGTCGAAGTGTTTGCCGGTGATGTTGTCATAAGGCATATCATCAGCGGCCACCAGATTGAGCAGGCGAAACTCATGCGGCTCCATGCCGATTTCGCGCGCTACCGCGTCCATGACGGTTTCGAGCGCGAAGCACACTCCCGTGCGCGCCACACCCCGGTACGGCAAGATCGGCGGCTTGTTGGTGGCCACCGACCAGGTCAGGCAGCGAAAGGCCTCCATCTTGTACGGCCCGGGCAGAATCGAGCCGACTTGCGCCGCCTCGAGACAGGCCGAAAATGGGTACGAGGAATAGGCACCTGAATCGACCGTGGCCTCGCAGTCAATTGCCAATAGTTTGCCGCTGCGATTGGCATACAAGGTAATGTCGTAATCGTGTTCGCGACAATTGGTGTTGGCGACCAGTTGTTCGCGCCGATCTTCGATCCAGCGAATCGGACGCTTCAAATACAGCGCCAGCCAGGCGACACAAATTTCTTCCGGCAACAAGATTCCCTTGTAGCCAAATCCACCGCCGACGTCCGGCGAAATTACGCGGATCTGACCCTGATCCAGTCCCAGACATTCCGACAGACCGGCACGATTGATATGCGGCATCTGGGCGGCGCTGTACATGACCAATTGCTCGAGCCGGCTGTCCCAGTGACAGAGCACACCACGGCCCTCGAGCGGCGCCATGCTTTGCCGGGCGGTGCGAACATGACGGCGCACGACGACATCAGCCTTGGCGATGACCGCGCTCAGATCCGCCTCGACCCGGGTCTGCAAGAAGACGTTGTCACCCCACTCTTCGTGCACCAGCGATGCAGCCGTCGGACTACGCGCGGCAATCATGTCGACCACCGCCGGCAGGGTCTCGAATTGAACCTGCACGGTTTCAGCCAGATCTTCGGCAGCGCCGCGCGTGGCGGCGACACACATGGCGATCATTTCGCCCACCTGTCGAACTTTTTCGCGCGCCAGTGGCCACTGATCCGAGGGCTTGAAGCCCGCCAGGCTGCTGACCGCACGAATCGGTTTGACACCGGTTAGGTCGTCCATCAGAAAGACTTGTGATTCAGCGCCACGCGGCTTGGTGATGCCGAGAATCCGCGCATGCGCCAGCGGCGAACGAACAAAGGCAACCTCGAGCGTATCGGGCAAGCGAATATCCGCGACAAACTGACCGCGCCCGGTCATGAGCCGCTGATCTTCCTTGCGACGCAAGGACGCGCCGACGCCGTGGGCGGGCGCCAGATCGGTGGCCGATACACTGGCGTTCATGCCGCCTGCGCCTGCGTGGCTGGCAAGATCGAGGCGTCAGCGTCAAAACGCTGGCCGTCGCGCAAGCAGAAGTCCGGGCGCAGCAAACGCTGTGCGACGATCTGTGTGCCTTCGTTATCGCGCAAGGTCCAGCGGCCGGTCTCGTCGTGCAGTACCGAGATATCGGCGGGATGGCCGATCGCGAGCGTGCCGAGCTCCTTCGGCAGGCCGAACACATCGACCACGTTGCAGGTCACCATGCGGACCACTTGCGTGAGCGGCAGACCGAGCGCGAGCATCGCCGTCATTGCCGAGGTCAGCGAAAATCGCTGCTGACCAAAGAACATGTGTTCCTGGTCGGAATGTTGCTCGGGCGTGCCGGCCGGTGCCGGCACCGTCGTGTTGTAGCCATGCATGTCGGCGCCCAGGGTGTCCGGAACAATGCCGGCATCGAGCGCGATGCGCGCCATCTTGTAGCTGAAATGCGAGCCATGTCCGACATCGATTTTCAGACCGCGCGCCAACGCCTCGCGAACAATCGCATGGACCTGTCCTTGCCGGTTGACAAAGCCGCCGGGGTGCCGGGTGAACGGATGCGCAATGATGTCACCGGCCTTCAGCAAGGGCACCACTTCGGCCAGAATGGTATCGGCATCAACCGACTGCGTATTGTCCTTGGGCAAGGGCCAGAGTTGACCGAAGTGAATATAGAGCGGCATCTTCGCCTGATCGGCAATTTGTGCAGCCTGGGCGATGACGTCGATCCCCCAACGTGCAAAGCCGCCGAGTTCGGCATGCGCCTTGAACCCCTTGACGATGTCGGTATTGGCCAGCGCTGATCTCACGGTGGCGGCAATATCCACACAGTCGGGCCGATACAACTCCGGATAGTAGTGACCTTCAATGCCACCGACCAGATAAGCCGACAAATAGGCGAGGACCCGTGTGTGCTTCGGCTTCACCACGTATTCGCGAAATGCCGGCAAGGTCATGCAGGAAGGCCCGCCTTGATCGATCAAGGTGGTGACCCCCGAGCGCACGCCGCACAGATCGGCCTCGAGACCGAAGCGCCCGGTCACGTACTGAAAGACATGGGCATGCGAGTCGATCATGCCGGGTATCACCAGGCGCTGGTTCAATTCAACCCGTTGACGAGCGGCGACCTGCGCACCCCGGGGAAGGATCGCGGCGATACGGCCCTGGCTGATCGCGATGTCGTAGTCGCCATCCAGCGACTGCGCCGGGTCGATCAGATGACCACCGGCCAATACAAGATCGTAGGTGTCCATCATGGTCCTTTGCTGAATCGATTGGGGTTCAGGCGCATGTTGCCTCTACACCCTGCTGGGCAGCGATCGATAAATGGTGCAAGGTAATGCGCCGGATCTCGGCGCGCGAGGCCGCAATGTGCGCCTCGATCAGCGCTTCGGCCTGCGCCGTCTGCCGAGTCGCCAGCGCTGCCAGAATGCCGTTGTGCTCGTCGAAGGCCGACTCGATACGCGCCGGTGCCACAAAGTCGAGACGGCGAATGATTCGAATACGCTCGGTCAGATCGACGTGGGTGCGCAACATCTCCCGGTTACCGGCCAAGGCCACCAGGACGTTATGAAATTTTTCGTCTTCGCTTGCGACCCGTTGACCATCGAGCAGCCTGCGATGAGTCGGGTCACTCCAGAATGCGCGCAAGTCACTCAGATCCGGCGGCGGTTGCATGGCGCACAAGCGTCGCACGGCGATCAATTCAATCTGTACACGGAAGTCGTAGAGATCTTCGTAATAGGCCAGATCAAACGGTTTGACCTGCCAACCGGAATGACCATCAAAGCGGTTCAGATAACCATCGCGTGCCAGCACATGCAGGGCTAAACGCAGGGGAGTACGCGACACACCCAGACGATTGGCCAGACTTTGTTCAGAAAACCGTTGACCGGGCGGCAGTTGAAACTCGAATATTTCGTGCTTGATGCGTTCGTACACACTACTCGCTAACGTCGGCACCATCTCGATGCGCCGTGAAGCGGCACGAGCGGGGCTGGCAGGCGAAGTTGCACTCAATTTGGGATCCCAATCAGAATTCAGGACTGTTTATAGATCACTGCCGCCAAATGCGCAATTAGCGTGCCATCGTCATCTACAGGTCAGCCGCAGGCAACAGAATCGCTTTCAGGGGGTGCCAAACGCTGTTCTGCGTGACCGGTTGCCATTGGGTCGAGCCAACCCTTGAAAAGCGTATGATTGGCCTCCCCGCCGCGCAACTTGCGGCCCAGGCACCAACTACTAGCGGAGAATCAAATGGGACTCTTGGATCTTTTGCAACAGGCTACGGCGGCAGCGGCTCGCGGATCCGGTACGAGCGGCAGCGCTGGTAACCTGCATCTGGACCAAGCCATGCAAGAGGCCCCGCCGGATCTGCTCGCCCATGGCATGTCAGAGGCGTTTCGTTCGGATCAGACCCCGCCGTTCGGCCAAATGGTCGGCCAGTTGTTCGGCCAGTCCAACGGCAGCCAGCAGGCGGGCGTGCTCAACCAGATTTTAGCGGCTGCCGGACCGGCAATCCTGGCCGGCGTCGCGGGCAATATTCTCGGCAAGGTCATGACCCCGGGCAGCACGCAAATCACCGCCGAACAGGCAGAAAAGTTATCGCCCCGCGACGTGCAGCAAATCGCCACTCACGCCGAGCAACAATCGACCGGCGTGGTTGACCAGATCGGCCGCTTTTACGCGGATCACCCGACTCTGGTCAAGACGCTGGGCAGCGCCGCGCTGCTAATTGCGGCCGCAAAAATGAAAAACCAACTGACCAAGTGATGTGACCCGCTCGAGCGATACCTTGCTCGAGCAAACTGGCCACTTGCCCAAGCGAAGTTGCGACCCGCTCAAGCGGCCATGGGCGTCAGCCCTTCCTCGATCGGGAGGGACTGATCGCGTGACCATTCGTTCCACGAACCGAAGTACATCTTGACATCGTCGTAACCGGCCTCCTTGAGTGCGAGGTAGGTGTTCGACGCGCGCGCCCCCTTGAAGCAGTACAGATAAATAGTCGAGTCCGGCGTGATGCCGACCGTGCGACACTCAGCCTGAATTTCAGCAGCGCTCTTGAACATCGGCCCGGCGGCGGTCGGCTTCATCATTCGATACCACTCGATCCATTTTGAATTGGGCAGGCGCCCTTTTCTCGGTGCGTAGTCCTTGCCATAGGGGGAGGAGCTTTCGCCAATCCATTCATCGATGTCACGCACATCCAGCTTGACGATCTTCGGGTTGCTCAGTGAAGCCAGCATTTCTTCTTTGTCGATCATGACCGACCCGGCTGCAATGTCTGCCTTGAAGACGGTGGCGGTCGGTTTCGGCACTTCGGTCGTTAGTAGCAGACCAGCCTTTTTCCAGGCCCCCAGACCACCGTGCAAAACCTTGATCTTCGGATATCCAAAGTGGGTCAGCAAGAAATAGCCTCGACAGGATTGACCAAACCCGGAACTCATAGTGTCTTCATACAGTACCGCCGTTTCTTTACCGGACAAACCGATCCGACCAAACTCGGCCTCGAACTTGGCCTGCATTTCGTCGAGTCCCTCGGGCGTCGAGGTCGCGAGGTAGGTGAAGATGTCGCGCAGGTTGACGGCCCCGGGAATGTGAGCGGCGGCGTACGAAACGTCGTCGCGCGTATCGATGATGACCAACGGCTCGCCGCTGTCGAGCAGGTTGCTCAGTTCAGTCGGGCTAAGAAGAATTCCGGTACTCATGTGTAATCTCCGAAGGGGTTAAGTGGACAGGCAAACAAAGCGAAAACGAAATCAAGCAAACACCAGCGCCAGCAACGATCTGTTTGCAGGGTTCGTGCCAGCATGCGTCGAGGGTGCGTCGGGTTGGTAAGGAACTTGCTTGGTAGACAATATGTCGCCAATCTCCACCCAATTGCCAGCCGCAGCACAGGATCCAACCGAATCCGCATCGTTTTGGCGCGAGCAGGAGATGCTGCTGATGCGCGAGGTACTGCGCCTGATGGGCAAGAGCCTCACGCCTTCGCTGGTTTTGCGCGAAATGCTGCATTTACTCTCGCAGTTACTGGGTCTGAATCGCGGCCGAATTGTGTTGGCCGACCGGGTCGCCGGTGACGCGCCGGTCAGTGGTTGCGTTCAGTATTCATACGGGCTGACCCAGGCCGAAATCTCGCGCGGCCAATATGCGGCCGGCGAAGGCATCACCGGCGGCGTTCTTTCGAATGGCCGCGCCGCAATCGTTCAGGACATTGACGCCGAGCCAGCGTTTTTATGTCGAATGGTCGAGCGCAGCCGGCTGCCGCCTGAAACGGTGGCGTTCATCGCGGTGCCGATCATCGGCGAGAACAAGGTGATAGGCGTGCTCGCCTGTCATCGGATTCGCTCTCGAATCCGCTCACTCAGCGATGACGTGTCGATCATGAGTACACTCGCAACGCTGACTGGAACGCTGTTGCAACTCACCGATTCGATCGAACGTCGAACGGCAGCGCTGCGGGCTCGCAATGAGCTGCTCGAGCGCGGTGTTCGATCGCAGCACACGCGCCACGGCATTCTCGGTGATTCACCGGCACTCTTGAAAAGTCTCGACCAACTCGAACGGGTTGCCTCGACCTCGGTTGCCATCTTGCTGCTGGGCGAATCAGGAACCGGCAAGGAGCTGTTCGCACGCGCTTTGCACAATCTGAGCCCGCGGCGCGAGCAGCCCTTTATCAAGGTTAACTGCGCAGCCATTCCGGAAACGCTGTTCGAGTCTGAACTATTCGGCCATGAACGCGGCGCCTTCACCGGTGCCAACGCCGCACGACCGGGATGGTTCGAACAAGCCAGCGGCGGCACGATCTTTCTCGATGAAATTGGCGAAGTTCCGCTGGCCATGCAAGCCAAGTTGCTGCGAGTGCTGCAGGAATCGGTGATCGTGCGGCTCGGCGGCCAACGTGAGAAAACGATTGATGTTCGGGTCGTGGCCGCGACTCATCGACAATTGGACGCCGCCGTACGCGCCGGAGAATTTCGCGCCGATTTGTTCTACCGCCTGAATGTCATACCGATCGAGTTACCGGCACTGCGCGATCGGCGCTCGGACATTGCGCTGTTGGCTGTGCAATTCGTCGTACACGCAAATCGCACCCATCAGCGCCAGACCCATCTGACGGAGCGGGCATTGGCGACACTCAGCGAACATGGATGGCCCGGCAACATTCGTGAATTAAGTAACGTCATCGAACGTCTGGTGGTGCTCGCGCATACGGCAGAAATTGACGAGCGCGAGGTGCGCGCCGTACTTGGCCAGCATCACGGTACTTCGTCATTTTCGCCTGACCCAGTATCCTCGCAGTCGAATCGCCCGCTTCAGCCGTCCGATGTCCGCGAGTACCGTTGGGTGAATGTCAACGAATCGGAGCGACTGATGCAAGCGCTGCGCGATTCGGGCGGCAACAAATCACGAGCGGCGCAGTTGCTGAGCATGACTGCTCGACAATATCTCTATCGACTAAAGAAACTGCAATTGAACGCGTGATTGTCGACAATTTGTCGTCATTCCAACCTGCGCGAGCAATCGGACCGGAGGGATCCGGAGATTGCCAAGTGCTGAGCATCCGCTGGACGCGTTCGACGGTTCAAGTGGCATAGGCACAGCATTTGCATTGCAGTGCGTTGTAGTCAAGCCAGCGTCGCTTAGGCCTAAGCCGCGCACTATCCGCCCCAGATGTTCAGATCACCCAACAAGGACCGCCCGATGTCAACAAGCCTCGCGTCTACGCAACCCGCCACTGTAAAAACTCAACTGCGCCCGATTGACCGCGACGGCCTGATGAAGTTCGCCGATGCTGGCCGCAAGGACCCCACCCGGCGCGGTACCAACAAGGTCAAAACGGTACTTGAGGGCCAGTATCGTTCGCTCAGTTATGTGGCCGATCACGCACCAGTCGTCGTCGACGAACCCCTGCACCTGTTCGGCCAGAACACCGCGCCGGCGCCTGGCGAGATTGTCCTGTCAGCACTCGGTGGTTGCCTGGCCGTGGGCATTACCGCCGTCGCCGCCTGGAAACAAGTGAAGCTCACGCACCTTGAACTCAATCTGGAAGGCGACATTGGTAATCCCGCCGCCTGGGGCGCGGGCGGTGCCGAGATGGCAGCGCCGCAAATGGGCTTTCAAGCGATTCGAGTCAAGGTCGATATTGAAGGCGATGCGCCGCGTGAGGTGCTCGATGAAATCGTCAAGCACGCCAATGTCTATTCACCGGTTGCCAATTCGATGCGTAACCCGATTGCATTTCAGATCAGTCTGAACTCGGCGGCTTGACCCAGATGTATGCTCAGGAAGTTTCACCGACATTGAGTACCGCCGAGCGCCTCACTGCGAACGGCGATTTGTTCGCCAAGCGGGCCATTGCCAGCGACCTTCTGGATCAGGTGCGCGAGATTGCCGTGGGCGAGTTAGCGGCCTGTGCTGAGAAAATTGATCGCGAGGCGTTTTATCCGAAACAGATCTTGCAATCAATCGGCGCGACTGGCGCCATGGCCTGTCATCTCGACCGGCACGGTCAGAACTTCGCCCTAGCCATCGAGGCTATGAGTATCTGCGGCGCCGTCTGCGGATCCACCGGCTTCATGATGTGGTGTCACGACGTTTGCGGTTTGTACATGGAACAATCCGGCAACCCAGCCCTGACCGGCATCGCGCTTGATCGCCATGCCTGGGGGCAGACGCTGGGCGGAACCGGCATGTCGAACCCGATGAAAACCTTCGCCGGAATCGAAACCCTGCTCTTGCGTGCGAGACGAGACGGCAACGGCTACCGAATCTCGGGGACCCTGCCCTGGGTCAGCCACATTGGCCCCGACCATTATCTGGGCGCGGTCTGCGCTGTGCAAGATAGCTCCGGACAAGCCTCGCACGAAGTCATGTTCCTGCTCGATTGTTCGGCACCCGGGGTCACGCTCAAGCACTGCCCGACCTTTTCGGGCATGGAAGGCACCAGCACCTGGGCGGTAGCACTCAAAGACGTCTGGGTCGGCGAAGATCGCATCATCGCCGATCCGGTGCGCCCGTTCATTGGCCGCATCCGGGCGTCCTTTGTGTTGTTGCAAACCGGCATGGGTCTGGGCGTCACCCGCGGCAGTATTGCATCGATACGCGATGTCGAAGGCCAGTTGGGCAAGGTCAATCAGTTTCTCGATGATCGCCCGGACGATCTGCAGGCCGAGCTCGACGAGTTGACCGCCCGCATCATGCATCTGGCCGCGACCCCGTTCGAGACCGATACCGAGTTTCTGATCGACGTTCTGGATTCGCGCGCGCAAGTGTCCGAGCTGTCCTTGCGCGCCGCCCAGTCGGCACTGCTGCATCAAGGCGCGCGCGGCTACCTGATGTCGGCAGCGCCTCAGCGGCGTATTCGCGAGTCGCATTTTGTCGCGATCGTGACTCCGGCAATCAAACATCTGCGCAAGGAAATTGCCCGACTCATGAGCGAACAGCAGCCGGGATGAACGCGATTGCCTACCTCGTCTGGCGGCAATTTGTTTGCCGCGCCTGCGGCTTGATTTACGACGAACAGCTCGGAGATCCGGATAGCGGATTAATCGCGGGTACCCGCTTTGAAGACATCCCGGAGGACTGGGCGTGCCCTTTGTGCGGCGTAACGAAGGCAGACTTTGAACCGTTTTTGGCTAGTGATCTGAGTCGCTCTGACGCGTCATCGCCGCGCAACCTCGCCGGCTTCGCACAAGGTGCAGCGCGGAGCGGCGCTGCGATCGTGATCGTCGGCGGTGGCACGGCCGGATGGGCAATGGCGCGAGCCCTGCGCGATGCCGATGACCGCGTCGCACTGACCCTGGTGTCGGACTGCACGGCCGATCGCTATCACAAGCCGGCACTTTCCCTGGCCGCCAGCCATCAGGCGAGCCGGGAAAGTCTGGTAACCGAAACCGGCATCGAGGCGGCGCGACGTCTGGATGTCCAACTGATCAGCGCGACTCACGCGATTGCCATTGACCCGGTCCGCAAGCGGCTGCGAACGACACGCGGCATCGTCAAGTATCAAGCGCTGATCCTGGCGATGGGCGCGCGTCCGATCAAGCGCGGCGCCCTGCCGACCGAGATGGTCTGGCGCATCAATCATCTCGATGCCTGGGTTGCCCTGCGCAATCGACTGATTGGCACCCGCCAGCGCATCATCATGATCGGCGCCGGTCTGGTCGGTGTTGAAATGGCCGACGACCTGGCGCAGGCCGGACACGAGTTACGGGTGCTTGATCCGGCCGAGCGGCCCTTGACGCCATTGGCGAGCGAACAGCAATCGAGCGCACTACTGAAGCGCTGGAGCGAAATCGGCATCCGATTCATGGGTCGAACGAGCGTCGCTCAGATTTGCGCTGCGCAAGACGCCAAGTCTTACACGGTACACACTGAAGCTGGCCAGCAGTTCTTCGCCGATTTGGTCATTGCAGCCACCGGACTGGCGACCGATCCACGATTGGCCAAAAGTGCTGCACTGGAATTTGATCAAGCCATTGTGGTTGATCCGCACACCTTGGCAACCAGCGCCACCGACATTTACGCACTCGGCGACTGCATCAGCATCGATGGCCGGACCTGCCGGTTTATCGAGCCGATCCGCTCGCAAGCGGCGACCATTGCGCAGGGAATACTGGCGACGGCAAACCCGTCAAGCACGCAGCCGTCGACACCCTATGAACACCGCCCGCCCATCATTAGAATGAAGGCGCGCAGCTTGCCCATGACACTGGCGCCCTGAGCTGGCTCACGTCGATTCGGCGTACGGAATGCCGTGATCAACCATGGTCCAGATGGAGCGCGCGATCGGACGATCGCGCTCCTCGCAGATATGCCCGACCAGGCCCGCCGAGCGACTGATGACGGCAATGCCGCGCATGATGGCTTGTTGAATTCCGATCTCGCCCAGCACCGCAGCGATTGCGCCGGTGGCATTGATGGTCAGATGGCGTCCATAAGCACGATCGACTTCAATCGACAAGGTCTTGAGTGCCGCAATATGTCGGCCGGCCACCCCCTGGCGCGCGGCGATATCGAACAGTCGTGGCGTTCGCGGGTCGTCAGGCCGCAAATGCGGATGGCCGAAGCCGTGCATCGGCTGCTTCTGTGCGCGGTGCCGATCGGCAATATCACGGGCTCGCGCCGCAACGCCTTCCGGCGCAGCCAACATTTCTTCGATGAGCATCGAGCAGCCCTCCATGGTGCCCACGAAGGTACTGCCGACGCCGAGCAGTCCTGCGGCCACGGCCGATTGCAAGGCTTCCGGTGCTGAATCGTAAATCAGTCGGGTCACGATGGCGCTGGGCGTCAGTCCATGCTCCATCAAGGTGACCAGCACGGCATCCAGCACGACGGTTGCAGCACGCGTCGGACGTTTGCCGGTCAAGTGGAACAGGATCATTTCGGTAAACGTAAGCTCACCCATCAGATCATTGACGAGGTCGGCGCCGCGAACATAGATCGCCTCCGACGTATGGCGAGCGATACCGGTCGTGACCGGCGACTTCGGCTGATTCATGGCGACTCAAACCCACGTTGCTTCGGAGTTGTCAGTTTAGTTCAGCCGTCGGCGCCCAAGTAGCGTAATCCGGAGCGGAATTTCAGCTCACTTAGAATAGCGGCTGTCTCCCCAGGAAGCAACGCTCCATGATCTCAGCGCAAGAAGCCCTCTCCAGACTGCAGGAAGGCAATGCCCGATTTGTTGCGGAGGTTAACCAACCCGGCGCCCTATCGAATCAATCGCGTCGGCACGACTTGAAATCCGGCCAGGAACCCTTTGCCATTATTTTGGGCTGCTCGGACTCGCGGGTGCCCGCCGAAATTGTCTTCGATCAAGGCCTCGGCGATCTGTTTGTCATACGGGTCGCCGGCAATATTGTGGCGCCGTCACAGGTCGGCAGCGTTGAATTTGCAGCGTCGCAATTTGGTACCCGACTGGTGGTGGTGCTCGGGCACACGCAGTGCGGCGCGATTGAAGCGACGGTACGCGAACTGGGCCGGCCGGCACAGGAACAATCACGCAATTTACGCTCGATTGTTGATCGAATTCGCCCGTCGGTCGAATTGCTGATCGGCACCGGCCTCATGCATGACCACGAGACCCTGGTTCACCACGCAGTGCGCGCCAACGTCCGATTTTCAACCGATCATTTGCGACATGGGTCAGAGTTGCTCGAGCAATTGATCCAGAACGATGGCCTCATCATTGTCGGCGCCGAGTATTCACTGGAGTCCGGTGTGGTCGAGTTCTTCGACTTCATGTCGACGCCCGATAACGGCCGCTCTCGAAATTCATGAAGGCTCGGCACGGGCCCGTGTCATGCAGCGCTGATGCCGTTCATCGACTCGTGTTGCAAACCACTCAGTCGTCAGACTGCGCGTAATTTTTGGACTCTTGAGCTGAATTTTAGGCAGGACCGCGCGCGCGATCGGCGTTGCGCTCTTCTGATCGGCCAACACCATGACCCGCTGAAACAAGTGGCTGCGCTCGAACTGCGGCGACTTTTCGAGTTCGAGCGCCGCGCGAATGGCGGCAGAGTCCATGCCCAGAGGGCTGGCGAGCAAACGGGTTGCCAACTCGGTGGCACCGGGTTTTTTGGCCGCATCAGCGCCATAGTCAATCAGGTCACCATCGAGCGCCAACGCGGCACCTGAGACGAGGCTGACCGCATTTTGAAACGCCGCGTTGCGGCTTGCATAATGCCCGGCATTAAAGTCGGCAAAACGGTAAATCATCTTGTCGTAGGTGACCGGATAATCCAGTAAATGCGCAATGCCAAAATACAGGCCACCGCGCCGGGTGAAGACCTCATTGCGGATATTGCCAGTCAGCGGGTAGGGGTAGGTATTTGCAGCCACATGCTTTTCGGCGTAGACAATGCTGACCTGCATGGGTCCTCCTGTGCGCACCGGGTTCCAGCCCGCGAACAGTTTTTTGCCCATGGGCACCAGGTCAATGAAGTCCTCGAAGATTTCACTGAGGTCACGCTCGGTGCTCACCGCGTCGATTCGCTCGCTGTAACTCTTGCCATTTGAGGACGACAGCAACAAGGCCGTGTGCACCACCAACTTGGGGATACCGGCGCGCTCGGCCTTGGCATCGATTTCGCGCCACGCGATGGCTGCCAAACCGGGCACCGGCGGGTTGGCACGAAACGTTGACTCCTGTTCGGTGATCGCAATGGCCGCGCACATATTCGGAATATTGGCGGCGATCTTCAAAGCATCCAGTGCCGCATAAATGTCAGTGGCCCAACCATTGCGGTCATTGACATTCGGGGGCAACGCCTGCGCAATCAGTGCTCGGGCCTCGGCCGGCGTCATGGCGCTGCGCGTCGGAACCCGATCGTCGGTGGCACAGGCAGCCAGCAGCAAGGCACCTCCCAAGGCAGCGAGCATTGATCGCATCATGAACCCCGATGGGTGCCGCCTAATCGATGGTGGCGCCACTGCGTTGAATGATCGGCGTCCAGGTTCGCAGTTCGTCATTCATGAATTTTGCCAACTGTTCCGGTGATCCGCCGATCGGCTCCATATACTGGTTGTGCAACTTTTCCCGGATCTCCGGTGTTTGCAACACCACATTGATCTCGCGATTCATGCGAGCAATGATTTCGCTCGCCGTACCGGTCGGCGCGAGGATCGCCATCCAGGCAACCGAAACCACCTCCGGAAAACCACTCTCCTTCATGGTCGGAATATCGGGCATCAGCGCGCTGCGCTGTTCGGTGGATACCGCCAGCGCTTTCAGCTTGCCGGCCTTGACCTGCGGCATCACGGCGACTCCGGGTACGCAGGCAAACTGAACATCGCCCTGGAGAATTGAAGTAATCGCGGTCGGTGACGACGGATACGGAATATGCACGGCGAACGTGTTGGTTCTGGCCTTCAGCAATTCAATACCCAGATGCGACAAGCTGCCGACACCGGTCGAGGAGAAGTTGAATTTGCCGGGGTTCTTGCGCATCGCACCGACCAACTCCTGCAGGTTGTTGATACCGGCGTCGCTGCGAACTGCGCAGACATTGGCCTGGCCGCCACCGAGCACCACTGGCATCAGCTCCTTGAAGGGATCGTAGGGCAGCTTCTTGTACAGCACGGTGTTATAGACCAGTGGCCCATTGGTGCTGATGACGTAGGTGTATCCATCGGCTGGCGCCTTGGCGACAAACCCGGTGCCGACATTGCCGCCGGCACCGGCCCGGTTCTCGATCAACACCGGTTGACCGAGCCGCTGCCCCAGTCGCTCGCCAACCAGACGCATCAAGACATCGGGCGACGAACCGGGGCCATACGGCACCACGACCTTGATCGGACGATTGGGCCAGGCGTTTGTTTGCGCGTTTGCTTGCGCTTGTGCCTGTACTTGCGCCTGTGCTTGGGCCACGGACGACAACGCTACGGACGACAACGCAACTGTCAATATCGCCAAGAATATTTGCCCGTTCATTGCTCTTCCTCGATCGTTCTGCTTTGATCAAAATAAATATGTTCGCTGGCCACGAAGGCCGCCACCATGGTCCGATAGGTAGCCTCGACGACGTCAGGCAGTGTCGGCAAATCGGCTTGATGTTCCTGGGCGCATAATCGTGCCCGCTCAAAAACCTGCGCCTGACGAGCCGGCGCTGCAACCTGAAACGCATCGCGCTTGAACCGCGTTGCGTCCTTGACGTAGCGGCCGCGCTCGGCAATCAGATTGATTATCTGAGCATCGAGCGCGTCAATGGCGGCGCGAATCTCGGCCAGCGAAGCGGCCTTCGGTACATAAGCAGAGTTGGTGAAGCGGCGCACGGCGGGCACATCAACCATCGGTTCGGACGAGGCAGTATTATTCCGAGATGAGGCAGTGTTATTCATATTTTCAACAGTTTCTGGTGCCGCGTTTCACACCAGCTTAACGAAGGGTTCGAAAATATTGACGCACGACCTCGACAAACAACTCGGGCTGCTCGAACGCCGCGAAGTGACCGCCCTTCTGTAACTCGCGCCAGTGCACGATGTTCTTGAAATTAGGCTCCATCCAGCTTCTGACCGGTGTCACGATTTCTTTTGGAAACACCGCAACCCCGGTGGGCACCAGCACCGGCGCAAGTGTGCGGCGCTTACCAAAGCTCTCCCAGTACAAACGCGCCGAGGAAGCAGCAGTGGCCGTCACCCAGTACAGCATGACATTATCCAGAAGCTCGTCGCGCCCCAGGATGTTTTCCGGATGATCATTACAGTCGGTCCAGGCCCAGAATTTTTCGAGGATCCAGGCCGCCTGACCGGCCGGCGAATCGGTCAGTCCATAACCCAGTGTTTGCGGACGCGTTGCCTGCTGCTTCGAATAACCCGAGTCCCAGTCTGCATAATATTTAGCGCCCTTCAGCGCACGGGCCTCGTCAGCCGTTGGCGTCGCCGAGATCTGCGGTCGAGGTCCCATCGCCAGCGTAATGTGAATACCCAAACAGTGCTCCGGGTCCTGTGCACCCAGCGACGACGTCACGGCTGAACCCCAATCGCCGCCTTGCGCGCCGTATCGCGGGTAGCCCAGGCGCGCCATCAGGACACTCCAGGTTTTCGCGATTCGATCAACGCCCCAGCCGGTGGCGGTGGGCTTGCCGGAGAATCCGAAGCCGGGCAGTGACGGACAGATGACATGAAACGCATCACTCGCGACGCCACCATAGGCCGTCGGGTTGGTCAGCGGCTCAATCACCTTATGAAACTCGACGATTGAACCGGGCCAGCCGTGCGTGATGATGAGCGGCATCGCCTCTTGATGCGGCGAGCGCGCGTGAATGAAGTGAATGTCCAGATCATCGATCGTTGTCTTGAACTGAGCGAAGCGGTTCAAACGCGCTTCACGCGCTCGCCAGTCATAGTGCTGCCACCAATACTGGCAGACCTCCTGTATCCAGTCCAACGGCGCACCCTGACTCCAGTCGTCGACGAGTTCGGCTTCCGGCCAGCGCGTGTTGCGCAAGCGCGCGTGCAGATCCACGAGCGTTTCATCGCTGACGGCAATCCGGAACGGTCTGATGTCATCACTCATGAGTGCTACCTCTTGGCAAACTTCAAGGTAAAGCGATCGCTCTCGCCGATCGCCTCATACTTGCTGCGATCGACGTCCTTCAAACGATAACTGGGCGGCAAAGTCCAGACGCCCTCCGGGTAGTCCTTGCTGTCTTTCGGATTGGCATTGACCTCGGAGGCACCGTCCAGCTTGAAGCCAGCCCGCTCGATCACTTCGATCGCATAATCTTCACGCACGTAGCCGGATTTCATTTGCGCCTGCTGGCTCTGATCCTTGCGACCCCGATGGTCGACCACCGCCAGCAAACCACCGGGCTTCAGGGCGCGATAAAACGCCCGCAGCGCGCCCTCGACTTCGTCACGCTCGATCCAATTGTGCAGATTGCGAAAGGTCAACACGAAGTCGGCAGTGCCGTCATCGACGATCCGGAATCGATCGGCCGAAAACTCGCTGACTTGCACCCGGCCGTAGAGCGCCGGTTCATCGCGTAGACGATCGAGCAGTTTCTGATGATCAGCCAGATAGTTCGGCGCGGCCGATGCGTCTCGGCTGGCCGCCACATAGCGACCTTGCTCGCGCAGGTACGGTGCCAGTATTTCCATGTAGAAGCCGGCGCTACCCGGCAGAATCTCCACCACGACACTGTTCGGGCGAATACCGAAAAACTCGAGCGTCTCGGCCGGATGCCGATGCGCGTCGCGCGCCGAATTGGTCGCCCGCCGATGCGAAGCCAACAGCAGCGGCTTGAACGGGTTAGCCGCCTGGGCGCTGGCGTTTGGTATCGGCCAGCCACTGAGCGCTGCGAGACCTCCGAGCAGCCCGGCCTGGAAATATCGCCGACTCTTGGATGAAATCATGGGCTTCGCCTGCGTCGTTTTGGAAAAACGATTGTACGTTCGTCCAGGTCGGGACGTTTTCGCGCACTTGCGGTACGCTTGCCGAGCTTCATCAGTCTTTGAAGCGAATCGACTTTTATTCAGGATCAAGTATGCCCAAGCGAACGATTGCTGCCTTTCCAAACATGGTTAGAGCGGCACTGGAAGGCAAATTGCCCGATTGGCTGGAGCCGCGCTGGTTCAGCAACAGCGAGGAAGCGATTGCCATTGGTTCGAAGGCTGAAATCGGCTGGTTCGACATGTACGACAAAGCCCGGATGGCAGCGGCCATCAATAACGCCGGCCAACTGAAATGGCTGAACTCGATCTATGCGGGCGTTGACGGTATGCCGCTGCAAACCCTCATCGATCGCAAGGTGGTGCTCACCAACGGCGCCGGTATCAATGCCATCACCATCGCCGAATACGTCGTCATGGGCATGCTCAGTATTGCCAAGGGCTATCGCGAAGTCGTGCGCGCCCAGGACCGTCGTGAATGGCTGAGCACCGCGCCGGGCAAGGTCGAGCTGTACGGCAGCAAAGCGCTGATTCTCGGCTACGGTGCGATTGGTAAGCTAGTCGAGGAACGTCTGAAGGCCTTCAATGTTGCCGTCACGGTGGTTCGACGTTCGGTTACGGGCGGCGCGACCGGCAGCGTTCTGGCACCTGAGCAATGGCGCGCCCGTCTGGGGGAGTTCGACTGGGTGATTCTGGCGGTACCAGCGACGCCGGAAACGCGGCACATGATTGGCGCTGCCGAATTGGCGGTCATGAAAACTACCGCCGTGTTGTTGAACGTGGCTCGAGGTACGGTGATCGATCAGCAGGCGCTGACCGAGGCACTCAGCGCACAGACGATTGCGGCAGCGTTTCTCGATGTCACCGACCCGGAGCCGCTACCGCCCGGGCACCCCCTCTGGTCGCTACCGAATGCGCACATCACGATGCATCTGTCAGGCAACTCGCAGACCTTGTTCATACAGCGTTCGGTGCAGCGCTTCCTCGAAAACCTTGCTCGCTATCGGGCCGGCGAAGCGCTGGCGTATCAGGTAGATCTGGCGCTCGGTTATTGATCGTATTTCAGACATCCGGAAGCAGTTCGTCTAGAACTCAGCGAGATCATCGCCCATAAAATCTGATCGACCATCGAACCAGTTGCCCGGTTTTTCCAGCCTCGACATCGGTGACCCGCAAGCGCCACTCGCCGGCGACTGATTCGCCCAAGTGCCGAACACTGGCGAAGTTCCAGCCGTCAAAACGGCCGCAGCGATCGGCATCGCGATTGCTGCTGGCGCAATGACGCGGATTGGCCAGTTCACTATCGGTGTCGGCCGGACTTCGAAGCGTAATGCCCAGATCACCCGAATATTCATGATTGATGCTCGCTTGCACCCGCACATATTCGAGATGCCGAAGACCACATTGCTCGGCCGATAGCACAAGGCTCGATGACACAGCGGACGCGGTACCGCCGGCATCCGGTATCGACAGGTTGGCGTCAATCTCGAACGGGCCGCAGCTCAGCAACTGCTCGCTGGTACCCACCGTCTGCCAGGTCTTGGCAGCAGCCACCGCCGCGCCCGCATCCACCACGCCATAACCATATCGATGGCTGAACCAGGCCGGCTGGCCCGCTTGCGCTTTCAAATTGTTGCGCCAACTGGCGTGCGTCGGATCGTTGCGGCGCGCCGTGCTGGCCAGAATGAGGCGGACGTCGCGCCAGCTCAAGGCCGGGTTGGCGGACAACATCAACGCGATGACACCGGACACCATCGGGGTCGCAGCCGACGATCCGACAAAGCTTTGGGTATAGCCGTTACGAATGGCGGTGGTGGTCATGCCGAGACTCGAGTCGCCGCCCGGCGCGCTGATCAGCAGGTTCGCACCCGGCTCCGCATAACGCGGCCCACGGCCCGAGCGGTCGACCGCGCCGACCACGATCGCGCCCATCTGCGTCAGATAGCCGTCGAAGTTGGTATTGTCGGACTCGCAGACCGTGCCGTCGCTGCTCGTCCGAAAACAGCCGCCGTTGCCAGCCGCAAATACATACAGCGCGCCGAGGCCACCCCGGCCGGTACGCAAACCCGTGTTCAGAGCCAGCTCATGCAAGCTGCTGACCGGGTGCAGCAAACCGTCGTCGCTGGACCCCCAGGAGCTGCTGTAGACCGAGTTCTTGTTCAGATCGCGAACCAGGGCATCGGCCAGATCGGCATCGGTATTGGTCGCCAGTGCGTTATATCCAACCAGCTTGGCCATTGGCGCGACGCCGACGCCGCCAACCCCATTACCGGCGCGGGCGGCGATCAATCCGGCTACTGAAGTACCGTGTGTTTCGGAAGCGTAACAAGGCAGGGGATCGCTGTAGCCGTTTTGTTCGTTACGATAGCTATGGCTCTCCTTCGGCACGACGTTATCAACCAGATCGCTGTGTACGGTCTCCAGCGAATTATCGACGACAGCCACTCGTACGCCGGCGCCACGACTACTCACCCAGGCAGCGCTGACATTCAGATCCTCACCGACCAGACCGTTTCCCTGGCCGGTATTTTTCAGATGCCATTGCTGCGCGAGCAAGGGATCATCACCTTGTGCGCTCGCCACGTTGCTGGCGCGATATTGCAAGGTGCAATTCGGCGACGACAAGAGATTGCCGTTACTGGCGGTGTCGGAAACGGTAGTGCTGCTGCCACTGACAATTTGTGCGGCGGCGCTGGTACTGGAGGACGAAGTGCTGTCGCCATTGCCGCCGCAAGCGGCCAGCAACAGCACTCCCAGGCACAAACTATTTTTTAGCGTCCGTAAACTCTGATTCATATGCCCGCCCGCATTCGAATGGGCACCGGTGAAACCGCGAATTTAGGCGTGGGCGACCGTTCATGCCGTGATAATGCGCACAGATCGGCCTGCAAGCGCCGTTCGTCGGTAATCCTTCCAAGTTGTTCTATGATGATTTGCAACCAAGGAGCAATCGCGATGGATGAACTATGGCGCTGGCAAGCGATCGAGCTGGCTCAGGCGATTCGAACCCGCGCGATTTCGAGTCGCGAGGCCGTTCGTGATTGCCTGGACCGAACCAGCGCCGTCAACCCCGCGTTGAACGCGATCGTCCAGGTGCTGGAGGATTCAGCGCTCGCTGCGGCCGACGTGGCCGACCAGGCAGTGGCGCGTGGCGATGTGCTCGGACCCTTGCATGGCGTGCCGGTCACGACCAAGATCAATGTCGATCAGCAAGGCCGGCCGACGACCAACGGACTGGTCTCGCAACGCGATAACCTGGCGCTCGAAGACAGCCCGGTGGTCTCGAATTTGCGGCGCGCCGGCGCTGTCATCTTCGGGCGAACCAACACGCCGGCCTTTTCGATGCGCTGGTTCACTGAAAACGCCTTGCACGGCCGCACCTTGAACCCGTGGTCGGCGAAGCACACGCCGGGCGGTTCGAGCGGTGGCGCGTCCTCTGCGGTCGCCAGCGGCATGGGTCCGATTGCCCATGGCAACGACCTCGCCGGTTCCGTGCGTTATCCGGCCTACTGCACGGGTATCTATGGGCTGCGGCCATCGTTCGGGCGGGTTCCGGCGTTCCTGCCGAGCGCGAAGGAAGAACGCCCCTTGTCCAGCCAACTGATGTCGGTCCAGGGCCCGCTGGCCCGCAGTGTGGCCGACATTCGATTGGCCCTGCAAGCGATGTCAGCCGCCGATGCCCGCGATCCGTGGTGGGTCCCCGCGCCGTTGCAAGGCCCGCCCGCCGCACGACCGATTCGCGTCGCCATGACGTTGACCTCGCCGGGCGCGGTCACGCATCCGGCCGTCGTGCAAGCGATCCAACGAGCGGCGCAATGGCTCACCGAGGCCGGTTACGCGGTCGAGGCGATCGAGCCACCCGATATGGTCGAAGCCACAGAGTTGTGGGATCTGCTCAGCCGCAACGAGAATCTGATCTTCGCCAAACCCATGATCGAGAAGCACGGTGACGAGGGTATCCGTCGCTCTTTCGAATTCCAGTTTGGAAACGCGGCGCCGCTCGACATGCAGACCCACTTGCGAGCCTTGGCACGGCGCGCGACTCTGATTAGAAACTGGTCGCTGTTCATGCAGCGATATCCGCTGGTGCTGGGCCCGGTCAGTGCCGAGCCTGCATTTGCCCAGACGCTCGATATCGAATCGCTCGAGGATTCGCGGCGTGTGCTGGGCGCACAGGGGACTCAGTTCATGGTGCCAGTGCTCGGTCTGCCGGCGATCTCGGCGCCGACTGGGTCAATCGATGGCATTCCGCTGGGCGTGCAATTGATCGGCGCGCGGTTTCGCGAGGACATGGTGCTGGCGGCCGCCGAGGTCATTGAAGCGCGTGAGCCTTCGGCGACGCCGATTGATCCGCGCTGATTGATCAGCACAAGGCATAAAAAAACGCCCGAGGGCGTTAGCACTTGGGCGTCTGGTCCGCGCGCCGTTAACGCCGCGCTACAGATTACTGCAGCTTGATCTCAACATCGACGCCCGCCGGCAAGTCGAGCTTCATCAAAGCATCAACGGTTTTGTCGGTCGGATCAACGATGTCCATGAGCCGTAGGTGCGTGCGAATCTCGAACTGGTCGCGCGAGGTCTTGTTGACGTGCGGCGAGCGCAGCACGTCGTAGCGCTGAATGCGCGTTGGCAGCGGCACGGGGCCACGAACCACGGCGCCCGTGCGCTTGGCGGTATCAACAATTTCAGCGGCCGATTGGTCGATCAACTTGTAGTCGAAGGCTTTCAGTCGGATGCGGATTTTCTGGTTACTCATTTCATAGTCCTAAAAGAGCGAGGGGTTGCCGATTCGGCAACCCACGAACATGGGCTGTTCAATTCACGAAGCAATAGTTACCTGATCTCGCGAAGTAATGATCAGTTGATCAAGTCAATATTTTAGCAACGACACCCGCACCGACCGTCTTGCCACCCTCACGGATGGCAAAGCGCAGCCCCTGCTCCATGGCGATCGGCGCGATCAAGGTCACCACCATCTTGAT
>JANLTP010000075.1:0-69961 GCA_031363055.1 Burkholderiales bacterium | reverse complement strand
CGGCATGATCGATGTCTTCATAGGCGTTGGGCGGCGCATCGGCTCCCAAGGTCTGTTTGTAGCCGGCCACGGCGGAGGACATGCACAGGCGCGAATTGGTGTCGACATTGTTGGTGCCGATCAGACCCTTGGCGAGCTTGTTGAAGACGTAGTAGTCCTCGGTCAGCAGTTCACCAGAGATATAAAACGCTACCGAATCCGGGCCGTGTTCGCGAATACAGGCTGCGAACCTGTCTGCCAGCATATTGAGTGCACTGTCCCAGGACGTCTCGCGCAGTTGATCGAGCCGATGCGCTCGAATCATGGGCTGCAGCGCCCGAGCTTGAGCGCGTCGCAACGGCTGGGCGGTCAAATGCAGACTGCTGCCCTTGCTGCACAGCCGACCAAAATTGGCCGGATGTTCGGGATCGCCGCGAACACCGGTAATCTCGGTGGTACCACCTTGCGACTGCGACTCGATGATGACACCACAACCGACCCCACAGTAGGGGCAGGTCGAACGCGTCTCAAACCGGGTCGCGTCGGAGGATGGCGTTTCAGCCAACATCGAGAAAGACCTTGCCGGCCTCAACCTTGACGGCAAAGGCCTGCGTGCAGCCGCTGTCGGGCGCGACCGCACAACCCGAATTCAGTTCAATATTCCAGTTGTGCAACGGGCAAGCGACGCGTTCACCAAACACAATGCCTTGCGATAGCGGTCCGCCCTTGTGCGGACAGCGATCGAGCAACGCGAACACCTTGTCTTCGCCGTTACGAAAGACCGCGACGTTATCGCCCGAGCTGCGTTCCACCACACGCGAGCCCAGCACCGGGATATCCTGCACGGCACACACTTCAACCCACTTGGCAGTGGTAGCAGTAGTAGCGGTCGTTGTCGACATCAGGCACTCACTGAACTCAGTTTGATCGGAATGAACTGGCGCGAATCAACCACCGCTTTGGCCGGTTGGTGCCAGGGATCAGGCTCCTCGGCCAGTGAAAACTGCAGCCGCTCCCACAGTTCACGCCGCCCTTGCGCATCATTGAGAATGCGCTCCCGAATGTGATCCATACCGACCCGCGACAGGTAATGAACCGTACGTTCGAGATACCAGCCTTCCTCGCGATATAACTGCAGGAATGCTCCGGAGAACTCCAACACTTCGGCGTCCGTGCTGACCTTGACCAGGAATTGCGCGACCTCGGTCTTGATGCCACCGTTACCGGCGATGTAGAGCTCCCAGCCCGAGTCAACGCCAATGACCCCGACGTCCTTGATCCCGGACTCGGCGCAATTGCGCGGACAACCCGATACGGCGAGCTTCACTTTGTGCGGTGCGTACATCTTCCAAAGCGCCCGCTCGAGGTCCTTGCCCATCTGGGTCGAGTCCTGGGTACCGAATCGGCACCACTCCGAGCCGACGCAGGTTTTGACGGTACGCAACGCCTTCGCATAGGCGTGACCCGAGGGCATGTCCAGCTCGCGCCAGACCGCTGGCAGGTCCTGCTTCTTGACGCCCAATAGATCGATGCGTTGCCCGCCGGTGACCTTGACGGTCGGTATCTTATATTTGTCGACGACGTCGGCAATTCGACGCAACTCGGAGGCGTTGGTTTCACCGCCCCACATCCGCGGAATCACGCTGAAGGTGCCGTCCTTCTGAATATTGGCATGAGCACGTTCATTGATGTAGCGCGACTGCGGATCATCAACCACCTCTCGCGGCCAGGTGCTGATCAGATAATAGTTGATCGCCGGTCGGCAACTCGCGCAACCGTTCGGCGTGCGCCAACCCATGAAGTGCATGGTGTCGGCAATGGTCAGCAACTTCTGCTTGCGGATGGCCTTGCGCACTTCGTCATGATTACGATCGGTGCAACCGCAGACCGGCTTGACCTTCGGTGCCTCCGAGTAGTCGGAGCCCAGCGTGTTCATCAGAATCTGTTCGACCAGACCGGTGCAGGAGCCGCAGGAACTCGAAGCCTTGGTGTGCTTGCGAATCTCATCGAGCGTGAACAGACCCTTGTCCTTGATCGCGGACACGATCGTGCCCTTGCACACGCCATTGCAGCCGCAGACCTCGGCCGTGTCGGCCATCGCAATCGCCTTGCTCTGACCCTGGTGGCCGGTGTCGCCCAGATTGGTTTCGCCGAACATCAGGCGATCACGCAGTTCGTGAATCGGCTTGCCTTCGCGCAGCAGCTTGAAATACCAGGAGCCGTCTGCCGTGTCGCCATACAGGCAGGCGCCGACCAGTTTGTCGTCACGAATCACCAGCTTCTTGTAGATGCCGGCAATCGGATCGGACAGCGTGATCTCTTCGACGCCGGCCGTGGCATTGAACTCACCGGCCGAAAAAAGATCGATGCCGGTCACCTTGAGTTTGGTCGATGTGACCGAGCCACCATAGAGACCAATGCCCATCTGCGCCAGATGATTGGCGGCCACCTTGGCCATCTCGAACAGGGGCGCGACCAGGCCGTAGGCAATGCCGCGATGATTGGCGCATTCACCGACCGCGTAGATACGCGGATCATAGGTCTGCATGGTGTCATTGACCACGACACCGCGATTGACATGCAGGCCGATTTTTTCGGCCAGCGTGGTGTTCGGGCGGATACCGACCGCCATTACGACCAGATCGGCTGGAATTTCTTCGCCGTTCTTGAAGCGAATCGCCTTGACGCGGCCATTCTCACCGGTCAGGATCGCTTCGGTCTGGCATTCGATCCTGAATTGCAGTCCGCGTGCTTCCAGCGAGCGTTGCAGCATAAGACCTGCAACCCGATCGAGCTGGCGCTCCATCAGCCACGGCATCAGGTGCACCACGGTGACCATCATGCCCCTCACGGCCAGGCCATTGGCGGCCTCCAGGCCCAGCAAACCACCGCCGATCACCACCGCGTGCTTGAATTGGGTGGCCGCCTCGATCATGGTGTTGGTGTCGGCGATATCGCGATAGGTAATGACACCGGGCGCATCGAACCCCGGCACCGGCAAGATAAACGGATTCGAGCCGGTGGCCAGCAACAGGCGATCGTACGGCTCGGTCGTGCCATCGTCGGCGTGGACGACGCGTAGCTTGCGATCAACCCGCTCCACTTTCTTGCCCAGGTGCAGGCGAATGTTGTGACTGGCGTACCACTCGAGATCATTGAGCACAATGTCTTCGAGCTTCTGTTCGCCCGAGAGCACCGGCGACAGCAAGATGCGGTTGTAGTTCGGATGCGGCTCAGCGCCAAAGACGGCGATCTCGTAGAGGTCGGGCGCCAGCACCAGCAACTCCTCAACGGTCCGGATACCGGCCATGCCATTGCCAATGACCACCAGTTTCATCTTTTTCATGCCAGCTTCTTTCTTGGGTCCATTGCCGATGAGACCGACGGTGAGATAGACGATGAGACAGACGGTGGGATAGACGGCGAGAGCGGCGATGCGCCAGTTGCTGCGGCCGATGTTGCACGAGCACGGCCACCGCGCTCGGCCCAGGTGCGGGTCCAGCGGATTTGTACCAGGCGAAGCATGATCAACATGCAGCCGGCCACGACCGCGAAAGCGACAAAGCCCCACAGATAGGTTCCGGTATATTGCTTGGACATACCCATGGCATTCGGAATGAAGCCACCACCGAGCGCGCCGAGTTCTCCGATCATTGAGCCGGCCACCGCCGTTGTCAGCGGCCAACGCAGCGGCACCAATTGAAACAGCGCGCCGTTGCCGGCGCCCAGCGCTGCGAAGCAAAGCATCAGGCACAAGGTGGTTGCGGTCACCGTGGTTTGCAGGCCGGCCAGTACCACCGACACCATGACCACCACCAACACCAGGCTCAAGGTGTTGACACCACCCCAGCGATCCGAGAGCCAGCCACCGACAATGCGGATGCCCGACCCCATCAGCGCGGCCAGCATGGTGAGTTGACCGGCTTCGATCTTGGTGACCTTGAATTGGTCGTAAAAGTAGGTCGGCAAGAAGCTCGACAAACCAATGAACCCGCCAAAGGTCACGACATAGATCAGGCTGAACGCCCAACCATCCTTTTCGAACAGGCAGGCAATATGCTGGCGAAACGACTGCTGTTCGCGATCGGGCGGCTCGTTCGCGTAAACCGCCATGACCACAAACGGAATCAACATGCTGACGGCGGCAAAGCCGTACACCGCTTGCCAGCCGAAGCGGGTCGCCAGCGGCGGCGCCAACAGGACGGCCAATACCGTACCGCTATTGCCAGCGCCCGCCAGACCCATTGCCAGGCCTTTGTACTGAGGCGGATACCAGCCGGAGCCGAGCGACAGTGCAACCCCGAAACTCGCGCCGGCGATACCGAGCAGCACACCCATGGCCAGCACTTCGTCATAAGTGTTGACCATCAGGAAGCCATAGCTCATGGCCAGCATGATCAGCACCATCTCGACCATGGCGGCGTTCTTGCGACCGATGTATTGCGCCATCACGCCGAGTGGAAAGCGCATGAGCGCGCCGGCCAGAATCGGCACCGAGATCATGAATCCCTTCTGGGCCGGGGTCAGCGCAAACGACTCGCTGATGAAGGGTGCCATCGCACCGTTCAGTACCCAGACCGCAAAACAGAAATCAAAGTAAAGAAAGGCAGCAAACAGGGTCGGCGTGTGCCCCGACTTCAAAAAAGATTGAGTTTTCATTTGAGTTCGGTGGAGAACGCCGACAACTTTAGAACCCCTGCAGGCTGCAAGATCGGTGCCATGGCGGGGTTTTTGCACAAATCGGGTTATTCCGATGCGCCAAGTTCGTGCCTGACTGGCCGCAGGTACAAAAACTGCATGGATTTGGCGCAGTGCACAAAGCCCCTCCCCATTACATGGCAAAGGGGCATCGCTCTGCACCATAACGGTGCGAAATGAAAGAGAATGCGGTTTGAGCTACGAAATTGAGCACGGTTTTGCGAGCCAGAGTGGCCAGCGCGAGGTTAATGAAGACTTCGCGGCGGTGCGCTTGCCACAGGAAACCGATGAGTTTCAGCGCGCTGTCATTGCCGCGATCGCCGACGGCGTTTCCGCCGGCGGCGGTGGCCTGGAAGCGGCACAAACCTCGGTCATGGTGCTGTTGGAGGACTTTGCCAGTGCTCCGCCGACCTGGGAAACCACAGTAGCCCTGGACCGCATCCTGAGCGCCCAAAACGCTTGGCTGCATGCCCAGAACGCCCGCTCCTTAGCCATTCAGCGCGCCACCACCCTGACGGCCGTGGTGTTGCGCGGTCAAACCTACACGGTGGCGCATGTCGGCGACACACGCGCCTACCTGGTTCGGGACAACAGCCTCGAGTGCTTGACCAGCGATCACGCCCACACCGCCGGCAGCCTGCGCTCGATGTTGACGCGCGCCCTGGGCGTCGACGAGCGCGTGCTGATCGATTATGCGCAAGGCGATCTGCGCCTCGACGATCAACTGGTGCTGGTCTCGGACGGCGTCTGGAATGCCTTGCCCGATCGACTGCTGCGCGAGGAGATCGCCGGCAAGCGCTCCGCCCAGGCCCTGGCCGAGCGGCTCACCGCCCTGGCGCTCGAGCGCGGCTCCGACGATAACGTCACCGCGCTGGTCATCCGGGTCAAGGGCCTGCCGACCGCCGATTTGCGCAGCACACAAGCACATGCGCGCACCCTGGCAGTGCCGCGTCGCTTGCGGATCGGCGAACTCATCGACGGCCTGGCCGTAACCCAAGTGGTTGCGGATAACGGCATTCATCTGCTCTACCAGGTACGGGACGTCGAGACACGCAAACTCTATGCGCTGAAAACCGTCCATCCGAATCGCGGCGCTGACCCCGAAGAAATCGCCGGGCTGGCTCATGAAGCCTGGCTCAGCGAACGGATGGATGGCGCCCACTTCGTCCGCAGCCACCGTCGCCCGGGCGCCAGTCAACTGTACATCCTGTACGACTGGCACAGTGGCGAAACGCTGGAACACTGGCTGGCGCATTCTGCGCCGCTGCCGATCGACAGCGTACTCAGTGTGGTGGTCGCCACGCTGAAGGGGTTATCGCGCATGCACCGTCAGGGCATCGTCCACCGTGACATCAAACCGGCCAATCTGCATCGCGACGACGATGGCGTGCTGCGCATCATCGATCTGGGTGTCGCGATCAGTGGCGCAGAGCCGGCGTCGATCCGGGTGCTGCACGCGGGTACACCTTCGTTCATCAACCCCGAGCAATGGGAAGGGGCCGCGCCGGACGCGGCAGCAGACCTGTTCGCGGTCGGTGTGACGCTTTATCAGTTATTGACCGGCAAGTTTCCCTACGGTGATATCGAGCCGTATCAGCTCGGTCGCTACAAGCGGGAACCGACAGCACCGAGCCGATTGCGCCCGGAAATCGCGCTGTGGCTGGAAGCCTTGATGCTCAAGGCCGTGGCACGCGACCCGAAATTGCGCTTCGAAACCACCGAAGAATTCATTCTGGCCATCGAGCGCGGCGCCGCGCGCCCGCTTCGTGCGCCAGGCAACTCACCGCTGCTGATTCGCGATCGCCTGGCTGGCTGGCAGATTGCGCTGGCCGTTTCGTTGTTTGTGAACCTGTTGCTGCTACTGCTGGTGCTGACCGTCGGCAAGTGAGGAGCGCCCCCAGGGCCGTGCTGCGCCCAACCCACCCCCCGCGGGGGTTCAAGCAAAGTCGCAGAGCCACATTTGCTTGAGAGTTCAGTGTGCACTCACCGATTCGAGATGGGCATGCTTCTGGTACAGGAATCGAAGCACTTCGCCGCGCAACGCCGAGTAGGCCGGGTCCTGCGCCAGCGCGACCCGTTCACGCGGCCGCGGCAGATCGATCAGCGCAATTTCACCAATGGTCGCTGACGGTCCGTTGGTCATCATGACAATCCGGTCGCTGAGCAGAACGGCTTCATCGACATCATGCGTGACCATCATGACGGTGCTGCCGGTTTTGGCAATGATGCCCAGCAGTTCATCTTGCAGGCGGGCGCGCGTCAGCGCGTCGAGCGCGCCAAACGGTTCATCCATGAGCAAGACCTTCGGTTCCATGGCGAGTGCCCGCGCAATGCCGACGCGTTGCTTCATGCCGCCAGAAATTTCATGCGGTTTCTTTTCGCTGGCGTGATCCAGGCCAACCAACTTCAAGGCCGCATGAGCGCGCGCCAGCATCTGCGATTTCGATTCACGATCAGCGAAGACGCGCTCAACAGCGAGATGCACGTTCTGCAGGCAACTCATCCAGGGCAATAGCGAATGATTCTGAAAGACCACCGCGCGATCTGGCCCTGGTCCGCGAATTTCGCGATTGCCCAGCAGCACATGGCCGGCGGTGGGTTCGAGCAGACCCGACACCAGATTCAGCAATGTTGATTTGCCGCATCCGGAATGACCGATCAAGGTAACGAACTCACCGCGTGCCACCGTCAGGTTGATGTCGCGCAGGGCCACGAAGGTACCCTTGCGAGTTTCGAAGCTCATGCCCGCGCCCTCAATGACCAGGAAACGTGCGTCATAGGCGACGCGCGCCAAGCCTTGGGGTTGGTTTTGCAGTTCACCGATCATGGTTGTTTAGCGATCACTAACGTTTAAAGTTCTCTTACTCGTACGAAAATCGCTTCGCCAGACTCAGCAGCGCCCATTCCAACAACAGCCCGATCACGCCGATGATCAAGATCGCCAACAAAATATTCTCTACCTTCAAATTATTCCATTCGTCCCAGACCCAAAAGCCGATACCGACGCCGCCGGTCAGCATCTCGGCAGCCACAATGACCAGCCAGGCGACGCCGATCGACAGGCGTACACCGGTCATCATGTAGGGCAGCACAGCCGGGAACAAGATTTTGCTGAAGATTTTCCATTCCGACAGCTTGAGCACCCGCGCAACGTTCATGTAGTCTTCTGGCACACGTTGCACGCCAACCGCCGTGTTGATGATCATCGGCCAAATTGACGAGATAAAAATCGTCCAGATCGCGGCCGGGTCTGCGCCCTTGAAGACCAGCAGGCCGATCGGCAGCCAGGCCAGCGGCGAGACCGGTCGCAACAGGGAAATGATCGGCGCAACCATTTGGTTCAGAAACTTGAAGCGGCCAATCGCGAATCCGATCGGAATGCCGAACAAGGCCGCCAAACCAAATCCCAAGCCAACCCGCCCCAGCGAGTTCATGACCTTGTAGCCAATACCCTTGTCGTTAGGTCCGTTGTCATAAAACGGATTCGACAAGACAGTCACCGCCGCCTTGCCGGTCGCCAGCGGTCCCGGTATGGTTTGACCGGCTTTCGCGATGGCCTCCCAGACGACGAGCAAAATGATGATGCCCAGAATCGGCGCCAGGATGCTCAGGGTGCGTTCCCGACGCAGTCGACGGCGAACTGATTCCGGCATGCTCGAGGCAGGCGGCTGCACGCTATCGGCCGCCGGCAACGAGGTCGGTTGAGCAATCGAAGCGAGGCCTGATTCCTTCGACTTCACCGGATTCAAATTCACGGCAGTCATGGCAGCACCACTCTGGATCGACGTGGTCATCAGGTCACCTTGACCTTGAAAGCGTCGGCATAATTGGCTGGATTGCTGCCATCCCAAGTAACGCCGTCGAGCATCTTCGAGCTTCGCATCTCACTCTTCGGTAACGACGTCTTGGTAGCCGCCGCCGCGTCCTTGTAGATCGCCGTCTGATTCACCTGCTTTGCGATGCCCAGGTAATCTGGATCCTGTTTCATCAATCCCCAGCGTCGATGTTGCGTCAGGAACCACATGCCGTCGGACAGATACGGATAATTGACCGCGCCATCGGCAAAGAACTTCTTGTGATTCGGGTCGTCCCAGTTCTTACCCATGCCATTTTGGTAACGACCCAGAATTCGGTCGATGATGACATCGCGCGAGGTATTGACATACGCTTGCTGGGCAATCGTGTCCGCCATCCTGTTCTTGTTCTGCAGACCGGCATCGATCCATTTGCCAGCCTCCAGAATGGCTGATACCACCGCACGACAGGTGTTCGGATTCTTCTGCGCGAACTCGAGCTGCGTACCCAGCACCTTCTCCGGATGATCTTTCCATATGTCCTGGGTGGTGATTCCCGTGACGCCAATGCCGTCGGCAATCGCGCGATGATTCCAGGGTTCACCGACGCAGTAAAAGTCCATCGCACCGACCCTCATGTTGGCGACCATCTGCGGTGGCGGAACGGTAATGACCTTGAGGTCCTTGATCGGATTCACGCCGTAGCTGGCCAGCCAGTAGTAGAGCCACATCGCATGCGTGCCGGTCGGAAACGTCTGCGCGCCGACATACTCACGCTTTTCGGTTTGCATGAGTTTGGCCAGCGACGCGCCATCGACCGCGCCCTTGTCGGCGAGCTTCTTCGAGATCGTGATCGCCTGACCGTTCTGGTTCAGGTTCATGAGCACCGCCATGTCCTTCTTCGGACCGCTGACGCCCATCTGCACGCCGTACACGAGGCCGTACAGAACATGGGCGAAGTCCAACTCGCCATTGACGAGCTTGTCGCGCACCGATGCCCAGGACGATTCCTTGGTGGGGATGATCTTGACGCCGTATTTCTTGTCGAGTTCGAGCACTGACGCCATGACGACACTGGCACAATCGGTCAGCGGAATGAAGCCGATTCGAACCTCTTTCTTCTCCGGTGCGTCCGAACCGGCGGCCCAGGCTCCGGCCCGAATCAAGGGATCGACACCGGCCAGAAGCGCCGCGCCTGAAGTTGCCTGCAGCAAGCGACGTCGGCGGTTGACGCCGCTGCCCAGGGGACGCGTCGATGCGCCTGGAAGTATTGTGGACTGCTTGACCATAACCGAGACCTCAAAGAAATAAATGCCCACGCGCTGGCGATGTGCAGCCGTCTGACGTTGCTGGATGCACGCCCGTTGCAATTGATGTGCCAGCGTGCATGAATCGCTCCAAATGGGGCGCATGAGCCAGTCCGCGTGGCCGGAAATGCGCTAACTTTGTGCGTCGCAGCAGAACTGGTGCAAATTCCGCAGCGTCCGCCGATCCTGTGCGATCATCGAAGCCTATGAGAGGTATTCTGTTTTTCTGCCACGGCGCGCGCCTCGATTCCTGGCGGCAACCGTTCGACGCCATCCTGGCGCAATCATTACGTGAACGGCCCGATATTCCGGCCGCATTGGCGTTTCTGGAAATGATGAAGCCTGATTTGTTCGACGCGGTCGCGCAGTTGCACGCTCAGGGCGCGCTCGGTATCGATGTCATTCCGCTGTTCCTCGCGCCCGGCAGCCACACACAGCGTGACCTGCCGCAATTACTGGATGACGCCCGGCAGCGCTGGCCCGAACTGACGTTTCGGGTGGCACCGACATTGACTGAATCGCCCGCCGTACGCGAGGCGATCGTCAAGGTGGCCTTCGCCAATGTCCCGAAGTGAATAGCGTGAGCTGATCCCCATGCACGTCCCGCAGACCCATACCGACTCGTTGTATTTTGAGTATCCGATGTTCGCGTTCGCGCCGCCCGCCGAACTCGACGGTAACACGCGGACTCAAATGATTCATCCGGTGCTGATTGCCGGCGGCGGACCGTCGGGACTGATCGCCGCGCTCGAGCTGGCTCGATTTGGTATTCGCTGCGTGGTACTGGAAGCCGACGAGACGGTCTCTGAAGGCAGTCGCGCCGCCTGCGTGTCTCGGCGCAGTATGGAGATTTTGCAACTGAATGGCATAGACCAGCCCTTCCTCGCGCAAGCACTGCCCTGGACGCATGGCACTTCGTATTATCAGAACCAACCGATCTACCGGCTCGAGATGCCGCATTCGGCCGATCAACGCTTTTATCCGATGGCGAACCTGCAGCAGAACTTGTTTGAAGCGTTGCTGGTTCAGCGCATCGAACAATTCCCCGACCTGATCGAGATTCGCTGGCAAAGCAAGGTGGTTGGCGTCGAGCAGGACGCGCAGTCGGTGCGATTGCGGGTCGACACACCGATCGGTGAGTACAGCGTGCGAGGACAGTATGTGATCGCGGCCGACGGTGCGCGCTCGGCACTGCGCACATTATTGGGCCTGCGTCTGAACGGCGAATCGTTCGAAGGCCGCTACCTGATCGCCGACATTCATATGGCGTCGTCCTACCCGACCGAACGGCGCGCCTGGTTTGACCCACCGACCAATCCGGGCAATACCGTGCTGATGCACAAGATGGCGCGCGACATGTGGCGTATTGACTATCAGCTCGATGACAACGCCGATGAAGCGTTCGAGTTGGAGCGCCAACGAGTCGTCGCTCGTATTCAACAACATCTCGACTGGATCGGCGAATCGACGCCCTGGCAACTCGATTGGATGCGCCTCTATAAAGCGCATTGTCTGTGTCTGGACGACTACCGCCAGAATCGCGTCTTCTTCATTGGTGATGCCGCCCACCTGGTGCCGATCTTCGGAGTGCGCGGCATGAACTCCTCGATTGCCGACGCCAATAATCTCGGCTGGAAACTTGCTGCCGTGCTGAACGGCCAGGCACCCGATCAATTGCTGGACAGCTACAGCCCCGAGCGTCGGGCCGCCACCTTTGATATTTTCGAGAACGCGCGGAAAAGCACGATCTTCATGACGCCGCCCAGCACCGGCTATCGGCTGATGCGCGACGCCGCCCTGCAACTGGCGATTGATCACGACTGGGCCAAGCCGTTCATCAACCCCAGACAATCGGCTCCCTATGATTATGCTGACAGTGCCTGGGTGAGTGCCGATCAGGACGACTGGAGCAAAGGCGCTGAAACGGGTCTCGGTGCGAGTGCCGGCCCCGGTGCGCCGCTGCATTCGGTGCGGCTTGCCGAAGGTGATTTTCTGACCGAACGAATCGGCTGCGGGTTCACTTTGTTCATGATCAACTGTCCGCCCGACCCTCATTCGTCCGATGGACCATCAGCCGACGAGTCATTGCGGACTTGGCTCAGCCAACGCAAGATCGAACGGCGCTCGATTGCGATCGAGGGCCAGGACGCTGCACTTTTTCTCGTGCGACCGGATGGCCATGTCTGCGCCCGATTCAAGTGCCTCGATCTGGCCGCCCTCGCCGCCGCCCATGACCGCGCATTGTCCTGCGCCACTCTGCCATGCCTCTGAATACCGAAGATAATGAATGGCTGTTTGATGCAATGGCGCAGGCCCTCGATCGCGTTGGCGCACAACAATCCGCTTTGCTGCTTGCGAAATTCTCGATGCTCTTGGCCAACCAAATTGGCGAGCGTACAGTCGTTGAAGAGGCCCTGCAGACGGCCCTTGCCCATCTGAGTTCGATCGACCCGAACCAGCAGAAATCGCCGAAATAGCCGAACCTGACCAGCCGAAACGACCCTGAACGACATTGATGCAAACTGATCGATACTGAACACCGAGCGACCATGCGAACACATTACTGGGCAGACCTCACCAGCGAAGCATTGTCCTCGTTGGATCGCGAAAATCTGATTGCCGTGCTGCCGATTGCAGCCATCGAGCAACACGGGCCTCATCTACCCCTGTCCGTGGATACCGACATCATCAACGCGGTGATCGGCGTCAGCATCACGAAGATGCCCGCCGATCTGCCAGTGTTGTTCCTGCCGACCCAGGTGATTGGCAAGAGCAACGAACACACGCGCTATCCCGGCACCCTGACGCATTCGGCCGAAACGCTCATGCACATCTGGATGGAGCTGGCCGAATGTGTGGTCAACGCCGGCATCAAGAAGTTCATGATGTTCAACAGCCACGGCGGTCAGATGAACCTGATGGATGTGGTGCTGCGCGATCTGCGGGTCAAACACAATATTCTGGTGGTCTCGAGCAGTTGGTATAACCTCGGGCTACCCGAAGGGATGATCAGCGCACACGAACTCAAGCACGGCATTCATGGCGGCGAGGTCGAAACCTCGGTGATGCTGGCGATAGCGCCGGACAAGGTCAAGATGGAGCGAGCGCAGAACTTCAAGTCGCTGACTGAAAAGCTCGAGCGCGAATACCAGTATCTGTCGATCACCCCGACCGCCAAGATCGGCTGGCAAACCCAGGATCTGAACCCGCAGGGCGCCTGTGGCAACGCGGCAGCGGCCAATGCTGCCAAGGGTCAGGCCATCCTCGAATTTGTGACGGATCGTTTTGTGGAGTTGCTGCGCGAGGTACAAAGGGCGCCGCTGTCGTTGCTCAACCCGGATCCTGCATGGCGCTGATTCGTCTGCAGGACGTTGGCAAGGTTTACGCCAACGGTACGGTCGCATTGGAGCATTGTTCGCTGGCGTTGCAGGCCGGCGAATTCGTGAGCTTCCTGGGGCCTTCCGGTTGTGGCAAAAGTACCGCGTTACGACTGATTGCGGGTCTGGCCAGCCCCAGCTCGGGAACCCTTCAAGGCGACGACGTTACGAGGAGCAGCGGCGTTACCAGCGGCGACGGCGTTGCAAGCAGCGACGACCTGACAAGCAGCATCGGCGCCACCCACGACCAGATCGGCTTCGTGTTTCAGGAGCCGACCTTGATGCCATGGGCAAGCGTTGCCGACAATGTCGGTCTACCTTTGCGGATCGCTGACCGTCCGGCGACTGAAACCCGCGAGCGTGTCGCCCAGGTGTTGGCGATGGTCGGTTTGTCAGACTTTGCGCAGGTGTACCCACGCGAGCTGTCCGGTGGCATGAAAATGCGAGTATCGATCGCGCGCGCCCTGGTCACTCGACCCAAGCTGCTGCTCATGGACGAGCCGTTTGCAGCGCTCGACGAGATGACCCGCATCAAGCTGAACAACGATGTGCTGGGACTTTGGCGGCAACACCAATTCACGGTCGTGTTTGTGACCCACAGTGTCTATGAGTCGGTCTATCTGTCGAGTCGTATTCTGGTCATGGCCGCGCGGCCAGGCCGCATCATTGACGATATTGCCATCGACGAGCCGTACCCGCGCGATGAAGACTTTCGGACATCGGCGCGCTATGGCGAAATCTGCCGGTTGGTCTCCCGGAGTCTGCGCCAGGCCGATGACGCGGCGCGCGACGGTGCAAGCGACGGTGCAAGCGGTGGGGCGAGTGACGGGGCGAGTGGCACGGCCCAGGACGAGGTCAACCATGGCCGCCGTTGAGCAGCCCGAAAAAATGCTGCGCATCGTCGTGCCCGGCCTGCTGCTCCTGTTAGCTCTGGCGGGTTGGGAATGGTGGGTGCGGGCTTATCAGATTCCACACTATGTCATTCCCGCACCGAGTCTTATCGGGAGCAGTTTGCTCAAGGACTGGTCGTCGTTGTCAGCGTCCTGGTGGTTCACGGTGAAACTCACGGCAGCCGCCCTGGTCGTCGCCATTGCCGGCGGAATTTTGATCGCCGTTGTGTTCGCGCTGTCGCGCTGGGTTGAAATCGCCCTGTTCCCGTTCGCGGTCATCTTGCAGGTCACGCCGATCGTCGCGATTGCACCGCTGATTCTGATTTACGTCGACAGCACCTTCGCCGCGCTCTTGATCTGCGCCTGGATCGTCGCGTTTTTCCCGATCCTCTCAAATACCGTGATCGGCTTGCGCAGCGCCGATCACAATCTGCGCGATCTTTTTACCTTGTACAAAGCGACGCCGTGGCAACGGCTGCGGCTGTTACTGGCACCGAGCGCCTTGCCCTATTTTCTGGCCGGACTGCGAATTGCCGGTGGCCTGTCGCTGGTCGGTGCGGTCGTGGCCGAATTCGTGGCCGGCTCGGCTGGCAAGAATACCGGGCTAGCCTCGCGCGTACTCGAGGCCAGTTTTCGCAACGAAATACCTCGGATGTTCGCCGCCCTGCTGCTGATTTCGCTGACCGGAATCGCGATTTTTATCGCACTTAACGGTCTGTCGAAGGCGTTGCTGGGACGCTGGCACGAGAGCGAATTAATTCGCGAGCGATAGTCGCCCGTCGGCCCGCCAGGCTCGGGTAAGCCTGCTGAATCGAGGCACTGCAGCCGTGCTGAATTCGGGCTCCATAAGATGCCTCGGCATCGCTGCCTGGCGGCCAGCGAGAGGAGAACAGTTGCCACCACTGCTCCGGATCATAGTCAATGGCAATCGATTCGACCCAGACACCGGCCTGCTGTCGTTCATGCAACACTCGCAATCGCAGGGCTCGCAGACGCTGCTCGCCGATGCGCGATAACGGCACCTCCGAAATGCGCGTCACCACCCCGCCCAGGTCGTTCCTGAAGTTCGGCATGCCGGCAGCGCCGTTATTGACCAAGGTTCGAGGCTCCTCACCCGGATACTCGAAGCGGCGCAGCACCGGCGCACAGGTGTGACTGCAGGCGACGATATCAAACGCCGACTCCGACAACATGCGGCCGGCTTTCATGAGCCCAACGCGGCTCGACAACGCATCGGTGTCGAAGGTCCAGCCGGCCAATGAATCGAGGTCACCGTGCACAACGGCAATACGGGCGTCACCAATTTCGAGATGTCGGTATTGGGACAGTTGCTGCAGCGCGCCCGCGAATCCGCCGGAATGACAGGCTTGCCAGAGCTCCCCGAGGATACGGTTCGAGCGATTGACCACTTCGTCATCGACATACGAGGGATAAGCACAGCCGCAGCCGATGGCTGGATCGCAAGCAGCTCGTGAACATTCGGTTTCAACATTGCCGCGCAAGGCATCGTACTGCAACACCCGATTTTGAATCCGCGCGAACCAGTCCGGCTCGGCATCGAACCAATGGAAGTCGCCGTTAAAGATCAGCCGTTTGTGGTGCGACGCTTCGGCGTCGAAGGCCTGCTCGATAACGTCCAGCGCAAACGGGTTGCCGTACAGGCCACCGACAATCCAGGCGCAATCGGCCACTGCCGTCGGTGCATCGGCGATCGCAGCGGCGCCATAGTAATAGTCGATCGGGCACATGCGGCCGGGCGAATTCGACAGGTTTTCGGAAGGGTTCATCAATCGTGCTCTAACGTCTTGGTCTAACATTAAGCCGTCACTTTACAGCTTTGAGGAGTCCGCAATGACACATTCATTTATTTTGCGCTGTCTGGGCGCACTGCTGCTGATATTTGCACAACAGGCGGTGAACGCACAAGATAAAGTCAGCTTTGGCACCAATTGGCGAGCACAAGGCGGACATGGCGGGTTCTATCAGGCGCTGGCCGACGGCACCTATAAAAAATTCGGCCTCGAGGTCGATATTATTCAAGGTGGGCCACAAGTCAACAACCGGCCTTTGTTGTCCGCCGGCAAGCTCGACTTTCTGATGACCGGCAATTTGCTGCACTCCTTTGACAATGTCAAGAATGGCATTCCGACCTTGGTGGTCGCCTCCTTTTTCCAGCGCGACCCGCAAATTCTGATGGCCCATGAGGGCGCCTACAAGGACTTCGCCGATCTGAAAAACGCCAAGACGGTACTGGTCGGCAAGGACGGGCAATTCAGTTACTGGCAGTGGCTCAAGAGTGAACACGGCTTCAAAGACGAGCAGGTCAAGCCGTACAACTTCAGCCTCGCCCAGTTCATGCAGGACAAAAAAATGGTGCAGCAAGGTTACGCCAGTAGCGAGCCGTTCAGTGCCGCCGCACAGGGCGCCAAGCCAAAGGTGTTTCTGCTGGCCGACCAGGGCTGGAACACTTTGAGCACCACCGTCGAGGCGCGCAGCGACTTCATCAAGAACAAACCCGATGTGGTCAAGCGCTTTGTCGACGCCTCGATCATTGGCTGGTACAACTTCATGTACGGTGATCGCAAGGCCACCAATGCGCTGATCCGGCAAGCCAATCCGGACATGACCGATGAATTGATCAACGCCGAAGTCAAGACCTTTATCGAACTGAACATCATCGACTCCGGTGAGGCGCTCACCAAGGGCATCGGCGCGGTCGACCTGGCGCGCGTAAAGAGTTTTTATGACAAGATGGTGCGCGCTGGTTTGTACAAGGCCGGCGAGGTCGATCTGAGCAAAGTCGCCACCGATCAATTTGTCAACAAGGGTGTGGGCCTCGATGTCAAAAAGCAGCTCGGTAAGTAGGTCGATCCGGCGCACTGCTGGGTCGCTCAAGCGTCCTGTGCAGCACACCGAGCGGTTCCCGCAAATTTATTGATGAGCCTGCCTGCTTCCGAACATTTGCAACTGCTGCGTGATGGTGCGGCGCGTTGGTCACTGAACGATGCATCGCTGACTTTGCCTCAAGCGCATCGGGTCAGCTTGAACGGGCTGAACTTTCGATATCTCGATTGGGGTGGTGTTGAGGGCCGCAACACCATCGTGCTGTTACACGGCGGCGGCCTGACCGCACATGCCTGGGATCTGGTCTGCCTCGGACTCAGAAAGACCTGGCGCTGTCTGGCCCTGGATGCCCGCGGCCACGGCGATTCTGACTGGTCCGCCGATGTCGACTATCGAATCAGCAGCCAGCGCACAGACGTGCTGGCGTTCCTCGATCACCTGGGGCTCGAACAGGTCGCGCTGGTGGGTCATTCGATGGGCGGATTCACGTCGATTTCGCTGGCCGCTCACGCGCCGCAGCGCGTGGCTGCATTAACCTTGGTTGATATCGGTCCCGAACCGCGCGAGGAAGGCACGCGCCAGATTCGCGGGCTGATCGCGCAGGCCAAGGACTTCGGATCGATCGATGACGCCGTGCGCCAGGTGCTCGCCTTCACGCCAACCCGTAACCCGCAGTCGCTGCGCCGCAGCTTGCAGATTGCCCTGCGAGAGAGCGCGGATGGCCGCTGGCGCTGGAAGTATGATCCCGGCCGTTATGTCCAGTTGCGCTCGGAATCCTTCGCTCGCGAACGCCTGGCGCTCTGGGATGACCTCAGCCGTATTCGGTGCCCGGCGCAGGTGATTCGCGGCGCCAACAGTCGCGTCTTCTGGCAGGAAGATGCCGAGCGGGTAGCGTCCACCCTGGCCGACGGCCGCTGGGTGCTTGCGCCCGGCGCTGGCCACAATGTACATAGCGAGAATCCGAAGGTCATCATCGAGTCTGTGACCGAATTACTGGCGCGCGCCCACTATCGTTAGATTTTTTGCGTGTCCCGGCGCCGCATTCGCTTGTAGTATCACTGCATGAACACCATCGCCCAAGCCGCCACGCCATTGCGCCAGATTGCCGAACTGCCGCACCCGCCCATGTGGCCGATCCTCGGCAATGCCGGGCAAATCAACAAGACGACCGTCCACCAGGACGTCGAGCGCTGGGCACGCAGCCTCGGCAAGATATTCCGGATGCGCTTCCTGAAACGCGATATTCTGGTGATCGCCGATCATGCGCTGTTGGCCGAGGTCATGCGCAACCGGCCCGATGGCTGGCAGCGTAATCCGCAGTCGCGACTGGTCAGCCGCGAAATGGGCTTGCCGCCCGGCGTGTTCAGTGCCGAAGGCGATGCCTGGCGCACCCAGCGACGGATTGTCATGGCCAGTTTTGCACCCGGCCATATTCGTCAATATTTCCCGCAAATGACCAAGGTCACCGCGCGGCTGCAGTCGCGCTGGCAAAAAGCGGCCGACGCTGCAACCGTGCTGCCGCTGCAACCCGAGCTGATGCGCTACACCGTCGACACCATCGCGGGTCTCGCGCTCGGTGAGGACATCAATACTCTGGAGGCCGGTGACGAAGTCATCCAGCAACATCTCGACAAGGTACTGCCCGCCGTGTTTCGCCGGGTCCTCAGTTCGCTGCCTTACTGGCGCTGGTTCAAGACTCGCGCCGACCGCGAACTCGATCACAGTGTGGTGGTGATCAATCGCGAAATTGCGCGCTTCGTCGCCCAAGCGCGTCAGCAACTCGCCGCCGACGCAAGCTTGCGTGAAAAACCGCGCAATTTGTTGCAAGCGATGCTGGTCGCGGCCGACGCGCCCGGCGAATCACAGAGCCCCGGCAGCTTTGACGACACCGCCGTCGCCGGCAATGTGTTGACCATGCTGCTGGCTGGTGAAGACACGACCGCCAACACCGTCGCCTGGCTGATTTATCTGCTGCATCGGCGGCCGGAAAGCCTGCAGCGCCTGACCGCCGAAATCTTGCAGACCCTGGGCAGCGCTGCCGGCAATCCGCAGGCCTTCACGCCCGAGTTGATGGATTCCATGCCTTACCTGGACGCCTGCATCAACGAGGCCATGCGTCTGAAGCCAGTGGCGCCGTTCATCAGCCTGCAAGCACTGCATGACACGCAGATTGCCGATGTCCAGGTTCCCAAGGGCACCGTTTTATGGGGTGTGCTGCGTCATGACAGCGTCAGCGAACCGTACTTCCAACGGCCCGACGCCTTTGAGCCGGAACGCTGGATCGCCGATGAATCATCCGGCGCACACAGCAGCGCCAAGCGCGTTGCCATGCCCTTCGGCGCCGGCCCCCGCGTCTGTCCGGGTCGCTACCTGGCGTTGCTCGAAATGAAGATGTCGATGTCCATGTTGCTATCGAGTTTCACGATCGCCTCAGTCGATACGCCCGACGGCGGCGAAGCCCGCGAGGGTATGTACTTCACCATGTCGCCGCAGGGACTGACCATGCGACTGGCCAGGCGCTCCCCCTAAGAGATGGCTTGTCCGCGTGGCGGCAGCCGCTGCCACTGTTCATCATCATGGCCGAACATCAGTTGTGTATCGCTGCGCTCACCGAGTCGCCGTAACCGCGCCATCGACTCGCGCATCAACGACCTATCCCAGACCACACCGGGTATCAGATCGCGCTCCAGATGTTCCTCGGTGTAACAGGCGTCGGCGGTCATCACAAACCAGCGGTCCTTGCCAACCTGTACCTTTAACGATTGATGGCCCGGTGTGTGACCCGGCGTCGGAAACAAGAGCACGCTGCCATCGCCGAAGACATCGTGTTCACCGTCGAGCGCCTGGTAGTCGAGAGCATGGTCCCAGCCGGGCGCAAACGCATGACTCTTGGGGGCTCGAGCAGCGGCGAGCTCGGTCCCTTGCACCAGAAAGCCGGCACGCGGGAACAAGACATTGCAGCCGCAATGGTCGAAGTGCAAATGTGAATTGGCGACATGGCTGATGTCGTTGCAGTTCAGATCCAGCAATGCAAGCTGTCCGGCAATATGCTCGTCAGGTGCAGCCACATATTTGAAGGTACTGGCCAGGCGCTGGCCCAGAACGGCGACCGGATCAACAGCGGCACGACAGTCAATGCCAGTGTCGAACAACAGCTTGCCTTTCGGATGAATCACCAGATAGCCGGGCACGGGCAGGTTCATTCGCTGACCCAATTCGTCATCCGGGAAAAAGATCTTGCGATCCGCATTCAGACGACCACAACACAGGGCATGCAAGGACGGCATACGGTCTCTCCAGAACGAGCAAGGTGGGATTGTGCGGGGTTTCCTGCAGTGTGTCACAAACCCGTTAGACTTCACTCCAAGATGAATACCGCCCCTCAGCGCCTGACCCGCACCGATTTTGCGCAACTCGACGCCGACGATCCGCTGGCCTTTTGTCGCGATCGATTTCAATTGCCCCCCGAGGTCATTTATCTCGATGGCAATTCACTGGGCGCGATGCCAAAGAGCGTTCCGCCGCGCATGAGCCGGGCCATTGAACAGGAGTGGGCGCAAGGCCTGATACGCTCCTGGAATGATGCCGATTGGTATCCGGCGCCGCAACGAGTGGGCGCCCGTATCGCGCTCATGGTCGGTGCCGCGGCCGATGAGCTGATCGTCGCCGACTCGACGTCAGTCAATCTGTTCAAGGTGCTGGTTGCGGCGCTGCGCATGCGCCCCGGCCGACATCGCATCCTGGGCGAGTTGGGTAACTTCCCGACCGATACCTACATTGGCAGCGGCGTTGCCGAACTCATGAACGCCGAATTTGTGGCGCTTGAGCCCGAGGCGGTGGCCGACGCCATCGACGAGCGCGTGGCCATCGTGTCCTTGACTCATGTGAATTACAAATCCGGTCGACGCTACGACATGGCCGAGTTGACCCGCCGTGCACACAGCGCGGGCGCCCTGGTGGTATGGGATCTAGCCCATACGGCCGGTGCCATGCCCTGTGATCTGAACGGCTGCGAGGTCGACTTTGCAATTGGCTGTGGCTACAAGTATTTGAACGGCGGCCCCGGTGCACCCGCCTTCGTGTTTGCGGCGCGACGCCATCACGCCGCCCTGCGACAGCCGCTCACCGGCTGGCACGGCCACGCGCGTCCGTTTGCCTTCGTTGAAGGGTACGAGCCAGCGCCCGGTATCGACCAAATGCTGGTCGGCACCGCCTCGCAGTTGGGGCTGATCGCACTCGAGGCGGCGCTACAAGCCTTTGATGGCGTTGATCTGCAGGTGCTTCGCCAAAAAAGCGAGCGGTTGACCGAGCACTTCATTCGGCTGGCCGATCAGGAGCTCAGTGGGTTCGGTCTGGCAACGCCGCGCGAAACAGCCTTGCGCGGTAGTCAAGTGGCGCTGACACACCCTGACGGCTACGCGATCATGCAGGCACTGATCGCACGCGGCGTGATCGGCGACTTCAGAGCACCGAACATTTTGCGATTCGGATTCGCGTCGCTTTATGTCCGCTATCTGGACGTCTGGAACGCCATTGCGACCTTGAAGGAAATCATGGACACCCGGGCTTGGGCAACGCCGGAATTCATGCAACGCAAGGCGGTGACTTGAGGCCCGCAGCAAGATACCTACCAATCTGACCTGAGGCCCGGCGCACAATGCCAGCCGATCTGATTTCTAGCCAACCTGATCACGGCCTGACAGTCGCGACAAGATCGCGCGCACGCCAATCAACTCCAGGGCCGCGCGCAGCCACATCTGCCTACTCCAGATACGGGGCTCACGCCACAGCAGCTTCAAGAGGTCGACGCGTAATCCGTCTTGAATCAGATACTCCGCCTGCATATAAAGCCATTTACGATAAACGCTCGGCGGGCAACGGCCCAGCTTGACCTGCCGGGCCAACTCGACGAACAGCGCCGAGTGCGAGCGTAATGCCTTCACCGAGGGTGAGGTCGACAAGGAGCCCGTCGCACTCAAATGATAAGTCGCCAAGGCGCGATTGACATATTCCAGATCGCCACGATCGAGCAGTCGGATGAACACCAGCAGTTCCTCGCCCAGGCTCATGCCGGGTACAAACCCGCCGATCACCTGCAAGTCGATTCGTTTGGCGGCACAGGCGCCAATAAACAACGGGCAGGTACCCAGCCGCGCCCAGGACGCAAAAAATTCGTTGATCGAGATCAGCGTCGGTTCGCCGAAAGCATCTTGTCGATGCAGTTCGAGCTTTTCGTCCTGAATGATCTTGAAGGCAGTCCCGACCAGCACGTTGCGCGGATGGCGATTCGACGCTGCGACGACGGCGGCCAGAAAATCCGGATGCCATTCGTCGTCGGCGTCGAGAAATGCGATCCAGTCGGCGCGACATTCGGCTATCGCCGCATTGCGCGCTCTCGACACGCCGCCATTGGGCTGGCGCATGATTCGAAATCTTGGGTCATCGAGCGTCGCTCGGCGAAACGCTTCGAAACTTGAATCGGTAGAACCATCGTCCACCACCAGGACCTCGAAGTCGGCCATGGATTGCGCCTGAATCGAGGCAACGCAGCGCTCGATATGCGACGCTTTGTTATAGAGCGGTACCACCACTGAAATAGCTGGGGATTTATTCATCAGAATCCGCCCGCGTTCGCGAGCCGTTGCCCGAACACTTGCCGCACGCTGGCCGCCGCGCCCAGAAACTTGAGCGCCGACCAATAGACCGCCGTGAACAGCAAGCCGGCCGCCGGCAATTTCAAACTGAGGCCGTCCGGAAAGTTGAAGAAATAGACCAACTGCGAACCCAGCGCCGCCAGCAGACTGCACAACCCGATCCTCGCCAGTCCACGCCAATCCTGCAGCATCGCGATCGGCAGATCGGTTAACTTCTTGCAGCGAAGATATAACGCCGATTGCGCCAGACCGGCGCCGACCAAGCCACCGAGCGCCGCACCCGGCACCCCCAGAAAATGCGCACCGAGCATCGCCGAGCCAATGGCAATCGGTAACACCAGTGCATCGACGAACATCATGAATCGACCCTGGCGCATAGCGATCAAAATCAGCGTGATTTCGATCGACTCGATCGCCATGATGAGCAAGTAGATGCGCACGATCGGAGCCACCGCACTGTAGCGGTTGGTGAACAGCAGGGCCAAGATCGGCTCCGCCCAGGTCGCGATGAAGGCAATCGCCGGAAAGATCAGAAATGCAACCGCCAGATTGCTGCGGCGATTCAGAGTTTGCATATCGGCACTGTTCTGCTGCGATTGCATTCGGTTCATTTCAGGCAAGATCACCTGATTGACGGTCACACGGATCAAGGTCTGAATCGGCGCGAACACCGAGGCAATCGAGTACAGGCCGAATTGCGCCACGGTAAACGTGCTCGCCACCAACCACTGGTCAATGCGCCCCCGTAACAGGAACAGGGCGGTGGAGGTACCAATCGGCAAGCTGTAGCGAACTTGTTCAGCAAGGCTCGTCCGATCCGGGCGCGCGCCAGGCTGCACGAACCGGGCGACACAGACGGTACACACCAGCGCCTTCAAGCCGACGAAGATCAATTGCGCGGCGAGCACGGCTGGCCATTGTCTGAACATCACGGCGGCCGTCATCACCAGTACAATTCTGAGCAGCGCAAACGACAGGTTGATGCGCGCTTGCGTCGGTACCTGTTGCTGTGAGGTAAAAAAGTAATCGAGCAGGCTGGCGAACACCCACAGCCCGATGAAGGGCACCGCGCCCAGACCTACCTTCTGACCGGTTTCATGCAGCAGGACAAACGCGGCGGTACCGGCCGCTGCCACGAGGCCTGCCAACAGCATGTAGCTGGCCGCCTGCAGCACGAAGATCGACGATCGGGGCTGTTCGCTTCTAGGCAGAAAATAATAAAGGCTGCCGGGCATACCCAAGGCCAGCGCGCCACTACACGTAATGGCGATCAGCCAGAGTGTGCGATAGAGGCCAAAGTCGGCATCGGAAAGCAGTCGCACCAGCACCATCGGCAAGACCACCTGGACGGCCATCTCGAAGGTGTTGACGACACTGAGCGAGAGCACCGATCGTCGCAGCCCGGCGCGTTTTGCACGCGGGTTTTCCGATGCGCCGCTCATGATCGCCTCAGGGGTTGACGCGTTCGCAGGCAGTCATAGACTGCGTGGTTGAATATTGCCGACGGTCATACATGGCCGGGTGATTGTTTGGCCGAATCGGCCGATGTTGAACCCATTCGCGTAACTGATGCTTGAATCCATACGGTTGAAACACCGGCTGATCGGCGCCGTCGGCATTCTTCTCAAGGGTGAGAACCACCTCGCCGCGATCCTTGAAGCCCTGCACTGACCATTTCAAACTCTTTTCGGTCACCACATAGTCAGCGATCTCGACCGGCAGTTTGTCGCGCTTGACGTCGAACAATTTCATCGTCGGGTCAAGATAGAGCGCCACCACCAGTCCGCGCGTTCCCCACAGGCAACTGCCGGGCGCGGTGTACTCGTTGACCAGCGCCAGATCCTTGCCACAAAAACCTTGAGTGATGATGCCGTTGGCGGTGGCGCCGTGCGTCACGAAATACCCCCAGGTGGCGTCCAGCGCGCGCATGGCCAGACCCTTGCTGATGACGTCCGGATTCAGCGCCTGAGCAACCAGCAGCGGCACAGACGTTGCCATCCGATAACAGACGCTGCGACCCCAGAGCGGAGCGCCGCGCGGGCTGATCAGATGTGAATGGAATGCAACCAATTCACGGTTGCTATCACGAATAAATTTTGGATCGAATTTCGGGTCGATCTGATCGATCCAGAACAACAGATATTGCATGGCCCAGACGTTGTAATAGTCGGCGCCATTGGGCGGATCCTCGATCCAGCCGCCGCCGATATAAAGCTGCTTGAACTCGCGGTACATGCGCGTCATCGAAACATCGTTACAACAGTCGTCCTCACCGAGCGCTGTCAACACGCGATGCACCATGATCGGAAACAGCGACCAGTTGCCCGGAAACGGATCGACCTCGAGCGCGCGCTTGAGCCAGGTCGCGATCTGCACCTGTTCCGGCCGACTCAGGGTTGCCCAGATCTGCTTTCGACTGAGCCAGACACCCAAGGCGATATCCGCTGATTCGACCAGGGTTTGATGACGGCTGCGAATCACCCCCCAATACTCAGGGCTATCGCGATTGGTGCCGGCCAGCAGCCCCTCCTTCAGGGTCTGGGCAATCGAGACCTTGCGACCTGCATACTCGAAGGTATCGGCGCGCCCCGAGGCGATCCAACTGGCGGCCAGCGGCAGAAATCGGGAGAAGGCTTCAAAACCGTCGCTCTTGCGGCCGTTAAAGCTGTGGGCACCCGGATAGAACACCGCCGCCCCTTTAGGCGAGCGATAATTCAGATGGCCTTCCAGAAAGTAGCGAAAGCCGTCTTCGTAGGCTTGCGAACTCAGCCCGGTGGCGTGGCCCGAGAAGCGCTCACGCATCATCGGATCGGTAATGATCTGATTCGCTTTCGGCACCGCACGATCGGTCCAGCCTTCGATGCCGGTTCGGTGTGCCAACCAGCGTTGCGCGAGAAACGCCAACAACAGCAGAGCGAGCAGTACCCCCAGCGATTGCTTGAGCCGTCGCATCATGAAACCTTGGCCCCGGCCTTGGCGACTTTTTCGAGATGCGTGGCCAGACGAAGAGCGATTTGTACAACCGAAAGTGTCGGATTGGCATGACCGGCACTCGGAAACACCGATGAGCCACCGACATACAAGTTGCTCAGACCATGAACCTTGCAGGTGCCGTCAACCACACCCTGGCGCGGATCCTGACTCATTCGAGTGCCGCCCATGTGATGATTTCCAATGCGTTCGTCGTCGTCCGGAAAACCGGACTTGTCAGCAAGCCAGGGCAACAGCCGTACCCGGCCAAAATTGTTGGCAGCAAGGTACTCGCCGAACAACGTCGCCGCTTGCGTCACGGTATGCACTTCGAGATCGGTCTTCTTCCAGTGCAATTCGACTTGCGGAATGCCCAACGCATCGCGCGTAGGCCCCAACCGAATCTGATTTGATTCGCGCGGCGCCTGCTCCCAGGCGGCACGCAATTTCATCCCACACCAGAACGTCTTGTCAATCTTCTTGGCGGCCCAACGACCGACTCTGGGCGCAACACACACCAGATCGGAAATCAGTTGCCGGGTACCTTCGTAATCGGTGAGCTCGAGGCGCAGCGCACAATTGAGCATCTTGCGCTCGCGTATGGCTTTCTCGCTCGGCGCAATGAATGAGCGGCCGCGGCGATCCGGCTCAACGCCGGGACTGACGGTGACGAGCGCATCGGCTACTGAATAATGCGGATGTTCCATCCAATATTTCCCAAGCGCGTTGGCTTGCCGCACCAGACGCCCTTCGTTTTGAATATTCGACCAGAGCAACAACCGGCTGTTCTCGATACCGCCCGCGCACAAGGCGAACTGCGGCGCTGCTATGACGTGCTTGTTGTTTTGCAAGTCACGAACTTCGACAGCGATGACCTTGCCATCTTTCTCGACAAAGTTGCTCACACCTGCGTTAAACACCACATGCAGCCGACTCGATGCCTTGACATGGTCTTTGTACTTGATCGCAAAATTCACTGGCGGCGAGTAGGTCCACTGCACGTGCGAAATCATGTCGTTGAGCGGGCGATCCGGCGCAAAGCAGGGAATGTCCAGGATGTCGCGCGCCTGCTCCTGGTAGGGGTCGAGGTCCTTCTTGCCAATTGGCCACGCGGTCGAGACACCGTCGACCTTGTCGCGGAAATCCCAGTCATCGAGCATCCGGCAAAAGCCGCCCCAATGGTTCGAGCAGCCGCCAAAATAGCGCAGCCGGTTAATGCCCATGTCGAAGCTCTGATCTCCGACAATACGACCCTGCATGAGCGCCTGCGACTTCTCGTCGTACATTGGGCCGCCGGCCTCGAGAATCAGTACCCGCAGACCCTTGGCCTCCAGGGCAATGGCCAAGGACATGCCGGCAGGACCACTGCCGGCGATGCAGACATCGATGTTCTTGGCGGCACTGACGGCCTGTTGTGCGTTCTCTAGAATCATTGCTGTTATCGGTCAATCATCACTGTTTTTAAGAATCCAGCCGTCACGAAGCGACGTGCGCTCGTCGTTGACACTGGTCGCCGTCTGCCGGGTTCCGGCAACGGCCGGCACGGACACGGAAACAAAAGGCAGCACCAGGCTGATGCGGCGGCGCGAGCGGGAAACAGTCCCTTGGCTAGCCACAATCGGGTCTGCAACGTTGCGCCTTACGACCGGGTTCGGAACGGAATGAGTAGTGGTTTCTTTTTTCACGATTCTGGCGGCGCGGTTGGTCGATGAGTTGAATCGGGCTACTCGCAGGACTCACAGCAATCTGCCACAAGTCAGTCAACCCAACAACAAACAGTACCTTAAACGTCTGCGCTTCGTTGGTTACACCCGACTGCTACCTTACCAATAGCGCGAGCCGCACCCGATCATCGGTTGCCCGACGGGGTCTTAAGGTGCACGGGCGGCGAATGCCAAGTGTTGCTTTTGTGACGATTCAGCCGACGTTCAACCGCTATTCACCATTCATTCACCTGGCATTCACAGCACATTCACCGGTCATTCAACCGTCACCGATTTGGCCAGATTCCTCGGTTTGTCGACATCGGTACCGCGCGCCACCGCCGTGTGGTACGCCAGCAGTTGCAATGGAACGGTGTGCACAATGGGCGAGAGTAAACCGTAGCGGCCGGGCAGTCGAATCACATGAATACCTTCCGAGGAGACCAGATGAGTATCGTTATCCGTGAACACATAAAGCTGGCCGTCTCGCGCACGAACCTCCTGCATGTTCGACTTGAGCTTTTCGATCAGATCATCGTTCGGCGCAACTGTTACCACCGGCATCGCCTTGGTGACTAACGCCAGCGGGCCGTGCTTGAGCTCACCGGCCGGGTAGGCCTCAGCATGAATGTAGGAAATTTCCTTGAGCTTCAGCGCGCCCTCGAGGGCAATCGGGAAATGCAAACCACGTCCCAGAAAAAGTGCGTTTTCGTGGCGTGCGAACTGATCCGCCCAAGCAATGATCTGCGGCTCGAGCGCCAGCGCCGCAGTAATCGCACCCGGCAATTGTCGAAGCCCGCGCAAGTGTTCCGCTTGTTTTTCATCACTGAGCCTGCCGTGGGTTTCGGCCAGCGCCAAGGCGAGCAAATACAAGGAAGTCAGTTGCGTGGTAAACGCCTTGGTCGACGCAACACCGATCTCGACGCCTGCGCGGGTAATGTAGGCAAGCTTGCATTCGCGAACCATGGCACTGGTCGCGACATTGCAAATAGTCAGTGTCTGGGTCAATCCCAATCCGCGCGCATGTTTGAGTGCGGCCAGGGTGTCAGCGGTTTCACCACTCTGCGTAATCGTAACCACCAAGCTTGCCGGATCGGGGACACTTGGACTGTAGCGATATTCGCTCGCGATTTCGACCTGTACCGGCAGCCGGGCGAGCAGCTCGATCCAGTATTTGGCGACGAGGCCGGCGTAAAAGCTGGTGCCGCAAGCCAGGATCAGCACCGAGTTGACGCTCTTGAACACGCGATACGCCTGCTCGCCAAATAACTCCGGTGTGATTCCCGCAACGCCCTCGAGCGTGTCGGCAATGGCGCGCGGTTGCTCAAAGATTTCCTTTTGCATGAAGTGCCGATAGGGTCCCAAGTCGGCCGCGCCGGATTGCGCATGCACGGTCTGTGTCGGGCGGATCACCTCCCGACCTTGCGCATCGACAATCCAGACCCGCGACAGTTGCACATCCGCGACATCGCCATCGTGCAAATAAACGATTTGCTGGGTCACCCCGGCCAATGCCATGGCATCCGAAGCAATGAAGTTCTCGTGTAGACCGAGCCCAAGTACCAAAGGCGAACCGGAACGTGCACCAACCACCCGCTGCGGTTCGGTCACACTCATGACCGCAATGGCATAAGCACCCTGCAGGCGTCGAACGGCACTCTGTACCGCCGTGAACAGGTCATCCTCGTACAGAGAGTCGATCAGATGGGCGATGACCTCGGTATCAGTCTGGCTGGTGAATTCATAACCGCCGGCCTGCAGTTCGCCGCGCAAGACCTCATAGTTTTCAATGATGCCGTTGTGAACCAGCGCAATGCGCGCTCGTTCAGCATTCGGCGAGACATGCGGATGGGCGTTATTAGAGACCGGTGCACCGTGCGTCGCCCAGCGCGTGTGCGCTATGCCTTGAAAGGCTTCAAAGCCGGCCTGACCCGGAATTGTTGCGTTGGCAAGTTCACTCATCTGGTTGATCTGCGCTTGCAGGTCGGCAACCCGCGCGGTACTGCGAGAACGGCGCAATCGGCCATTCTGATGAATTGCCAGTCCGCAGGAATCGTAGCCTCGATATTCGAGGCGTCGCAGCCCTTCAATCAGGATGGGGGTGATGTTTCGCTGTGCAACCGCGCCGACAATTCCGCACATGGCAGATCTCAGGTTGAGTGGATGATGCGAGAGATCTTAGGCTTGATCTTGAGAATTGTTAATGCAAACAATGAACCTCTATGATTTAATATTTCATAGAATTCATGAATTGCAAGAATATTCCATTAAATTTAGAATCTTAGCCTTTTTCCTCAGTCTTTTTTTCATCTCTCCACCGAAGTTCGCACGACGAAGGACGATCATCCCAACAATCAAAGCATCGGACAGCGCGGCACCGCCCCAGCTCGACGACCTCGATCATCGGATCCTCGCGCAACTTCAGCGCGATGCCTCGCTGAACAATCTCGAGTTGGCCGACCAGGTGCATGCCTCCCCCGCCACTTGCTTGCGCCGGGTCCGTCGCCTGATTGAATCCGGCGTCATCGAGCGCCAGGTCGCGATCGTATCGCCCGGCGCGCTCGGTGCGCATCTGAGCGCTATCGTCGAAATTACATTGGACGCTCAGAATGCGGAGCGGCTGGCTGGATTTGAAGGCCTGGTAGCCAGCGAGGCGGCCATTACCCAATGCTATCGGGTGTCGCCCGGACCGGATTTCGTCTTGATGGTCGTCGTCGCCGATATGCCGGGTTATCACGCGTTGGCGCATCGCCTGTTTACCGCGCAGGCCCATGTCCGCAATGTGCGCAGCTTTTTTGCGATCCACCGCAGCAAGTTCGAAACCCAAGTGCCGCTTCGCGCGCGACAAGCTTGAGCATACAGTGACCACGCATGAAGCCGCACTGACAATTCAGCACGACTCAAGCGCTCGCCAAAGGCTCTGTTGGCCGACCGAACCAGACCACCAGACTGCTGATGACACCAATCGTCGCACACAGAATCAAACACCAGAAATAGCTGCCGGTGCTTTGTCGGAGCAAACCCAGCAAGGCTGGTCCGACGGCATAAGTCGCCTGCGTAATCGCGGTTGCCCAGCGGGTGACGTGAGCGAATTGTTCGCGCGGAAACTCGCGCTGTATCAAGAGTCCGGAGAATGCAATCATGTTGCCGACGCCAATGCCGAACAACACGCAGCCCAGATACAGTGACAGCGGCTCGCGACCGAATGCGAATAACAGCAGGCCGAAGACCTGTATGGCAAAGTTAAGGGCAGCGATCAGACGGCGCGAGACGCGATCAACGTAGTAGCCGGCCCACAACCGTCCGGCAATGGCACTGAAGGTCGTGATCACCACGGCCAGCGCCGCCGTTGCCCGCGAATATTGCTCCTCCAACATCGTGATCTGATGGGTCAGAAAACCGGCCTGCGCCAACAGACCCACCGCAAAGGGAATGACGTTGCTGACGAAGGCACGCATGCGTATCAGGCGCCCGATCGGCCACGGCTCGATCGACATACCTCGTTCAAGTGTCAGCGCGGCTGTATCCGCTTTGGATGGGCCTGATGTCTGATCATGCGCCAGGTCAAGCGACTGGTCACCAGCCTGGCCAAGCGGCAGCACAAGCGATCGCGGCTGGCCAATCGGAGTCGCCGCGTCCAGACTCTGATCCAATTGAGACGGCTCGCGAACGAACGTCAGCCGGACCACTGCGAGGACCAGCAGCCCCAATACCAAGGCAACGGCTGAAACACCGCGCTCGAATCCGAGACGCTCGATGGCCACGACCATCAAAGGCACAACAAAAATGCCGCCCATGCTCGCACCGGTCAGGGCAATGCTCAGGGCCGCGCCGCGGCGACGATCGAACCAGCGCGCCACGGTCGCGTTGATGGCGGCACCGCTCATCCAGGCCCAACCAAGCGCCAGGAACACCAGCGCCCCGTAGAGTTGCCAGAGCGCGCTGACCTGCGCAATCAGCAGGACCGCCAGGGTCATCGAAATCGTACCGAACGCGGCCGATACCTGCGGCCCGATTCGGTCAACCCATCGGCCGGTTGCCACGATGAAGATGGCGCCGATCCAGAAAAAAACGCTGAAGGCTGACGACACCTGAAAGATCGGCCAGCCCTTGTCCTTGACCAAATGCGCCATGTAAAGACCATTGCCGTAGAAGGCCAGACCCCAGCAGGCCGAGGCCATGACAAAACAACCGGCCACCACCCACCAGCCGAAAAACTGGCCGGGCTGGGCGGCCTTCAAAACAGATCGCAGGCGCGCGGCGATCACGAGCTGCTTCGAGTGGGCATAATGCCGTCAATTCAACTGTGCGAGAGTGCCATGGCCGATCATCTTATCCCGACTGCCGGATTGCATCGATGGGTCGTTGAGCTTTGGCTCGCTGCCGGCTCGGGGGCGCGCGAAGCCTCGTTGACGGCCGATCACCTGGTCGGCGCCAATCTAGCGGGCCACGACTCGCATGGCGTCGGCATGTTGCCGCGTTACGTGCAATCGTTCCTGAACGATGAACTCAAGCTCAATCAGAAGGTCGAATTGGTCACCGACTCGGGCAGTCTGGTCACCGTCGATGGCAAACGCGGCATGGGCCAGTCGGTCACGTTTCAGGCCATGGATATCGCGATTGCACGCGCCAAGGCCAACGGCGTGTGCGTCATGGGCCTTAAAAATGCCCACCACCTGGGCCGCGTCGGCCATTGGGCCGAACAAGCCGTTTCCGAAGGGCTGATTTCGATTCACTTCACGAACGCAGTATCGCGGCCGGCCATGGTCGCGCCGCACGGTGGCGCCGAGGGCCGCTTCCTGACCAATCCGTTCACCGTTGGCATTCCAAAGGCCAACGGCCAAGGCGAACACCTCGTGCTTGACTTTGCAACCAGTGCGATTGCCCATGGCAAGGTGCGAGTCGCCTACAACAAGAAAGTACCGGTGCCGGAGGGCTGCCTGATCGACGTCAACGGCATCGCCACCAACGATCCGGCGGTCATGTTCGAACGCGCCGTTGGTCGCTCATCGCAGGGTACCGGCGCCCTGGTCGCAGCAGCAGGTCACAAGGGCTATGCGTTGGCGATGGTCTGCGAACTGCTGGGCGCTGCGCTGACCGGTGGCGAAACCGCGCAACCCGAGCACCTCAATATGACCTACGGCATCTGGAACAACATGCTGGCGCTGGTGTTCGACCCCGAGCGGCTCGGTACCAGCGGCTACTTCGACAAGGAAGTCGCAAGCTTCGTAAAGTGGGTCAAGTCAGCGCCGCTGCGCCCAGGTTTTGATGCGATTTTGATGCCCGGCGACCCGGAGCGGGCGGCCCGCAAACAGCGCGCCAAATTGATCCCGATCGATAGCAGTACCTTGAATCAACTCGATCAGGCGGCGCAATCAATTCAGGAGCGCAAGGGCCAGTCACCCGGCGCGCTGTCAGCCTTGCAAGCTGGATGATCAATACGCGAGCGCTGGTGTTGCTCGACTCGATTGGTCATGTGCGCGATCAGCACGTCGACACCGTCATTGTGTCGGGTTCGCATGGAGGCACAGCAGCCGCCGACTACATCTTGCGGTTAACTCAGGTGCCTTATGCTGCGCTCTTCAACGATGCCGGACGTGGCAAGGAAGATGCCGGCCTGGCCGGTTTACCGCTGCTGCAAGCGCGCGGTGTGATCAGTGCAACCTATTCGCACCTGAGCGCACGAATTGGCGACGCCAACGACGGCCTCGCCCATGGCGTCATTACCGAACTCAATGCCCTGGCGTTGGCAGCCGGTTTGAAGGTCGGCTCAAGTGTTGCCGAGGCAGTGACGCACTTGCGGCGCGGTTGACCCACAGAGCATCGACCTCCAGTCAGCTTGAACATTACACCGGTCGCTCGGCGGCACGGTGCGCACCTTCTCGTCTGCGACTATGGTCCATCAGGGGCGAATGTTGACCCCGTTTCATAAGTATTCGACCATGATCGTTACAGCCATCGGCATTCAGACGTTGACCACACTGACTTCAACTGATGCCCTATCGAGCATCCCTGCCGCGAAGTTGCGCACTCGACTTACCCGGTTACTTGCCCCGTTACTTACCCGGTTGACGCTATCGATTCTGACGGTATTGACGCTGACCCTGGCCGGCTGCGCCACACCAGGCGGCCAAAACGGCACGGTCGCGGCCCCACGACCGATTGACCCGGCCGTGGCCGCCGAAGCCGCGAAGCAATCCGAGCTCGCCGTGCAACAGGAGGCCATGGAGTTTTCGCGGCTGCAAGCGATTTTCTGGCCGATTGCGCTGGCCGCCAAACCGCTCTGTCCGACCCGCTTCAGTGGCTCGATCGGACCGTCGCCAGGCACCTTGATCGGCATGCGCGAATCGGTGCGTCCGATCCTGCGCCGGTTGCTCGGCATGGACGAGCGGCTGACCTTTACCGAGATCGTCGACGAAACGCCGGCGCACAAGGCTGGCATGCAGGCCGGCGATATTTTGACCGGCATCGACGGCACGGTTTTACCGGTCTCCAAAGACGCGTTGAAGATGTATTTCGAACGAATCCATGCAGCCGCGATCAAAGGCGTGCCGGTGTCGTTACAGCTCGAGCGCAAGGGCGTCGCCCTGAGCTTGAACGTGCCGGTGGAACGTGTCTGTGCCAGTATCGTGCTGCCGATGGCGGCCGATACGGTCTCGGCGTTTGCAGCCGGCCGCGCAGTATTGGTCACACGCGGCATGATGCGTTTTGCGAACGATCGCGAACTGGCGATTGTGATCGCACACGAGGTGGCTCATATCGCGTTGGGACACACCTTAAAAGACAAGGATGAAGTCGCGCCAACGAATTCAGGCGCCGCGCGCGGTTCTACCGTGCTTGGCATGCCGTCCGGCAATTCCACCGCACCGGTAGCGATACCCGTCGAGCCCTCGAAGCAGAGCCAGCAAATCAGGGAGCTTGACTCGGACGTGGTCGGCGCTTACCTGGTGGCTGCCGCTGGCTTGCCGGTGACCGATGCCGCCAACTTCTGGCGTCGCATGGCGGCCAACTATCCGGCCAGCATTCAAACCAGCCACATGCGCACGCATCCTGCGTCGCCCGAACGGTTTATCGAGCTCGAGCGCGCAGTAAAAGACGTTGAGCAGCGCCAGGCCAACAACCAGGCGTTGATCGCGCGGCTGAAGTCCGGCAAACAAACCGTTGCGCTGGGCAAGATCACACCGATCGGACCGTGGACGGTGACCATGCTCAACGAGCGCTACATCAGCCCGATCTCAAGCGCCAGCGGGTTAGCACTGGCACCGGTCGCGCCGAGGCCGAACGCGCCGGTCCAAGCTTATAAAGTCATGGCGCCTGTCAAAACGCAATAGCAATAGTCTGGACAGTGGGTTGGCCCGGATCGCTGCAACGCGTTTTCTGAATCGCGATTAAGCCCCTAACATAGGGGGCATTGCACTCAAGATTCAGCGCTCGCTGGTTGTCTCAGCGCTAATGCGCGCACCGTTGGAAGCAAAATGGCACTTAGAGTTCTGATCGTCGGCGGCGGCATTGGCGGACTGACGGCTGCGCTGTCCTTGCACGAGGCTGGCCTGGATGTCCATGTCTTCGAGGCCACCGCCGAAATGAAACCGTTGGGTGTCGGCATCAACCTGCTGCCGCATGCGGTGCGCGAGCTGACCGAGTTGGACTTGGGCGAGGAGTTGGCGGCCATCGGCGTTCGTACCCGAGAGCTCATCTACACCAACAAATTCGGGCAACGAATCTGGCAGGAAGATCGCGGCCTCGACGCCGGTTATCACTGGCCGCAATACTCGATTCATCGCGGTCACCTGCAAATGCTGCTTTGGAAGATTGCACAGCAGCGCCTCGGGCCGCAGCGACTGCACAGCGACCATGCGCTGCACTCGTTCACTCAGACCGACACGCAGGTCAATGCGCGTTTTGTATCGCGCTCAACAGCCGCTTCCAGTGGCGCACGTGCCCAGCTTGCGGCAAATGAAAACGCCGATCGCGGTCAATGGCAGGCCGATGTGTTGATTGGCGCTGACGGTATCCACTCAACCGTACGCCGACACTTTCATCCCGACGAAGGCCCGCCGATCTGGAACGGTGCCATTCTCTGGCGCGGGGTGACGCGGGCCAAGCCGTACCTGTCGAGTGCGTCGATGATCATGGCCGGTTATGAATGGCAGAAGTTCGTCTGTTATCCGATCTCGGCGGTCGGTGACGATGGCCTGCAAGCGATCAACTGGGTCGCCGAACTCAAGTACCGCGACCGGCCCGCGCTCAAGCGCGAAGACTGGAACAAAGCCGGCGTTCTGGCCGATTTTCTGCCGTCCTTCGAGTCCTGGAATTTCGGCTGGCTCAATTGCGCAGCGCTGATCAGGGAGGCCGCCGAATCACTCGAATTCCCGTTGGTTGATCGCGATCCCTTATCGAGTTGGACCGAGGGCCGGGTGACGTTGATGGGCGATGCGGCGCATCCGATGTATCCGATCGGCAGCAACGGCGCCTCGCAGGCCATTCTGGATGCGCGCGCCTTGTCGTGGCGACTGGCCACCGAGGCTGACCCACAAACGGCGCTGAAACGCTACGACGAAGAGCGGCGACCGCCGACCAGCAATCTGGTGCTGGCGAATCGGCGCAATGGCCCGGAGAAGGTCATGCAAATGGCCGAGGAACGCGCGCCGCAGGGCTACGCCCATATCCACGACGTCATCAGCGCCGAAGAGCTGGCCTCCTGCGCCCAGGAATACAAACTGATCGCCGGCTTCGACAAGGAGATTTTGAATCAGCGCGCGTCCTATACCGTCAGCGCTCATCCGCTACAGTGAGCGCTCAACTGTAGCCGTGAGCGCTCATTGGTCCCGCAACCTACTTGACGGTGTACTTATCGATCAGTGAGCGCGCGGTGTCGTAGAGCTGTTTGCCGTTAAAGCCTTTGCCGGTTATTTCCTTGACCCATTCGTCGTCGACCTGATCGGCGGCCTTTCGAAACGCCTCATAGTCGGCGTTCGTGAAGCTCAGGATCGGCGTCTTGCGTGCTTCCGCCGTAGCCCGGCCCTTCGGATCGTTACCCTGTTGCGTCTTGCCGAGCCAGCCGGACGTCTCAAGACCGGAATTGGCGTCGATGACCTTCTTCAGGTCGGCGGGCAGCGAGTCATACTTGGCCTTGTTCATGGCCATCACAAACGTCGTGGTATATAGCGCCGGCAGCTTCGAGTCGAATTCCGAATGGAACTTCGATAATTCCTCGAGCTTGACCGATGGCACTACTTCCCAGGGCACTACGGCGGCATCGATGACGCCCTTGCTGATGGCATCCGGAATCTGCGGCAACGGCATGCCGACCGGGGTAGCACCGAGCGAGGCCAGCAACTTGGTGACCTGACGGGTCGGGCCGCGCACCTTCATGCCTTTCAAATCGGTGATCGATTTGATCTGCTTGTCACGCGAATGAAAGAGTCCCGGGCCGTGAACGTTGACGGCGATCAATTGCACGTCCTTGAATTCATCCTTGGCGACCGTCTGCAGGTATTCCCAATAGGCTTTTGAGGTAGCCTCGGCATTGCTCATGACAAACGGCAGCTCGAACACCTCGACCCGCGGAAAACGGCCCGGCGAATTGCCGGGCAAGGTCCAGGTGACATCAACCACGCCGTCCTTGACCTGGTCATAAAGCTGCCCCGGCGTGCCACCCAACTGCATGGCCGGATAGCGCTCGAACTTGATTCGCCCACCGGAGTCCTTCTCGACCTTGTCCATCCAGCCGTTGTGCATGTCCTTCCAGACGTTTGACTGTGGCGCCATGAAGGTGTGGAACTTTAAAGTGACGGTTTGGGCCCAAGCCGAACCTGAGGCAGCGACCGCGAGTACGGCGGCGGCAGCGATTTTTCCGAGTTGCATCTTCTTTGTCTCCTGCGACGAATACCGGGATATTGAATTCTAGCCAACTACGACAGCAATCCCGCGCTTTTGTGATGGAAGTCTCGCAAGCGGCCTTTTTCCGTTGGCGGACTGGGCCACAAGTGCAAAGAATGCTGTCAGTCACCTCCTCATCCGAAACAAGCGGGAAAGCCGCAACGCAAACCAAACGAGTCGAACCATGAATCAAGCTTGCGCCATCAGCCCCGATCACAACCCACTCGACGACGCCGGCGCAATTCCCGCCCTGGCGCGTGCCGAACCCGCGCTGGTGACTTTGGTCATCAGCCCACGAGAGCGCTTCAGCGTCGCCCGAGAGTCATTGCTGTCGATCTTCGGCAATACCCGCGTCAACTTCGAGATGATTTATGTTGATGCCGGCGGCCCTGTCGAGCTGTCCGATTGGCTGGACGAGCAGGCCGAGCTACGCAGCTTTAGCGTTCTGCGTCCAGGCCGCATCGTGAACCCCAATGAAGCGCGCAATATGGCGCTGCGCCTCTCCAAGACTCGCTATGTGGCGTTTCTCGATAATGATGTCATCTGCGCCCCCGGTTGGCTGGAGGCCCTGATCAAATGCGCCGAGGAAGAGCAAGCCGATCTGGTGGCGCCGTTGATCTGCCACGGTCTGCCCTTGCATACGTCGATTCATCATGCCGGCGGTCGTCTGGTCGGCGACGGCAAGGCTTTTTTTGCGCAAGCCACCGGCGAGCGCGTCGCGCTTGACGCGATTGCACTGGCCGGCAAAAAGGTCGCGGATGTCGCAACGCTACTGAAGCGCGAACTCAGCGAATGCATAGAGTTTCACTGCGTCCTGGCGCGCCGCTCACTGTTTGATCGCATCGGACCGCTGGACGAAGCCTTGCTTTCGACGCGCGAGCACAATGATCTGTGTCTCGCAGTAGTCAAGGCGCAAGCCAAGATTGTGTTCGAACCGGCCGCGACCGTTACTTATCTGTTTCCGTCCCGGCAACGCCCGATGCTCAAAGGCGACTGGACTTACTTCATGTTGCATTGGTCACCACAATGGCAGCAGCGCAGTATTCAACGCTACGAGGCCAAATGGGGGCTCAAGCACGACGAGCGAATGGCCAGTCGTGGCTGGCTGAACTGGCGGCTGCACGAAGGCGTGGTCAAGCCCCTGGTTCGACGCATTCCGGGCACACAGCGCTTTGTGTTGATGCGTCGCGTCTGCGATACGCTGGTCGGGCGCAGTGTTCGAGCCTGGGTACGGCTTCTGGTGGCGCGCGATGATCGCTCACGCCGCAACCGCGCTGACCTGCCGAGCCTCGACCATTCAAGCGCCCGTCACCCCATTATTGAACCCCAGAGCCCCACCGTTGCAAGGTCGAACAACCAAAAAATTGAACTGACCGAAGCCGCATGAGCATCACTCAATTGGCTTCAGGCGCGGCCTGGAACACACTGGCTAAAGTCCTGCAATTGCTAGTGACGCTGCTGACTCTGGCGTTCGTGGGTCGGTACGCCGGACCCGAAGCCTTCGGGGTGTTTTCGCTGGTCTGGGTCGTGGTTGGATTGATTGAACAAACCCTGTTGAGCGCGATCGTTGACGGACTGATTGCCCATCGTGCGCCCGACGAGCGCCATCGCAGCTCGACCTTCTGGGTCGCGTTGGGCATCGCTGGCGCGGCGGCGCTGATCATCTGGGCAACGGCGACACCATTATCAATTTGGTTGGGCGGCGGTGCCTTGCTGGCGACCCTGTTGACCTGTCGCGCGCTGTTTCTGCCGATGTCCTGCCTGTTTGGAGTCTCGCAAGCGGTACTCATGCGACGCGGCGAATTCAAGATACTGGCGCACGTCGACATGGCCAGCAATCTCGTATCGGCGGCACTTGGCATCTACCTCGCCATCGCCGGCTTCGGGGTCTGGAGTCTGCTGATACTCGAATTGACCCGGCAATCCTTGCAGTCCATCGGCCAGTTGTGGTTCGCACGCTGGTGGCCGCAGCTACTTTGCTCAAGGGCGGCGCTACGCGAGCTGGCCGAATTCAACCTGCAATCGGCCAGCTCGACATTGATGAGCTTTGCGATCCGCACTACGCCGAAACTCTTGATCGGACAAGCCCTCGGCACCCAGGCACTGGGCTACTACACCATGGCTGAACGCCTATGTGACCAGGTCATCAAGATACTGGTTCTGCCCGGCTACGATATCGTCAAGATCGGTGCCTCGCGAGCACGCCAGGATACCGCCGCCTTGCGCCAACTGCTGTGGGGTGCGATAGCCACCAGTTCCCTGATGGCTTATCCGGTACTGTTGGGTGGCTGCGCGCTGGCCTCGGCATTGCTCGCAGGCATCCTGGGTTCACAATGGCTGGCGGCGGCAAGCTTGCTGCAACTGATGCTGATTGCCGGTCTTCGTTCACCAATGTCGGCGTTTTACAGCGCAATGTTAATCGGCATCGGCAAACCGGAAAAGCACACGCAATTGCAGGCCTTGCAACTGTTGCTGACAGTGCTGCTGTGCTACCTCGCCGTACCGTTCGGCCTGACCGCTCTGGGCCTGGCGCTGGTGGTGCGCAATGCGTTGATCTGGGCGGCCGGCACGATCGTCATCAGACAGGCCATTCAGGCGCCAATTGCCGTGCAGATCAGCGCCGGTGCGGGCCATTTACTAGCGAGTCTGTTGATGGCTGCGGTAGTCTCGGTTTGGGTTTACGGCTTTGCAGACGGAATGGCGTCGGGCGCGGTGATCATTGGCGGCATCGGCTTAGGGGCGCTGGTCTACCTGCCCGCGTTGGCTGGGCTGGCGCCAAGTTCATGGCGGGCGGTTCGGGATGTCGCGGCCCGGGTTGCTCGCGGCGAGCGGGGGGCGTTCAAGGCTTATTTTGTGGCGGTACGGGCACGTGGGGTCAAGGTTTCAGGGGGGCGGGCGGCTTAGGGAAATACGAGGTCATATCAGGCGACGAAGCGCACGCAAGGGTTGGGTGATCCTCCAGGACGTACTGGCGCGCGTTAGCGTAATTTCCTGCAGATACTTGTTGCGTTCCAAACGCAACCTGCGCATTTCGGCCTTCAGGCGGTCGACATTTTCTGTCATAACCAAGAGATCAGGATCGGTTGGCCGGGACGCCACACCGACCGACGCTAATTGACTCGAATCACCGTCGCTTTTCGTGCTGGAATCCGGCAGTCGAAATGCATAGGTGGCTCGCTGGTTATCGGCATTCGTCACTGACAATGTAGCGGTTAAATCGGTCGCTTCTCCGGTCCCGCCGAGCAGAACGGATTTGATTTTTGACAGATCGGGTAATCCGCGCAGCGTCCGGAAATCGTGAGGTCGAAGGTTTCGAATATTGAGCCCAGGATCGATCGATAGCCAGGCTTCCAGCACGGCCGGCGCCTTCGGGTCTTGCTCGTCCGATCCGATCGAGTCCGATATCAACGCGATACGGACATTCGCTATCTCGGTGCCGTCGGCGGTAATGGACAGCTTGAGTGCACCGCGACTCAAGTCGAGCGGCAACGGTGCGTCTATAACCAGATCCATCCAGCCGTCAGTCAGGCCAAGATGGTGCCGGGTAGGCGAGCGCAGGCTCGACATTTCAGCCGATGTCAGGGCGACCAGTGAACGCTGTTTCTGGACTTGCTGATTAGCTGTGCAGAAACGGCGGAAATTCCAGTCGGCAATTCGCGCCAGTACTGCCTCGACTTCGTCCGATGGGCAGTCAGTTCGGTGAAACGCAATCTGGCAATGGCTCAACTCGAAGTTCGATGTATCGTTTTCGATCGCAATGAGCGGGTTCAAGGGCACCCATCCGTGGGCCGCGAACGCGTCAAACCACTCCGAGCGATCCAGCAACAAACTATGCGTCGGATCTTTCTTCAATCCCTCAATCGCCGCATTACGATCACCGACGTAGGGGCCTTCTCCGAGTACCGGCAGCAGATGCCAATGCATGCCCGATGAGACGCGGCGCATCTCGGCCAAGGCGTTCTCCTTGAGGGCTTGCGGGATGTGCTCCAGCGCATGGCAAGAGTAGACCAAGTCAAATGCATGAGTCTCAAAAGGCAATTTCTCCGCACTGCCCAGAATCACGTTGTCGTGGCTACGATTCTTGACCGCCCATTCAGACGGATCGACGCCATGTGCCTCGACCCCCAATTGATTGAGATGCCGAACAATTACTCCGGTGGCGCAGCCGATTTCCAGGCATTTCCGTGGCTTGAAGATCGCTTTGATCGCCTGGGCGATCTCAAGATAAGCGATATTTCGAGGGGCGCCTTCCAGGTAGCCCACATAAGCTGTCCCCTTCTCGGATCCACGCTCGAAATAAGCTTCGTCATAATATTCGTACATAGCTAATCTCGGTTTCCAGGACGACTGGAAGATTGAAGGGTTTGGCTCTTAGGTCCGCTGGCACAGACGCTGCATCACGATGTGCCCGAAGATCGCATGGATATCTTCGCTCAATTGCATGTCGTGGACATTCGCCCAAAGAAGGTGCTTCGCCATCGACTTCAGCTTGCCGCCGTCATAACCGACCAGACCTAGTGTGACAGCCTGGTGTTCGTTGGCATACTTGACCGCTCGAAGGACGTTCTCGGAGTTGCCACTGCCGGATATGGCAATGACCAGATCGTTCGGGCGAAGAACGTTTTTCAACTGCTCAACAAAGACATCCTGGAACGAGATGTCGTTGGCGTACGCCATTAGCAAGCCCATGTTATCGACCAGCGAGCGACCCATGAACGGCTTGCCGCTACTCATGAACACACTCTTGTTCCAGTCGGTGATGAAGTGCAAGGCGGTCATGGAGCTGCCGCCATTGCCCAAGGTAATGATCTGGGAGCCTCGTTGCCAGGCGTCATAAACCACTTGCACCGCCGCATCGATCTGTTCCTGATCGATCGTCGACAACAGCTTGCCCAGTTTCTTGAAATAGATCTCTGTAGTACCTTTGAACATAGTCTCTCCGTCTGCCGCGCTCGATTACGTCGGCTGGTAAAAGATAATCTGACTGCCGAATCGCTCGAAGCGAAACGGAATCCGCCGCAAATCGGGCAGCGAATGGCAGATCGCTTCGTGCCGCGCCGGTGGCGCAAAAAAAATCAGAAATCCACCGGCACCGGCGCCCAGTAATTTACCTCCGGTCGCGCCCGCTTGGATGGCCCGCTCATACCAATCATCAATCTGGCCGCTGGAAATCTCATCCGAAAGGCTTTTCTTGAGAATCCAGTTCTCATGCAAAATTTCGCCGAATGCGTCAAGATTATTGCGCTGTACTTCGTCGCGAAGCTGATGTGCAAGTCCGACCATATTTTTGAGAACTGCTTGTTTCTGTACACTGCCGCGCATCGAGTCGGTTTGATTCCTCAACAGGCTCGACGCGCTTCGCGTGATGCCAGTGTAGAACATCATCAGGTGATCCTGAATGCCCTGCAAGGTCTGGGCGCGGCAGATCACCGGGCTGACTTTGGTGGCGCCATCAGGCAGGAACTCGATCAGGTTGAATCCGCCGTAAGCCGACGCGTATTGGTCCTGTTTGCCGATCGGTTCACCGCAGACATTGATTTCAATGTGGCAACTGTCGGCCGCCAGCGTCTCATTGGTGGCGTGACGGCCCTGGAAAGCCGACAGCGTATGCAACAGCCCCACGGTAAAGGCGCTCGATGAGCCGAGCCCCGTGCCTTTGGAGGGGATATCAGCGACAGTAGTGATCTCCACACCGCCATTCAGACCGAGATGTTGCATTGAAGCGCGCACCAGCCGGTGCTCCACCTTCGCGATTGAGTCGACTTCCTCGGTCTTCGAATAGGCGATGCGTATGCCGTTGTCGAACTTGCGGTTCGCTGTGACATAGATGTATTTGTCGATCGCAGTACTCAGGACTGCCCCACCGGTGAGTCGGTAGTAATCGGCAATATCACTACCACCACCGACAAAACTCATTCGCAATGGGGTTCTGCTGATGATCACGGTCTGATTCTCCCTTGCGTGTCTGACAGATCGATCTGGAATGCTGCCACAGCAGCCTGGGTACGCAAGGGCGCGTATTCATCAAGCTCGCGGTCGGCAATCATTTGATCGATCTGGGCCGGGGTCATGCCTCTGGACGTGTATTCGCGTACCAAGCGGCGGCGGCGCAAGGCCTCATCACTTGAAACAAAAACGCTGTTGGCCAAAAGGTTAGATTGGATTGCCAGTTCAATCGCGGGCACGCCTTCCCAGATGACAACAGTTTTCTCAGTGATCGGGGCCTGCGACATCAGGCCGATCTGACGTCGCTGGCGGCGCGAATAGGAGGGCTGTTGGATAGTCACCGAGCCGGCACCAACCCTGCTCACCGACTGCACCAGCGCATTGAGCTTTCCCACCTGATAGCGACCCAGCACCCCTTCGTTGCGATGCTCGGCATCCGCCAGCCAGCCGTCGAGCCGGACCAGCCGCACGTCAAACCCCGCGCCGCGCCACAGTCCGGTCAGCGCCGAAGCCAGGGTTGATTTGCCGGACCGCGACAGCCCACCAACGAACCATTGCTGCCCTGGGCGTGGTTTGGGCAGACTGTTGGTCAGCAAGTTGCGCAGGTTCGGCACAAGGTTCAGCAGCAGCTCGACCGCCGCAGAGAAGTCGGGTGCCACGAAGTCCGGGAAACCCAATGCGCGATCGTCGAGGCCAGCCTCACCGGTCTCCACCAATATCGACTGACAACCGGCCGCTGCCGCCGCAGCGATGTCAACACTGCTGTCGCCGATTACCCAGCTTCGGGTCAGGTCGATGTTCAATTCGGCGGCCGCGCGGGTGAGCATTCCGATCTTCGGCTTGCGGCAGTCGCAGTCAAACTTCAGCGCTGTGACCTCGCCTTCGAAGCCTATGTCCGGATGGTGCGGACAGTACTGAATCGTGTCGACCATGGCTTTGTCTCGCGCCAACTCGGTCTCAAGCTTATTGTGGATCTGCCGTAGTTGTTGTTCCGAACAATCGCCGCGAGCGATGATCGGTTGATTGGTCGTGATGACCACACGCCACTCAGCCTCGTTCAGCCGCTTGATGGCCGGACCGACGCCGGCGATCAGTACCAGTTGATCTGGGGTCGTCACATAACCGTTGGCGACGTTCAAGGTGCCGTCGCGGTCAACAAATACGGCCTGTTGTGGATAGCGCAGCGACGCCCTGGCGACGCGCCCCGTGGCCAGATCGCGCGAAACCTTGTCAACCCGATCGGGGGTGCCGGCATCTTTGATGTATTCGGGCGACCGGTAGGCTCGCAGCCGGCGGCCTTCACTGAGCATCTTCGGAAAAAGATGTTTCGCGAAGTCGGAGGCTTCAGGTCGCGCCGCCCAGGGCGCCAGAGACGACTTGCGAATGGCGTACAGCGCGGCGTTGACAAGATTGGGCAACCAGGAGTCGGCCGGATGCGGGTAGCCGTAGATCCCGAGAATCCGCGATTCGGCGTCGACGTCCAGCAGATCGGAATCTTGTGGATGATCATTCGGATGCGCAAACAAGGTTGCGGCGGCACCGGGGTCAGCGTGATGGAACGCCACAAACCGGCGAATATCGATGTCAAACAAGGTATCGCCATAGACCACCAGGAATTCTTCGTCGAGCCGATCGAATAGTGCCAAGGTGGCGCCCGCTGTGCCCAGCGGCTGACCGTCATCAACTAGTTGCAACGAGACACCGAAGTCCTGACGGCTCTTGCAGAATTCACTGATTTGTTCGGCCTGATGGTTTACCGAAACTATAAATCGATCAATGCCCTGATCGCGCAGCGTTTCGATCTGGCGCTGCAGCAGCGGTACGCCATTGATATCGATCAGCGGTTTGGGACGGCCATTCAAGCGGCTCGCCAGCCGAGTTCCCTTGCCGCCGGCCAGAATGACAACCTGATTCACACGCGCGGTTCCCGCTGGTTGATCTCGGCAACCGCTCGCCGCACGGCACCGGCCGAATCCATGGTCGGTGCCCAGCCGTGCCGGCGCAACAAGTCGATCGAATAACGAAACTTTGGAACATCGCCCACCCAACCGCGATCTTCCTGACCGAAGCCGATGGTGGCGTCGGGGGCAGCCAACGCAACGACGGTTTCGGCGATGAAGCGCACGTTTACCCCGGGGTCTGGCGGACCAATGTTGACGGCCAGTCGCGTGAGTTCACGCCGATCACGCAGGTGCAACATCGCGTCGACCAGATCAGACACGTGCAAGTAAGCCTTGCGCTGCGTGCCATTACCGAGGACTTGCAGGTGGCTGGGGTCGGCGCGCAGGCGACGGATGAAATCGAGAATCACACCATGGGTCGCGGGTAAACCGACCACGTTCGGGAACCGGAACAACAAGGCTCGTTTCAGGAAACTTTCTCGGGCCGCAGTGATCTGCGCTTCCGACGCTAGTTTCATCGCCCCGTAGTTGGAGATCGGAAACAGTGGTCCGACATCTTCGGTGAGTTCAATGTCATCGAGGTCACCATAGATCGCCGAGCTCGATGCAAACAGGAGGTCGGGAATGTTGAACTCCTTCATCATCACCAAAGTCTGGAAGGTGGTCATGAACGTATCGCGCAGGTCGACCTGCGGATCTTCGACGCCTGCGGGAATATCCGAATTCGCTGCCAGATGCCACACTTCAGTAAAGCGGCTAACCGCCGACAAGGATTGCAGTGTCGAGCGGAAAGCGACCGCGTCCGATAGCTCGACTTGCCTGAAGATAAAGCGCGGCTCGGCACTGAAGCAATCGATATTCGCCAAGCTGCCGCGACACAGATTATCCAGCGCCACCACAGTCTCGCCGCGCGCCAACAGTCGCTCGGCGAGCGAGACGGCGATGAATCCGGCGCCACCGGTAATCAGGATTGCCATGGTTCAAGCCGCCTTGACAAATGCGTGGGTTTTCATGCGTTGCAGTATAAGTTCCTCCACCCGTTTGGCCATCTGCTCTTCGGTCGGAAACTCTGCGGCGAACGCAAGACCGTTCTTGGAGCGCAGCGACATCTGCTCGGGATCAGCCAGCAGGCCGGCAATTTGTTTGGCCATCTCTTCGGGTAAGGGATTGGCGAGCAGCGCAATATCACTGCGACCTGCGTAATTGACTTCGTTGCCGGGTCTGCCCAAGTCCACCACCGGCAGGCCGCAGGCCATCATTTCGTACGGAACCAGGCTAGGGTTGGTGGTCGAAAAAACCAAGCCCACGTCGGTGTTGCTATACATGTGCGCCAGATCGTCAATGGTTGGCACCATATCGTTGAAGGTGACCGGATAAGTCAGTTTTTGCCTGCTCGCGCTTGGTGAGCCGAACATCTTGATTTCAACCTCGGGCATCAGGTTGTGCAGGTGAGCGAGCGACATGGCTCCAATCTCGAAGCAACGACGCGGCATCTCGGGCTTGGCAAAAAACACCACACTCTTCGACGGATTGGTCCGCGCTCGTGGGTAGTAAACGTCGCGGTCGATTGGGAAACGAAAATGGTCGGCTTCGGCGCCAAACTGATTTTTCAGTACATGTTCACACCAGGGTCCCGAGGTCACGCAGTACAGTCCGCGTCGGTAGGTGTTTTCCGCCAGCACGTACTCGGAGCCCATCGGTGCGAACGAGGGCTCGAAATCCTGTACGAAGTACATGATTTCGCGGGTTACCGAGCGTGCCCGCAACGCCGCGTCGACAGTCGTCCAGTGGGTCGCCATCACAACGTCGGAGCGACGGAAAACACCGTCGTACAAACGCACCTCGCAGTCCAGCGGGTAAAAGTTGTCCCGAATCAACTTCTTGACTTCAACGGCGGTCCGGCGCTCACCGGTAAAGTGCAAGCAGATGTCGTGGCCGAACCGGCTCAGGTGAAAGGCCGCGCGAAGAATGTTCCGATGGCCGCCGCCGCCGACGATCAGCTCGGGGATGACCCAGTCGATCCTCAGTGAAGCCGGATTGGATGCCGTCCGAAGGCTGCTCGGCGCTGGCTGATCGAGTTGCACCGACGCAAACTCGAGCTGCCAGGCGTCGCGGATTGTTTGGGCCAGCAGGTCGGGGCCGAAGGCCGTCAGCACATTGATCCGCGCGGCCTTGCCGATCCGGGCGCGCAGATTCGCGTCGGCCACCAGTTCGAGCAGATGTTGGTGCCAGGTTTCGTTGGAGTTCGCCAGGTAACCGGTCTTGCCGTGCTCGATAGCCAGTCGGAACGGCTCGGTGGCCGAGGCGATCGTCGGGACTTCTACCAGCGCGGCTTCAAAAAACTTGAGTTCACTTTTACTCTCGCAAAACGGATTGCCTTGCTCCAGGGGCGCGATGTTGATGTCGCAGCCGTGCAAGGTTTCGAGCATTTGCCGATATTCCTGGAAGCCTTTGCGGATAATCCGATTCGCAAACGGCAACCATTCCTGGTCGTTCAACTCAAGGACTCCGACCACCAGCAGGTCGACTTCGGCGCGCTCGGTCATGAGCCTGCGCAAGGCCGGTGCCGCTTCGGCGAAATCCTTTTCGTGGGTGCTGCTGCCGGAAAAGTAGCCGATCGTGACACGAGGGCTGGTAACGCGCGGGGTCGTGACCAGTTTCGACGCGATATCCAACTGAGCAGCATTCAAGGTATTGGGAATCACGGCACAGGTCTTGCCGAGCTTCTCGACCTCGCGCTTCAGGAACGGCGTGGTTACCGTCACAAGGTCGCAGGCCATCAGCAACTGTCGATACTTCTGTACGCCATCTCTATATAAGGCTTGGTCCGCAACCGACAATTTCGCGAAACCGTGGATCAGTGAAATGATCTCGGGCGCGAAGACCATGTCGTCGACATCAAACACGGTGCGAATCTGATGATCACGGGCGTACTTCAGAAACTGATCGGCGACTTTTGGCGGGTCATAGGGCGCACGAAACAGGATGGCAACCTTCGCCTTGTGCCCCTGCTCGACAAACTGACCGATCTGACCAAACGACTGAATCTCGACGCTCAAACCGCGATTGCGCATCACCTCAGCGACGTTATACACACGATAACGTTTTGATTCGCCTTCCCAGCAGCCGATGAACAGGACTGCGTCATAACTGGCCCCTGGCACCTTAGCGACCGCCAACTCGTTGGCCGTTGAACTTGAATCGGGCCGGGCCGCGGCCACATCGTACACAGCGGCTGGCGGCGCGAGCGTCGAACGACCCCGGACTTTGAGCCTGCGTAACGCGGTCGTGGTGTCGCGCATCGGCCGGGTCACCCGCCAACTGAACGACGCCCGGGTTTCCCGCAACATGTGCTGATAATTGTCGCGGTCCGCCACGCAGAGTGTCATCGCTTCGTGCAGTTCGGCATATCGCATCTGTTGTGAGTGATACTCCCGCGTGAGGTTCAGCAGTTTTTCATCGCTGGCAGCCACTCGCGTAGCCAGTGCCGCGGCTTCAGCGGCTGCATCAGCGACTGTGGAGGCCTCACGCTCGGCAGCGCTTTTGAGCGCGTCGGTCAGCTCTCGCTCGCGTTGAGCGGCGCTCTGCAGGGCGTCGGAGATTTCCCGTTCACGTTTGGCGAGTTCTGCGCGCAAGTTGCTGATGCTTTGTCTGTGGTCGGCCTCAGCGGCGCGCAGTACGCCGATGTCCTTCTCCAGCGTCAAAACATAAGAATCATCGTTGAGTACCAGCACGGGCTGCAACTGCGTCAAGTCGATGTCAGGAGCGTGGGAGGCCACCGCAATAAAGTAGTCTGCGGCTTCCAGCGTGAACTGATCGCGCATCAACTCCACTTGCGCAATCGCATGCGGAGCCTGTTTGCCTAAATAGGAGGAAAAATGATTGTTCTCGAAATAGAACGCCCTATTCTTGAAGTGACGAAGAAATGCCTGTTCAAACTCGTCGCGACTGTATTCGTGGGTGTGAAAATGAGTTCGTTTGTCGGCCAAGGCCCGTGGCGTGGACATCACCACCACGCCGTCCGGTGTTAGCGAACGCGCTATGCACTCAAAGACTTTGTCTTGTTGGCTGACGTGCTCGATCAACTCGAAGCAAGTGATCAACTCAAACTGTTTGCCAAAATCGAAGGACTCGGCATCGGCCGTCACGAACGCCAGGTTTGGTGCGCCAAAATGCTCTGTAGCGTGACCGATTGCGGACTCGGACAAATCGAAAGCAAGCACCGATCGAGCGCCTTTTTGCGCCAGCAATTGTGAACCATAACCAACACCGCAGCCGACGTCGAGCACTGCCTTGCCGACGCACAGTTGCGACGCGAAGTGGTAACGCGCGACATGCTCCTGATACATTTTTTCGGCGAACGTCGGTTCGCAGTTCTGCGCTTCGGGAACGATCCGCTCTCCAGTGAAATCAATTGACATGGGTGGTCGTTTCGTAGTGAATCCTGGCGCCCAGCGCGGCAATGCCGCCGTCCTCGACGGGACGGTTAGGCGGAACGCTCAGGTGTAACGCTTCGTAGAAGATATCTACCAATTTTGTATCGCCTCGAAGACCATGCTGGCAGTCGAAGACCGCGATGTAACTGCCTGCGGCCAAGCGCAGCGGGAACTCAAAACTGACGTCATAGATATCGCCAGCATTGCAGATATCAATCGGGTTTTGCCTGCACAGCAGATTGGTGTGGTAGCAATCCACGCCGGTCGATGTCGTCAGCATCATGCCCATGATGACGTCCCGAACATCGCGATCAAATCGTACGCGCATGCGAAAGCACACGGTTTCGCCCGATTCGATGATCAGGTTGCGAAAGTCGTAACCATCGATGCCGGCCTCAAAGATGTGACCAGGCGCGTCGCTACTCATCGGGATCGGGTTGTGGCGCAACACGGTTGCGTCGGATGGGCCTATCGGCCCTGTCGATGCCACTGACGCTGGCGCGGATATTGGCGCGGACTCGGATATCGGCGCGGACTCGGTCCCTGTGGCGGGGCGCGGTGCGACCACCTGGTTCGGGCTGGAGCGCGCTGCGGCGGGACCGCCGTAGAGCAGCTTGTTATAGTGAGCTGCAACGCTTTTAGCCGACCCGACTTCGAGCAGGCGACCGGCATCAATCAAGGCGGCCCGATCGCAGATCTGGGTAATCGTTCCCATTGAATGAGACACAAAAAGAATGGTCGCACCGTTCGATTTCATCTCATCGATCCGTCGCATGCATTTTGACTGAAACAGCTCGTCACCGACCGCCATGGCCTCGTCCACCACCAGGATATCGGGATCAAAACTGATTGCCGTCGAAAAGGCGAGTCGCATGATCATGCCGCTTGAATATAACTTGACCGGCCGGTGCATGAAGTCGCCGAGCTGTGCGAAATCAACGATCGCCGGGATGCGCCGCTCGACGTCATCCGACGGGATACCCAAAACCGCCGCCATCATTCGAACATTTTCAAGCCCCGTGAAGTCGGTATTCAAGCCAGCTCCCAACTCCAGCAGCGCCGTCACTCGCCCGTTGACGTTGATCGTGCCGTGCGTGGGGGTCAGAATGCCGCAGATGAGCTGCAGCAAGGTCGATTTGCCGGCGCCGTTGCGACCGACGATGCCGAAGGTCTCGCCACGACGAATTTGCAGGCTGATGTCGGAAAGTGCCCAGAAGTCGGTGCAGAACCGCTTCTTTCCGAAGGTCAGCAACTGCCACAGGCGATGCCGGGGCAGACTGAAAATTTCGTACAGTTTCGATACGCCGTCGATGCGGACGGCTTCCTGATGAGTTATCTGCATTGGATTCACATCACGTCAGCGAAACCCCGTCGCGCATAACGAAACCAGACAAATCCGGTCGTGCACACGATTAACGCAGCGGCCGACGTCATTACGAAGCCCTCGGCGTTCGGCAGCTTTCCCCAGATCAATGTCCCGCGCAGCGTTTCGACATAGTAGGTCAGCGGGTTCAGTTGCAAGTAGGTCTGAAAGTTCGGCGGAACCGCCGAAATCGGGTAAAAAATCGGCGTGATGAATAACAGCGCGGAGATCAATACGCCGATCAATTGACTCAGATCGCGCAGGTACACACCAAGGGCTGCAATGATCCAGGCAAGGCCCAAGGTCAGCACGGCCAGCGGCACCAGCACCAGCGGCGCCAATACGGCGGTCGGCGGGATTGAGCCGTTGATGAACAGAATGAAACCGGCCAGGATGGCCAGGTTGATCAACGCATTGAAGCCGGCGCTTGCGACCGCGACCCATGCCAACGTTTCGAGCGGGAAGGCGACCTTCTTCACCAGGTTAGGACTGTCCATGATTAGCCGTGGCGCCCTCCCGATCACTTCGCCGAAGAACCCAAAGACGATCAGTCCTGCGTAGATCAGAATGGCGAATTCGGTTTGACTTTCGCCGCCGCCCGGCCAGCGTGAGCGAAACACCGTGCTGAAAACGAAGGTGTATATCGACAGCATCATCAGGGGGATCGCAATCGTCCATCCAAAACCCAGCAGGGAACCCTGATACTTGCTGGCGATCTCTCGTGCACTTAATTGGCGGATCAAGGCCCAGTGCCGAATAGGCGTGGCCGGAAGTTCGACCACGATATTGCGGAGAATTCTGGACAACGTTGAATTAGAGGACATCCAGTCGACACTAAATTGAGGCAGCGATACCCGATTGAGACGGGAAGCGCCTGCTGGCGAGCGCGATTTTGGAACCGCAACCCTCTATCATACCTTTGTTGGTGAACCGTCAGCTCACCTACGTGCCCCCGTTGAACATCGATCCAACCGGGTTCTGGCTCAGGGAATGGAAGGTCCCCGTGGCGGCCATGCAAGGCTGCAAATTTCATCGTCCAGGCTCAAATTGGGGTTGTATGCCGGATCACCGTTGTTCAACATCGAAGACCAGCGTTTTTTCATGAAACTTACCTCAGCCGCAAATCGCTGGCGTTTCTCGGGCCTGTCGTCAAGGCCACGGGAGGCCGACTCGTGGTGGTACAACTCGGCAAACGGCGTGAATACGTTTCGATAGCCTGCTTCAAGGACCTTCAGGCAGAAGTCGACGTCATTAAAGGCCACCGCCAGATTGGTCTCGTCCATGCCGCCGACTGCTTCGTAGATTCTTTTGCGTATGACCAGGCAGGCCCCGGTGACTGCGCTCATGCTTTGGCGCAGCGAGGCACGGCCGAAATAGCCATGCGCACCGCGCGGAAAAAATCGATGGATGTGGCCGGCCAAAGTCAACATGCCGATCACGATGCCGGCGTGCTGGATGCGATCGTTCGGATACCAAAGGCGGGCGCCGACGGCGCCGACGCCATCCTGGTTGGCGACCGACACCATATCGTCCAGCCAATCGGCCGCAATGACCTCGATATCGTTGTTGATCAGACCGACAAATTGGCCTTTGGCGAGTCTGACCGCATGATTGTTCAACCTAGAAAAATTAAATGGCAGTGGGTCCCGAACGACGGTGACCTGCGGTTCGGCCGCCATTTGGTCGAGATAGGCCAGGGTCGCCGCGTCGTCCGAATTGTTGTCGACAATGAGGATGTCGTAATTGGAATAGGCCGTTCGTTTTCGAATGCTGTCGATGCAGTTTTTGAGCAGATCGAGACGATTGTGGGTCGGAATGATCAAAGTGACGGCGGGTGGCGGATCGGGAAGCGCGTAACTCACCCGGTAACCACCATTCTCGAGGGTGGCGACGGTACCGTTAACACCCAGTCGTTGCAGGTGATCGGTCAGCGCGCACTGGCCAGCGGTCACCGCGTACGGCTTTGCGGAGGCGGTCTGCGCCGTGCTGCGCGAGTGAATGCGCCAGTGGTACAGGACTCGGGGAATGTGCAGGATCTGGCGGTCGCTGAGTTGCTCGGTGCAGCGAAGTGCGAGGTCGTAATCCTGTGAGCCTTCCATTCCGGGCCGGAATCCTCCCACCAATCGGACCAGCGAAGTCCGATAGACGCCGAAATGGCTGATCATATTTTGCGACCGAAACAGATCAAGGTTCCAGTCGGATTTGAAATATGGGGACATGCGGTTGCCCTGCTCGTCGACTTTGTCTTCGTCCGAGTAGATCAGGCCCAGCTCGGGGGTCTCGTTGATCGCCTTGGCCACCATGTACAACGCGTGTTCGGCTAACAGATCGTCGTGATCGAGCAATCCGACGAATTCTCCGGTGACCAATTCAAGAGCCGTGTTCGAGGCATGGGCGATGTGCCCATTGACCGTGCGATAGGCGATGCGGATTCGCGAATCGAGGGCGGCGTATCGATTCAGCACATGCCTCACAGCCGGGTCGGTGGACAGATCGTCCGCGATACACAACTCCCAATGCGTATACAACTGGTTTGCTACGGACTGGAGCGCTTTTTCGAGAAAGTCAGGCGGTGGGTTAAAGACCGGCATGAGTACCGATATTTTCGGCTGAATCGGCAAGGACGCGATCGATTGCCGAATCTGCGCGCGGGACTCGTCGTCAAGGGTATCGAAGCGCCGCACCCATTCGCGGTAGTCATTGCGATTGGTGAATAATCCGCCAGAGGCGCCGATACGCAGCCGCAACGTTGAGATCCGGGTACGGACTCCGCGAATGCCTTCCTTGCGATAGACGTTAAAGGCGGCGCGAAGCATGGCAGGCAGGTCGCTGACCTGGGTCAAGGCGATCGTCAGGCCTCGCCACAGCCTTTTTGGCCAATTGACCAACTGCCGGGTGCTCATGTTGAAGATCCTGCCGGGGGCAAGTTGCCAGTCATCCTCTCAGAGCAAGAGGCTGCCCAACAGTGTCTGGCTACTAATGCTTCATTTTAACAGACCGAATAAACCGGGTAACGGCAAGCGTTGTCGGGACGGATCTAATGCAGTCATGCGGGTTCGTCCGACCCCAATTTCAAAATCCAGCGCTCCGAGGTACCTTCTACTCCCCGGCCTGATTGTATGATGCCTTCCGTACAACCCCTTCCCTGCAGCCCGTGCTTTGGTCTGCAACCCCAACTCTTGAGTGAGCGCTTATGCCATTTGCCGTTCGGGACGGTGTCAGGATCTACTACCGCATAGACGGGCGCGCTGATGCTCAGCCGCTGATCATGGTCAGCTCGCTCGGTAGCGACCACGCGATGTGGAATCCGGTCATGCCGGCGCTCTCCCAATCATTTCGGGTCATTCGCATCGACAAGCGCGGCCACGGTGCCTCCGACGTCGTACACGGCGACTACTGCATGGACATGCTCGGCCTCGACGTCCTGGCGGTAGCGGACGCCGTCGGTGCGCCGACGTTTCTCTATGCCGGCGTATCGATCGGCGGCATGATCGGCATCTGGTTGGCGGCACATTCGGGCGATCGCGTGCAACGCCTGGTGTTGGCCAACACCAGCGCCCAGGTGGTTGCCGGCAGCTTCGACGAGCGCATCACCCAGGTGCTGCTGGGCGGCATGCCGGCGATTGCCGACGCGGTGCTCGGTCGGTTCTTCACGCCGGCGTTTGCGGCCAAGCGCAGCGAGCACTATGAAACGGTCCGGCAAACCTTGCTGTCGATTGATCCACTCGGTTACGCCGGTTGTTGTGCCGCCATCCGCGACATGAATCTGGTGCCGCTGCTGGCACAGATCAATGCGCCGACCTTGGTGATTGCCGGTACGCATGACCCCGCTACCCCGCCGCAGATGGGTCAGCAGATTGCCCAGACCATCAAGGGTGCCCGTTATATCGAGTTGCCGACGGCGCATTTCTCGCATTCCGAGCAGCCAGCTCGGGTCGGCGATCTCATGGTTCGCTTTTTGCGCGGCGAAGCGGTCGCAGGCGGTCTCGACGACCCGAAGTTGCGGCAACGCGCGGAGCAGGATCGTTATCGGCAAGGACTCGAGCGGCGCAAGCAAGTGCTCGGCGCTGCCTACGTCGAGGACCGGCTGAAGGACACTTCGGAATTCACCGCCCGTTTTCAGGATCTGTTGACCCGCTACACCTGGGGTGAGCTCTGGACCAGCCCGATTTTTGATGATCGTACGCGACGCTTGCTGGTGCTGGCGCTCTGTATCGGCCAGAGCCGCTGGGAGGAGTTCCGGCTGCAGGTTGAGAAAGGGCTAGCGGCCGAGTTGCAGGCCGCCGAGCTCGAGGAGTTGCTGCTGCAAGCCGCGATCTACTGTGGTGTGCCGGCGGCCAACACCGCCTTTCATCACGCGCAGGAACTATTGCGCCCGACGGCTGCGAACGGCTGGTCCTGGTTGACGAGTTTGGGCAATGATCGCGGGTAATTTTTGCGGGTAGTGTTCGTGGAAAATGATCGTGGGTAAAACACTCGAATGGCTGGCGAAGGCCTGCGCCATCGCTGGCGGCCTGGTCATGGTGACGATCACCTTGATTACCACCGCCAGCATCGTCGGTCGCTGGTTGTTCAATAGCCCCCTGCTGGGCGATACCGAACTGGTTGAGTTTGCGATGGCGATTGCGGTCGCCGCGTTCCTGCCGATCTGCCAATGGCGGCGCGGCAATATCATCGTCGATTTCTTCACGACCAGTGCGACCCAAGCCACGCGTGATCGCCTCGACCAGTTGGGCGCCCTGTTGATTGCGATCATGCTGGCACTGCTGGCCTGGCGCACCCTGGCCGGCGCGGTCTCGCAAAAGGAGGCCGGCTCGACCACCATGCTCATGGGCCTGCCCGAATGGATCGCATTCGTTGCGATGGCACCGCCGATGATCCTGACCGCGCTGATCGCGCTGTACATGATGGGGTCGAAAACGGCCGACTCGCACGGACCATCGCACAAGGACCGGTCATGAATGCGTTGACCCTGGCACTGATGCTGTTCGGCGTCATGCTGGTCCTGATGGCGGCGCGCGTGCCGATCGCGGCGGCGATGTTTTTCGCCGGCCTGACGGGTTATCTCGCCCAGGCTGGCTGGTTTCCGCTCATCAACTTCCTGAAGAGCTACGCCTACGGCCGTTTCTCAAGCTACGACCTGTCGGTCATTCCGCTGTTCCTGCTGATGGGCCAGTTCGCCACCCAAGGCGGCCTGTCGCGCTCGCTGTTCAAGTTTGCCAATGCGCTGCTCGGCCACCTCAAGGGTGGCATGGCGATGGCGGCCGTGGTCGCCTGTGCGCTGTTCGGCGCGGTCTGCGGCTCCTCGATTGCGACCGCCGCAACCATCGCCTCGGTCGCGTTGCCGGAGATGCGCAAGGCCGGTTACGCTGGCCGGCTTTCGACCGCCACCCTGGCCGCTGGCGGCACGCTCGGCATCATGATCCCGCCCTCGGTGGTGCTGGTCATCTATGCCATTCTGACCGAGCAAAATATTGCCAAGCTGTTTGCGGCCGCCTTCATTCCCGGCATCATCGCCATGATCGGCTACATCATTGCCATCGCCGTTTATGTCCGGCTGGTGCCCGGCATGGCACCCGATGGCACCAGTACCAACCGCGGTGAGGTACTGAAGAGCGCGATCGGCGTCTGGCCGATCGGCGCGATCTTTCTGATCGTGTTTGGCGGCATCTACGGCGGCGTGTTCACGCCAACCGAAGGCGCCGCTGTCGGTGCTGCGGCGACCTTTCTGGCGGCACTGCTGCGTCGCGAACTGACCTGGGACGGCTTTATCCAGAGCTTCTATGCGACCGCCGAGTCGTCGGCGATGATCTTCATGATCTTTGTCGGTGCCGACATGCTCAATTCGGCGCTAGCGCTTACTCAGGCGCCTAATCAACTGGCCGCTGCCGTCAGCAGTCTGGGCTGGCCACCACTGGCGGTCATTGGCGCCATTCTGGTGTTCTACGTCCTGCTCGGCTGCGTGATGGATGAGCTATCGATGATTCTGTTGACCATCCCGATCTTCTTTCCAATGGTCATGGCGCTGGAGTTGGGTCTGCCGCCCGCTGAAAAGGCCATCTGGTTCGGCATTCTGGTGCTCATGGTGGTTGAAATCGGCTTGATTGCGCCGCCGGTGGGGTTGAATGTCTATGTCGTCAACGGCATGGACAAGACAACACCGATCGCCGAAAGCTACCGCGGTGTCGTGCCGTTTTTGATCAGCGATGCGATCCGAACCGCGGCCCTCTTGATGTTCCCGAGTATTTCGCTGTATCTGGTTCGCCTTATGAACTGAGCAGGAACCGACGACCATGGACCACCTGATGCCCAAAGACGCCTTCGAGTTCCTGCACAAGGAACCGGACGCGCTGTTTGTCGACTGTCGCAGCGAAGCCGAATTCTTTTTTGTCGGTCACGCCGTCGGCTCGATGCATGTCGCCTGGTATGACGGCGTCGACTGGGAACTGAATCCGCACTTTGTCAATGAAGTCCGCAAACTCAGCGGCCACTCGACCGACCGGCCCGTCGTGCTGATCTGTCGCAGCGGCAAGCGCTCGGTAGACGCTGGCCTGGCGCTCGAGGCAGCCGGGTTCAAGGACGTCTACAACGTTCTGCACGGCTTTGAGGGCGATTTGAACGATGCGCATCAACGCGGCACCTTCAACGGCTGGCGTTTTGACGGCTTGCCCTGGGAACAACTTTAGGAGACTGCCGGCAAGACGGTCCGGATCAACAACTTCTGGGAAACGCTGGCGCGGTTATTCGCGCGGCGTGCTCGGATCAATGCGCCGACTGATCTTGCGCACCACCACCGGACCTTCGCTGCCATCGGGACGCGGCGCCGGCCGGCGGATCATCGGGTCTCGCGCGATATGCGGCTCAAAGTGTTCGCGCGGCACCGGGGCGTCGCTACCGGAACCCTCGTTGCCCGAGGCATTGTTGCCCGGCTCGGCGCGATAGCCCGTGCCGGCACCTGCGCCAGCACCCGCGTTGGCTCCGACGCCAGGAGGACCGCCGGGACGACGCGCGCCCGGACGCTGGTTGGCTTGTGCCCGGCCGACCGAGCTGACCGTGTGATGATAAAGAAATGCGTCACCCTGACCGGTTTCAATCACCATTGAATATTGATCAAAGGAGCGAATTCGGCCCCGCAGCCGCGTTCCATTGACCAAATAGACATCCAGAAGAATTCTCTCCCGGCGCATTGAGTTCAGGAATGCAAACTGCTGGTTCTTGCCTGGACTATCGGCTTCGTCGGTCACGCCACGCTCTATTGGCAAACGTTTGAAATAACGTTTTTATTTGTTAAGGCTGCGAAGTTACACCGTTTTAAGCAATTGTGCGAGTTTGAGTGTTAATGCAAGGTCAGCGGCTGCTGCATCAGGCCGTCAAACTGGCTCAGAAAATCATCGACTTCTTCAATAGACGGTTCCTTGGCAATCAACAATTGGACTTCAGTACGAAACTGCTGGGCGAGTGAGCCGCCAATAAAAATTTCACGGCGGGACGCTTTATCCATGATCTCGAAACCGCCGAATTGCCCCTCTGCATCGCGAAACTCAACGACACAGTAGTTGGGGCTGTTGTAGATCATGTGCATAAAAGTGATCCTTCGATTTGCTTCACCTTGCTATGGTCGGCTGTACCGCGATCCAGCCCACCCCAAGACCGACAAGCGCGCGGTCAAGGCCGACGGACGCCACCCGTGGAACTTCCGGGAAACAACATCGAGTCATTTTTATTAAATCCCCCCTCGCGCTAATCGAGACTATACCGATGCTGGGCGAGTGCGGTTATTCATTTCGCACATTCACAACGAGCCGATTGATGGCGTGTTGCGATACAACCAGCGGTTAGTTGGTGATCGTGTCTTCGATCGCGAATTGCAGATCGCGAAGCTGCGTTTGGCAGGCCGTGACATCAATATTTTTGATGCGCAGTAAATTGCAAACTCGATAATCACTCTCACACCAATCACTGTTCGAATCGATCATGCGCCACTCGTACCAGGCGCGTTCGGTAGCGAAGATCGCGATCGCATTCTGCAGTGAATGTGATTGCGCAAATTCATTCATGACCGCCATCACGCGCTTGCGATCAAACACGCGCAGCGCTGACCAACGCAACTCGAATTGATGCGTGTTAGCAGCGCTTGTTCTCAAGTCGCATGAGGTGTGCGTTGTAGTGACTTGATTGATTGATACTGCATCAACATCGACCCAAGTCAGATCGGCACACAATTCAATTTTTGATAGCGACTCACGCATCGCAGCAAGTGCTGCTTCGCTCAGATCGACACTCACCAACTGAGTGCTGGCCAGCAGTTGCGCGCGTGTCAGAATTTGCGCCGGCGTCGTTGCTGATCGCGTCTGCAACGCGTTGCTTTGCTCATTGTCGATGGCCAGCAACACTTGCTCAATATCGAGTTTCATGCGCCAGGTTTTCGAGCGCAAAAAATCGATGACCTTGGCCGGATGACTGACCGATGCCAACTCGATAACGATTCGCGCCCACGGTCCGGCGCGCAACAACTGCGGCAACTTCGCCTGCAATTCCGCTTGTCCCAGGCAACAAACGCAGCCGCTGGATAATCGCAGATAGGCGCCGTCACGCTGGCGGGCGGGTGCCGAAGTTTTCGTGGTCGAACTCAAAGCCCCGGTTGCTCGCGGCTCGAGGTCCTGCAGCAACCAGGCCCAGTGCGAATCGGCATCTTGCAGATCGTGCAGACGTCGCACCAGAGCGCTTTTCGCGGACGTTGAAACACCGAGCACCAGCGTGACCGGCGTCTGTGAGTCCGGCCGCTTCATGTTGCTGAGTCCGGCCGCTTCATTTGCGCCAAAAATGCGGCGTGAACAAGACGAAGACGGTCAACAATTCCAGTCGACCGGCCAGCATCGCGATCGTGCACAACCAGGTCTGCAAATCGGTCAGTACTTGATAGTTTTGTGCCGGACCGAGCACATTCAAGCCAGGCCCGGTGTTATTGATCGACGCAATAACGCCAGACACCGACGAAACAAAGTCCAGGCCACTGGCCATCAATGCAAAACTCAAGAGGGTGACCGTCACGCCGTACAACAGCATGTAACCCAGCACCGACAGAATCACGCGGTTATCAATCACCTGCCCACTGACGCACAGCGGCCTCACGGCGCGCGGATGCACGAGGCGAATCAATTCCTGTTTGGCTTGTTTGAGCAGGATCAGTGCACGGATCATTTTGATACCGCCACCGGTTGATCCTGCGGACGACGACACACAACACAGGAACAACATCCACATGGGCGCGAAGATCGGCCATTTGTCGTAGTCGGTGCTCATGTAGCCGCTCGAGGTCGCGATCGAAATGACATTAAACGCAGCGTACCGCCAGGCCGTCAGGAAGTCCGGGTAAACCCCCTTCCAAAGCAAAAATGCCGCCAACATGACGCCGCTTCCCAGGATCAGCGACCAGACCGCCAAGACTTCGGCGTCGCGCCAGTACACCCTTAACGAACGCTCGCGAATCGCCAGGAAATGGGTAGTGAAGTTCAACACCGCCAACAGCATGAAAACCCCGAGAATACATTCCATCGCCGGTGAGTTGAAGGCCAGCACACTGGCGTCGCGCGTCGAGAACCCGCCCAGGGACAATGCCGAAAACGCATGGCAAACCGCGTCAAACCAGCTCAAACCTGAGCCGCGCAGCATCAAGATACATAGCAGCGTCAGTCCGGCATAAATCAACCACAAATACTTGGCGGCCTGGGTAACCCGGGGGGTGATTTTCGCGTCTTTCATCGCGCCGGGAGTTTCGGCCTTGAAGAGTTGCATGCCGCCGACGCCTAACATCGGCATGATGGCCACCGCCAGCACAATGATGCCCATGCCGCCAAACCACTGCAGGGCATGCCGCCAGAGGTTGATCGATTGCGGCAAATCATCAATCCCGGTCAACACCGTTGATCCGGTGGTGGTCAGCCCTGACATGGTCTCGAAATAGGCGTCGGTAAACGACAGGTCCTTGATGGTCCACATCAGTGGCACTGTCGCCACGGCCGCCACCATGACCCAGGCCAGCACCACCAACAGACAGCCCTCGCGCGCTCGAACCTCGCGATGATGTTTGGCGGTCGCGAACCACAACAGCAGACCGGCGGCGAATGAGGCCAGGCCGGTGCCGATGAAGACGCCGTGCACGCCATCAGCCACCGTCAGCGACCAGGCAATCGGTACAGCGAAGGTTGCGGCGAACACCATCAGGAGGCCACCCAGAACGTGAGCAATCGCTACTACTAACTGCATAAGGGTTCCGAGGATTGAACGCGCTTAACCGCGTTTCAAGGTTCGCAGAGACGGCAGAGAACCGCCGGATTCTATGCCAGCGGAAAAAAAAGGGCCTTCAGCGCGAAGCTGAAGGCCCACAAAGCGAGCGGCTGACCGCTCACCTCCTCATGACTGGTTTTTAAAGGACTCCCGAACTCCAGAACTTATGTCTAGATATCCAGGCGAATCGGCATTGATTCGATGTAACCCATCTTGCGCAACATGTCGAAGCACTCGTCGAGGCTGCGAAAACGGGTCAAACCGCGACGAAAGTCACCCATGCTGCGGCGGCCATCAACGAGAATCAGCAACATGCGAAGGCGACGTGGCAAGCCGCTTTGAACCTGCGAGGTCTCAACCCGGCCCATCTTGGTCTTGATAAACACTTCCTCATCGCGCAAAACCAGGTTGTCCCCGTTTGCGACCATCTTGAGGATCTGCTCACCAAACCCTGATCCTGATTCCATTGCGCCGTTCATTGGTTGCCATCCGCCGTTCATCGTGAAATGAATACTACGCAGTGTGCCGGCAACCTTTCGTGACCCTTGTCACACCGTTCGTCGGCCGGCGGCGGCGCACCTCGTCAAGCGTGACTTTTCTTCATTTGGGCGTCGGCTGGCTTCACACTTTTGGCTACACAGTTCTGGCTTCAGGCGGCCGCCTATTTTCCATACAGGAACTCCGGGAACCAGAGAATCATCTGCGGGAACACATAGAGCAGCACCATACAGATGATGACGATGAACATGTACGGCATCATGCCGGCAAAGATCTGATTCAAGGTCACGTGCGGCGGCGACACCCCCTTCAGGTAAAACGCCGACATGGCCACCGGGGGCGACAGGAAAGCGGCCTGCAGATTGACCGCGACCAAGGTTGCAAAGATCAGCGGATCGACCTGGAAGTGCGCCAGCAGGGGCAGGAAGATCGGCACGAAAATCACAATGATTTCGGTCCATTCCAGCGGCCAACCGAGAATGAAGATCAGCGCTTGTGACAGCATCAGGAACTGCAGCGGTGACAGATTCATGCCGAGAATCCATTTCTCGATCATTTCCTGGCCGCCGTGCAGCGCAAAAACGGCCGAGAACAGCGCCGAGCCGACAAACAGCCAGCACACCATCGACGTGGTTTTGGCCGTCAGGTACACCGCCTCCTTGGTCTTCTCGAAGGTTAATTGTCCAGACTGCCAGGCCAGCAGGAACGCACCGAGCGCGCCAACGGCGGCCGACTCGGTCGCCGTGGTAATGCCGAACAGGATCACGACCAGCACCAGGATGGTCAGGACTGCCAGGGGCATGACCGATTCGATCAGCAGGCTGGCGACCTGCAGGTTTTCGACCCGAAAACTGCGGTAGTACAGCACCAGGCCGATCGCCGAGATCGCCAGGATCGACCAGTACACCGGAAAAAACGCCGCCGGCACACTACCGACGCCACTCGCATACGACGTCGAGCCAGCGCTCTCCGAACCACCGCCCAACGCTTGTGGCGGTTCATCCTTGGCAGGCGACGATCCCGCCCGGCTCGTACCCGGTTCCCGAACACCGCCGGTGGTTGCCGCGCCCAGCTCCTTGATTTCCCCTTCCGAAGCGCTGCCTGGAGGTTCCTGCACGCCACCCGAGGGCGCCGCGTTCGCCGACGATCCCTTTGGATCTACCTTTGGCTCGGCCAAACCCTGGCTCATCGATACCGGCGCTTCTGCAGCCGCTGGCGCGCTGTGAATGACCACGTACCACCAGACCCCTCCCAGCAGCAGCGCGCTGAGCGCCAGCGGCGTCAACGCCACGCCCAGGGCCGTCCAGGCACTCCGATAGGTCAACGGCTGGGTCAGCGATGGGTCAGCCTCGATGGCGGCGGCCGATGCATTGGCAGCGATCTCGCTGGCGCCGGCCCGGCGTACTGCGCCCGGGTTCAATACTGCCTTGATGGCGGCCAGCAGCGCATTGCCACCGAACTGATGCGCCAGTTGCTGCTTGGCCTTCGGAACGTCAATCTTCAGCAGTTCGGGCGGCAGGCTCGGCGCCACCGACGGATCGATCTTGGCCCAGGCAATGATGTAGACGAGGTAGAGAAACGCCAGCAGAAAGCCCGGCACCATCGCGGCCGCATAAAGCTTGACCACCGATTGGCCGGCCACGGCTGCATATACGATCAACATGACCGACGGCGGGATCAGAATGCCCAAGGTGCCGCCGGCGGTGATGACGCCGGCCGCGAGTCGAACGTCGTAACCGGCTTTGAGCATAGGCCGCATGGCGATGACGCCCATCAGCACCACCACGGCGCCGACAATGCCACTGGCAATGCCCCAGAACGTGCAGACGATCAAGGTGGCCACCGCCAGCGAGGCGGGCAGCCGACGAAACGCGAGCTGCACCGCGTGAAACATGCGATCGACCAGCGCGGCGCGCTCGATCACGTAACCCATCAGCACAAACAACGGAATAGACAACAAGGTGTCGTTGGTCATGCCGCCATAGGTTCGCTGCACCATCAGATCGAACACCCGGTTGGCGATCGCCGATTGCGATGGATCGAAGTACGCCACGAAGCCGAACAGCATGCCCAGACCCATGAGCGTGAAGGCGGTCGGAAAGCCCATCATGATTGCCATCACGATCAGCCCGAGCATCGACAATCCCAAATAGCCGCTGGTCATTTCTGCGCTCCACTGGCGCGTTGATGCGCAGCTTCTTCAATGTTCGATACGCCGGCAATTGCCTGATCGCGCACCGCTGCATCGACGTAGGTCGATTGTTCGAGCTGCGTCTTGACGATATCGATCTCCTCGACGTCGCTGATTCGCGCCGGCCACTGTCCGGTCCTGATACAGAGCACACAGCGCACGATCTCGGCCAGGCCCTGCAACAAAACCAGGGCGCCAGCCGCCGGGATCAGCATCTTGAAGGGATAAAGCGGTGGCCCGTCGGCAGTAATGCTCGAGTGTTCGTTGATGACCCAACTGTTGTGTGCGAAGTCATAGCCGGCATAGGCCAGCGCGCCGATGCCGGGCAGGAAAAACAGGAAATACAGAATCAGATCGAGAATGGCCTGAGTGCGCGGTTTCATGGAGCCATAAAGGAAGTCACCGCGCACGTGGCCGTTCTGGGCCAAGGTATAGGCGCCACACATCATGAACAGCGCGCCATAAAGCATGGTCGAGACTTCAAAGGCCCAGTTGCTGGGCTTGTTGAAGGCATAACGCATCAGCACGTCGGAGCAGACCAGCAACATGAGCGCAATGATGAGCCACGCAAAGGCTCGCCCCACGGTCGTACTGATACGGTCAATCACACTCAGGAATCGATCGGTAGACATGGGCTCTTTGAGCGAACCCCCTCATCGAGGGTTCGCGAATGCTGCGACAAGGGCGCGGTCAGGGCAACCGCGCCGGTCAAGACACCGTCACGAGACGGTCAAAAGACGGTCAAGAAACAGTCGGGAGACGGTAAAAAGACAGCCGTCTTCAGGACTTCTTGCTGAAGAAGTGGTTGTAGGCCATCTTGTAGTCGACCAGCGTGTCGTTCTGCCAACGGGCGGCGCGTTGTGCAAAGGCGCGCTGCGACTCGTAGACCTGCTTGAATATCGGGTTCTCTGCTGACTTCTTGGCCACCACGCCATCCCAGGCGGCCAACTGAGCGCGCAAAACCGCATCCGGCGTCTTGTAGAACTTCACGCCCTGCTTTTCCTGCAACTCGATGTAGTCCTTCGAGTAGCGATCGATTGCTTTCCAGGACATGTCGGCCGAGCTGGCCTGCACGGCGTACTTGATGACCGACTTCAAGTCGTCAGCCAGAGCATCGTATTTCTTCTTGTTGAACAGAATTTCGAAGTTCTCCGCCGACTGGTGGAAACTTTGCAACATGCAGACCTTGGAAACGTCCGGGAAGCCCAGAATACGGTCCGAGGTGGCATTGTTGAACTCGGCTGCATCGAGCAGGCCGCGATCCATGGCCGGCACAATGTCTGCGCCCGGCAAGGCATTCACCGCCAGACCCATCGCCGTGAAAATATCGATCGATAAACCAACCGTCCGATACTTCAGGCCCTTCAGGTCGTCGGCCTTGGCAATCGGCTTCTTGAACCAGCCGAGCGGTTGGGTAGGCATCGGACCATACGGAAAGCTCACGACATCGGCGTTCAGACCTTTGTAGATCTCGTCGAGAATGGCCTTGCCGCCACCGTACTCGTGCCAGGCTAGCACCATGTTCGGGTCCATGCCGAACGCCGGGCCGGAACCCCAGAGCGCCATCGCCGAATTCTTGCCATACCAATAAGCAAGCACGCCGTGACCGCCGTCGAGCAAGCCCTTGCTGACGCCATCGAGCAAGTCAAAAGCCTTGACGACCGCACCGGCGGGCAACACTTCAATCTTGAGCTTGCCGCCGGCCATGGCGTTGACTTTGGAGGCAAAGTCATTGGCATATTCGTGAAAAATGTCTTTGGCCGGCCAGGTGCTTTGGAAGCGCAAGGTGGTGGTTTGAGCCCGGGCGATCATCGGGAAACCCAGGGTCGACGCGCCTGCGGCGACGGTCGCGCCCGCAATGAATTTACGGCGCGGTGCTTTGTTTTCGGTCATGAATGTCTCCGTTTACATACTGCTTTGCAAGGGGCCTCAATGCTAGGCACTTGCGAAGCACTTGTCAGCGGCAAAGTGTTGGGGTTTTCCCGAGGCTGTCGGGAAAAACTACGCCTGAAGTGATCCTGCGCTGACCGATTGCGATCGGTCTGTTTTGGATCAGAAGAAACCGACGCTGACCTGGAACAGTTTCTCGAGCTGCGGCAACATATTCTTGTTATTGACAAAAACAATCACATGGTCCTCGGCCTCGATGACCGTCGCATGATGCGCCATGATGACCTCGGTCTTCTTGTTCTCGCCGACGCCGCGCTTGCGCACAATGGCGCCAATGGTCGCGCCCTTGGGCAGGGCGATCTGTTCGAGCCGCTTGCCGACCACTTTGGATGAGCGGGTGTCGCCGTGGACGACGGCTTCGAGCGCCTCGGCTGCACCGCGTCGAAGCGAGTGGACCGCGACGACATCGCCCTGTCGCATGTGTCGCAGCAACTCGCCAATCGTGGTCAGGGCTGGCGTAATCGCGATATCAATGCGGCTGCCCTGCATCAGTTCGGCATAGGCGCGACGGTTGATCAGCGCAATCACCCGACGGGCACCCATCCGTTTGGCCAGCATCGACGCCATGATGTTGTTTTCATCGTCCGAGGTCAGCGCGATGAACATGTCCATGTCGCGGACATTTTCTTCGTCGAGCAGATCCTCGTCGGTCGTGTCGCCATGCAGCGCAATGACCTTCGAGGGCAGGTGACTGGCCAGGAACTCACAACGCGCGCGATTGGCTTCGATGATCTTGACTTCGTAGTTGCCGGCGAGCTCCAGGGCGAGCCGGAAACCGATGTTGCCGCCGCCGGCAATCATGATGCGTCGCACCGGTTTGTCCATACGCCGCAAATCGGACAGGGCGGTGCGGATATGTTCGCTGGCCGCCAGAATGAACACCTCGTCGCCGGGTTCAATCAGCGTGTCGCCATCGGGCTGAATTGATCGATCATCTCGAAAGATCGCCACAATCCGAATATCGATATTTGGATGCTGGGTCTTGAGGTCGCGCAGCGGATGTTCAACCAGCGGCCCGCCCGCGTAGGCGCGAACGGCAATCAGGCTGAGCGCGCCGTCGGCGAACTCGAGCACCTGCAACGCCTCGGGGAATTCGACCAGCTTGTGCAGATAATCGGTGACGGTTTGCTCGGGGCAAATCAGATGATCGACGTAGAAGCCGCCATCACCGGTAATCGCCGGTTGATTCTGAAATTCGGGCGAGCGGATACGGGCAATCCGGGTCGGCACATTGAACAGTTGGGCGGCCAGCTTACAGGCGACCAGATTGGTTTCGTCGCTGGCGGTGGTCGCAATCAGAATGTCGGCATCTTCAATGCCGGCCTCGCGCAACAACCGCGGTGACGTGGCGCTACCGTGCAAGGTGCGCAGGTCGAATTTGTCTTGCAGGTGAGCCAGCGCCTCGGCGCTGGAGTCGATCAGGGTGATGTCGTTTCGCTCGGAAACGAGGCTTTCAGCCACCGAGGCGCCGACTCTGCCGGCGCCCAGGATCACGATTTTCAATTGCTGTGTTTGCGATAGGCGCCGCGAGAAAGATCAATTCCGAGTTGTTTGAGTTTGCGATACAAATGGGTACGCTCAAGCCCGGTTTTTTCGGCCACACGCGTCATGCTGCCGTGCTCGCGCGACAGATGATGTTCGAAATAGGCGCGCTCAAACGCATCGCGCGCTTCGCGTAACGGAATATCGAGCGGCAGGTCGCGAATCGCCACGGCGGCGCCGGGATTACCCGACGGGATGGTGGTGAAACCGCTCGGTCCGGTATGCGGTCCGCTGACGGTTTCGTAACTCGGCGCACTGGGCAGCGAGCCACCTAACATTTGTGGACGAATGCCCAGCGAGATCGGCATGACCCCGCCCATGGTGGACATCTGGGTCGCTGCAGACGCCGCCTTGGCAGCAGCCAAGGCTTGCGCTCGGCCGCGATTCAAACCTTGCTCAACGGCTTTCAGCAGCTTTTGCAAGGCGATCGGCTTTTCAAGGAAGTCGAGCGCACCAATGCGGGTCGCTTCAACGGCGGTGTCAATCGTGGCATGACCGGACATCATGATGACCGGCATGGTCAGTTTGCCGCCCGACGCCCACTCTTTGAGCAAGGTCACGCCATCGGTGTCGGGCATCCAGATGTCCAGCAGCACCAGGTCGAGCGCATTGTCTTCGCGTGCCTTGCGCGCCTGGCTGGCACTTTCGGCCAACAGTACGGTATGACCTTCCTCACCCAGGATCTCTGAAAGCAATTCCCGGATACCAATTTCGTCATCGACGACCAGAATTTCAGCCATATTGTCTTCCCACCCGGCGTGTATCTATAGTTCTCGTAGTTTATACGATTAATCTCGCAATTATCGGATTTTTCTACGTTTTTGCTAATTTGGTAAACAAGATTGATACATGCGCGCCACGAATTTGACCCTGCTCACCCGTACGGTTCGCCGCGTCAATACGGGCGCCGTGTTCTTCGACAAGTTTCTTGACAATTGCAAGTCCCAATCCGGTTCCCTTGGCCTTGCTGGTCACATAAGGCTCGAACGCTCTAACCAGCATGGCCGAAGCAAACCCCGGACCATTATCACGGACGATCAAACGTACGGCAGTGTCGCCATCTTTGGAAGCGACCTTTTCAGTCACTATTTCGACACGTGCCTCGGCCCTGCCCTCGACGGCCTCGAGCGCGTTTTTGACCAGGTTGTGAATCACTTGACGCAATTGCGCGCGATCTCCGAGTATGTCGGGGATATCAGCGGCCAGGTTTACCGACAAGGTCGAGGCCTGCGCACCGCCGGCATAGAGGTGAAGTAGCTCCTGCACCAGATCGTTGATCGCCAGCGGTATCAAACGCGCGGCGGGCAATCGAGCGTAGTCGCGAAATTCATCGACCATGACGGACAGGGCGCCGACTTGATTAATGATCGTCTGCGCGCTTCGATCGAGAAATTCGGCGTCGCCGGCCGCCAACTTGCCACTGAGCTTCATCTGCAGGCGTTCGGCGGCCAGTTGAATCGGCGTCAACGGATTCTTGATTTCATGGGCGAGGCGGCGCGCGACCTCGGCCCAGGCAACCGCCCGTTGCGCGGACAACACATCGCTGATGTCGTCAAACACGATCACATAACCGACGCTGCCCTCCGGCAGCACCGAACCGCGCCCCAGAATCGTCTGATAGCCGGTACTGTCAGCGGTCTGCGACTCGGCCTGGCGATTGCGCGGCAACGAGAACTGTCGCTGCCAGCTCGGCTGCCCGGCGATGGCCTGATCGTGGAACGCCTCGCGGACTTCGTCGGCCAGGCGACCGAATCGCGGCAACGCCTCTAGCGGCGACTCCAGATGTTCGCTCAGCGATACGCCGAGGATACGATCGGCGCCGCGATTCGCCAAGGTCAGCATGAAGCCGGCATCCAGCACCATCACGCCGGCGGTCAAGTTCGACAGCACACTTTGCAAGCGCGCATTGGCTTCCTCGAGTTCATGTTGCTTGCGCTCGACCTGGCCGTGCGCTTCCTCGAGTTGACGGCTCATGGCATTGAATGAGCGCGCCAGTACGCCCAGCTCGCCGCGACTCGAATAGTCCTTGATGGTTCGAAAGTCGCCCTCGGCGATCGATCGCGTGGCACTGGCCAGCTCGAACAAGGGGCCGGTCAACCAGCCGGCCAACAGAAAGGCTGCGGCGATCGCCGAGAACAGCGTCAACAGAAAAATCAAGGTCAGTGTGGTCCTGTACAGGCGCTTGAGATCGTTGCGGGTCGCAGACAGGATCTTGTAATCACGATAGCCCTGTTGCACAGCCTCGGCGTTGGCCGCCACGGCTGACGATACCGGCTGCAGAATTTGCAGGAATCGGGCGTCATCGAGTAATTGACCCTGCGTCGCGATCGGCACGATGACCCGCAGCTTCAGGGGTTTGTCACGGGCGGTTTCGCCGCCACCCTCGAGGCCCGCGTACAAGCGGGTAATGCGCGCTTGCCGCAGCGCACCGGCCGGCGGCAACTCCGGAATCAGTTGCGAAATCTGATTGCCGCTGGCCAGCACCACGCGGCCCGCGCCCGAGGCAATCAGCACATCCTGAACCCCCGATTGATCGCGCATTCGATTGACGGCGACGCCCCAGTTCGGTTGCGGAACTTCGGACAAATCACTGGCCATGGTCCTGGCCTTCTGGGTGAGCTCGGCCAGTTGCGAGTTAAGCGCCGCTTGACCGAGACTCAGCCCGGAGGCGAGCGCCTCTTCCACTGGAATATCGAACCATGATTCGATCGATCGACCAATGAACTGCACGGCCACCACAAAAATCAAC
>JANLTP010000066.1:0-2981 GCA_031363055.1 Burkholderiales bacterium | reverse complement strand
GGCGAACAGGCAGCCGGGGGGTTGACTATCGATACCGAACTTGGCCGAGCCATCGGTTTTTGCGACGCTGTCGATTCGTGATTGCGGCTTGCCCAGCAGCTTGTATTTTGTCGGGTCCTTCAAGGTCCAACTGCTGGCCGGTGTCAGACTCGCGCCTTCCTTATTCACAGCGGCGACCAGTTCGCCAAAGTTGATGCGCTTGCTGCCGGCCGAGATGACACCGTTCTCGACCGTGCATTGCGCAGCATCGACGCCGAGGCGCTTGGCTCCGGCGTTGAGCAGACTGGCGCGCGCCATGGCACCGGCATCACGCATCGGGCTCCAGAGATCTTTGACGCTGGCCGAGCCGCCGGTCATCATGACGCCGAACTCGCGCATCAGTTTGCCGACCATCCATTGTGCCGAACGCTTGACTGCGCCGTGGTCATCCGGATGAAATGGCAGGCCATCGACCATCGAGGCGATGTTGTTATAAATGGGGTCAATCGGCGAGTGCTCGATCCTGACTTTTTGCCAGTCGCAATCGAGTTCCTCGGCCAGCATCATGGCCAGCGCGGTGTGTACGCCCTGGCCCATTTCGCTCTTGCCCATAATCACCGTGACGGTATCGTCGGCGGCCACTCTGGCCCAGCCGTTCAGGGCGAGTTGACCTGCGATCGGAGGTAGCGGATTTTTGCCGTTCAGCCGCGCGCGTGCCGGCATCACGCTCCAGCCTACCATCAAGGCACCGGCAAGGCCCAAACCCGAGAACAGAAACGTACGTTTTTTCATCAGTCATTACCTTTGCTTGGACGATTGCGCACGCGATTGTTGCCGGCTGCTGCGAAGCTCAACAGCAGATCACATTCGGGATCAAAAGCCTGCGACGGGTCGGCGACAAATGCCGCAAAACAATCACGCAAAATTTTCAGTTGCGCCATGCGTTCGTCGAGCATCTTGACTCGTTGCTGGGCGTTGGTTCGCACTTGCGCCCGTCCTCAGACCGCTAATGCGGCCTTCAGCGCCTTCGCGCAGTGGCTCACCGCCTGATTGGCTTGCACGATCAACTTGCCCATCGTAATGAAGCCGTGCACCTGACCTTCATAACAGACGTACTCGGTCTTGACGCCCTCGCGCGTGAGCCGATCGGCGTAGGCTTTACCCTCGTCGACCAGCGGATCGAATCCGGCCGTCATGACCAGCGCCGGTGCCAGACCCTTCAGGCTCGTGGCTAGCAGTGGCGATGCGCGCCAGTCCCGGTAGTCCTTCTCACTGCCTATATATTGGCTCATGAACCAGTTCATGACGCGGTTGGTCAGCAGGTAGCCGCTGCCATTGGTCTTGTGCGACGGCAAGGTCGCGGCGAGATCGGTAGCCGGGTAGATCAGCAGTTGAAATCTGATCGCACCGAATTGCGCATCGCGGGCCATGAGTGCCACGACCGCTGCCAGATTGCCGCCTGCGCTGTCGCCGCCGACGGCGATGCGCGTTTGATCAATCTTCAATGTCGCCGCGTTCCCGACGACCCAGCGTGTGGCCGCCCAGCAATCGTCTACCGCTGCCGGAAATTTGTGTTCAGGACCCATCCGATAGTCAACCGCAACGACCGCGCAGCCGGCTTGATTACACAGTTCGCGGCACAGGACGTCATGGGATTCGAGATCGCCGATCGTGAAGCCGCCGCCGTGATAGAACACCAGGGCAGGCAGGCGTGCTTCGGATGCGCTGTTGATCGGTCGATATTCACGTAACGTCAGCTTGCCAGCGGGGCCAGGGATCTCGAAGTCTCGGGTCAGCGCTACCGCTGGTGGCTCGGGTTGGGTGTAGATCCGGCCGTCTCGATAAATAGTGCGCGCCATCGCAACCGGCAGGTCGCACAGTTCCGGTCGATTCATCGCTTTGAAAAAATTGATCAGGGCCTGAGTCTGGGGATCGAGTGCGGACATGGCTTGGTTTTCGGGTGAGTGAATGGCAGCCACATAGTCTAACCTCGAGTCGTGCTGTGTCCGATTTACGTTGGCTTCCGAGTTCAACTTGCCTTTCAAGGGGGAAGCTGTCGATAATCGTCGTATGAATACTCAAACCTCGTCTGCAAAAACCTCTTCTATCAAAACCACAACGGCAAAATCCGCAATGACAAATATTCATGCTGATACCCAAGGTGTTTTTGTCATCGCTGCGACTCCGTTCACGGATTCCGGCGAAGTCGACCTCGACAGCATCGACACGCTGACCGACTTCTACTTGAGCTTCGGGATCGATGGACTGACCATTCTGGGCATCATGGGCGAGGCGAACAAGTTATCGCAGGAAGAATCGCTGGCCGTCATGCAGCGATTTCTGAAACGGGTAGCAGGCCGTGTTCAAGTCATTGTCGGCGTGTCGGCGCCGGCCTTTGATGCGATGGCGTCTCTATCGCGGGCCGCCATCGAAGCCGGTGCGTCTGGCGTCATGATCGCGCCGCCCGCCACGGTCAAGCATGACGAACAGTTCTTCAATTTTTATGTAGCGGCCTGCAAAGCTCTGGGGCCGGATATTCCGGTATGCATCCAGGACTATCCGGTGGTCACGGGCGTCTACATGTCGGTGCCGGTGTTCAGTCAGATCCTGCGAGAACTGCCGCAGGTGGTCATGCTCAAGGCCGAAGACAGCCCGGGCCTGACCAAGATTTCGCGCATCCGTGCGCTCGAAGCGCAGGGCCAACGGCGAGTGTCGATTCTGGTCGGTAATAACGGGTTGTTTTATCCGCTTGAGCTGGCTCGCGGCGCCGATGGTGCGATGACCGGGGTCGCGTATCCGGAGCTCTTGACCGAAGTTTATAAAGCGATGAAGGCGGGTGATCGCGATCGGGCTGACGATATTTTCGAGGTCTATTTGCCGCTGATTCGCTATGAAACCCAGGCCGGTGTTGCCTTGGCGTGGCGCAAGGAAATCTTGCGCCGGCGTGGTGCGATCAAAAGCGCCAAAGTGCGCGCGCCCGGTGTGGTGCTCAATGCCGACGA
>JANLTP010000010.1:0-2681 GCA_031363055.1 Burkholderiales bacterium | reverse complement strand
CCGAGCAATAGCGTCGCGTTGGCTTCGTTATTGACCATGCCGTCGTTGGGATTGGCCAGCAGGGCATCGACCGCGCCTTGATCTGCCGCATATGACGGTTTGTACGGGATCACTGGCTGCACCTTATGTAACATCGCGCGGCGCCAGCGCCGCTTCCGCGCAACGTCCCACAACATCACAGAGGATTCGCAACCGCCATGAGTGACGCATCCAATGCGCCGTCCGATGCGGGCTCGTCTCGCACGCTTTTCGGTACCTTCAGCGGTGTGTTCACACCGAACGTGCTCACGATCCTCGGCGTTATCATGTTCCTGCGCTTCGGCCAGATTGTCGGCCAATCCGGGATTATCGACGCCATCATCATCGTGTTGTGCGCCAAGCTGATCACATCCTTGACCGCAGTATCGTTGGCGGGTGTTGCGACCAACACCCGGGTGAAAGGCGGCGGCGCCTATTTTCTGATCAGCCGCAGTCTTGGCCCGGAATTCGGTGGTGCGATCGGCGTGGTGTTTTTTCTGGCGCAGGCGGTTTCGGTGGCAATGTACGTCATCGGTTTCACCGAAGCGTTTACGAATGCGTTCCCTGCATCGGAGGCGTATCAGCCGCTGGTCGCGACGACGATCAACGTTATCGTCTTCATCTGCGTGTTCATCGGCGCCAGCTGGACGATCAAGGTGCAGTTCGGAATTCTCGCGGTGCTGGGGATCTCGTTGCTGTCGTTCTACCTCGGCGCCCTGATGCATTTCTCGCCGCACACGGCGGTTGCGAACCTGCATGCCGGCTACACGCCCGGGCAGAGCGTATTCACGATGTTCGCGCTGTTCTTTCCGGCGGCAACCGGAATCATGGCCGGCGCCAACATGTCGGGCGACCTGAAGGAGCCCGACAAGTCGTTGCCGTTCGGCACCTTCGCCGCAATCGCGGTGACCGCGCTGATCTATCTGTCGATGGTGCTGCTGCTCGGCGGCGTGGCGTCGCGCGAGGAATTGATCACCAACAATTTCGTCATGAAGGACATCGCGCTGGTGTCGGTGTTGATCGTGGTCGGTGTGTTTGCGGCGACGTTGTCATCTGCGCTCGGCAGCATGATGGGCGCACCGCGCGTACTGCAGGCGCTCGCCAAGGACGAGATATTTCCGGCGATCCGCTGGCTCGCGCGGGGCAGCGGCGTCTCCAACGAACCCCGCTATGCGACCGCGGTGACGTTTCTGATTGCACAGGGCGCGATCATGGTCGCGGACCTCGATCTCATCGCGCCGATCATCACGATGTTCTTCATGGTGACCTACGGGATGCTGAACCTGGCGTGTTTCTACGAAGGCTATTCGAAGAACCCGAGCTTCCGGCCGCGATTCCGGTTCAGCCACTGGTCCATCTCGTTGGCCGGCGCGATCGGTTGCGGTGTCGCAATGCTGCTGATGGCGCCGCTGTGGGCCGCCGTGGCGGTGGCCGGCATGTGGGGCCTGTACCGTTACATCGGGCGCGCAGAGGTGCGCGCGCGCTTCGGCGACGTGCAAAGCGGAGTCGCGCTCGAGCAGGCGCGTAAGGCGTTGCTGCGGCTCCAGGAAGAATCGTATCACCCGAAAAACTGGCGGCCGATGATCCTCGCGCTCGCCGGCGGTGTGTGGAACCGCTATCACCTGGCGGAATACGGATTCTGGCTCAGTGCCGGTCGCGGCCTGCTGAGCTTCGGGCAGGTCGTCACCGGCGATGTCGAACATCGTATCGAGCTGCGCCGGCGTCACGAGCGCCGTCTGCGGGAATTCATTCAGGCTGAGGAGTTACATGCGTTTCCGGTCGTCGTCGTCGAGGAAGATCTGATCGCCGGCGTGAAGGCAATGCTGCAGTGTTACGGCATCGGCGGCGTGCGGCCCAACACGATCATGCTGGGGTGGACCGAAGACCCGGCACGGCTCGAGCCGATGGGCCGCATCCTGCGGCTGTTGCGCGACTTCTACCGCAACATCGTCATCGTGAAGTGCGCAGAGGAACGCGCGCGTTGGGTGGCGCCGAAGGGCACCATAGACCTGTGGTGGCACACGCGGGAGAACGGATCACTGATGCTGATGCTCGGGCACCTGCTCGTGCAGAACCGGGAGTTTCGCGACCACCCCATCCGCGTGCTCAACGTCGTGCCGGACGAGTCGGCGAAGCCCGGCGTCACCGAACATCTCAGGCGGCTGGTCGAAGCCGCACGGATCGATGCCGAAATCGAGGTCATCGTCGCCGACGACATTGTCACCGAGATGCGCAAGCGATCGCGCAAGGCAGCGGTGGTGTTCATGGGTTTCGATCCGCCGGAACCGGGCAGCGCCCAGGTCTTCGCCGAAAATTATTACCGTGTCATGGAACATCTCGACACGGTAATTCTGGTCCACAGCGTCGGCGACGTCGACTTGGAGGCGTGACGCATCGCCGACTCAGGACTGAGGGAAAGGCTGTGCGTGCGGCGCACTTCCTTCTGAACCGTTCAATTGATGGCGCGCGCCGTGAGGATTTCGGCGTATCGAGTTGAGGCAGGTCATACGCCGTGCCTCGACTAAGTTTCAGTAACTCCGCTGGCCGCGTAATGGAAAGGGCGTGGTCCCGCTCAAGCGTGACTTTGCGCGCAAACTCCTTCTAGCCAGATGGCTTCCAGTCTGGCTTGATCCCCAGAGTTTCCACTTATCGCGCTGCGCAAA